>QPGA01000006.1:98464-101756 GCA_003332265.1 Candidatus Accumulibacter meliphilus
GCGTAACCGACGCGGTGTTCGACGCGATGTCCAGTGAATCAATCGAGCCCTGCGCCTGGTACAGTTTCGCCACCGCTTTGGCCGATTCTGCCGACTGTGGTGCGGTGAAGGTCGACAAGGCCGCCTTGAGGTTGCTTTCCGCGTCGATCAGGAAGTTGGCCGCGGTGACTACTTCGTCGCCGACCTGAATGCCTTCGAGAATCTCGACCGCCTCGCGTCCGCGCAGACCGATCTTCACGGCCTGTGGTTTGTATTTGCCCTCGCCCAGCACGAGCAGGACCACCTGGCGGTCGCCGGTGTCGATCACTGCCGATGGCGGCACGGTCAGGCGTGCAGCCTTACCCGCGGTGGCGATCTCGACGTGCGCGAACATGCCCGAACGCAGCATCCCGTCGTGGTTTTTTAGTTCGAGCCTGACCGGAGTGGTGCGTGTCGCGGCGTTGAGCGTCGGATAGAGGTAGGTGACTTTGGCTTCGAAGGGATGTCCCGGAAAGGCGTCGATGATCACCTGCGCGCTTTCGCCGAGCTTGACCCGGGCCAGATCCTGTTCGTAGACATCGGCGATCACCCAGACGGTGGACAGGTCGGCGATACGATAGATGACCGTTCCGGCCATGAAACGCATCCCTTCGATGGCCTTCTTTTCGAGTACCACGCCGGTGGCCGGCGAGGAGAAGGTGACCAGCGCGTTCTGCGAACCGGCCGCGCCCGCAACCTTCCAGTTGCGCAGCCGTTCGCGAGCGGCTTCGGCAAGGCGGCGGGCGCCCTCGCGGGCTACCGGATCGGCATTGCCGGCGCTCTGCTCGAGCGTCTCGGCGATGCGCAATTCCTTCTGGGCGGAGACCAGCTCCGGGCTATAGACCGAGAACAGTGCCTGTCCCTTGCTCACCGGATCACCGGTAGCGCTCACCTGCAGCCGTTCGATCCAGCCTTCGAAGCGTGGCGCAACGTCGTGAATCCGGCGCTCGTCGACCTCTACCCGGCCGACGGTGCGCAAGGCCGCGTCCAGGGTGCGTTCCTCGGCACGGGCGGTCTTGACGCCGAGGGTCTGGATACGCGCCGGGCTGACCTTGACGGCGCCGCTGTCGTCGGGTGCGTCGTCTTCGTAGACTGCGATGTAGTCCATGCCCATCGAGTCTTTCTTCGGCTCGGGCGAGGTATCGGGCAAGCCCATCGGATTGCGGTAGTAGAGGAGCTTGCGTTCGTTCTTGCCGGCTGGTGAGGGAGAGGCGGCGGTATCGCCGCTGGCTGCGTCGGCCATTGCCATGGTCGACGCAGCGGCCG
Organism: Candidatus Accumulibacter meliphilus; assembly: GCA_003332265.1. GTDB lineage: Bacteria > Pseudomonadota > Gammaproteobacteria > Burkholderiales > Rhodocyclaceae > Accumulibacter > Accumulibacter meliphilus. The sequence goes on from QPGA01000006.1 coordinate 99,749, forward strand.
GCTGCTGCCTGCCGAACCAGTAGCCGGCTCCAAGGGCGGCGGCGATGGTGGCGATCACGGCGACTGCCAGGGTAAATTTGAGACTGCGGTTCACAGCGCTTCTCCGGTCAGCAATTCGAGTTCGGCGAGGCGAACGGCCGTTTCCACGTCGGCGTCGAGCAAGGCTAGGCGAGCGCGCAGGATCTGCCGCTCGGCGTCGATCAGGGTGTTGAAGTTGACGCGGCCGCTTTCGTAACCGGACTGTGCCGCGTCGAAAGTGGCGCTGGCCTGCGGCAGCAAGGTGTTTTTCAGCAGGCGCGCCTTGTCGCGGCTGGCCTCGAAAGCGGCAAGCGTTTCGCCAAGCCGGCCGGCGAGGCGCGTTTCAGCGGCCAGCACACGCGTCTGCGCGGCGTCCAGGCGGCGTTCTGCCTCGCGCTCCTGGGCGCGCCGGGACGACTGTTGCAGCGGAATGGTCACTCCGACCATCACTTCCCAGTTGTCCGACGCATTGTAGGGGCGGTTATTGGTCAGGCCGACGGCGAAGTCCGGATAGCGGTTCAACCAGGTCAGCTCGCGACTCTTTTGTGCGGCAACGACGCCGAAACGTTCGCGTGAGACCTCTGGCGAGCGCGTGCGGATCTGTTCGAGCAGGCTCTGGTAGGAAATTCTGGCGGGGGCTGGCGGCAGTTGCGCGGGCTCGGCCAGCGGGGCATCGCCATCGCGCGCCAACAGGGCATTGAGCTTGGCGGCATTGTCGCGCTTGCGACGTTCGGCTTCGACGAGATCGATCTTGACGCTGGTCAGTTCGCTCTGGGCCCGCAGGGCGTCCTGCTGCGGTACCAGACCGACGCCGTAGCGGGTCAGCACCAGCTGCTCGATAGCGTCGAGCAGCGACAGGGTCTCACGAAGGATGCGGATCTGGCCGGAGGCCTGGAACTGCCTGGCGTAGGCGGTCTTGATGCGGTTCTCGACCTCCAGCACGGTGCCGTCCTGCAGGGTCTCGACCTGCTCGGCGAGCGCCTCGGCGACTTCACCGCGCAGCTCGCGCTTGCCCCAGAACGGCAGCGGCTGGACGACCCGGTAGCGGGTATTGCCCACCTGCCCCGGCAGCAGCGAGGGCGCACGTTCGGAATTCACGGTATTGGTGAAGTCCATCAGTTCGAGCTCGAAACGCGGATCGGGCAGCGCCGCAGCCGGCTCGACCCGTTCCCGTGCCGCTTCCGCCTCGAATTTGCGGACACTCAGCTCGGGATTGTGCTCGCGGGCGTAGCTCAGCAAGCCGCTGAGCGAAGCACCCAGCGGCGGGGCGAGTGGGCCCTGCGCGTAAGCCGGCGCGTTGGCTAGCACGAGCGCAAGCAGCACACAGCCGGCCGCAGCAAGGCGTGCCGTGAGCGCGCTTGGCGTGGAAAGCATCATCTGTCGGGAATCCGGTTAATGTGAAAGTCGCGTATGCGACTCACGAAGCTCCCTTCTCCCCTCGCGGGAGAAGGGTTGGGGAAGAGGGGGAAACGGTCATGACTTTCATGATCCGGGGTGTTTCGACTGTCATGACCGTTAATGTGAAAGTCGCCTACGCGACTCACGAAGCACGCTGCTCCCGTAGGGGGGGAGAAAGGAAACTACTTCGCGGGCTCGAGTGCGGTGACCGTCAAGGCGTCGCCGACATTCTCCGCAGTGAAACTCACCTTCTCGCCCGCCTTGACCTGATCGAGCATCGCCGGGTCACTGACACGGAAGACCATGGTCATCGGCGGCATGTTCAAACTGGCCAGCGGGCCATGTTTGATGGTGATCTTGCCAGCAGCCTTGTCTATTTTCTTGACGGTGCCTTCAGATGCTGCCGCCTTGACGCTAGCGGCGCCGCTGCCCGCCGGATGATGAGAATCGTGCTCAGCGGCGGCAAACACCGGGTTGGCAAGGGCTAGGGCAAGCAGGGAAATGACGGGAAACAAAGGTTTCATGGCGGATCCTGTGGGTAGATGATCGGGGGTCGATAGGCGCTGAGTTTCAGTCTTGCACAAACATGTCA
>QPGA01000006.1:104213-124671 GCA_003332265.1 Candidatus Accumulibacter meliphilus
GCAAGATCGCACTCGGGATAAACAGCCAGGCGTTTCCCGCGCCCTGCGCCAGCAGGGTGGAAAAACTGGTCATCGTGTTTCCTTCAGAGATATTTGGTGATGGCTTTGAACTCGCGGATAGTCTCTTCCGCGCTTTGCGGCGCGTCGCGTACTGCTTGTTCAAGGCAGTGGTCGATGTGGTCGTGCACCAGCGTCTTCTTGGCATTGCCGACTGCGCTTTCGACGGCCTGCAGTTGCTGGGCGATCGCCAGACAGTCACGGCTGTCCTCAAGCATGGCGATGGTGCTCCTGAGGTGGCCTTCAGCCCGTTTCAGGCGCTTGATGATCTCTGGATGGGAAGTGTGCGTGCTCATACCTTTTATCCTATCCTGGAGGATAGGATTTGTCAAGCTGAGACATTTTCGCTGTGTCGATTTTCCAGCGCATCAAATATGTCTTTTGGATTTTTGGCGACGACATCAGCGTGCCGGCAGCGGAAGGGGCGAGGCGTCGCTGGTTTTTCGTTGGCGGCGCCCGGGTTTTTCCGGTTTTTGCGATCCTTGGGCGGCCGCCGTCCCCGCTGGAGAATCGCGGTAGGGTGTGCCGGGTGGGTGGGAGTCGCGTCGTAGCGCTAACCGCTGGCGTGTCGTGGAGTCTGGACCAGTGAGCGCATTTGGTGAGCACGTCCCTGCTTGATGTGCCCAAGCGCCATCGCGAGCATGACCGCAAAGGCGAGTCCGACACGCAGTTTCATCTTGTTTATGCCGCGGATGAAGTGGTGCTCAAAGCCGAAGCCGTTGTCGATACGGTTGTTGATTCGTTCCAGTGCGGTGCGCCGGTTGTAGCCCCGATGCCAGCTCGGGCTGCCATGGGGCGTCGGTACGAAGATCCGGCGATCCTGCTCGGTAATCTTGATGCGAACGACCCGGCCAAAGGCGCCGGGATTGACGTCGCCGGCAGCGTGGCAGGTCTCAGCGCCCGCGCACACACTGCCGACGTAGGCCGCCGGGCAACGGTACTTCAGCGTGTCCCGATCGGCTTCGAAGCCCTGAAAGACCAGGTCGCGCACTTCACCCGTCTGCGGACAACAGCAGCGGACATTGCCCATCTCGGTATGGACGATGGTATCGGCGCGATCGGGAAACAGCGGACGGGTAATCGTGCTGGACGGATCGAAGCCGGGCTCCTGCTTCTCTGCGCGCCACAGTTCGCGCGTGTCGATCAGTGGCCGAATACGGTAGGTGTCCCACAGAAGAGCTTTCGTTTCACCGGCATCGAGCCCGCGGTCGGCACTGAAATCCTCACACCGTTGGGCCAGTACCGGCTGTTCGGTGAACAGTTCGCCGATCATTTGGCGCAGGGTCGTGGATTCAGATGCCGATGCACAAGTCACCACGACGGCGACCGGCAACTCGTAGTGCGTGTCCGCGATCACGTGCAAGCCATAGCCAAACCAGCTCTTGACCTTGCTCCAGGCTTTGCCGTTTGCATCGATCCCCGAGGTCTTGTGGTGGCCCCAGTCCGCGTCTGGATCGGAGGTCTTGCTCGTCTCGCGGTCTTTCTGTCCAGTGCTGTGGCTTTCGATCGCCTTGCCGTCGAAGCCCAGGTGGCGGCCGAAATCGGGCAATACCTCGGAGAGACTCTGCCGCAGCGAGGCCAGCATCTGCTTCGTGTAGTCACCGGCCGCTTCCAGTTTGATCAGGTTTGCCAGAAAGCGGGAAAACGCGGCGTCGGGCGGAACGCCGAGATAGGGGTCAAGGGGGATCACGTGGGTACCGACCGCTGGTTTCTTCGCCACGGGAAGCATTTCAAACCCACAGCGATCCATCAGCGCCGGGTTGCGGCCAAGTTCCCGTCGCAGCGAGGCGATGCTCGGATGTTGGAAAACCACCCCGGCGATCACGGCATTCCACATCGCCTGCACCGGATAGTCGTCTCGGCCCTTCGCCCGCCGCGCTTCGAGGGCCTGCATCAGCGCATCGTCCGGCAGGTAATCGAGCGCCAACGACAAGCGGTCGAGATCGGAGCAGCTTTCAACGTCCTCCCAGGAGAAGAGTCGGGCTTGCGGGACATGGGCCATGGGCCATGGGCCATGGGCCATGGGCCATGGGCCATGGGCCATGGGCCATGGCGGCGCTCTCGGGCAGATGGAAAGTATGATCATACCATAAACAGGGACACCTAAGTGACTGTTATTGCGCGAATTTATCGCTTCTACCCCAGAAATCTCGTGGTGGGGTAAAAGTTGATGGCCAATGCATAAACAACCGCTGAAGGCACGACAACGGGCGCCAATCTGGGGTAGAAGATTTCTTCGCCCGTCTCCAACCCAGCAGTGGCAAGGGTTTGCGAGGAGCGAAAATGCCTCCTGATAGCGGAAGTGAAAACGATCTGGCTCGACCATCATGCCGCACACCACGTCTTCTACTTTGCTTTCTATTGGCATCACTTGCTCCCTTAGGTCAGATAGAGATCCTGCGCAGTCGCAAGGCGTTGCTGATCACCGAGATCGACGACAGACTCATTGCTGCGGCGGCAAAGATGGGTGAGACGAGAGTGCCCAGGAAGGGATACAGGATGCCCGCAGCCACCGGCACGCCGACGTATTGTTGACGCCGTCGCCGGCCATCGCGACTTTGCGCTTGTGTTCATGGCAATCCTCTCCACGTGATATGGCTTCCAGCCTGGACCTGTGTATTGCTCACGGGTCAAGCTCCTGGTAATCCTGCTCAAGCGTTTATCTTCACGCCGCCACACTCGGCGGTATCGGGCAATCCAGAACACTCGCAAAGGCCCGTAGCAACTCGATTTCGGCGGCGGTTGCCCGCCGATCGTGCCAGATGCCGGCGACGCAGGCCGTCAGGAATCGGGATTTGGCAGGCGCTTGCAGTTCGTCCAGTTTGACCAGCGCACGATCGAGGTCGGCGATGCCGATTTGACCGATCGCCGATAAGCTCGGTCCGTCTGCCCCGAGCGCGCGCAGTGACGCCTGGAAAGCGCCCAGCGCGTCACCATCGCCAGCGCGCTCCGCGCCGGCATGCGCCAGCACCGACAGCACAAGGCCGACTTCCGTCGTCAGCTGCTCGAAATCGGCGTAGCGCGCTTTCGTCGGGGCATGCTTGAAAAACTGGCTGTCCAGATGCCGGAAGAGGATCTTCTGCAACGACCACTCCATCAGGTCGACCCTGGCGTCCATTGCGATCAGGGCAAGCAGATTGCCCTTGAACGACCGGTACTGCGCGGCGGACAACTGCTTGAGCGCGGGCATGGCGATATCGATGATCGGCAGGCGGAATCTGACATCCAGCGTATCGAGCGGCAGCATCAAGGCGCGGGTCAATGCAAAAACGTCCGGGTCGGCATAGGCCTGCAGTTGGTTCAATTGCCGCGTGCGAACCGCTTCCCCCTTGTCGAGCAGCAGGCCATAAACGAGGGCGCGCGCGCCGTAGGGTTCGCGCGCCGCGTCCTGGATCGGTGCGGGCAATTCCGCCAGCAGCGCGCGGGCGTAATCGACCGCCTGCGGCTGCGGCTGACCGACCTGCGCCATCACCGCCATAAGCTCGGCGGCCACGGAACCCGCAGCCATGGTGCCAACGCTTCCGACGCGCTTGCGGGCGGATGCGTGTTGCGCAGCGTTCTCGATACCGGACTCGCGTTCAATTGCAGATTCCGCGGGTGATTCGGAAACGTCGAACAAGCCGTCCCATTGCGGATCGATACGCCGGATGCGCTTCTCCAGCGGTGGATGCGTGGCGGACAACCACTGCGTGAACCCCGAAATGCCTTTGGCAAAAAAAGCGTGACTGGCTGCGGCAGCGCCTGGACTTCGCACGCTCGAACCGTAGGCCAGACCGCCGATCTTCTTCAGCGCTCCGGCAATGCCGTTCGGGTTGCGCGTGAACTGAACTGCGGAGGCGTCGGCCAGGTATTCCCGCTGCCGGCTCACCGCGGCCTTGATGAGGTTGCCGAAAAACGTGCCGGCAAAACCAATGGCCATCAAGCCCAGAGCAAGCGCCAGGATGCCGGCCCCACCCTTGTCGTTGCCGCGTCGGCGGCCGGAGAACGGCGCCGCGCGCAACAGGAAATAACCGATGATGCCAAGCACCAGGATGCCATTGAGTACGCCCATCAGGCGGATATTGAGTCGCATATCGCCGTTGAAGATATGGCTGAACTCATGGGCGATGACGCCCTGCAGTTGCTCCCGGTTCAGACGCTCGATGGCGCCCTGAGTGACGCCGATCACCGCGTCGCGCGGCGAAAAGCCGGCGGCGAAGGCGTTGATGCCCGGTTCATCGGCCAGCAGGTACACCGGCGGCACCGGCGTACCCGAGGCGATGGCCATTTCCTCGACGACGTTGAGCAGCTTGCGCTGATTCAGGTCCTGCGAATTCTGCGCGAGCAGTTGTCCGCCCAGCGACTCCGCAACAATCTTGCCGCCGGCCGACAAGGCGATCATCTTGTAGAGGCTGCCGGCAAGTACCACCGCGCAGACGCCGGCACCGACCGCGGCGAATGTCGCCCAGTCCATTTGCCGGATGAGCGCCTGACCATCGCGCAACTGCGTGCTGCTGATGAATCCGAAAACCAGCATCACCAACACATTGGCCATGACGATCAAGGCCACGACGGCGAGGGCGAACAACACGACCAGCAGCGTCGTGTTCTTGCGCACCCGCTCCTGCGATTCGAAGAAGTTCATCGCGGAAGTAGGCGGATCACGAAAGCGCGCTCAGAACGACACCTTCGGCGCCGCCTGGATGGTCGCGCTGTCTTCGAATTCAAGCAATGTGGCATCTTGCGCATGGCCGAACATGGTGGCGAAAAAAACCGGTGGGAAAGTTTGCTTGAAGACGTTGTAGGCCATCACCTGATCGTTGAATGCCTGGCGGGCGAAGGCGACCTTGTTTTCGGTGCTCGTCAATTCCTCGCTGACCTGCATCATGTTCTGACTGGCCTTGAGGTCGGGATAGGCTTCCATCACCATCTTCATGCTCATCATTGCGCCGGAGAGGCGGTTTTCGGCACCCATCAGACCCGTCATCGCGGCAGCGTCACCGGGGGCTGCTGCCGCGCGGGCCAGGCTACCGGAAGCTTCGTTGCGTGCCGAAATCACCGATTCGAGTGTTTCGCGTTCGTGCTTGAGGTATCCCTTGGCCGTCTCGACCAGATTGGGAATCAGGTCGTAGCGCCGCTTGAGCTGCACTTCGATCTGCGCGAAGGCGTTCTTGTAGCGGTTCTTGAGCGTCACCAGCTTGTTGAAGATTGAGATCACATAAAAACCGCTCAGTGCGATTAGGACCACGATGCCGATGATGACCTGTGTCGTATTCATTTTTTACCCTTGACGTTGATGTCCGGTGATCGCAATCCGGATTGCGCTTCAAGGCGCCTTGATCCGGGTGCGGGTTGAAAGTGCGTGGCGCCGTGTACTCCTCATCTCATTGCATGCGCCGAACGGCTTGAGTGGCAGGCGGCAGAAAAGACGCGGCAGGCTCGGTACGGACCTTGAACATCGACCACACCACGGCCAGCAGAATCAACGCGACGCCACCCGCCTGTAAGGCACCCAGACGTTCGCCAAAGCTGTCCATCGCGGCGAAAAGCCCGAGGACCGGCACGAGAAACAAATACAAGGACAGGCGACCGGCCTCCGCCCTTTGCAGAAGCCAGAACCACAGCCAGGTGCTCAATGCCGTTCCGGCCAGCGCCAGGATGAGCAGAATGCCGACGAAAGTGCCCGTCCAGACGATGCCTTGCGACACTTCGAAGGACAGTGACACGGCGAACAGCAAGCTACCGCCGACGACCAACTGCCAGGCGATCAGCGACATCAGATCTTCGCCCGGTCGCAGGCGCTTCATGATCACGCTGGCGACGGCGGCACTGAACGCCGAGCCAAGCGCCAGGACGATCCCGAATAAATCGCTGCCGCCGGTCTGACGCCAGGCAGGGAGTGCCAGCAAGCTGACGCCGGCCAGCCCGAACAGCAAGGCTGCCGCTTTGCTCAGACTGATTCGTTCGCCGAGGAAAAGCGCTGCCAGCACGATGATGATCAGCGGCTGCGTATTGCCCAGCACCGCGGCGAGGCCGGCACCGATGTAGGCCGGGCCGGCAAACATCGTCCCGAAGGTCAGCGTCGTCGCCAAGACGCCGAGCGGCAAAATCCATCGGGCCAGGCTTGCCCGCGGCCACAGCCGCTTGCGTCGGATCGCCAGCACGAGTACCAGGGTGAGGCCGCCGAGGATGGTGCGTAGCGCCGCAAAATGCAGCGGCGGGGCGAGTGCCAGGCCCACCTTGATCAGCGGATAACAGATCGCCATCGACACGATAACGACCAGCATCAACCACGCCTGCTTGCCGTGGGACAGGGTGCCTGCCCCGACCGGATCCGGTGCACGCGCTTGCCGCGAGTCGCCGGAGCGCATCGCCCGGTTCATGGGGTGGCAGTTGTCGGGTCTCGCCATGAGCGTTATTGCCAGCGGTGTCATAGGCGTCCATCGAGAGCATACGACACCGGCTGCGCCTCAATGCGTGTACTTCGCCGGATCGCGCTCGAACTCCGCCTGGCACAAGGGGCAGCAAAGCAGGTATTGCCGGCCTTCGTGCTCGACGACGATATGCGCCTTATTGCGGTTGATGTGTTTGCCGCACACCGGGTCTTTGTCGTCGCGCTTCCTGCCGGCTACGGCAGAGGCTTCCTTGTTCATCGTTTTTCTCCTTGCTTGAGTTTAAAAAAATCGCGGTAAATCGCATGCGTCCGCGCGCCGCTACGGCTAAGCTATTTTGGCGCCGCCGACGCCCTTACAGGCTTGCCGTCGGGCTCGCCCGGCGTCTTATCCGGCGTTGAGCCATGCCGGTGTCCGCCATGCGTGCCGCAACACATTCCACCGCGCCGCATGAGCATAAAAAAGCCGATGCCGAAGACGATCAACAACCAATTTTGTGTGAGCCATTCCATAACCTTCTCCTGTAAATGTTGACGCAGTTCCTTACGCCTCCGCCTAGATCTTCACCCGGCGCAACCGCAAGGCGTTGCTGATCACCGAGATCGACGACAGACTCATCGCTGCGGCGGCAAAGATGGGTGAGACGAGAATGCCCAGGAAGGGATACAGGATGCCCGCCGCCACCGGCACCCCCGCAGCGTTGTAGACCAGGGCGAAGAACAGGTTCTGCTTGATATTGCGCATGGTCGCGCGCGCCAGACGCCGGGCCCGCACGATACCGTTGAGATCCCCTTTCACCAGGGTGAAGCCGGCGCTTTCGATAGCCACGTCGGCACCAGTACCCATGGCAATGCCGACGTCGGCCTGCGCCAGTGCCGGCGCATCGTTCACGCCGTCGCCGGCCATTGCGACCTTGTGGCCCGTGGCCTGCAGTTCCTTGATGATGCGTGCCTTGTCCGCGGGCAGCACGTCGGCGCGGATTTCATCGATGCCCAGGCGGCCGGCGACGGCACGGGCGGTGCGCTCGTTGTCGCCGGTGGCCATGATGATCTTCAGGCCTTCGGCATGCAGCGCCTTGAGCGCTTCGAGCGTCGTCTCCTTGACGGGGTCGGCGACGCTCACCAGGCCGGCTATTTCGCTACCAATGAGGACGAACATCACCGTTTCACCCTCGTCGCGGCGAGCGTTTGCCGCCTCGACAAACGCACTCGATGCGCCGCTATCCAGGCCCAGCTCGGTGAGCATCGCCGCGTTGCCCAGGGCAACCGCCTGGCCGTCAACCACGCCCTTGACGCCCTTGCCGGTGATCGCCTCGAACTCGTCGGCCTTGGCAAGTTCGACGCCGCGCTCTTCCGCACCGGCGACGATCGCCTCGGCCAAAGGGTGCTCGGAGCCGCGTTCAAGGCTGGCGGCAAGGCGCAATACCTCGGTTTCCTCGTGTCCGGCAGCGGGCAGCACCGCGACCAGCTTCGGCTTGCCGACGGTCAGCGTTCCGGTCTTGTCGACAATCAGCGTGTCGACCTTCGCAAAGCGTTCGAGGGCTTCCGCATTCTTGATCAGCACGCCAGCCTGCGCGCCGCGGCCGGTCGCGGTCATGATCGACATTGGCGTCGCCAGCCCCAGGGCACAAGGACAGGCGATGATCAGCACCGCGACCGCTGCGACCAGGCCATAGGAAAGTGCCGGCGCCGGTCCCCAGATCGCCCAGGCGATGAAGGCCAGGATGGCGATGCCGATCACCGCCGGGACGAACTTGCCGGCGACCGAGTCGGCGAGCTTCTGGATAGGAGCACGCGAGCGTTGCGCGTTGGCGACCATGTCAACGATCTGGCTGAGGACGGTGTCGCCGCCGACCCGCTTCGCTTCGACGACCAGCGAGCCGGTGCCGTTGATCGTCGCCCCGGTGACGGCGTCGCCAGCGACCTTTTCGACCGGCACCGCTTCGCCGGAAATCATCGATTCGTCGATCGACGAACGGCCCTCAATTACCAGACCATCCACCGGCACCTTGTCGCCCGGCCGCACCCGCACATGGTCGCCGACGACGACTTCCTCGAGCGGAATTTCCTCCTCGCGCCCGTCGGCACGAATCACGCGCGCCGTCTTCGCCGCGAGGTCGAGCAGCGCGCGGATCGCCGAGCCGGTGCGCTCACGCGCACCAAGTTCCATCACCTGGCCGAGCAGGACCAGAACGATGATCACCGCGCCGGCCTCGAAGTAAACGCCCACATGTCCCTGCGCATCGCGGAAGCCATCGGGAAACAGGTCGGGAGCCAGCAGCGCAACCAGACTGAAGAGATAGGCTGCGCCAACGCCCAGGCCGATCAGCGTGAACATGTTGAGGCTGCGATTGACTACCGACTTGACGCCGCGAACGAAGAACGGCCAGCCGGCCCAGAGCACCACTGGCGTCGCCAGAAGAAATTCGATCCACAGCGCGGTGCGCTCGCCGAGCGCATCGCGCACGAAGCCGAGGCCGACGAAGGGGCCCATGGTCAGTATCAGCAGCGGCACGGTCAGCACGGCGCCGATCGAGAACCGGCGCCGGAAATCGAGCAGCTCGGGGTTGGGGCCCTCGTCGCCTGTGGGGACGCCCATCGGCTCCAGAGCCATGCCGCATTTCGGGCAATCACCGGGGGCATCGCGAACGATTTCCGGGTGCATCGGACAGGTGTATTGCGTGCCTGCAGGCACGGGAGGCGATTTCTCCTTGTGCGCGCCTGTCAGGTAGTGCGCGGGATCGGCGGCAAACTTGTCGTGGCACTTCTGCGAACAGAAGTGCCACGTTTTTCTGTCGTGTTCGAAGCTCGGCTTGCCAGCCCCGAGAGCGACAGACATGCCGCATACGGGATCCTTCACCGTCGTGACCTCGGCCGCCGCGTGCTCGCAGTGGGAGCCGTGCGATCCATGCGCGTTGTGAGAATGCTCGGGCTGATGATCGTGGCCTTGCCCGGTCGACCTTGCACTCGTGTTCATGGCAATCCTTTCCAAGTGGTATGGCTTCCAGCCTGAAGCTGTGTGTTGCTCACAGGTCAAGCACTATTTCTTCAAGGCACGATCGCCAGTTGGTGTCCTTCGCCACCGGGCAACTGGATGGTGTCGAGCACCTCCAGCGAGCTCTGGTCCACCACCCAGATTTTGGGTTCCTTGCGGCTGGATACGTAGAGCTTTCCGGTACCGCGCACGGCGCCCAGATGGTACGGCGCGGGCGTGAGTGGCAAAACACGGCGCACGTCGGTCTGTGGATCGAGTGCCACCAGCTTGTCCTCCGAGATCAGACTGACGAACAGCTGGCGGCCATCATCGCTGATGTCCAGCCCGTGCAGGCGCTTGCCCATCACGTATTCGCGCTCGACCTTGCCGGTCTCGAGCGAGACCGCGCTGACCGTTCCGCTGCGCGCGTTGGCGACGTACAGCCGCTTGCCATCGGGAGCCAGCAGCATGTGCTCGGGTGAGGCACCGGCGTCCAGGGTGCGCGTGACTTTCCAGTCGGCGGTGTCGATCTCGCTGATCGTGCCATTGCCGCTGTTGCTGACGTAAACGCGCTTGCCATCTGGGGTCACCACGGCGTAGTTCGGCGCCGGGCCGGTGGCGACGGTGTGGACGACCTTGTTCTCGATCAGATCGGCAACGCTGATGCCGCCGCGTGTGGGATGTGTAGAGAGCACGTAGCGGCCATCGGGAGTGATCGCCTGATGATGCGTCCAGCCGGCCACCGGGATGGTCGACATGACGTGGCCGTGCGCCGGATGAATCACCGCCAGCTTGCTGTTTGCGGTATCCATCGCGGCGCCCGCAGGCAGTGGGGTTTCCGACAAGCTGCCGGCGACCAGGTATTCACCATCCGGGGTGGCGACCAGGCCGTGCGGATTGTCGACGCCGTCGTAGGTCGCAGTGATGCGATTGCTCGCCGCGTCGACGGCAATGACCTTGTTCGCGGAACCGAGAGGGATGTACACGGTCATGCCTGCCCAGGCCGTTGGCGCGGAGAGGGCCATGACGATGGCCGTCGCGGCCAGACTCGAATAGTTTTTCATGTTGAAATCCCTTGGTGAAAGAGTTGATCCGGGTTGGCCCCGGCGCGATGGTTGAAGACGCGTGGCGTGCTCGATTGCTCAGCGGACAGCAAACTCCTTGCGCATGTAGTCCACTACTGCCTTGAGATCCTCGTCGCTCAGGCTCGGGTTGCCGCCCCGCGGCGGCATCGCCATCGGCGACCCGGGGCTCTGAAAACCTTCGGCGATACGTTTGATCAGCACCTCGTCATCGCCTGCAAGTAGGCCCTCGGTGGCGGTCAGGTCAGGGACGCCGGGCAGTACGCCGACGCCATCCGCACCATGGCAGGCGACGCAGCTGGATTGATAGGTCGATTCGCCTGTTGTAACGGCCGCTCCAGCGCCGCTGGCCACGATCGCGCCCAGCGTTGCCAGCAGGCCGGTCGTGGTACGCCTCATGGGTGTTCCTCGCCTTTCAATGTGGGTGAGGAGACGCCTGCGCCAGATGTCCAACGCGGCCAGAAGCCCGGGGTGTGCTGTGCGTAGGACACCCATGCATCGCCAAAGCTCGCTGCAGCATCGCGTTCCTCGCGGCGTGCCAGTCGCAGGTAGACCACGATCATGATCGGGAACATCGTTAAGGTGATCAGCGTCGGCCATTGCAGCAGAAAGCCGACCATGATCAGGATGAAACCGAGATATTGCGGATGGCGTAGCCTTGCGTAGGGCCCGGCGGTGGCCAGCAGGCCGCTCGCCTGAGCCGCGTAGAGCACCCTCCAGGCTCTTGCCAGCAGCCAGAAGCCGCCACCGATGAAGAGCGTCGACAACAGGTGGAATGGCCCGAAATGCGGGTTCGATCGCCAGCCGAACATCACCTCCAGCAGGTGGCCCGAGTCGTGTCCGAGGAAGTCGACACCGGGAAACTGCCGTGCCAGCCAGCCCGAAAGCAGGTAGATCGTCAGCGGAAAGCCGTACATCTCGGTGAACAGGGCGACGACAAACGCCGAAAACATGCCCAGCGTGCGCCAGTCGCGCTTGCTGCGCGGCTTGAAGAAGCTGAAGGCGAAGAAGATGAACACCGCCGAGTTGATCACCACCATCGACCACAGGCCGTAGGAGGAGGATGGGTCGTTCATTTGTCATCCACCTTGTTCGATGAGCCGCCGTGATCACCGTGACCGCCGTGCATGAAGACGTGCATCAACGGACACGCCAGCAGGAACAGCCAGGGCCACCAGGCCGGCAACCAGGCAAGCAGGTGGCTACGGTGCTCGACGACGAGGAGAACCATCGAGAGGGCAGCGAAGCCGCCGAACACCCACCCGGAGCGTCGGCTGGCCCTGTTTCCAGAGGGTTTGCGAGATGTCTGGTCGTCGGAATGCTCGTGTTGATGCACAACTGGCTCCTTGGCGGATTGATCGATTTCGTTACTGATGTCGTTCATGGCAATAGAGCGGCGCCGCACTTGAGCGTCACCATTTCCCTCAGCGTTGCTTCCTCCTGCAGGAACACCTCGACGGCAAGCGGATCGAACTGGCTGCCACTCATGCGTTCAATCTCCGCTTTCGCCGCGTCGAAGTCGACGCCACGGCGATAGGGGCGGTCGGAAGTCATGGCGTCCAGCGTGTCGAGGACGGCGAATAGTCGCGCGCCAAGCGGAATCTCGTTGCCACGTAGCCCGGCCGGGTAGCCACTGCCGTCGTAGCGCTCCTCGTGACACAAGACAATCTCGGCGGCTTCGTCGAGGGCCGGCATTGGCATCAGGATGCGCTGGCCAGCCTCCGGATGCGCGCGCATGACGGCCCACTCGGTTTCGTCGAGCGGTCCCTGCTTCAGCAGCACGGCGTCCGGGATACCGATCTTGCCCAGATCATGGAGCAGTGCGCCCCAGTACACATCGCGCAAGCGCGTGGGTTCCGTCGTGAAACAGCGCGCCAGGACGAGGGTGTGGCAGGCCACTCGCTTGGAATGAAGGCCGGTCTCGTGCTCGCGCAGATCGAGCGCTGCAACCAGTGCTTCCGCGAAACCCTCGTAGACGTGGGCAGACATGTTCACTTCCTGTTTACGGCTATTCAGATAGCACGATTCACAGCAGCGTCCACCCTCGCTGCGTGTGACGGAGAGGCCGGTAATGGGTGCTCCACAGGCGCGGCAGCCGCCATTGATCAAGTGGAGGTCAGGGCCAGCGTGTTCTCGCGTCATATCCATGTCTCGTTTACCATTTTGTTTTCACAGAGGGCAGCCTGAGCCTGTGAGCTACTGATAGGTCAAGCGGCGCTTGTGTGTTGAAGCTCGTCGCCGGTCGCGTCGATCAACGCACAGGTGGCGTGACCGTCGGGCTCGCCGTTGGGCATTCCCGCCCACAACGCCAGCGCCTGTTCCAGGCGCGCCTGCAGGGCCTGCAGCTCGGCCACTCGTTCGCGAGTTTCGGCGATACGCCGCTCGACGATCTCTCTGACCACTGGGCACGGCGTTTGGCCGCAATCGGACATGCCGAGGATCTCGGCAATTTCGTCCAGATGGAAGCCGAGCCGCCTGGCGCGCAAAACAAAGCGCAGGCGAGTGACGTCGGCATTCTTGAAACGACGGTAGCCGTTATCGGCGTCGATGGCTGGATCCAGCAAGCCGATACGCGCGTAATAGCGGACGGTATCCGGGGTGACGCCAACCAGACTTGCGAGCGCGCTGACTTGCACGATACTTCTCCTGTCCAGAACCAACAAATGAGCAGCCCCACAAGGGGCTTGTTCAGGAAAGAGAGTGGTCGCTAGAAGGATCTACCGTTGGTCGACGTCTGCTGTATCGGACTCTCTGCGACCACCAGGTCTTCGCCCATGTCCTGCATCTGTCTGACGGGCCGGTTTTCTCGCTTTGCAACACCCTTTACCTTTACCTATGGTGGCAGTCGGGTCCCCACAAGAAAATGACCGCAGGATTACGTTTTAGTCACCTTCGCTCGTAGATGCCATGGGTGCTTTTTGGTGGGACCAAGATCCTGGCGAAACGACCGGCTGCTCAAGCGTTCGCTGACGGTTCTGCGGCGGCCAGCGGCAGATACAGCGTGAAGGTCGTCACGCCAGCGTCGGAGGTCACCTCGATCCGACCGCCGTGCGTCGCGACAATGCTGCGCGTAATGGCCAGCCCCAGTCCGGCGCCCTCCCCGTGACGGTGTCGCTCTGGACTGGCGCGATGAAAGCGCTCGAAGATCTGCGACAGCTGATCGGACGGAATCGTATCGCCGTAGTTCTTCACTGCCAGCGTCGCCAGGCCAGCCTCACCCGTGATCGAGATCTCGACGAGACTTTCGGAGCGGCTATGGCGAAGCGCATTCGACAACAGATTGGACAGCGCCCGGCGGATCATCAGGCGGTCGCCAGTAACGCTCGCCTCTCCGGCAAGCACGATGCGCACTTCCTTTTCTTCCGCCAGCGCTTCGTAGAAGTCAATCAGTGCCCGTGCTTCATCGGCCAGGTTCACCGCTTCGAGCGAGCGCGGCAGAACCCCATTTTCGGCCTGGGCAAGAAACAGCATGTCGCTGACCATGCGTGCGATGCGCTCGTACTCTTCGAGGTTGGATGCGAGCACCTCCCGGTACTCGTCCGGACTTCGGGTATGCGACAGCGCGACCTCGGTCTGGGTCATCAGGTTTGAGACGGGCGTGCGCAGTTCGTGGGCAATATCGGCAGAGAAATCGGATAGGCGGCGAAACGATGATTCCAGTCGCTCCAGCATACCGTTGAAGGCCACCACCAGCGCACGCACTTCGGACGGTGCGCCACGTTCGGCAAGGCGCTCGCCGAGGCCCTCGGCCGACAAGTTGCGTGCGGTGGCCGTCACCCGCCGCAGCGGCGCCAGTCCGCGGTGGGCGGCGAACAGGGCGAACAAGGCGGCGACGATCACCGCAAAGTAGATGTCGATCCACAGGCGCTCGCGCACCTGTTCGAGGAAGAGCCGGTGATGCGAGACATCGAGTCCCACCAGCGCTCGCAAGCGCGTCGGTTGCGACCAGAAATCAAGCGCCTCGACGGTGGTTTCCAGCCCAAGGTATTGCTTGCCGCCCTTATCCCAAAGCGTCGGGGTATCCGGTAACGCGTCCTCGGCCAATGGTCGTTCGCCGAAGAACGCCGGGCGGATCGCATAGACCACGGTGCCTTCGGCGTCGCGTAGCACCACCGCCAGCGCGTCGTGTCCGATGAAGGCATCGTCAAGCCGTTGCCGCAGAGTTCTGTACGGTTCGGCGCGGTGCAAGAGGTTCTTGATCAGAGTCACCTTGCCCGACAGTTCCTGATCGTCGAGCTCGCGAAGATGGCCTTCGACGGCAGATCCCTGTACCAGCACGACGACAATCAACAGGGTAGCCGTGAGCAGCGCGAACAGCAGCGCCAGGCGCGTGGTCAGCGATATCGGCCACCCTCGCACGCTCAGGGGCCTTCCGGTATTTCGAGCACGTAGCCCATGCCGCGCACGGTGTGTATCAACTTCAGCTCGAAGGGTTCATCCACTTTGGCACGCAAGCGACGGACGGCGACATCGATTACGTTGGTATCGCTGTCGAAGTTCATGTCCCACACCTGCGAAGCAATCAGTGAGCGCGGCAATACCTGACCCTGACGGCGCAGGAGCAACTCGAGCAGCGCGAATTCCTTGGCCGTGAGATCGATACGTGTGCCCGCGCGGCTGACGCGGCGGCGCAACAGATCCAGCTCCAGATCCGCGGCCCGCAGCGTATCGGCCTCCTGCGATCGGCCGCGCTTCAACAGAGTGCGGACTCGAGCCAGGAGCTCGGAAAAGGCAAAGGGCTTGACAAGGTAGTCGTCCGCACCCAGTTCCAGCCCGCGTACCCGGTCTTCCACCCCGTCGCGTGCGGTAAGGAAGAGTACCGGCATCTCATGGCCGCTACGGCGCACCGTTTTGAGCACCCCCCAACCGTCCAGCGAGGGCAGCATGACATCGAGCACGATCAGGTCGTAATCACCGGTCAGCGCCAGATGCAGGCCATCGAGGCCATCGCGAGCAAGGTCGACAACGAAACCCGCCTCGAGCAGGCCTTTGCGCAGGTAATCGCCCGTTTTTGGTTCATCTTCGACAATCAGGATCTTCATGTGCGTCGCCCCATGCTGAGTATTTGCGAAGATTGTGCCTGCTTGCGGCGCCGCTTGACGCCCATTACGAGAATGTAATCCGCATGTCAGCTTCCTGACCGGGTGGCGTGCGCATCATCATCTGCCATGGTCGTTTTCAGCTCTGCTACAGATGGATGGCGCTATTTTTGCGCTCACCGTACCTCGGGGCCTGTTATCCGTCTCAACAACCAAGGACTGGACATCCCATGAATACATTTGCCTTGTTGGCCGCCCGTTACCTCGCTGGCTTGCTGTTTGTCGTCCCACTCGCAGCCGTCGCCACGCCGGAGATGGGTCGCATCTTCGCGCTCGCTCCGGCCAACGGCAGCGATGGCGTGCTGGTGGCAAACAAGCAGGGCCTGTACCTGGCTCAGCCGGATGGTCGCTTGAGCCTGCGCGTCAAACGTGATGGCGGCTTCGTCGCCTTGGCTGCGGACCCTTCCGACGCCAAAATACTGTACGCAAGTGGCACCTCGGACGGTTTGCTGCGATCAGATGACGGTGGCAGCCAGTGGCAACGGCAGAGCCAGGGCGGACCCGACAGCTTCACGGCGCTGACCGTCAGCCCGACGGACGGAAAGCGCCTGTACGGTGTCGCCGATGGCATCTACCACAGTACCGACAGCGGTCGTACCTGGACGCGCAGCGGCGACGCGCCAGAAAAGCTGATGAACATCTCGGCGTCGCCCAGCGGCTTGTACGCCGGCACCGAGGAAGGCTTGCGTTTGTCGACTGACGACGGGGCTTCATGGCGGCCAGCGTCAATGCTGCGCATCCCGGTGACCATGGTCAGCGCCGAGCCTGACGGAACGCTCTACAGTTTTCAATTCGGGCAAGGTTTTCTCGAGGCACAGGAGCCCGAATTGGCATGGACGCCGCTGGCCAACAGCTTCGGCGGACAGGCGATCATGGTCATGGCACGAAATGGCCCGCGTCTGTTTGCCGCGACACATATCGGCAGACTCTTCGTCAGCGCCGATGATGGCCGTAGCTGGCAGGCGATAAGCGGGGCTCGCGGACCGGAAAGCGTGGCGGAAAAACGGGGGGAAAAGCTGTTCGCGGCGAATTGCCAGACCTGCCACGGTGCCGTCGGCATAGGTGAAGCGCCACAGTTCGGCAAAAGCCTGCAGGGCCTGGCGCCCGCGCTCGACGATACCGCGCACGCCTGGCACCACAGCGATCAACAGTTACAGAACACCATCCTCAAGGGTAGTCCAGTGCCGAACAGTCGGATGGTGGCTTTCGAGGGACGCTTGAGCCCACACGATGCTGAAGACCTGGTCGCCTATATGAAGAGCCTCTGGAGCGAGCGCGCCCTGCGCTGCCAGGGAGCAAAACACATGGACCCGGGCTGCATGACCCATTGAGCGGAGAGGTCGATTCGGCAGTGCCAAGGGAGCAGGCCGTATCAAACGGCACGGTATTCCACGCGCTGCTGGCTGCCAGTGTCGTCTTTCTCGTCGCTGCGATCGCGTGGAGCACCTGGCAGAGCAGTCCGCCACTGATCGACACCAATGATGCTCGGCTGCTGGCAGTCGGGCAGCGCGTTTATACCGAGCACTGTGCGAGCTGTCACGGCGCAAATCTGGAAGGTCAGCCGGCCTGGCGTGAACGCCGCGAAAACGGCCGCCTGCCGGCACCGCCACACGATGCCAACGGGCACACCTGGCATCACCCGGACGCGGTCCTGATCGAGATCGTCAGCAACGGTCTGCAGGCGGGCCGGTACGCGCCGCCGGGTTATAGCAGCGACATGCCTGGTTTCGCGAACGTACTCGCCAAGGAAGAGATTCGTGCCAGCCTTGCCTATATCAAGAGTAGCTGGCCAGAAGCTCAGCGCGCCCACCAGGCGCGCGTCACGCTTTCAAGGGAATAGGGGCACCACCGCATTCCGGATAGAACGAGCACAACCAAGCGCCCAGATTCATCGTCTTTGATGTACCGAAGGACCCGATGGAAATCGTGACAATGATCAGGAGGACGACCAAGCGGCCACAGATTGCAATTCACGACCACCGTGCTGCAGTTTCGGCGCCTACTGGAAGAGCATGACCTGACGAAGAAGCTGCTCGAAGCGGTCAACGCCGGGCTGTCCGCACCGGGCCTCATGATGCGCGAAGGCACCATCGCCGACACCACACTTATCGCCGCCCCGCCGTCGGTCAAGAATGAAGCCAATGCCCCTGACACGGACATGCACCAAACCAAGAAAGGCAACCAGTGGTACTTCGGCTAGAAGGCCCACATTGGCGTCGATGCCGAGAACCGGCTGGTGCACACCGCCGTTGGAAAAACGGCGAACGAGGCGGACGTGACGCAGACCGATAAACTGGAATCCCTGAAAGCCAGCACCCGTTCCAAGATCGAGCATCCCTCCCGCATCGTGAAGAGTCTGTTCCAATACAAGAAGGTGAGTTACAAGGCGCTGGACAAGAACACGGCACAACTGCACACGCTGTTCGCTTTGGCCAATCTGATGACTGCCAAGCGAGGACTATTGGCGCTTGATGGTCGAGTTGCGCCCTGAATAGGAGGAAAGGCCCGGAAATGGGCCGAAAACGGTATAAACGGCGGGAATTTCAGGCAATTTGACCAAAATCCCGGCGGGCTGAAAAAACATCCGCTGCCACGCGGGAGGTAACGCACCAACGGTTAATTGATCAGCGGTTCCCTAGTCTGCCCAGAAAGCGGTCATCGATCGGTGGGTGATTCGAACGACTCCAACCAGTCGAAAGGATGAATAGCGTTCGTCAGTAAGCAGTCACCCGGAGTCCAGGGTCTATAAACTCGAATGTCATAGCCTGATGAGGCTCATGATCTTCACCCGGAAGTCGTCATCCCAGGTGGCCGCCTTGTGCTTCAGGCGCAAGCTGGTTTTCTTCTGGGCGGTAGTATCCAGCCGAATCAGGTTGAGAACGATCTTCTTCAAGAGGGAAAGATTCTGTGGAGCGTGGTCCTGGCGTACGGTACTGGCATCCTCGCCGAAGCTGACGTCGAGCATCCAGTCAAGTTGGTGGCAAGTCGGCCGGAGGAATTACACCCCCGGCAACTCACATAACGGTGCGTGATCCTCTCGATTCACAGCGCTCCCATCAAGCGAACGCACCGACCATGCCTTTCTGCCAATGCACGAAGAGACATCAGGCTGGCTCCCATTTAATCACACTCATTTCGGTTGCCCAAAAGACGAGAGTAGAGTAGACCTGATCACAGAGGGGTTTACAAGCTCTTGTCATAAGCTCATGGAAGCTAACGATTGTTCACTTGCCGAGTAGGACGAAAGCACCTAGGCCATCCCAGTGACGAGGCCCCGGCCCTGAGTGGCCGGCCCCGATTTCTTCCGCGAACCCCTCCGTCGAACGGCTGCAATGCGCAGTACAGCCGACGCTCACGGCGCATGCTGCCAATGACCGCTCTGGCCGAGAACCTGCCCAGAGGCTACACCGCCAAATGTCCCCTTGAAAGGTGGCAGCGGCCGTTCAGAAGTCTCGTTTCTTCGCGAAGACAATGACCAGGTCGTGGTCGACGCAGCACGACGCGCCACCTTCGACCAGCCGTCACACCACAACCATAGTTCCCGAAGAACCGCACACCCCTCAAAGCCGCTTCTGCAAATTGCTCACCCACAGCCACAGGGCGTACGAGATCGAGACGATCAACAAGGGTGGCAGCAGCGAGGGCATCGGCAACGGCACGATCATCCAGACGGCAAGCCCTGCCAGAACGGCCCATAGCACGCGCACCCCGAGGCTGTGTCGGATCGGGCTCTGGGCCACGAAGGAATACTTGCGGATTTCCCGCACGAGCTGGCCATCGCTGTAGGCCGCCATCACCAAGGGAATGCCTGGCACCAGCCATCCCATCAACACTTGCAGGCGGTAGGCGACCAGCCCGATCCACAACCAGCTCGCGACGATCCGGTCCCGCGCCCAGGCGCTGAAGTCCACACTTCCGAAGGGCCCCTGCCCTGTCGATTGGGCGCCGATGAAAAAACCTCGGAAGTCCGAAGCGAGCGATTTCTCCAGGTCTTCCAGGGTGCGACCGTAGACAGCACTCTCGCCGCTGCCGGCAAGCGCGTAGACCTCCGCCCGCTCGGCGATCCAGGCGTTGCGGATCACTGCCGGCGGAATGAACGCCCAGGTGGCCGCCATCACCAGAAACAGCGCGACGGCGATGAAGGTACTCCAGGCATTCTCCGTGCGCGCCGCCCTCATGGCTGCGTCCGCAGGATGGGAAAACGTCCCTTGAGCGTCCGGCCACCGGACAGGCGCGCGATGAAGTGCAGCGGTGGCAGCTCGCCGAGCATCGCCGCAGGGAAGAGTTCTGCCTCCTCTTCCAGAATCTGTTCCTGATAAGACGCGGTGTATTCGTCCTGCACGTGGCTATCGACGTTGTGCCCGTAGCGCAGTGCCATTGAACGCACCTTGATCTGCGGCATGCCTTCGGCCAGGTATTTTTGCGTTTCGGAGTCCAGGACACGCAAGGCGATCTTGTTGTTGGTGTTGGCGAGCACCTGGCGGGCCTTGTTTTCGTCGCCAAGTCGGCTGGCAAAATCGGCAAAGGTCTGCGTGGCGATGGTCACCCGGAAATCGGCGCCGCCGCCCTTGTTCATCAGTTGAATGGCCGGCTGGTTGAGGACCTCCGCGGCTTCATCGATGAACAGATTGACCGGCGTCAGCGAGTCGATGCCGTAGTTGTAGCGGTCGCCCGCGACGGCGGCGAGATCGGCCAGCAGGATGGAGCCGATGGCGCTGCCCACCGTCGAGTCGGCCAGCGAATCCAGACCGATGTAGACCACCTTGTTGCCGTGGATGATCTTCGACATGTCGGTCACCAGCCGCTCGTGGCCGGGCTCGAAGTCCGGTGAGAGGAGCGCCTGCAGGGGGTCGCTGGTGAGCATCGAGAGGATCGG
>QPGA01000006.1:127556-135347 GCA_003332265.1 Candidatus Accumulibacter meliphilus
TGTCTGCAAAACATGGCGATCGCCGACGAGGCCTTTTTTTTCTGGGATCCCGAACGGCCTGACGACCAGAGGCGCTGGAAGAGCACCCTCAAGCTATCGGGGGCGTTCTTTCGCAACATCACCGAGTCGCCGGTGCCGATC
Organism: Candidatus Accumulibacter meliphilus; assembly: GCA_003332265.1. Taxonomy (GTDB): domain Bacteria; phylum Pseudomonadota; class Gammaproteobacteria; order Burkholderiales; family Rhodocyclaceae; genus Accumulibacter; species Accumulibacter meliphilus. Next base: position 127,698 of record QPGA01000006.1, read on the forward strand.
GACATGCGTGTGCTGCACGCACTCTCCCAGTCGCCGCTGGCGATGGACATCTACTCCTGGCTCGTCTACCGCATCTTTGTCCTGCGCGTCACCCGTCACCCCAGCACCCTCATCCCGTGGCAGGCATTGAAGCGGCAATTTGGCGCGGATTACAGCGATACGCCGCGCGGCTTGTTGGACTTCAAGAAGCGCTTTCTCCAGCGGCTGGAGGAAACCTTGCTGTTCTACCCGGAGGCCGACGTCACGGCCGAGAAACAGGGGCTCCTGGTGGCGGCCAGTCGCCTGCATATTCGCCATACCGGCGGGGCTCGGTTGTCTTCGCTGTAGGTCAGATCAGTCGCCGCCTTTTTGATCCGAATCCTTCTCGTCGGCGCGCGCTGCTGTGGCGCAATAACCGCTCGCTCCCTAGAATCGTCATAGGCAGCGCCAATTCGGCGCCGGCATTCGATACGATGTGCGGCGAGACCAAAGGCGGATGGACGGGGTGATTTCGCTGCAGCGGATCAGCGCCATGCGTTGCACAACCAAGGTGACAAGGACTCAAGGGCAATGGCGGCCAATCTACGGCAGCGAGTGACCGCGGTGAACGGTTTGTTGGCCGCGGTGTATGGTGAGGACGCTCGACTCAGCGTCGTGCTCGAACGACTCGGCGCGAACGAACAGGAGATCGGACACTTCCGGGAACACGCTGTCGCTGAGGCATGTGACGGAGTGGTCGACGCGGTGAATACGTGCTTTCAGGGCCTCCGGACTGGAAACCGCGACTTCCTTGTCCTGTCCCGCCGCCTCGGGCTGGACGGCGACGTGGCCACGTTGCAGGAAATTGGCGATGAAGTTGGCGTCACGAGGGAGCGCGTCAGGCAACTCGAAGAACGCGCACGCCTGAAGTGTGGGGCTCCAAGAAATCGAAATGCGGTTGAAGCAACGCTCCGGCAAATCCTTGTCTCGATGCGCAGCCGTCGGCTGAGCCACGACTTGGGCGCACCCAATGACGTGCCCTGAACTCGGTCATCCAGGCGCTTCGCGCGGCTGCGCGCCAACGCTGCGGAGTAGTAAGCACAGGCGCTACCCCCTGAATCGACGGGCGCGGTACGATCACTGCGGGAAGTGTAGTGTTTGACGACCACACCGAGGATCCTTGAGCCTTGGTCCTCGGTAGAATATTGGAATGCCCAAGCAGCTCCCGCCCTCACCCCCCGAAATCAGTCGCCTCAGAGCCGCCGCAGCGCTCATCCCCATTATCGAGGCTGGCTTGGCCGACTCACGACTCTCTGTCGACCGCGCCGCGTACATGGCTGCCTTCTGCGAATGGACGGTAGACCAGTCTTTCGACGATCCAAGCATGGCCAAGTTGGCAGAGACCGTCGGTAGTGGCCTGAACCGCATCAAGATGGCGCTGTCTTCAGTCGCTTGAGAGCTGGCGGCCACCTGTTACACCACCGCTTGGATGCCGGGCGGCGAGTCAGCAGCAGCCCCAAGAAATTGAGCGTCCCGAACGGCAGCCAGCTACTCGGAGACCAACCACTTTGTCCTGTACGCCGTCGGGCCGGTCGTCGGCCAACGCGGTCATTGGGGCATGCGCCTTGAGCGTCAGCTGTGCCACATTGCTGCCGTTCGAGCAGGTCGGCGGAAAAGTCGGGGCAGACCAATCCGAGTGGCTGCTTACCCGAAAGCGTTACTCACACTTTCGACCCTGAAGATCCGTTCAGATTCTTATCCCCAGCGGCAGCAACGCAGCGCATAGCAGCCGATGGGTCGGACTGAGTGTCAGGCAAGTCACGGCCTACAAGAGACAGTGGGGTCGCGCCTCCATTGCGGACACTGGACCAGCGTTATTTCTCGTAAGCGGCCATTGAACCAAGTTCACCTTGAATCCCCCGCCTGAATTTCGGCTGTCAACCAGCCTGTCAAGATTGCTACTCCATACTCGTGGTTACGCAATCACACTCGGACAACTTCCAATTCGAACCCCCTTCGTATAACATATAAAGCAGTTATGCGTATGGAGGCCGTAATCATGAACTTCAACATCTACCTTGACGACGAAACTGGTCAGCAACTCAACGAAGTTGCCAAAAAGGTTGGCGAAAGCCGGAATGCGCTGGTTCGCCAGGCAGTGAGCGAGTGGCTGAAGAGGCGCGGGAAACCCCAATGGCCGGCTGAACTACTTGCCTTCAAGGGTATGGCCGACATGCCGCTATTTGAAGCAGACAGGGACCGCCTCAAGCCGCCGGCAGCTGACCCACTGGCATGAAGTATCTGCTCGACACCTGCACGGTCTCCGATTTCGTCAAAGGCCAACCCAGCGTCTTGGCGCGCGTCAAAGCCACACCGCCGAATCTGATTGGCGTATCTGCGCTTACGCGCATGGAGGTTGATTACGGCCTGGCGCTCAACACCGAGCGCGCAAAGAAGCTGGCACCAATACTGGACGCGTTTTTTTCAACCATCGCCACGCTGCCGTTTGATGAAGCTGATGCACAGGCAGCCGCAGCAATTCGTGCGGCGCTCAAGACCCAGGGTCAGCCAATCGGCGCTTACGATGTCCTGATAGCTGGCACAGGGATGGCGCGTGGGTTGGTGGTGGTTACATCGAATGTTGGCGAGTTCAAACGAGTCAGCGGATTGCAGGTTGAGGATTGGAGATGAAGTCCGAAACGGCCGACGACCAGTCCGACGTGACATTGCTGCGATCGGCGCCTTGAATATCGGCAAGCGGCAAAAGCACTTGCAGACGTCATCAGGCGGGTTTTTGTCCCGAGGGGACATAGCCCGCCGTAGCGAGGACCCCACGCGACTTACCCGGTAAGGCGAGCGTGGCAGCTCCACTATCGGTCAGTCGTGAGCAGACGTTCTTTCAGCTTCGACCAGCGTCGTTCCACCTGCTTGCCCTTGACCGCCATGGCCAGAGCTCTCTTCTGCCCGACCAGCACCACCAGCCTCTTGCCGCGTGTGATGCCCGTGTAGATCAGGTTGCGCTTGAGCATCATGTAGTGCTGGGTCGAGATCGGAATGACCACCACCGGGTACTCGGAACCCTGCGACTTGTGGATCGTCGTCGCGTAGCAGAGCACCAGTTCGTCGAGTTCGCCAAACGGATAGGTGACGACCCGGCCATCGAAGGCCAAAGCGAGCTCCTCTTCGTCCTGGTCGACGCCGGTCACGAAACCGATATCGCCATTGAAGACATCCCGGTCGTAGTTGTTCTCGATCTGCATCACCTTGTCGCCGACGCTGAAGCGATTGCCGAACTTGTCGATGCTGTGCTCGCCGGGTGGATTGAGCACCGCCTGCAACGCCTGGTTGATACCGCGGGCGCCGGTGCCCCCCCGGTTCATCGGGCACAGGACCTGGATGTCGCGAATCGAATCGACCGCAAATTTCCTGGGCAGGCGGGTCTGCGCCAAGTCCACCACGGTTTGCGCAATGACTTCCGGTTCCTCGGCGGCAACGAGGTAGAAATCGGACGTTTCGCCCTTCGCAGGCAGACTGGGAAACACCCCCCGGTTGATCTGGTGGGCACTGCGCACGATTCGCGAGGTGGCCGCCTGGCGAAACACTTCGGTCAGCCGGATGACGGGGACGACACCCGAGTCAATGGGATCGTTGAGGAACTGGCCGGGGCCCACCGAGGGCAGTTGATCCACGTCACCGACAAGAATCATCGCCGTGCTGGTAGCCACAGCTTTGAGTAGTTGGTTCGCCAACGGCACGTCGATCATCGAACACTCGTCGGCAACCAGAAAAGATCGCATTCGAGGGGATTGTCCGCGTTGCGCTTGAACTGACCGTTGATCGGATTGATTTCCAGCAAGCGGTGGATGGTCTTGGCTTCCAGGCCTGTCGATTCGGAAAGACGCTTGGCCGCTCGTCCGGTGGGCGCACAGAGCAGCGGCTTGACGCTCTTGGCGGACATGATGGTCAGAATCGAATTCACCAGGGTGGTCTTGCCGACGCCGGGACCGCCGGTGATCACCAGCAGCTTGGAAGACAGCGCGAGACGGATGGCTTGTTTCTGGCTGTCGGCCAAGTCGACAGAGAGCTTCTGCTCGACCCAGGGAATCGCTTTGTCGGCCTCGAAGGCAGGCAGAGTCGTCCCGCCCGCATCAAGGCGCTGGATCTGGGCGGCGATCGATTGCTCGGCGTAGTAGAGGGGCGCCAGGAACACACAGGGTTGGCCGGAGACGGTATCGGGCAGCAGCACTTCGTCAGCGATTTCCTGAGCAATGGCCGTTTCTATGATGGATTCCGGGATGTCGAGCAGCTTCACTGCCAAAGGCACCAACTCGGCATAGGGCAACCCGCAGTGACCCTGCCCCGATGCTTCCGTGAGCGCATAGGAGATACCGGCCTGAGCGCGCAGCGGAGAATCTTTGGCGATGCCGATCTTCTGGGCAATGGTGTCCGCAGAGAGAAAGCCGATACCGCGAATGTCGTGAGCGAGGCGGTAGGGGTTTTCGGTGACGATCTCGATGGCGCTCTGGCCATAGTCTTGAAGATGCACACCGCTCGGGAGGTGGATACGCCATGCGCGTGCAGGAAGACCATGATGCTGCGGATCACCTTCTGGTCGGCCCAGCCGGAGGTGATTTTTCTGGCGCGGATTTCTCTGATGCCCGGAATTTCACGAAGACGTTCGGGTGACTGCTCGATGACGTCAAACACCGCCGCACCGAAGGATTTCACCAGCTTGCCGGCATAGACCGGGCCGATCCCCTTGACCATGCCTGAACCGAGGTAGCGCTCAATGCCGGTCAAGGTGGTCGGCGGAGAGATTTTGACGAAGACGGCGCGAAATTGCCGGCCGTGCTCGCGATCGGTAACCCAGTTGCCGGAAGCTGACGCGTATTCGCCAGGAGAAACGACAGGAGCGTGGCCGATGAGGGTGATCAGCTCTCGCTCGCCCTTCACCTTGAGGCGCAGAACACAGAAACCGTTCTGCTCGTTGTGGAAGGTGACGCGTTCAACGAGGCCGGCGAGGCGGTCGAGTGTGGCGGGAGCCTCAGACATGGAGGGGTGTCGTCAGGCCGCCTGCTCAAGCGGCACGTCCTTGACTGAGGCCTCGACGCATTCGCGCAGTTCCTTGCCAACCGTGAAGTGGGGCACGTACTTTTCGGGTACCGAAACCGCGACCCCGGTTCTTGGGTTGCGCCCGGTTCTCGCTGGAAGGTAGTTCAGTCGGAAGCTTCCGAAACCACGGATTTCGACTCGATCGCCTTGGGCCAGGGCGCGCCCGATGGCGTCGAAGATTTCCTTTACGGCGATGTCGGCATCCTTTACCGTCAGCGTCGGAAAACGGGAGGCGATGGCGGCGATCAGATCAGCGCGGGTCATAGGCGGCATTCTACCGCCTGGACTTGCGTTGGCTGTCATCGCCGGAGGGCGTTCAGAGAGACGAGCGCTTCCGGTACCGAGCCCACCATCCCTTCTGCCTTCGACGTAGTCAAGCTCAGCCGTCAGAGAGGGAGCCGCACCTCGCCGCGTTGCGCTGATCTTTGGCCTGCCGGCCACGGCAGACGGTGTCCGCCCGAGGTCGGCGATAGGCGCGTCGACGCCTTGACACGCCATCACGCAATGACAACTGTCGGCCAGCGGGCAACGTAGCGGCAGCGAAAGTTCGGCTGCCGCGAATGACAGCACGCTGATCCGGAACCCGCGGTTCGACTCGATCGGCGGTCGCCCCGGTCATTTCAGCGAAATACCGCGCAGACAGCCCTGACGTGGCCGCGCAGCCAACGATGTGCTGGATCGGCATCCAGCCTCGGGTGCCAGAGCAATGAGACCGTGACCTCCGGTGTGCTGACCGGGATGGGAAAGCTATGCATTCCGACACGTAGATTTCCCGTGTGTCGTTCGGGAACAGTGGCGATCAAGTCGGAGGCTCGAGCCAAGGCCAGCGCGGTCGAAAAGCCTCCGACAATCGTGACGATCTGCCGTCCCAGCCCAAGTGGCTTCAATGCTTCGTCAATCGGACCTTCCTCGAGCCCTCTGCGCGAAACGCCGATGTGCCTGCCGGCCGCAAAACGAGAGGGCGAAATCTCACCCTGGCTTAAGGGGTGCCCCATTCGCACAACGCCAATGAAGCGGTCGCGGAACAATGTCTGCACACGCAGTTCCTGAGCCGTCGTCTTCCCCACAACGCCAGTTTCCAGATCGACGATCCCGTCGCGCAGTGCCGTGCTGTCCTTGTCGGGCTTCTGCACGAAGCACAGCCGCGCACCGGGTGCTTCCTCGCCGACGCGGGCAATGAGCTCCGGTCCGAAGTTCTCCACGAAACCCTCGCTGGTCCGGAGCGTGAACGTCCTGTCCAGCTGTTTGAGGTTGAGCGTCTCGGTGGGGCGCAGCACGGCTTTTCCATCCTCCACGAGCTGGCTGACCCGCTCGCGTAGTTCGATCGCCCGTGGCGTGGGGACGAGACCGCGTCCGGCCCTGACCAACAACGGATCGCCCATCGTCTCTCGCAATCGCGCCAGCGCCCGGCTCATCGCCGACGGGCTGAGCCGCAACCGTCTGGCAGCGCGCGCAACGCTGCCTTCGGCGAGCAACACGTCAAGTGTGACGAGCAGATTCAGATCGGGTGTCGACATGGGTTAGTCCTAACACGGCCTGGTTGTTATATGGCGTCCAACGCACGAATAAAGTGCAAATGATGCGCCTTCCGCCAGGGCACGTGAAGGCTTATGTTTGTGATAGTTCCGATTCGGGAGCAGTCACGACAAGGAGTTCATGATGAACGCAATCATTGCAGGACAAGATGAGGCCGTCTATCGAAGCGCTGAACAGGCACCTTCGGTGCGCTGGGCGCTCGCCACCCTTTCGCTAGCCGTCTTGCTATCTTCGCTCGGCACCAGCATCGCCAATGTGGCATTGCCAAACTTGGCGGAGGCATTCAATGCCTCCTTTCAGAAGGTCCAGTGGATCGTCCTCGCTTATCTCCTGGCCATCACCACCACGATCGTCAGCGTCGGGCGGCTCGGTGACATTACCGGCCGCAAGCGGCTGCTATTTGCCGGAATCTTCCTGTTTACGGTGGCATCAAGCGTGTGCGGTGTCGCTCCCACGCTCTGGTTACTGATTGCTGCGCGTGCACTGCAGGGTCTTGGCGCAGCCATCATGATGGCCCTCACCATGGCGTTTGTCGGTGAAACGGTTCCCAAGGCAAAGACCGGTAGCGCCATTGGGCTGCTCGGAACGATGTCCGCGATAGGTACCGCGTTCGGCCCATCACTCGGCGGCATGCTCATCGCCGGACTCGGGTGGCGGGCCATCTTTTTGATCAACTTGCCACTGGGTATCCTGGCTCTTTTCCTTGCACATCGCTACCTGCCGAATGATCGACAGCGACTGAAAGCAGAGCGCCCCGGCTTCGACCATTTGGGCACGCTGCTGCTGGCACTGACACTCGCGGCATATGCGCTAGCCATGACGACCGGGCGCGGCAGTTTTGGCCCATTCAACGTCGCTCTGCTGTTGGCTTCTGTCTTTGGAGCCGGCCTCTTCGTGCTTGCCGAGAAACGGACAGCGTCACCGTTGATCCGATTGGCGATGTTCCGCAATCTCGTGCTGAGTTCGAGTCTCGCCACGAGCATGCTCGTCTCGACTGTGATGATGGCGACGCTGGTGGTCGGGCCGTTCTATCTCTCGCGTGCC
>QPGA01000051.1:0-21281 GCA_003332265.1 Candidatus Accumulibacter meliphilus
GATCTCGACGAAGGATAGCCCGTACTTACGGCATTCCTTGGCCATGGTTGGAATCAGCTTCAAGCGCGCGGCGCGGTGTGCCTCGTCGAATATCACGGCGTGGGTGATTCGGTTCTGCGTGCCGCGCCTGAACATCGACTGATAAAGGTTGTGCAGAACAAAGGTCGAAAACGCTCGTTGCAGCACTTCATTTTGCGAGCTGTGGATCTGTACCAAAGCGGGAGTGGAACTGTCGAGAAGACTTGGCGCACCTGCAGTGGCTTCGAACAACCCATAATCCGCCAGTTCTGCCAGCCGAGTCATCAGTCCTTTGTCCGGTTTGGCGTCGACTTTGAGCAGCTCATAAAACGCGCCAAAGGCGGGAATTTCTCCCCGCTTGCCCAAGGCCCAGCCACGGTCGGCGTAACTTTGCTTGATCGCCTCGCGCACGCGACCGAGTTGCACGTCGCCCAGATCCGGAAAGATCGCCGCGAAGTTGTCGCGCAGCAAGGTAACGTTGTCCATATAGGCCAGCGGCGCATCACTCACCACTTGCAACGGGTTGAAGCCGAGTCCGGCATAACTCACCCTGTGCAGCGAATGGCCCCATAGGGCGCCGAGTTTCTCGTCAATATCCTCGTGGTAGGAGAACACGATCGGCACGATCCCCGATTCCATCAATTGTCGGCACAGCTGGATCAGGCAGGTGGTCTTGCCCATGCCCGGCAGGCCGACGATGAGCAAGTGTGGATTGCCCTGAATGCTCACTGGCCAACGCACCGGCTCATCGCTCCCATCGCGCTGCCCGAGCAGCAACTCGACGGTTTTCGGTGCCGCCGCCAGATTGTCTCCCGCGGTCAGGAGAAGGTCTGGCGGCGAGAGCTCCTCCACGGCGTTCGCTTCATCCTGCACCGCCAACGGCGTAGTCGCCTCAAGCAAACTGATCCCCTCCCCTAAGGGCATTGCGCCACGCTGTGTCTCAGGTAGACGCGCCGGGCCAAACAACCAGATATCCGTGCCAATTTCTACCGGCGTGGCGCCGCCATATTCGGGACAGAAGACGAAGCCTACTTTGGCCCGATCGAGGTCGAGCAAAGCCGGCAGTGCGTAAGCGGTACCTTCACGCGCCAACTTTGCGAGTTCCCTTTCGATGAACTCGAAGGCTTCGTTGGTCAGCGTGTGCCGTTGCCCTTTGCGTGCGTAGAAGCGCAACACCCGCGCCAGACGGGCGCGCTGCACGGTCTTTTCGAGCAGCGCGGTCTCCGGTCCAAACAGCTTCTCCCAGCGTTGGCAGGACGCGTCGAGCTGGCTTTCGATGCTGCTCAACAAATCGAGCGCGCGGGCGGTCTTGAGGTAGCGGCGGAACTTGACTTCCACGAACGAAAACTTCAATCCGCCACGCCGAGCCGCCGTCACATACAGCAGGTCGGCGCGCTGCCCACTGGCATCCTTCTCCTTGTTTTCGCCCACCGGGCGGAACAGTTCCGGCACGTCGTCGAGAGGAACGAAAAAGCCCTCCGTGAGGGAAAACCATGGCGCACCCTCTTCACCGCCAACGACACAATGGCTTTGCGTCAGCGCCAGTGCCACCATTTCCTGGGCCACCGAGCCGGACTGCGTCAGGCGCAAGGCGAGGCGGCCGCTGAGTGCTTTCAGCGCATCCAGCAGAAAGGTGCAGTTACGAGGGCTTGCCGACAAGCCCATTTCGCCCAGAGCGCTGTCCAGTAGGCGCACAATCTCGTCCAGCGAACTGGTGGAAGTAATGAGCTGCAGGAAACCCAAATCGTCACGCTCAGGCACGCAGTCGATCAGATACGCCTCGTACAGGCTCGGCAGGTTGCGCGGGGAATCGAAATACTCGACGCCGGCATGCCGGTCCACCGTCACCACCCAATCGCACAGACGGTGCAGGGCCGCCAGCATTTCGCTGCGCTCGGGTGATACTTCCGTGATCAACACCGGCCAGTCGTTATCGCCTGCGCCCATGCGTTTCGCAACACAGCGCAGCAAGGCCGAATGCGCCTTGACCAGCCGCTCGGAAAATCCGCGTGCCACCGGATGCTTCTCGCCTTCCGGCGTGGGTGATATGGACGATCGCCAATGCGGCACTGGCGCGGCCTCGAAACGTCGGTCCGGCGTCAAGGCCAGGCCATGGACCTCCAGCGCGCCATTGGGCACGCTGGTCATTGGCACACATTCCACGTGAGTGGTAAAGATGTCGAAGGCCAAAGCCAGATGCGCCGGAGTGGTCGGGGTTTCGCTATCGCGCCGCGCCCATGCCAGGCGTGGCAGGTTTACGCCACCCGGGCGGGTGACGCTGTCCAGCAGCCAACGATCCTCCTCTGGTACCACACCAGCGCCACTGCGTCGGCGTTGTGCAGTAGCCGCCAGGAAGCGCCCCAGCATGCTGGTTCGCCCCTCGGCAGGGTAAAGATCGAGCACAAAAGCGCGTTTTACACTCTCGTCACGCGCCTCGCCCTCTTCGTCGACTTCTATCGCTTCCACATCGCGCAAGGCGCAGCCCAGGGCGCGCGCGGCAGGCATGGCATCGCCGGGGCGCAAGGCGTGCACATGCACGCGCCGGGTTTCCGGGTGCAAATTGAGATAGCGCGCGACTTCTTCGCCCAGCAGTTCGGATGCGCTCCGGCCTACCGAGGGTGCCATCAACTCCTCGCCCCTGGCATCGCCATCGCCCAGCAGGCGGGACAGAAGAGCGACCGTAGCCTTGGGCTCCGGATCGTCGGTAGCGGTCATCGCCACGGTATGAAAACCGAGGCTGTCGGCGAAAACAAAGGCTTCGCCCTGTGCGAAACCCGGCAACATCGCCGGATAATGGGCGCCGATCAGCGAGCCCAGCAGCTTCGCCACCTTGATCGGTGGCGTCCCTTCCTCATAGCGGTGGCGCCACACCAGCATGTCGAATCCCTGTTGCCAGGCGACGCGCAGCGGATGGGTGGGCAAGACGATCAGGCCGATACGTTGGCCGCTGACGCCAAAAACTTCGAGGGTGTGAATCTGCGTCGCGCGCGCGGAAGTGCCCTCCCACCAGGCTGTCGCGGCGGTCACGTATTCGTTGAACACCGGGCGGTCGTTGTAGAGCACCGCCAAAGGACCCAGGCTCGAACGCAGCAACCAATTGCAGAAATCGCGCGAGGCTCTGATGAAACGTTCGCCCACCCTGTCACCGGCCGGACCAAAGGGAATAAAAACAGGCTCGCCGTCCGGTGAGCCATCTGCCCGGACCTTCAGTCGCCAGCGCCCCGGATCGCCCTGATGTACGGCCCAATCGGTCGCCAGGTCGAGCAGCAGCTTCGGGCACAGCACGCGCGCCGCCTTGCCGTCCACCCGGCAGGCAATGTAGCCTTTTCTGTCGGCGCTGAACGTTTTCCTGTCGTCCGGATTGTCGGCAAGCCGTTTGAATGTTTCGTCGTCTTTCGCCACCTGAATGGCGGCCAATGCCAGGCTGGGGAAAACGTTGCCGGCGCTGGATTTGGCTGCTTGATCAGTGACTCCGAAGCACAGGATGAAGTCCTCGCTGACCGCCTGGTGTGAGTTTGCTTCAGCATCGCCTTCCCGCGAGGTTTCGGCCGTCAGCGCCCGAATTGCCACCTCAGCTTCGAAGCGCTCGTTTCCTTCGAGATCGCCGAAATCGTCCTGAGTAAACACGCACTTCTGTAGCCCCCGGCCAGCATGGGTGACGGTTTTTTCCGCCAGCGCTTCGCCACCAGCGCGGATGGCAACGATGTAGTCCACTGCGCCTTTGGCAAGGGTGGCCGGTTCAACGTCCCAGCGCACTTCCAGCCGGACTCGTTGCTGAGGGTTGTCCACGAGCGCCAGCTTGAAAGTCAGGCGGTTATCGTCATCCACAGCCAGGCCGGACCATTGGTACGGTCTGCCGTTTCTTTGGCGCCAATTGACCCAACGGATGGACTGCAAGGTCTCGCTATTGAATAGGCCAGGGCGCAAACGGTTGAGCCAGAGGGATTCCTGCCCTTCGAGGCGCGCCAGCGCGTCCAGCCGGGAAAGGCTGTCCGCCGCACGCAGGAACTCCGCCAACTCACGTTCGACCGTTGCATCCGCTGCCGGCAGTTGCAGCCCGACGACCCGTGCCTCCGCCGATTGTCTGTTGCCCTGGCGGGCCAGCAGACGTTCCACCAGCAGTGCGGATTTTTCCAGATCGCCGTCGTCTGGCTTGTCGTCAACCGCCACCGGCCACAGACCGATCTCCGGCAAGGCCGCCCCCAAATCCTCCAGACTCCGAGTCCCACGACACAAATAGGCCAACTCACGCCAGGGTGACAAGGCTTTGTTACGCGCCAGTCGGCGCGCTTTGGACAGGGCCTTGTCGGCAAAGCTCTTGCCGCCATGCGGCAGTTTGTCGCGCGCCAAGGCTTTTGTTCTGGCGAAAAGTTCTGCCTCGACAATCTCCCGTGCCGCGCTGTAGATACCGTCCATGCCCGCTCCAGCATGGACGGCGTCCACCAGCAAGAGCACCGCTTCCGCTTTATCCTCGCGCCACTCGACGGCCTTGTCGGCGGTGATCGAGCGAGCGGCCGCGTCCGTAGCATGGCTGACCAAGGCGATCTGCCAGCCTCGGACCGCGAAGCGTTCGTCTGCCGCCAGTTCTCGCGCGACCTCGCCGGGCAGGCAGCGAATGAACGCCATGCTGCCGGGAAGTGCGGGCCCCAGCAGATCGCTCAAGGAAAGCGCCAGCGTTGGCGCAGCGTTTTCGATCAGGGGCATGTCAATCTCCGAGGGTGGTACGGGCGTGGCGCAACAAGGCCTCAGCTTGCGCGAGACATTCCGTCAGTAGCGCATCGTTCACGCCGTCGCCAGTAACTTGAGAACAGCGGCACGCCCGGCCTCATGCCGAACCAGACGCTGGATCGCCAGCAAGGTTTCCAGACTCATTCTCGTTTCCGATCAGAAATATAGTTCTGCCGCCCAGAATCTCGGCAAGGAAGGTGTCGCCTTCGTTCTGCTTGTGCTGGAATTCGGCAGCCGACAGGACCACCGGGTTGATCTCCCGGCCGATACTGGATTGGGCTTCATGCAGCGCCCGTCCCGCCTCGGCGAAGCCAATTTCGCCTACCAACAAGACATCAACATCGCTCCCCGGTCCTTCGTCTCCACGCGCCACGGAACCGAACACCAGTGCCAGGTCAAGCTTTTCTCTCAAGGGGGACAAGGCTGCCTTCAACACATCGGCGAGTCCCGCTGTCTTGCGCAGGATGCCGGCCAGTTCCGCATAGATGGGGCACTGCCGATTGGCGCCGTAGCGCACCTGGTTGCCAATTTCCTCCCGGGTAAGCACGCCTGCCTGGGCGAGGCGTGTGCGTTCCTTGTGCAAGGTACCGGCACTGGTGCCGGTCAGGCGGGCGATTTCGCGCACGTGGTAACGCTGTTCCGGGTGCAGGAGCAAGCGGGCGAGCACTTTCTGGCGGTATTCGCCGAAGAGAAGTGAGCTGAGCATGGTTGTAGCCGTTTTCGATACGATTGAAGCCGTTCATGCTACATCAAACCGTGCGCGCAATTGCTTCATCGACTCCGCGTCGTTCACCCCGACCAGCAGCCCAAGGTCGCGCAGTCGCCTTTCCAGGCACCGCTTGTTGGCACGCAGCAGGTCCTGGGGAACGGACATCCCCGGGGGTTCGCGGTCCACATGAAGGCCGTAGTGGTCGCGCAGGATGTCCAGGAACCTGCGCAGCGTGAGCGGACGAGCAGCTTTGCCTTCGGCGTCCTTGCGCAAATGGCGATGGACGAGAAAATCCAGTAGCGCGTTGGAGAGGACAATCGAACGTAGGTCTACTGCCTTTCGGGTGCCGGCTTCGCTGCGTGAGACGCGGCGTTTGAAGGCGATGCCATTGGGGCGGTTGGGCATCAGGCTGCTATCCAGTGCCTTCATGAATTGGCCTCCCTGTTGTTGATGCCCGTGCAACTCAACCAAAGCTTCCGCCAAGCGCAAGGCTGGATTGTTCTGGTCGTTATGCAGCGCCCGCGCCACCTCCAGCGCCTCATCCGCCTGTTCCAGATTATTGGCCAGACCGATGCAATCTTCGTCGAGTCTTTCCCTGATCGACTCTGCCCGCTCATGTCGTTCGTGATAAATATCGCCAAGTAGATTGAACCAGGCTGTCGGATCCGGCTGCCGCGGCGGGAGTTCATTCCTCAGCCTCGAGTGGTGGCTTACTCGATCATCCAGTAGCCGCGCCAGCATCATCAGCACCGGCAGGCGCTCGTAGCGGGCCTGGCATTCACTCATTGCTGCTTCCGAAGCGTTGCGCAGCTTGCTGTCCAGTCCGTGCGAACAGTCCACCAACAAGGGCATCGGCTTCTGTTCCTTCGGTATGCCGCCGGTGCGCTCCCATTCGGACAAGCACACTGCCGTGGACAACAGCAGGTTGACCATGCCAAGGCCAATACCCGCTTCGAGCATGGGCAGGAAGGCCTGGCGCGGCAGCGCCGTACCATAAACCTCGATGAAGGTCGCTAGATCCCCGCGCAGGCATTTGGCGGCAGCTTTGGCAATGGGCCAGCGATTGGCGATTTGTGACTGCTCCCTACCCCTCAGTCTGTCAGGCGCATGGCCGCAGGTCTGTGCCAGACGTACCGCCAGCAGTTCGTCCACGCCGAGGCCGTCCGCCGACCCCTCCTGGAAATGGTCGGAGCCCAGGTTTGCAGCGGAACCATGCACCGACATGCACCGGGCAAACTGCTTCAGCAAGTGATTCTCGGCGAATCCGACGCCTACCGGGAAACGGCTCCGGCCAGCCTCGGGCACGAGTGCTTCGCCCCGGTCCTGCCACGCCAGCAGTGTGGTCAGTAGCTCAGGTACCCCTCGCAAATTGATCACCCCATCCGGCAGGTCAACCCAGCTCGCCAGGTAATGCGTTGGGAACACTCGCTGCACCACCTCCTCATGCCCCAACTCATGCTGCTTGTTTTCCAGGCAATAGCTGAGGAGCAGATCGGCCAGCATGGCCGGGCCGCAGTTGTCGGCAAAGCCATCAAAATCGCCGCCAGCGCGAGTCAGCAGACCCTTGACAACATCGACCAGTCGGGGTGGCTGCCGATTACCTTGCGGATCCTGCCGCCCGAAGGCCTCAACGAAGTGCCCCCTGCCTCGGCGCTGACCCCAGCGCGCCATGTACAGCATCGCCGGCAACAGGCTCCCCACCTCGAAGTGCTGCGGGGTGAAAGGCAGCGCCGGGAGATAGTTGGCGCTCCATAAAGCCCTGGCGCGCGCCGGAGTCAGCACATTCTCGACGATGGTCTTGGCGTTCACGCGCCTTCTCTCACCAATATCTGTCGCCCATCTCGTGCCTCCACGCGAACCCGGAACACGCCGGCTTCATCGCCGGGGTGCCAGCCGTGCAATTCGCGCGCGTCTTCCTGCGCCAGGCGCTGAGTGAAGATTTCAAGGTGGGCGAACACGCCCTCCTGCCCGGCTGCGGATAGCTGAGCGCCATCTTTCAGCGCCAGCAGCAGGTGGAAAAGTTCCAGGCCTATTGGCAACCGCTCTTCCCCATCCGCTGCGTAGCCATAGATCAAGAGCAGATGG
Source organism: Candidatus Accumulibacter meliphilus (assembly GCA_003332265.1). Classification (GTDB taxonomy): domain Bacteria; phylum Pseudomonadota; class Gammaproteobacteria; order Burkholderiales; family Rhodocyclaceae; genus Accumulibacter; species Accumulibacter meliphilus. Next base: position 7,541 of record QPGA01000051.1, read on the forward strand.
CTATGCAAGCTTTCCAGGCCTTCAGCGGTAGGAGGCAGGCGCGCTTCCAGACGGAAGCGCTCCCAGGGCTTGACCACCCAGAATGCACTTTCGGTGGGGGTTCGCGGCTGGATGCGCAGTGGCAGGCCAGCCTCGCGAGAGAACGCGGCCTCGGGCAGGTCCTCCAGCCGGGCGATGCCGAGACACAGTTCACGGCAGAGGCCAGCGCGCTCGTCCTCGTTCATCAGCGGCACACGGCGGAAACGATCCAGATGCTGGCCACCGAACAAGGGCAGTGCATCGGTGGGAAGCTGCAATGCCGCGTAGCGAGCATGATCCCACTCGAACCACGCGCGGCGACGGGCAGAGGCCAGCGCGGCGGCGATGTCGTCCGGGTCATGCGGGGTCTCCCTGAGCAGGTGCCGGTCCAGTAAGGGATTGCTGTCCAGCGCCGGGTCGAAACGGGCGAGTTCCGAGAGTAACTCGCCTTGTCGTTGCGGCGCGTCGGCCGCAAATGCCCGATCCCAATAGCGGGGTGGCATCAATTCCGGCTCGGCATGGAGTTCGCTGCAGTCATGCACGCCAAAGAAGATAAAGGCCAGCGCCGCCCGCAGTTCGCGCGCCGTAATATGGACTTCGCCGCGCATATGAGCGGCTTGCAGTACATCCGCCATTCGGGCGCGCAGGCGCGGGCCGGTATGCTGGTCGCGCAATGTCCGCACCGAAAACCAGGCGGTGCAACGGTGTTGGGCGGTGCAGCTGGCGCAGCCCGCCCAAGGATCCGAATCCTGGCCAACGCCAAGAAAGCGGTCCAGCAGGGCATTGAGGAACTCAACGCGCAGCGCGCCATCGGCAATTCCTCCCACCAGGGAACGCTGGTTGAGGTCAATCAGGCGAATGCACGGGTCGATCACCGCGTGATCGTCCTCTTCGTTCTCGAACAGGGCCGCGTAGAGTTGTTCGCTCAGCGGCGTATCCTCCTGGGTATCCAGCCATTCGAGCAGCTTGCCACTGTTGATCGCGAGAATCCGCGGATGGCGCGCGGCTCCATCGAAAACTAGCTCATGACAGGGCTGGAAAAATTGGCCGAGTAGCGCGTTGGCCGACTGACCCCGCCACGCCGCGGAGCCGTCGAGATTGACTTTCAACATGCGCCCATCAAGCAGACGCCGTTCCTGCACGCGCTGCGAAGAGTGGACATCCGGCATACCCAAGGCCGCCAGCAGATGTTGCAGGAACGCCGTTTTGCCGTCGCCGGCATTGCCAAAAAGGATCGCGAGTTTGACCCGATCGTCTTCGATCTCCTGCCGCAGAACCTCATCCAGACGTGTTTCCACGTAGGTGCTAGCAGCGAAGACGGAGTCGAGGCCGCGCGTTTCGCTGTTCCCATGGCGCGAGCCGGGGTAGGCCGAGAGCAGTTCGGCCAGCCTCGGTGCCGTGTTGGCGGAGAACGTCGGCGTGACCGGCAGGTCGCCGACTTCGCGGGTAGTCGCTCCCGCGAGAAACGAGAGTGCCGCGCGGGCGTCTTCGAATCGTTCGCCCTCGATGGGCGTGGTCGCGCGCCTCATGAACTCCGTTGCTTGCTCGACCCCGGTGATTTCCACGTCTTCCCAATTCAGACCGCGGTTCTTGATGCGCTGCCCAGCGAAGTCAAAGGGAGTCTTGTCGAACAGCACATGGAAGAAACTGGCGGCCAAGGCGAAAAGATCATCGCCTGGCTGAATCGAAGCAGTGCTTTCGACGCTATGGCTGGCGTACAAAGGGTTTCGGCTGCGTACCTGGCTGCCGGTTTCAGCGACCGTGTCGTAATCAGTGAGCACCACTTCCCCACCCTGGACGATGATGTTACGCGGGCTGACATCGCCATGCACCAGACCAACCTGATGCAGTGCCCAAAGGGCATTGCTTAGATCGCGCAACCAACGTAGCAGCAAGTCTTGCAGACTGGTTTCGCCCAACTCTTCAGCGTGCAAGGCGAGTACGCCGGCAAGATTTGACAACGGCATGCCTTCCACCCATTTCATCAAGGCGACGAAGCGGTTTGGCTGCCACTCGGGGGCGATTTCGTGGATGGCGGAAAGGTGCGGGTGAACGGTATAAGCGCGCGCTTTTCGATAGGCGCGCAAGGCGAGTTCGGCATCGCTCTGGTGATGGATCAGTTTGGCGACGTAGCTTCCATAGACTTCATCGGACTGTGCATCCACCTCGATGACTTTGAAGGTCTGGCCGATGCCGCCACGCCCAAGACGACTGATGATCTTGAACTGGGCGCGCTGGAAAGGCACTACCGTGTCTTCGTCCCAGTATTCTGGCGCTGGAAGTTCGGGCTTTGGCTTGGCAAGTGGCGCGGTATTTCGTTCCAGCACAGACGCCAGTTCGGCAAGTGACTCGCGTCCCTCGGGATTCAGAGCACAGCCTTGCTCAAGGAATTCACGCGTATCCCGGGCACGGGGCTCGTCCGGCGGGAACAGCGTCATCAGGCTGGCACACAAGGCAAACACGTCTGAGCGGGCGTCCGCAGCACCCAACCCGCCTTGACGGACTTCCGGAGCAACAAACCGAGTGTCCTCGCCGAAGTCCATGCGGGCCGCCGAAATGGTCCGCGCCTGATCAAGGCGGGCCAGGCTGAAATCCGTAAACAGAGGGCAGCCGTTGTGACGGACCCGCAGGGTGCGCGGAGTGATGTGGCGATGAAGGATACGCTGCAGCCCTTGGTCGTCAGGCTGATGAAATTTGCCCAGAGCCAAGAGCGCTTCGCGCGCGTAGCGCAATCGGTCATCGAGACTCCAATCCGGATCCTCCGCGCGATGGGCAAGTGTGGGGGCGGCGGGATCAATCAGAGAAAACCAATACAACTCGCCAGGAAAACGTTCGGCCTCCTGAAACGAATCAAGCAAACTGGGCAGGTAGGGCGACTTCTGCCACTGCTGCATGACTTCATACTCACGCCGGGCGCGGTTCTCTGCGTCTTTCTCGTCAGTGGCGGAAAGGTCATAGAGATGCAGGATTACCTTGTCGCGCCGGGTCGGATGCTGGCCGCGATAGGCGCGGTGGAATGGGGCATCTGGCGTTGGCAAGCGCTCCAGATTGATCAGCCCGGCAAAGCTGCGCAGGTCGCCGGTCAGCGCGACCCGCGCTGCCGGTTCCAGGAGCAAGGCGGCACGTTCGATTTTCTCGGGAGCCAGTTGCAAGGCCCCATCGCCATTGACCAGATCATGCAACTCGCTGAGCCCAAATACCTGAACGCCACGCACATTGATGCGCTGTCCTGCCTGCATGCCTTTTCCGCCGCGTGTGAGCAAGAAGCGAGGAGCGACGAAGCCGGGATCGAAGGCGGCTTTCAGTTTCCCGGCGACACGCTTGGCCTTGTCGTTGATGCGGTCGGCTTCGTCCTCGGCGACATGAGGGTTCTGCCTGAGCCAAGTCGAGTCCCAATGCTTGACCTCGACCACGAATACTCCCTGGGGGCCGATGACGATCTGATCGATCTCGTCGGAAAGGCGCATGGCATGGCTGGAATGGCTGATATTGGAGAGCAGCACCCAAGGGTCTTGGAGGCCTTGTAGCTTGCTCTTGACTTTTTCGATTGCGAGCCCCTCGCTCGCGTTGACCGGCGCTCCGCAGGGAATGTGTCTGAAGCCTGATGTCGCCATACCGCCTCCGGAAACATTGGTACTCAACCCTGATGGATTGTAAGCGGTGGCGTTAGCGGGAAGTGGACGGACAGAAAAAAACAGGGAGCCTTGTTCGTCGGGCAAGAGCAGCATTGCTCCACTGAGCAGGGCGATGTATCTGCGGTACCACCTTTCGCGGCAAAGGCGCGGCCTCCCGCCGACTCCCCGCTCAGTATCGCTTCGCTAAAGTCGTTACCGGACGGTCGGCACTAATCCGCCTTTCGCTTCGCGCGCGGATGCGCCTTGTCGTAGACCGCGGCGAGGTGCTGGAAGTCGAGGTGGGTGTAGACCTGCGTCGAGGCGATGCTGGCGTGGCCGAGCATTTCCTGGACGGCACGCAGGTCCCCCGACGATTGCAGGACATGCGAGGCAAACGAATGCCGCAGCATGTGTGGGTGGACCCGTGCCGGCAGGCCTTGCGCCAGGCCGCGTCGCGCCAGCCGCAGCTGTATCATGCGCACGCCGAGTCGCTGGCCGCGCTGGCCGACGAAGAGAGCGGCTTCGGCGCTGCCGGTGAGCCGATGGCGCTGGTCGACCCAGGCCGCGACCGCTTCCCTGGCCTTGCTGCCGACCGGCACGAGGCGCAGCTTGCTGCGCTTGCCGAGGACGCGCACTTCGCCGGCCAGCAGGTCTTCGAGGCATGACAGATCCAGTGCCGCGAGCTCGGCCAGGCGCAGGCCGGAGGAGTAGAAGAGCTCGAACATGGCCTGGTCGCGAATCGCCAGCAGGCTCTCATCGGCCACTTCGAGCAGGCGATTGGCTTCGTCCGGCGACAGGGTCTTGGGGAGCGCCTTGGGGCTTTTCGGTGGCCGCACGCTGTCCACCGGGTTGTGCGTGGCCGACCCGCGTTGTCCGAGCCAGCGATAGAAGCCGCGCCAGGCGGAAAGCGTGCGCCCAAGCGAGCGGCCGCCCAGGCCATGCGTGTGCAGCTGCGCGACGAAGCGCCTGATGTGATGGGTCTGGATAGCGTCGAAGGCGACGTCGGAGCGGGCGTCTGATGGCGCTGCATCGCCGGTTGCTCGCGGCAGTTCGCCGATCAGGCGGCAGAGCGACTGCAGGTCACGTCGGTAGTTGTCGATCGTGTGCGGCGACAGCCGCCGCTGCTGCGCCAGTTCGTCGAGGTAGGCGCCGACGCTGGCACTGCGCTCGCTGGCTGTGGACACGGCGATGTCTTTCAGCGCTTAGCGCAGGACGCGCGCCAGCGCCGCCGACGCCATTTCGCCGAGACGTTCGAGGTAGATCGTTCCCATGCCGTTGTAGAAGCGTTCGCCGTCCTCGCTGCCCATGGCGATCATGCCGATCGTGCCGCCGCCGTTGCGCATGGCGATCAAGGCTTGTGAGCGAATGTGCAGGGAGGCTTCGCCGAACCATGACGAGGTCTCGAAGCCGGTGGTCGAGCCGCAGTAAGGGTGCCCCAGGGTTTCGGAAAAAGCCTGCAGTTCCTTGCTGACCTCGGTGAATTCAGGGAGCTCGTCGCTTTCGGTGGGGCGATCCCAGAGGCGCACGGCGACGTGGGGAACGGCAAGGTCGTCGCGCAGGTGAAAATTCAGCGTGTGCAGCACCGACTGGAAGCTGTTGGCGGCGATCATGCCCACCGCCAGACGGTGCATCTTTTCGCTAATGGCATCGTTTTCCTCGCCGAACTGCAGCAGCTCGCCCATCTTGCTTTCGAGCTGCTTGTTCTTGTCGCGCAGCGCGAGCATCTGGCGCTCGGTGATCGAGATGGTCCGCCCCCCATGCGGGTGCGGAACGACCATATTGGTCATCAGCTCCGAGTGCTCTTCGAAGAACTGGGGATTGCTGTGCAGGTACTCTGCGACTTCGCTGGATTTCATATTTCGATTTCTCCCTTGAATACGGTGACTGCGGGGCCGGTCATCAGCACCGGGGTGCCGGGGCCATTCCAGGTGATACTGAGCCGGCCGCCAGGCATTTCGACGCGCACCGGCGAATCAAGCAGGCCGCGGCTGATGCCGGCGACGACGGCAGCGCAAGCGCCGGTGCCGCAGGCCAGGGTTTCGCCGGCGCCGCGTTCGAAAACGCGCAGGCGAATCGCCTGTCGCTCGACCACCTGCATGAAGCCGGCATTGACACGCTGCGGAAAGCAGGGGTGTCTTTCCAGCAGTGGTCCCTGTTGTTCGACGGCTGCCGTATCGACGTCTTCGACCAGCTGTACGGCGTGCGGGTTACCCATGCCGACGGCGGTGATGGCGATTGCATGGTCGGCGATGCGCAGCGTCTGCAGGACATCGTTGCTGGCGCTGATGAATGGTATTTTCGCCGGCGCCAGTATCGGTTCCCCCATGTCGACGCTCACCATGCCGTCGTCCTCGAGGCGCGGGACGATGACCCCGCCCATGGTTTCGACGCGGATCTCGCGCCGGGTGCTCAGCCCCTGCTCATGAACGAAACGCACGAAGCAGCGCGCGCCGTTGCCGCACTGCTCGACTTCGCCGCCGTCGGCGTTGAAAATGCGATAGCGGAAATCGACGCCCGGCTGGCGGGCTGCTTCGACGAGCAGAATCTGGTCGCAGCCGACGCCGAAGTGGCGGTCAGCGAGCAGGCGCAGTTGTGCTGGCGTCAGTTCGATCGCCTGACGAATGCCGTCGAGCACGACAAAGTCGTTGCCCAGTCCGTGCATTTTCACAAATGTCAGTTTCATGCCTGTTCAGGATCCGGCGGCGTGCCCGCCGGCATGCGCTCGGCAAGTGGCGGGGGACGGTGATGACGGTCATGGTCCGGGGTATTGCGACCTCTGATGACCGTTAGCAATGGCTTGGCCATTATAAAGTCGTCCATTACGTAGCCGCCGCCAATATCGACGCAGACCGAGTCACGGACGACGAAGCCCTGTTTGCGGTAAGCGGCAATGGCTTTTTCGTTGCCCTTGTTGACGGCCAGGATCAGCGTTTCACAAGCGGCCGCCTGCGCCCGTGCGACCACCTGTTCGACCAGGCGGCGCCCAATCCCGAGGCGCTGTCGCTGCGGGTCGACGTAGAGCTTGTCAAGCTTCATTTCGCCGGCTGTGGCGGTCAGCAGGCAGGAGACGAAGCCTGCCAGCTGACCATCGACGCTCGCCTGGTCCCACCATATCGTGGGCGTGCCCAACTCCTCCTTCACCAGCTGCGCTCGGTAGCGTTGCTCGAGCATGTAGTCGATCTGTTCCTGGCTGATGATTCCCAGGTAAGTGTGTTGCCAGACGCGGCGTGCGAGCGCGGTGACCGCTTCGACGTCAGCAGCAGCAAGGGGTGAGATGAGGACCTTCATTCTGGCTCCGTAGCGATCCGCGCGTCGACCCGGCCCGCGTCGTCAGAGCGCCGGCAGCAAGTTGCCGCCGGCGAGTGGCGGCGAGTGGCGATCAGTGACGACGCGTGATGAGCGAAAAGGACGAATTGTACCGGCTCAAGGCCCGGCTGGTCGCCTGCACGTGAAGCTCGGAAGCTCTACAGCCTGGCGCTCGGCCGGGCGCTGACGGTGGCGTACCAGCGCAGGGCGTTACTGGCCTCGGCAGGCAGCACGATCTTCAGCCAGCCGGCGAAATCGACGAGCACCAGGGCCATGATGTCGGCCGCGCTGAAGCGATCGCCGGCAAGGTAGTCGCGTCCGGCCAGCATTTTGTCGAGCTGGGCGAGGAAGCGTTCACCGCGCAGTTTGCCGCGTTCGCCGAGCGCCGGGATTTGCGCGTAGTTGTCGGCGCCGGTCAATGCCCGGTCTTTCATTCCCGGCAGGGTGTTGCGTACGGCCTCGGTAATCGCCTGCCAGCCATCGTTCTCGATGTGCCACAGCAGGTCGGCGATCAGTGCCTTCTCGGTCGGCGTCGAGCCGAGCAGCGGCGGATTGGGTACGGTTTCTTCGAGATAGCGCCAGCAGCCCTGCGTCGAGGTCAGTCGTGTGCCGTCGTCGAGTTCGAGGACCGGTACGCTGCAATAGGGATTTATCGCGCGGTATTCGGGCGAGAGCTGTTCGCCGTTACGGAGGTCTAGCTCGCGGGTCGGGATCGCGAGTCCCTTTTCGGCGATGAACACGCGTACCAGGCGAGGGCTGGGGGCAAAGTTGCAGTCATGGAAAAGCATGGCGGGTTCTCCTGTCGATGGGCCGGTTAACACGATATCGTTGCCGGGGGCGCGGGGTCAATCTGGGCGCAGTTACGGGTTTCAGTCCAGCGCCTCGGCCTGGTACGCGCCGCAGGAAGCAAGGTCGGAGTCGCTGCCCGCAGGCAGCTGCGCCGACAATTCGCGCAGCGCGCTGCGCATGCCTTCTTCGAGCACCGGGTGATAGAAGGGCAGGCGCAGCAGCTCCTGCACGCTGAGTTCGCGTTCGATGGCCAAGGCAAGGACGTGCGCCATGTGCTCGCCGGCAGGTACGCACATCTCGCCGCCGAGCAGGCGGCCGCTGTTGCGGTCGGCATAGAGGCGCATCACGCCCTTGTTGTTCTCGGCGGTGCGCGCCCGGCCCTGTCGCTTGAAGCTGGCTTGCCCGATGAGCACCTGGGCCGCATCGAGTTCGGCGAAGCGCTGGCCGACGACGGCAACATTGGGGTCGGCGAAGACGATCGCCAGCGGCGTGCGGCGTCGGAAGCAGCGCAGCTCGGTCGACGTGGCGTTGATGCCGGCGATGTGACCTTCGTCGGCGGCCTCGTGCAGCAAGGCCGCGCGCCCGTTGGCGTCACCGGCCAGAAAGATTGGCAGGTCGGCGATCTGCAAGGTGTTGGGGTTTACCGGCGGCATGCCGCGCGCGTCGAGCTCGATGCCGAGTGCTTCCAGGCCGATGCCGGCGATGTTCGGACGCCGGCCGATGGCGGCGATCACCCGGTCGACGATGACGCGCACGGTGCCGCTGCGCACTTCGATCCCGTCGCTGGCCGACGACAGCTCGGCGCTGGCCGTGGTGTGCAACGGGAACTCTTTCTGCAGCAACTCGCGCAAGGCAAGATCGACGGCATCGTCGCTTAGCCCTGCGAGTCGCGGGTTGGCCCCGAAGCCGGTAACTTCGACGCCCAGCCGCGATAGCGCCTGCGCAATCTCGACGCCAATGGCGCCCAGGCCGACGACCGCCATGCGGCGCGGCAGCGTCTCCATTTCGAACAGGGTGTCGGTGGTCACGATGCGCTCGCCAAAGGCGCGCCAGGCGTCCGGGATCAGCGGGTGACTGCCGCTGGCGATGATGATCCGCCTGGCGTGGTAGCGGCGGTTGCCGACGGCAATTGTCTGCGCATCGAGCAGCGTGGCGCGGCCGGCGAGGCTGCGTTCGCCCAGGTCGTCGCTGGCCCTGACAGTGCCGGCGACAAAATCGTCGCGCAGAGCGCGCACACGGCGCAGTACCGCTGGCACGTCGATGCTCAGCGCGGCGCCGCCGCGAATGCCGAAGGCGTCGAAGCTGTGCCGACGATGGAAGGCGTTGGCGGCCTCGATCAGCGCCTTGGAGGGCATGCAGCCCACTCGCGCGCAGGTCGTGCCGTAGGGGCCGTCGTTGATCAGCAGGAAGTTCTCGGTGCGCTTCTGCACCTCCCGCAAGGCGGCGAGGCCGGCAGAGCCGGCGCCGATGATGATGACGTCAAAGGTCTTTTCCATTCGCAGGTACCTCGCTGGGAAGCTTGTGCGGCGTCGCTGGCGGGCTGGCGATGGCGCCAGCGATCAGTCGTGATCGAGCTTCTTGTCAGTGAATAGCGTGTCGCGCAATTCCTTGTCGAAAGTGGCGTCGTGGCGGCGGATCCATTCGAGAACCATCGCCGCGTGCTCTTTCTCCTCGTCGCGGTTGTGCTTGAGGATGGCGCGCAGCTCAACATCCTTGCAGGCATCCATGCGCTGGTTGTACCAATCGACCGCTTCGAGTTCCTCCATCAGCGAGACAATCGCCCGATGCATGTCGCGTGCTTCGTCCGTCAGTTCCGAAACGGGTTCGTGGTAGCCTTCATTTGCCATTTTGCAATCCTCCAACAACACTTCGGGTTGAACAATAAATTGAGAATGAATCGCCGCTGGTCGCGCTTCCGACAATGATCATAGACCAACAAGCGTCATCGCAGAAGCATGATGGTGTGTCGGCACCAGCGTCGCGGACGCTTTTCCGGCACGGCGCCCAGCGAGTCGCCTTCAGTTCCCGGAAGCTCGTGCCACGCGCGCACCAAGGGCCGGGTCGATCGGCCAGAACCGCTTTCAGCCTTGTTGGAAAGCGATGGCCCCAGGTTCAAGTCCGATCCGGCGTGATCAGCTGCACGTCGGAAAAACAGGCGCTGCAGCGTCGGGTCGGCGGTCGCCGGTCGCGGGTAAGCAGCGGCTATCGAGACACTGCTGTCTGGGCGCCAATATGGAAACCTGCGAGGACCTTGTTGCTGGTATCGCCCTGCCGGCGGCGAACAGGCATCGCGCACCCCGGCTGCACTTTTTCGCTAACGGTCATGACTCGTGGAAACACCCCACATCATGAAAGTCATGACCGTTTCCCTCTTCTCCTGGCCCTTCTCCCGCCAGGGGAGACGGGAGTTTCGTGAGTCGCGTACGCGACTTTCACATTAACATAGGTGACGCGGCCGACTGCCAGCCCCTTCCTCCACCAACGCAATCATTCAACAAATCGACTCCCTCATGGCGAATTTTCAACTGACTGACGCAGACCGTGCCGTGTTCTCTGCCGTTGCCGCGGCAAAGGCGCCCCCTGGCACCATCGTGAGTGATTTCGAAGCGCTACTCTCTTACCTCGGTGCGGACGGCCTCCCGGTTTCGCCAAAGGAATGTGAGTTTGCCATTGCTCGCTTGCCCGAACTCAATAGCCTCTTGACTTATCCGGTGCCGATCGGTCTCAGCCGCGGCAGGCAGGCCTCCTATCCGCATGTAGATGGCTTACACCTGCTGTTGCGCTTCAGTCGGCTGGGGAGGATCGATCGTTCACGCAGCACGCCGCGGATGGTTCTCGATACGGCGATGCTCGCCAAGTGGCAGTTGCTCAATCCCACGGAGCAGTATTTCAGCTTGCTCGAACGCTGGTGGCATCTTGCAGATGGCGAGAACGACTTGTGGGGGTCGGCAGCCGGCAGGTTCGCGGAATACCGTCACGACTTCTTGAAGCGCAAGCGCCCGCACAGCGGGGTGAGCAAGCAGGAATCGCCCGACCCCTTGTCATACCTCCTCGGTAGCAGGCAGATCGCGCTCATGCAACTGTTCGGTCTGCTTGACATCGAGTCGGAAGCGGCCGTTGTCGGGCGAGGATGGAAGATCAAGCGAATGGCCGCGACGCGCTGGGGCTTGTCCGCCAGTGCCACCTATCTTAAGGCTTCCGGCTATAGCACCGGTGCTCTGCTGGAGCGCCTTCTCGTTCCTTCCGTCGAGAACTCGGCCGCGACGGAAGAACTCAGCGACGCGGATGCCGGGTTGTCGCCGTTTTATTCTTGGGCGAAGGTCGTGCTTCCGTCATTTCCGGCCTGGAGGAATATTCTCGGGGGAGTCGATGCCGTCGAGCCATTCCGCGGCAGCATGACCTTCAAGGTTTCACTTGGGCAGAGCGTATGGCGTCGCATCGTCATGCCTGCGGCAAGCAGTTTCGAGGATCTTGCCGAGTTCATTCTTGATACCTTCGAATTCGACGATGAGCACCTGTACCAGTTTCGCTACCAGGACGAGTACGCAAGCCTGCGTATGCTCGCCGACCCGCGCTGCAGCGATGTCTATGACGATTGCGCAGACGAAGTGACACTGGGAGAGGCCGGGCTGCTTCCTGGGCAGCTTGTCGAATTCCGCTACGATTTTGGCGATAACTGGCGCTTCAAGGTGCTGCTCGAAAAGCGGGACGCGTCGGAAGGCGGAGGGAAGCCCGAGGTTCTCGCCGAACACGGCAAGGCGCCACAGCAATATCAGTGACCGCCCGTTGCGGAATCCTTCGCCTTTGGCGAACGCTGTCCGCGGCCAGGGCAGCCCTCGGATGCTTGCCTTGCTTTACGGGCTACGCGTTTCACTGCGAGGTCAGCGAAGAAGAATCTCCCTCTCTGTGATCAGCCAGGCGTCCCCGTGTGTTGAGCCGGTATGCCGTGCTGCGGCCATCGCCAGGTATCTTGCGTAGCACGCGCCAGACGAGCAGTTCGTTAATATCGCGCAGCGCGGTATCGACCGCACGCTGCAGGTTGTCGAGGAAGCACCGCAGCCAGTCGGTCACTTCCAGCGCACCCTTTTGCGTGCGTTCCAGGATTTCGTAGTAGTCCTGTCGCTCGCGCTGGATTTGCGCTGACAGACTGTAGAAGCGTTGTGGGCTGCCATCGGCGCGGGCGCGAGTCCGCTATAGCCGGTCGGGAACAGTGCCGCGTGCCAGCCAAGCAGGCGTTCTCGTGTCAGGCTCGTGGCGCTGCACGTTGTCGCGTCAAGCACCATCTCGACCACGCCCTCCACGTGGCGATCGACTGCTGCCAGCGCTCCGACGTCCACGCTCAATCGGCGGGCGATGGACGAGCGCATGGAGTCGGCGTCGAGCCGCTCGTCCTCGATTTCGCTGGTCTTGAGGACATCCTCAGTCAGCGTCGTCAGGCTGGCCTGATCGCGCAGGGCAATGCCGACATCGGCCAGCCGACCGAGGAGCAGACCTTGGGCACGACTGGCATCTGCCAGTGGCCCCGCCAGGGCCGACAGGTCGTAGCGCCACGTCGGCCAGTCAGCGGCCTGCCAGATGTAGGTGTAATCTCCGTCAGTCATGCGGCGATTATCGTCAGCTTTCATCGCTGCGACAAGGTATTCGCCGCAGACGGCGCGGCGAATGTGTCCTTTTTCTCCGCACGACCTCAGCCAAGGACGTTTTGAATGCCAACCGCCTCGCTGGCAAAATCATCGAAAGCCAGGCCATCCGACTCCCGGGTGGCGTTCTTGCCGGTGTGGTCCTGCCAGAGGTGGTCGAATGGGATGCCGCCGAAGCCGGTGACGTAATAGTCCGTGGCCGATGCGCCGGGACTTCCGCAGAACCCGGAAGGGCGCTGCTCGCATCGCCTAAGTCCTTGCCCTGCGTCAAGTCCGATCCGGCGTGATCAGTTGCACGTCTGCAAAGTAAGTCTTGTAGCGTCGCGGGTCGCGCGTCAGCAGTGGGTAGCGAGACACCGCTGCCTGGGCGCCAATATAGAAGTCTGCGAGCACGTTGTTCTTGGTGCCGCCCTGCCGGCGGTAGCGAATAAAGGCTTTCCCCGCTAGAAACAACGCCGGACGCGACAACTCGACCATTGCCAGGCCGAGCTCGTCGATGCTCTGATCCAGCGCTTCCACGGTAGAGAACGCCAGCGACAGTTCGGAATAGATGATCGGGTTAATCGCGAGCCGGTGAAGGTTCGCCTGGGCGCGCAACTGAGCAATCGACCAATCAGCCCATTGCGGATCGTTTTCCAGAATGTCGACCAGGACGTTGGTGTCGACCAGCAGCATCATCCCTCGCCACGTAGCAGCGCCATCAGATCGTCGGTGCGCCACTTGACATCGGCCTTGCCGCGGGCCGCCTCGAAGCGGTCGGGCTGGTGGCCCGCCCGCCTCTCGACCTTCTGAATGACCAGCTCCCCCTCGCGATTGACAGCGAAATCCACGGCACAACCGGGCTCGAGATTCAGCGCATCACGAATCTGCTTGGGGATGGTGACCTGGCCTTTGCTGGTCAGCGTGGTCGACATGGCGGTCCCTTTGTATTACGCAATGCGTCAATGTAATACCCGCGAGCATTGCACGCAAGCGGCACGATTCCGGCGCAGCCCTGAAGCATGACCCAGCCGAATCGGGCCCGTTTGCCGGTAACGCCCGCTTTTGCGGTCGAGGCGGTCAGATTGCGGTTGGCTGGCGACGAAGGACGGGGGGGATGGAGCCAGGCGTGGCGCCCCGTTTTGTTCACGGTCGCGGCCTGTTGATCGATCCACTCCCAGCTTTCCTCACAGACCACCACGTGCAGTTTGAGACGCTGACGCCCGTTCGAACCAAAGGCATAGTCGATGGCGTTGACCCAGATGAAGCGTTGTCGGCGTCGTCCCCAGCAGCGCTGCATGGCTTGCGGCTTCAGGGCATGGAGCGCGCGGAACTCCTGCCAGACGGTGGACAAATCCTGGTCCTTGAGCACGATCATGAACTGCCAGTGGTAGT
>QPGA01000051.1:23049-27883 GCA_003332265.1 Candidatus Accumulibacter meliphilus
GAGTGGGAGTAAAGACCAAGGCGCTGCTGGGGGCATTGCTCTCCCTGCTTGCGTGGCCGGCCCAGCGTACGGGCGGATGAAAACGAGGCCGTATTCGGCACGTATTCGGCAGATTGGGAGATGAACGAGTCCCAGGTGAACATCGACGGCCTGGTCCGCGCGAACCGGTTACGAGAGGCTGGCGTCGTTCTGGCTGCCTCTATCCCGTCCGAACGTCGCCAGCTGCGCGACGAGCTGACCGCTTGGCTTGCCCGAGTCACCGAGGCGGACACCCAGCGCCGCGTGGATGACCTCTCGGCCGAGGATTACGCCAAAGCCCGGGCGAAGCTCGCGCGACAACTCCTCGAACTGCGCCGGCTGCTGGACGACGGAACAGCCGCGGCGGCGACAAGTGCTCCACAGGCGTCGCCCAGTGTCTTCCTCTCCTACAACCACACCGACGCCGCCGACGCGAGCGCGGTACGCGATGCCCTGCGCGGCGGCGGCATTGCGGTGCGCATGGACGCGGACTCGATGCAGCCGGGTGCGGCCATCCGCGACTTTATCCGAAGGTCCATCCGCGCCACCGATGCCACCATTTGCATCGTCTCCGAGCGTAGTCTGCTTTCAGGATGGGTGGGACAGGAGACGGCCCTCGCGCTTGCTACCCTTGATCTGTGGGACGAGCGCCGGTTCGTCGCCTGCTATCTCGACACCCGCTTTCTCGACGCGGATTTTCGCCTGTGCGCAACCGCGATCATCGACACTCGCCTAGCCGAGTTGGAAAGCCTCTTCCCTCTTTACGCCGAACAGCGTATCGACACCAACGACCTGAACTCGGAGAAGTCCCGCCTCTTCGAACTGCGTAATCAACTCGGCAGCATTCTCCAACGACTGCGCGACAGTCAGTGCCTTGATCTACGTCCGCCGGCCCGCGCCGCGAGCCTCAAGCGCCTGGTCTGCACTATCGGTGATAGGGGCGGCGGTAGCCGATGAACGGTGCCTCCGACTTCGCCCAACGGTCAAGCGAGGTGCGCCACCTGGTAGCGACGGCTGACCTCCCGTCGGCCATCCGCAAGACCATGGATCTTGTCCGCGACTTTTCTGGTCGGGAGCATCTGGACGAAGTAACCGTGGTCAGCATGACCTTCTGCGAAATCGAATGCGGCCGCCGCCGAGACGAGCTCAATTTCGAGGCCGCCATGCAGGAAAAGAAGAAAATCGCCCGCCAGTTGCTTGGCTTGGTCGGCGAGGTCGAAATCCATCTCGTGGAAGTCGGACATGCCTGAGCACAGTAGCCCCGAAGCGGACATTGAAACTGCCGCGCAAGCATTGCGCGCCGAAATCGATCGCGAGGGTGGCGTGCCGATCCGCGACTTTACACAGTTCGCCGAGCGCTTCGCGATCGACCCCAAGCTGCGCGACGAAGCGGTTGTTCTCGGTTTCGATGCGTCGGTTACCGCGGAGAGCGCCGATACGGCAGTTGCCTGCCGCGAGATGATCACACTCTTGGATCGCATCATCCTCGATTACCGGCAACGCCATGGTGAGCGGCTGGTCAGCGAGCGAGCGCAACGATATGACGCTGTCCAGGAAAACCTGCAGCACCGTTCGCGCGCGGGCGAAGTCGCCTTTGCAGGGCTCGGAATCACCAAGGCTTACGCAAAATCCCTGTTTAAGCTCGGCGCCCTTGATCTTACCCTCCGCCTGGGTGAGATCACCGGCGTCGTCGGGCAGAACGCCCACGGCAAGACGACGCTCCTGCGTATCGTTGCCGGCGAGCTGCGCCACGACGAGGGGACACTCGACTATCCGGCGCTGGGCGAGGGTGGCAGTCGCATCGACCGGATGCATGTAAAGGAGAGCCTCGCGTACGTGCCTCAGGAACTACTTCCCTGGCGCGGCTCCCTGCGCAATACCCTGCATTTCGAGGCGGCGATCCGCGGCATCCGAGGGGCGGAAAACGAGCGCGAGGTCCGGTTCGTGGTCGAACGTCTCGGCCTGGGCGAGCACCTCGACATGCGCTGGAATGCGCTCTCTGGCGGCTACAAGCTGCGCTTTGCGCTCGCACGGGCTTTGGTCTGGAAGCCGCGGCTGCTCGTCATGGACGAGCCGCTCGCCAACCTCGACATCAAGGCAAAAAACGTTCTGCTTCAGGATTTGCGCGAGCTGGCCTCCTCGTACCGCTACCCGATTGCCGTCCTCATCAGTTCGCACGAACTGCATGCCCTGGAGGCCGTTTGCGAGCAGATGGTCTTCCTGCGGCAAGGCGAGGTGGTCTACATTGGTCCGACGCAAGGGGTTGCGGTCGACGAGGCCAACAACGAGTTCGAGCTGGGTACCCGGCTCAGCCTCGCGGAGCTGCGGCAGAGACTAAGAGGAAGCGGCGTGATCAAAGTGCGCGAGGAACACACGGCCTTCGTCCTGACGACTGCTCGCGAAATCGGGCATCAACTCCTGCTGCGTCGGCTGCTGGAACGCGAGATCGATGTGGAGTACTTCCGAGACAACTCCCGGTCGGTGCGCCGACTCTTCCTGTGACGCGCTGCGATGTTCGCCTGGATTGACCGATTTTTTGGCCGCGTCCTCGGCACCGTCGTCATTAGGTGGGGCAGCTTCGACCATTGGTTGCTCACCCACTATCCCCTTCTCTGGAGCAGCCGTCTCCTGCTCATGCTGGGTGTCGTTCTTGCCTTGACCCTAGTAGTAGTACTTACGGTGATGGCGATCCCCATGTCCAGCCAGAATGTTTGGACCTTAGACGAAGTGTCGGAACATGACGGTCTTGTCGTTGGTGCCTTGCTTGGTGCCGCGGGCACTTGGATAGTCGATCAGCTGACCACCTATCCCAGTGGCCATCGGCGCATATGGGAGCACTTACGTATCGCTGCGTATAGTCTTGTCGTGCTCGCAATCATTCCCCTTCCGCTCCTGGCCTTCCATTGGGGATTTAGTGTGCGCATAGCTGGCGTGATGGCCCCGGAGGTCTTGCAGCGGGAAGTCGGCTACCATAGAGCAAACGACTATTGGTGCAGCAACAAGCTTGACGACGTCGTGATCGCTCGCGAGCGAAACCGGTTGGATGCGAGTCTCGCCCTCTTCGGTCTGTCGACAAGTGGGCAGATGACCGAGAAGTTGGGAGAAACCGGCCGTAGACTCGTCTCGTGCGCCCCGGTTCCGATGTTGGCAGATGCGCAGCGGAGCAAGCCGTGCAAGTGCCTCAAGGTATTCGCTGCCGAAGAAGAAGTTGGTGTCGAGTTTCTCCGCGAGCGACTGGAAAGCGTCGAAACCAGTCAAGCTCCCGCAACGGACGTTAGGAGTGCTCTGACCGGATGGAGCGCGTTCGCGGGCGCCATTGCGTTGGCAATGGCCCTCATTAGTGCCCTGCGCCCAGCCTGGATGCGTCGGTTCTCAGCAATTGGGTTCTTTGGGGTGGCGCGGAAATGGAGCGAGCCAGGCTGGTTCGTCGGCGGGTTACGTCGCCTCGACCACCGGCTTCTGATCGACCGGCCCATCGATTGGGCCACGCGACTGCACGTGCCCGCGACCTTCACGCTCGTAGTCGCGCTGATGATTCTGCTGGATCCGATTGCGCTGGTCCACGAGCATCAAGGGCTCGTCTACGGTCTAGTGCTGCTCAGCTGGCCTATCTGTTTATGGGTTTCCCTGGCAGTTACAACCCCACTGACCAAGCCGCATGACTTGCACAGAACTTTACTGCTCCGCTTCCTGGTCAATGCCATGCCTCTGCTGATGGTAACCGCAGCAGTAGATTGGGTGGGTGGCGAACCCAGCAACATGGCGGCTCCGATCTGGAGGTTCGACTTAGTTCTTGCCGCTTTTCTTGCGTGTCAAGCAGTGAGCGCAAGCTTCGGTCCTGAAAAGCCGATGGCAACTTTTTGGGGCGTAGTGGCAAGGTTTTTGGCTGACGGCCTTATGCTTGTCTGCTTTCTAGTTCTCTTGAAACTCGGTCTTTCGCAGTCGCAACGCTTGATCGAATCGATCTCAGACCTTAGATTGGACTCCGCGCTATACATGGATTTTGGCTCAGTAGCGGTTTGGATTGCCGTCGAAAGACTTGTTGTGTGGTGGGGGCAGAGAAGGGCTTCCGATTCCGAGGTGATTCGAGGCGCTCTGCGCGTGTTGCTCATGGCCGCGCCAGCCGTATTCCTCTACCCCGCATCCATGGCTGGCCTTATGTTGGCTGATGCGCTCGAGCTGGACTACCTTCAAAATAGGCAAGTGGCGGATGCGCTGCTGGATCTAGAAGTAGTGCTGACGGGATGGCTTCTGTTCGCGTTCAACATTTTCGTCTTGTACCTCACTCTTCGCTGGTTCGTGACACCGATCCTAAGGACTCTCGTCCGACTGCGGGTTGCGCCGGCTGACACAAGTGAGGTACCGCTGGCGTGGTGGTGGTGGGTCTCCGGCCGTGGCTGAATGGAGTTGCCTGCCGCGCAAACCCGCCAATGACCACAGGTCAAGCTACGCACCCCCTGGAAACAAACTCGCTATCGGGGCTTGTCAGTACTAGCAGCCTGTCGGACTTTCCCTGCACCAGATTCAGATATGATATAATCATACCTTTTCGAACAACCGGGTCGTCACATGTCCAAGTTTATCGTCGCTGACCGCCAGACCGACTATCTGCTACCGCCGTCGGTAGACGACTGGCTGAACCAGGATCACCTGGCGCGATTCATTGTTGAAGTGATCGACCAGCTCGATCTTTCCAAGCTGACGCGCGAGTACGCGGGGCGCGGATCGAAAGCCTACCATCCGGCCACCCTACTGGGGATTCTGGTCTATGGCTACATCACGGGTATCTTCTCCAGCCGCAGGCTGGAGCAGGCAA
>QPGA01000052.1:0-6193 GCA_003332265.1 Candidatus Accumulibacter meliphilus
CTTCCGATCTAAGCAAGCGTTGTTGGATCTGACGCGCCAGGGAATTGCCATGGGGGCCAATGCCATTGTGGGGCTTCGCAAGAGCAATGCCCACTATGACCAGGCCGGATCGCAATGGCGAGTATCGCGCGTCACGTACCAGGGGACGGCTGTCGTCGTGGACCGGAAAGTGCCGAGCGCTGAAGCGGCGGCGTGAACAGGGTGCTGCGGCTTCTGGCAACGACACGCGGCACGACGCCAAGGCCAGATTGATTGATCGCCGGACTGGCCGTCTGGAAGACGCGAGCGTGTCCTCGGGCAAGGCATGCGGTGAAGCAAGCGGTGCTCGGCCGGAGCGAAGGCGATCGTCGCCTTGCGATTGCGGCGCGCACGGATGTTTGGTCGGCGACGACCAGTGTTGCTGCCTTCTCGAACCGCAGCTCACTAACCCGGCCCGCGCGCCCGAAGCTGTCGTGATGACAAACGACGTAAAGACCGTCAATATTCGAGTGGCGCTTGTCGCGAGATTTCACTCTGGCGGTTCATCATCGGATCGACGATGGGCTACCGGAAAGCGCGTACTGCGTTCCTCTGCGGGAACTCCGAGGGCGGTCAACGGGTGACGTCAGCGATCCGATCATGGCGGTCCGTCCGGCTGCTGAGCCGATGCCGCGCCGATGAGCGGCGTTTTCTTGCCAACGGAGGCCGCAGGTTCAGCAAATCGGAAGGAGTGGGTATGAGCATCGGCGTTCGGGTCATGTTTCTTGACGGTGATCGCATCATCCGCGTCCCCTGCGTCGCTTCGATCGCCTCTTCGATCGAGACTCGAATGAAGCCATGCCTGAGTATGCAGGCCAACGCGTTCGCTGTGCGATGGTCTATGTGGAACTCGCCGATCGCAAGCCCGTGGAGGTGGTCCGCATCGACTACATGCTGCTTCCGCTGGATCCGGAAGGGCGGCTCGACGCAAACCTTCAATCGCGCAAGCTGATCCTGGCCGGGAAGATGTTCGGCTTCGGGATGACAGGCACCGCCGAACGGGTCGTCGACTTTGGGCCGTATCTGGCGGAAAAGCAGTATCACGCTGAGTACAAATGGAAACCCACGGAGAACGAAAAGCGCGCACTGGTGGACCTGGCGCTTGAGCACTGAGTGTTGGCTTTTTTTATTCGGGCCGGTGGGCGGGCCGAGGGAAACGTGTCTCGCAGTGCGGGTGGCTTCATGAATGGAATCTCAATGACCCGGTTCTCGAAGAGATGACGGCAAGGAAGGAATAGAAAGAACAAAGCAGGCTGGACATCTGACATTCGCGTTGCTGCTGCTCGCAAGCATCGCTGCCCGCGCGGAGACCCTGGTTGGCACGGTGGTGGGCGTGGCCGACGGCGATATACCGTCACCGTTCTCGACGCTGACCATCAGCAACACAAGATCAGGGTCGGGGGGGTGAATGCGCCCCGAAAGGGCCCAGCCATACGGGCAGCGGTCCAAGCAAAGCATGTCGGCGCTCGTGTTCGGCAAAGAGGTCGATGTCCACTGGCAAAAGCGCGACCGGTACCGCCGTATCGTGGGCAAGGTGATGGTCGCACCTTCCGACTGCCCTACCTGTCCAAAAACGCTGGACGCAGGCCTTGCGCAGATCACGACGGGGCTCGCCTGGTGGTACGAGAAATACGCGAATGATCAGTCGGCCGAGGATGCGGGCGAGGAAGTTGCTGCCCGGCCGATATCCGTGCTGGGATATTGATTTGCGAAGACAATAAGCCTCCCACAGGACGAAGACCGATGCCCGAAACCCCTGAACAGGCGACCGAACGCTACCTTCGCAGCGGCGAGCACGACGCCCACTTTCGGGCCTGGCCGGGCAACGACTTCCTCGCCCGCATCCACTGCGGAGACGCCGCGCTGCGCTCGGCACTGATCTCCGCGGTCCACAGCCGAACCCTGCACGTCGCATTCCCCGAAACAGTCGCCAACATCGACGTCGTCGCCTTCACGCGCGGAAAAGTGGCACCGATGGTGCGTGGCCTGTTCCCGGCTTGCGAGCAGGCGTTGGTCCTCAGTCTGCTCGAACGCTCGGTCATTCTTCTCACGCCGGCCACCATCGAGACGCTGCTGCAAAACACACAATGTCTGGCTACCGCCTGGAATCTGGCGAACCTCTATCTGGCGGGACTGGGCGCAGACCTGCTTGCCGAGAGCGCTCCCGGCCTGCTGGGCCTGAGCGAGGAGACAAGCTGCTCTCTGTCGGCAGCCTCTTTCGACGCGGCCGGTCGCTTCGAAGACTTCGTTGTGCACGAGGCGGCGCACATCTTCCACAACTGCAAGCGCGAGACGATCGGGCTACCGGAAACCCGGACACGTGAGTGGCTACTGGAGATCGATTTCGGCAAGCGAGAGACGTTCGCCTACGCCTGCGAGGCCTACAGCCGCCTTCAGGCGCTCGGCAACGGCGCGAGAGAGAGACAAAGGCTGCTCGCGGAACACGAGCAGGGATCGATGCCACCCGATGAACGCGTGGATGCGGTCGAGTACCTGGATATCCTGCGCGAGGCCGTCACCGCCCGCAATGGTTGGAAACGGATCCTCCAGCGCTGTTCACCTCCGCGCGTGCCACGACGCGCCCGAATGGGAGCAGCGTGATGCGATCGTCCATCGAAGGACAGTGCCCTCCTCTACTTCAGGTGCAGGCCCCAGGATGACCAGCCGCAACACCGATCCGGAGAGCCTGCGAAAGGAGCTGCGAGCAATGAGCCGCGGCGATCTGCTGATCATCGCCGAACGGGCGATAGAACTCGTGCCGAGGGTGACATTGCAGGCTCTCGTGGGCGACTACGTGCACGTAGAAGACGGCGCGTCAGAAGCAAGCGCGACACCAAACGCCTTGCTCGACGAAGTGCAGAAGTTCCACGTCGATAGTCTCGCTGGTCGCTACTTCGAGGACTACGCAGTGAATTCCAGGAACTGCACGGAACAGTCGCGGGGCACGGATGCCTTCATCGCCGAGTTCAAGCGTCTCCTGCGCGAATGCATCAGTGCCGCGGACAGCGGACAATACGAATTCGCCCGCCAGGCGTTCGAGCTTCTTTTCGGGCTGCTTCGGCATATCGACGAGGGACACGACGACGTAATTTTCTTCGCCGACGAGGGCGGCTCCTGGCAACTTGGCGTCGATTGGCGCAGCGTGTTCGCCGCTTACTTTCGGTGCCTGGCCGAGACAGCTACGGCCGCGGATTTCGCCAGCACGGTCGACCAGGCCATTGAGGACTTCGCCGAACATGACCGACCACAGTACCTGCGCACGGCACAAGCGGTGGCGAGTAGCGCACAACGAGCGACGCGCGAACTGTTGGAACGACGCGCCGTTGACAGCACCGGTGGCTGACCACGAGTCTTGGCAAGATGCTTCCTTCGTGCAGATGGCGACCGCAGTCAGCTCAACGCTTCTTCTTCCCAGCCAGCGTGTCCTGCACATACTGGACGGGATCATCCCTGCTCAGCCCCTCGACCACCCGCCCCGCCGCTTTCCCGACCTCACCCCGACAACCGCGGCCCCCTTGCCGACCGGTGACACCGGTTTCAGCTTGCTGAAATCTGTGGGTGTCGCGGTCTCCTGGTGCGCCTGCGTCGCTCCTTCCTTGCGGTCTCGTATTGCATAGGCGTTCGTCGAGAATTCGCGCATCGCCGTATGCGCGGTCTGATCACTCGGGCGCCCCTGTGCCGAGACCCCGGCACCTGCCGCCCTGCCCGTCACCTGACCAAGATACCCGCCGCCCGCCTGCCAGACCGCAGCGGCACCGGGAACGCTGCTTCGATTCGCCTCGTGCCGGGCGCCGACTGCATCCGCCCCCTGCACCTGGCCGGCCATCTCGCCGAGCATCCGGTCGTAGTTCTGCGCAGTGTATTCGGCGATGTAGGGACGCAGCTTGTACGGGTCGCCCATGATTCCCTGGAAGGTCTCGTAGTTGAAATCCAGTTTGGGCAGCAGGAAATCCTTGATGAAATGATCCTGGAGCTGCAGGTTTGAGCCCAGCTGACCGCTGTGCGACAGCTCCCACATCTGCCGATGCCCGTCCGTTTCCTGCAATGAGGCGCTGAAGGCTTCGCGTGATTGGCGCGCGTGGTCCAGCGACGCGCGCATCCCCTCGCTGCCGGCTGCCCTGCCCTCGTCGGCGCTGCGATAGTTGCGCTCCCAGCCGTTGTCGAGCACGGTGCCAACCTTCTTGCCAAAGCCCGATTCACTGGTGAACTGCGCCATCTCCTCCAGCGATCGCGAAGCGTCGGCAGAGTTGCGCAGCTTGCCGGAGAGTTCCACGCCGCCGCGAAGCCCGGCGATCTCGAGGAGCTTCGGCGTGTTCATGCCCATCGAGGCGCCGATCATCATTTCCATCGCCACCTTTTCGCTGACGCCGAGTTTTTTGGCCCACTGATCGACCTGGCGCAGGCTGTCGTTCGCCTCATGGTTGCGACTCGAGCCCATGCCGTGGCGGTAGCCCGTGCCGTCGCTGCTGCCCTGGTCAAGTTCTCCGGGGTCGGCTTGATGATGGCCAGCGCCCTCTTCCGCTCGGCGTCTTCTCGCAATGCCTTCAGGGCCGCAACGGCTTCTTCTTCCTCGCTGAGCGCCTTCGCTTCGGGGTTCTCGGCGGAGCTTCCGGTCGGTTCCGCTGCCGGCGGGATGTCGCAATACCAGTTGAAGCGATCCTCGTCACAGATCCACATCGACGGGTACTCCAGCCCGCTGTTCGCTGACGCGCTTCCGAAGCAGAAGCAGCACACGGCAATGACCAGGGACCGCATCGATCACTGCGCTGACGGGCTTGCTGGCGCCGTGCCAACGAGTTACGCCACCCGTGCG
Organism: Candidatus Accumulibacter meliphilus; assembly: GCA_003332265.1. Classification (GTDB taxonomy): domain Bacteria; phylum Pseudomonadota; class Gammaproteobacteria; order Burkholderiales; family Rhodocyclaceae; genus Accumulibacter; species Accumulibacter meliphilus. The sequence goes on from QPGA01000052.1 coordinate 4,832, forward strand.
TGATGTAGTACTGCGAGAGGCGATCGAGCGCCTTGCCGACCCCGGTTCCCAGACCGGCCTGGACCTGTTTCCCGGGATCGACGGAGCCGATCGACCCCAGCGGGCTCGTCGAAACCGTCATCGCGCTCTGCTGGAAGGCCTGCCCGATACCCGCGCCGATGCCGGCGAGCAAGGCATTGGCGAGCACCTGCCCCTGCTTGCTGATCAGACGGCCGCGCATGCCGGCCTTGCCGTCTTCACCGACGACGTAGCCCTTGACCGGGACATCGATCGCCTTGCCGTCGCGGCGCACACAGGACAAGGATTCGAGTCGGATATAGGCCCGCTCGGCGCTGATGTCGCCATAGCTGGCGCCCAGCGCAAAGCATTCCTTGATCTTGAAGCGGTAGCGGTTCGGCAGGAAGGCGTTGTCCTGAACGCGCATGAGGACCGGGTGCGGGTTGCTTTGCGCCTGACCGCCGGTGGGTGCGTCGAGACCACCGAGCAATACCGCCCGGAAGAACGATCCCGATGGGACGTAGCTGCGAGCGTCTTTCTGGTCGGTCCCCTGCCCGCTCAATGCGGGTGCGCTGACCTTGGCGTCGCTCACTTCGAAGGTGGCGATCCCCGGTAACCGGGGTAACATCGGCGTTCCGTCCGGGTTCATCCCTGCGCCCGGATTCGCCGGTAGAGGGGGCAGCGGAGGCAGTGGTGGCAGGTTGAGGGGCTCGATCTCCGGTGGTGGCGGCGACGGAAGCGGCTGTGGCGGCAGTACCTGCAAGACCGGATTCGAAAGCGGCGGCTTCCGCTCGATCAGGTCGACCTGCTGGCGTAGGCCCTGGATCATCTCCTCCATCTGGCGCATCTGCTCGCTGGATTTGCTCATCCAGATGTCTCGGGGGTCGGCCTGGGCGCCGGGAGCGCTGATCGGCAAGGGCTGCGGGCGAACCGGCGGCGTTCCCTCGGGAAGCGTGGTCGGCTGGTCCCATAGCGCCACACCACCGAAGATGAGCACTGCGAAGACTGACCCCCCGAGCCCCAGGATCAGGAGCTGCCGCTGTTTTGGGGACAATCTGGCGATCGTCGAGGCGATCCGGTTGCCGGGTGACTCAGCCATCACGTCCCTCCAGGACGACCAGGACGTCCGTGGCTTCACCCGGTTCGAGTTCGAGCGAGTCGACCATCACCGCCAACACGCCCGGTCGGTATAGCTCACGCTCGTCGATCACCATCCGCGACGACGAGACGTTGGTCAGCTGGTACTTCTCTCCGAACAAGGCACCGTCCAGCGTCCTTACCAGGATCAGGCGCGCTTCGTTCCAGAGGGGGACGATCTCCAGTGTGTTTCGGGCGGTCATGTCTTCGGGTTCGGCATCGCGCGCC
>QPGA01000052.1:7528-24365 GCA_003332265.1 Candidatus Accumulibacter meliphilus
GCCGCCTTGCCGAAGTAGCCCTGGACCATCCCGGTCAGCCAGGTGTAGAGACTTTGAAACTCGGTGCCGGTGGTTCCCGCCAGCGCGCCCGTGGCGGCGGTCAGCAAGACGAGCGCCAGGGCGCCCTTGATCCAGTTACGACGGCTATCCATGACGGTTCCCTTTGAGATCGACACAAGACTTGATGAGCCATCCGAGGCCGAGGCCGACGGCGATGCCGCCCAGATGGGCGTCGAACCCGCCTTCGATCGGCGAACCCGGGGCGAGGATGCCGATGGCGATGAAGCCGCCGGTAATGACCACGTCGCGGATGAAACTGTGGGTGTGCGGTAATTTCACGTCACTACGCTCCTTTGCTGTTGCGGTTGGTGCTGCGGTTGCGATCACTGAGCCGGTCGTGCTGACCTGAGAGGCGGACCTCGACGCGGCGGTTGCTTTGGCGCGCCGCTTCGGTGGGTGCCGGATCGAGGTAACAACACAGGCCCTCGGCACGAACCACGATCTTGGCCTCGACGCCTTTGTCGAGGAGCCATGAGCGGACGGACTCGGCACGCCGTCTGGCGAGCCGGTCGTTGTAGGCTTTGCCGCCGATATCGTCGGTTCGTCCGTAGAGCTCGATGCGCTTGTACGCCGCTGAAATGGCTGCCAGGCGCTCCAGCTCCCACTGCCCGTCGGCGGTGGGAGTGTCTTGTCCATACTCAAAGAGGATGGTGGCGGTTGCTGAATCGACAGCGGTGGCGACTGGAGAAACAGGGGCGACCGGTGGAGGAATGTGCTGGACACCACGAACGGGAGACGCTTGCTCCTTCGCGGCAACGGGAAGTTCGACGATCGCCAGCGTCTTGCGCGTGGGCGTCGGGCAGGCCGTGCCGCTGCAGGTTCTGAATTGGCGTTCGATCCAGGCGATCCTGTCGCGCGCCATGGGTTTTGGACTTTCTTCGAACAGCGCCTGAGGTAGCGCTGGAGGCAGGCTCTCGCAACCAACCAGTATCGAGGTCGTGAAGAGCAGAATGGCGACAGGGTTCACGAGCGCCATGGCTTGACCCGCGAGGCGACCTTGCGGGCATAGGCCCGGCGTTTGTCCGGAGAGACGGCGTTGTAGGCGCCTACGGCTTCCCAGCCATAGCCGAAACGCCGGATGTTCTGCGCGAGAATCCAGGCACCGATGTACGTACTGGTGCAGGGATCAAAAAGCTGATCGCGGCCGATGCCATACGACCTCAGCTTGCGCAGCCAACTGCTGTTGATCTGCATGTGCCCGAGGTCCTCCGAGCCATCGCGGTTGCGATGGCGTGCGGCGGGGTTGGAGTTGGACTCGACGGCCGAGATGGCCTTGAGCAGAGACGGCGGAATGCCGTAGCGGCGACCGGCTTCTTCGAAGCAGGCGGCCTGCGCGGAAAAGGCCGCGGGCAGCAGGAGGATGGTCAGGAAGGCGCGAGTCATGGCTGCCATGGTAGGAAGCCAAACCGTTCCTGCGTCGCTGAAATGTGACCGTTAAGGACGCATTTCGGTTAGCGGATCCTTCGGGGTTCGGCTCGCACGGCGTCAGACATTGCCTTACGGCTCAAGAGCAACGTCCAAGTCGTTCGTCGGCGCAGGTCCGCTGCGCCAAGCACAGCAGACCTACGCGTAGGTTTGCCGGATGGCGGCAGTTCGGCCTAAGTTGCCTCTGGTGCATGCAATGTACAACGTCAGCAATGCGGCAGACTCCCGCCATTGGCCGTTGATCTCGGCCCTTGCCTACTTGCCATCCAGATCGTCCAAAAGCTCGGACGACGGAGCTGTGCCAGTAACCAAGAGATGATCTCTTGCCCGTGTGCAGGCAACGTAGAGCAGTTGCCGCTCGGTGTCATAGACTTCCTGCAGATCGGCATCGTCACCCACCGTCTCGATGCGCTCCTGCAACGGAATGACTTCGTCGTCGCAGACCATCACCACGACGGCGCGGAACTCCAATCCCTTGGCCAGGTGCGTGGTGCTGATCGAAACGAAGCCGCTGGCGGTTTCGACGTGCTCATCGAGCATCTTGAATGGGATGCCTGCTGCCTTCACGGCGGCTTGAGCGCGCTCCAGTTGCGCAGGCGAGCGGACGATCACACCAAACTCATGCGCCAGCACGCCGCCCTCTACGCGGCCCTTGATCCAGTCAGCGACGGATGCGGTCTCTTCGGCTCATCGCTGAGGACGCGAATTTCCCGCGGCGGGCCGTTGAAGACCGAGACTGTATCGCTGCGATTCTCGGTGACGCCGTCGATGTCGGTGACTGCCGGCCCCAGCAATCGATCCGCCTGAGCGCGGATTTGATGCGACGTGCGGTAGTTGATGCGCAGCGTGCGGGATCGCCCGCGAATATCGACGCCCAGTGCCTTCCATGAGAAGGGTTGCTGGAAAATACGCTGCCCGAGATCGCCGGCAAAAAACAGAGAATTCGGGCGTCCGCGTCCCAGCGCCGCAAGAAAACGAAGATGCGCGACACTAATGTCCTGCGCCTCATCCACCACCGCGAAGTCGAATACCACCTTCCCGCTGGCCGTGATGGCTGCCGCCAGCGACGTGAATAGTTCGGCTTGGGTGATCAGCTTGCGCGATTTCAATTCGGCGCGAACTTGCTCGAATATGGCCCACAACACGGCACGCTGCGCCTCCGGGAGTCGTGTCTTGCGGCCGAGTCGGGCCACATCGCGATACCCTTCCCACGAATCCAATTGCCAGGCATCGACCACCTGCTCCCACTCGTTAAGCAGAAAGTGCAGGCCAAACTTGTGACCGCTCGTCGCACGGGCCGCCTGATCGATCACCTCCCCGATCATTTCGCGGCGCGCGATCATCACTGCGGTCGTCGCGCCGCCAGGTGACTTGACGTGTGCTTTGTAAAGCCTCAGGGCGATGGACTCCAGCGAATGCACGTCGATGCGTTCGGCCAGGCGCGGTTCGTTGCCGAGGAGGCGCGTGAGTTTGGTGTGCAGGGCACTCGCCAGCGTGTCCGAAAAGGTGGTCAGCAGCACGCGGGCGTCTTCATGCGTTCGCGCCAGGTGTGCCGCCCGATGCAGGGCGACGATGGTCTTGCCGGCGCCGGCGGAACCGGAAACACGCGCCGGAGCGCCGTCATCGCGATCCACCCACTGACGCTGTTCGGGGTGCAGGAAGCTCGTCCACTTTTCCCACGGGTAATCCAGTGCGCGCTGCAACTCCTCGCCATTCGACATCGTGCGGAAACGGCGTTGCGAATCGGGATGGTCGAATGGGCTTGCGGGCGCCACCGCTGGTGTCGGAATGCGGGGCTTTCCGTCTGTCGCCAGCTCCAGCAAGGCTTCGGCGGCTTCTGCCGGCAGATGGTCGGCCAAGGCAAGCAGCGTGTCCTCGTTGGTTTGCTTCACGTCGGCCAGCCACTCGGCGGGCACGCCGTAGCCGAGCAGTTCGTCATCGGTCCGGTCGGCAAACAGGGGCTTCAAAACGCGTGCCGGCTGAGGTGCCAGCACAAGCTCCGCCTGCACATACACCGGAACGATGATTTCCTGCACCGTCTCGCGTATTTCTACCAACTGGGCGGCACCCGTCTTCGGATGGGTTTCCAGCTTGCGGCGCTCGGTGCCTTGTCGTGATGATCGACATAGCAGGGCAGCAGGCTGGCATCGCTCTTGTGCACGATCAGCCGGATGTAGCTGCCGACGCGCACCGACCAGAAATTCTTGTCCTTCGCCTTCGCCACCTTATGGAAACTCATGCCCGAACTGATCGGGTTGAGTTGCAAATCGAATGCCGTCGTCTTGATGGCCTTCTGCTCGTCGCCGGTCAGGCGTGCCAGGCTGTCGGTGAAGGTATCGGAAATCAGGAAATTCACTTGTACTCGACTCGATCGAGGTTGTCAGAACTTGTGCAGATACACGCTGCGGCGTTTGATGCGGTTCTGCTTCCAGGCCAAGCCGAGGCGCCACGATCCCGCCTGAATGAACGATCAAGCATCATCGTTACCGAACCTTCAGGAACAACTGGGTCGGCAGCGTGGCGCCTTCAACTTGAACCGCGATCTCAACCACCTGCCGGCCCAGGGATTCTGACGCACCGGCTTCGGTATCGAAGAAGACCGCCCGCCGACTGTTCGATCGCGCGGCACGCCAATACGAGACGCCTTGGTCCAGGCGCACTGTATGTATCTTGCCCGACGACCACTTCAACTCGAGCAATCGGCCGTGACCGGTACCCGAGTTGTCGGCGGTTGCGACCGATGCATCAAGTCCGACATGACGGAAAGCGGATACCAAAGCCATATCCCGAACGTTCGGGTTTAACCAGTCCGCCCAAACCGTGTTCCTGGATTTGTTCTCACCGCTGCTTCGCCGATTCGTCGTAACGACCTCGATGGCAGCGCCCGACCAGCGCGCTGCCCCAACGACTTCCCTCAGCCCGGACAAGACTTCGACAAGCAAGGCGACAGCGATCGGTGCGAACAGATAGCGGTCGCGATAGGCAACTGAAGCCACCGTGTCGCCCGCGCTTGCAATCAGCGCATTCGTTGCCGGATGACTGGCTGCAAGGTGCTGCCAGAAACGCTTGCCGAACCCCCTGATTGGTCCGTTGAGTTCGCGCTGAATCTCGATTTCGCAGTCTCCGGGACCGCCTTGCCCTTGCTGCGGCCTGATCGTTTCGGCCTTGAGTTCGGTGCCAGCAGCCGGCAACGGAGTGCCATTGCCAGTTCTAACGAGCGGGCCGTCAAAAATGCCCCATTGAGATCCGAAGTTCAGAGATGTGAGGGCACCCAATCCCCATCGATGGGCCGGAGTGTCGAGTGTTTCGGCGATAAGCCAACCATGTCCGCAGCGTGGCGGCTCGCCATGGGCATGAATCGATATGTTCGGATGGTCTGCCAGGCTCGCGAGTACGAAACGATCCGCATCATCGAGGACCCCCATGACGCCGACCGGGACAACGATCTGCACTGCCACTCCGTTTCCGGCCAAACGATAGGCAAGTTCGCGTAATGGCGACACGCTGACATCCCAATCAACCGGAGATCCGGCCGCAAACAATCGGACTCCACTCGGGCTGTACGCCGACACAACCGACCAGATGGCTTCCGGCAAACGCCTGTACTCGGGGATCGAGCCGACGCCGAAATAGGCGTATTCATCCGGCAAGCGCAAGCTGTTCAGCCAGGCGTCGCTGAGAAATTCGAGAGCGGCCCCCCGATTCAGACTATCGGCGGCAAAGCGTTGATCGAAATCGAGGACGCAGTGCGGACAAGCGCTGTCGCAATTCGCCGGGCACTCCAAGCGCCGCCGGGCGTGGTGAAACAAAGTGCCCAAGTAACGTTCGGCGCTGGACGAATAACCCGCAGCAAATCGATCGAAGATCAGGATCGAATGACATCGAGTACCGCTTTCGGGTCGTCCCTCCTTGATATCACAGCCCAATTCAGTCGCCTGAACTCCGAGCAATTCCGCGAGTGCGTCGCGCAAAACAACCGCAAGTGTCATCGCTGTCGTCACATCGAACAACCATGCGCCACGCTCCGACTTGAGTTGCAGCTCGAATACGTCGGTCCAGGTTTCGTGGCCCAAGGTCAGTCCAGCCTTGACCTTCCAAGCATCCGCACTGCCGCGACAAATCAAGCCATCTTCCTGGGACCGGCGGAGCTTTGAATGTGGCTGCTGAAAAGCGCTCGGTAGTGATTGGTCGGCCTGCATCGGTTCGGCGCGTCCACACTCAAGGCAAATCGCATACCCGTTGCCGTGTATACCGCGGGACTGGTGGAAGACATGCCCGTCGACCGACACACGAAAGCTGCCGAGGCCGGGATTGGGGAGCGTGAACCAGTCGCCGCGGGCATCGATCCATGGCTTCTCGACCGGGACGAAATGTTGAGTCGAGATGTCATTGCTCGGCTCCTTGTAAAAATCCACGGCGAAGCCGGCCGGTGCGAGAAACTCCCTAATCTGCCCAGTCGCGGTATCGGCGCCACAAGCGTCGCAATGGCGGGCAGTCTCAAGACTGGAACTGGATCCACTGGCGCCGCAGCGATTGCATCGCCAGGCATGGCGAATATCCTGAATTTCCCGAATGCCCTGCTGATCTGCTGGAATGTGCCAATTCAGCGTGACGCCGGCCGATCGATAAACGAGGCCATCCATCACGACTTCCGAACCCGGCGCGTATTCTCGAAGTGCAGTCATGAGGTCGCGGCTCGCGAGTTCGCGCCGTTGGTACCGGTTGTCCTCGCGAGTCCGCCCCGCATGCTGCCGCGCTTGCAGGAATTGCCCCCGCGTCAGGTTATCGAATGGCGCGATGTGCGTAGGGAACCCATAAGCAGGGAGAAATCCTCGGGTCGCGAGTTCGCGAAGCAGGTACTCGCCGGAAAGCCGATCAACACGCAAGCTCACGGCCCGATACGCGGGCGAATTCACGCCCCCGCCCGCCAACTCGTCACGCTCGGTGGCCAGGTTGGTCCATTCCTGCCGCCAGCTTCGGGCAAGCTCGTCGATCACCTCGGCGGCATCGTCGAGAATCCCATTCAGATCGGCCCCCTCAAAAACACTGTGCCGCAAGAGCTGCCGCAAACCGGCCGCAAGCTCACCGGATTTTTCGGGCGAGAACCCGCGACACCACGCAGAAAAACGACCAGCGAGAGAATCATCCCCGATGAAGAAGGCGCCACAGGCCAGCCTCATCTGCTCTTGCCCGGCGCCGAGCAGTACAACGGCCAGAAATCGGGAAAGCAGCAACGACTGGACGTGTCGCTGGACGATGATCCGACTGTCCAGTGACACGCGAGGTGCCGGGAAGGCGGTGTCGAACGCCCAGCGCGTATTCGAGAACACTGCCTGATCATGGGGATTCGACTTGCACAATGTCATGGCCAGTGAACGTGATTCGCGGCGTCGGCCCGCACGCCCGGCTCGTTGCAGATAGTTCGCAGGATGCGGCGGAACATTGTTCATCGCCACCTGGCTGATGCCGCCGATGTCGATACCCATTTCCATCGTCGTCGAACAGGACAGGAGGTTGAGGTCGCCGGCCTTGAACGCCTTTTCGTAGCGATCGAGTTTTTTTGAGTCCTGCTGCGCGGAATGTTCGGCCGCGGTGAAATAGGGAGCGAGTTCGATGACGCGGTCGTTCAAAGACGACCACACCCCCCGCTCGCGAAAGGCGGCAATGCTCTCTTGAGCGGCGAGCCAGGCGCGCCCGCGCCGAATACGCTCCAGGTCGTCGGTCACGCCAGAAAATGCTTCGTCGTAGAGTGGCAGCGCGACTTCCTGGCAAAGGGCCGTCGAATCCGTAGCCTGCTGCGGCAGGTAGGGCGTAACACCTTGGATCGTCGTGTCGAGAAAACGACGGGTGACCGGGCAGATCCATGCCTTGGTCATCGGAGAGAAGGCGAGGCTTTCCAGCGCAAGGACGCGACCATCGCCGCCTTGGCGCAAGAGGTTGGCGGCAATCAGCGCATCCCAGGCGGCCAGCAGGATAGCGTCAACCCGATCCTCGCCCAGTGCAATTGTGATATCCGCCTTGAGCACGTGAGCGAGCAGTCGCACGAGCGTGCTACGCAATCCACGACGCCTTGCCCGTGGCCAACGGCGCTGGTTTCGTGCGACGTTTGCTTCGTCGCGTTGAACCAGTTGACGCTGCGGAAACGGCATTCCCAGCCAACTGCGCCAGGATGGCGTGACGGCGAGCGAACCGCCACCGCGAACAAAGAAGTCGAGACAAATCTTGAGGAAGTCTAGCCAGACGGCGCGGTCGAAGCCGGCGTCCTGAACTGCGCCCGGGAGATTCGGTGCGAGGCCGTCGAGTCCCGGATAGCGTACAGCCACCAAGCCCATGGTTTCGAGGTTGTTGAGTCGCTTTGGACGACGCCCGAACTCGCGAACCAGGAACATTCTCGCCAGTTCGACCGGCCCGGTTGTGTCGCTGAAAGCATCGGGTGCAAGGCGCCGGTAGTGCTTCAGCATGTAGTCGAAGTCGCGCCCCTGGTTGGCCAGCTGATTGGCCAGATCATTGAATGGAATCGGTACCGGGTTCGCAAGTACTGCCAGTTGTTGGCGCATCTGGGTGATCATGGCATTCACCCCCTCGTTGCGCGCGGCGGTTGGAATTAGCTCAAGTGCAGCCAAGTTCTCTTGAATCACGTTTGCCTGTGCACCGCCCTGATTTCGTCCGTGTTGGAGCGCGAGGTGATAGACCAAGCCGCGCACCCGGTTGCGCTCCGCCTCCTGTTGTAGTTTTGCCGCAATTCGCGCGGTCCCTTGGCGACTATCGCTGAAGGTCAGCAAGCGGCGCCCGCGACAGGGGTGCTCGGCCGGCTTTTCGCTGTCGGGAGCAAATTCCAGCAGCGTAGGCAGGATGCTGCCGAGCAGGAACGGTGCCCCGAGACGGCTGTACTGGAAAAGTCGCTCGGCAGGATCCTCGTGCCCGCCGCAACCTGGACAACTCAGGCCACTGCCATCGTCTTCGTGGGCCAGCACGCGCAGTACATCGCCAGTGCCTTCGGTAATTCGCCGTGACAGGCGGTCGACGAACAACGGTCCGACGTGAGACAACGGTCGGTTGACGATGAGAATCTTGTGCTGCCGTCCCTCGGCGGCCTCTTCGTCATCTGCCGTATCGTCTTCACCTTTTTCGCCCTGAGGCTCGACATCCAACTCGAACTCGTCAAGCGCAGCCTGCGGCTGAAGGTGTACCAGCGATCCACTCGAATCGCTCGCCAGCAGGTGCGCCATTCCGCATTCGCCGCAGGACACGACCTCATAGGCTGGGCTGCCGCAGTCACAGTGTTTGCGCGGTTCGAGATACACCTGGCCGAACGGCCAATTGCTGTCGTCGAGTGCGGAACCGGCCTTCTTGATGCAGACGCTGTCGGCGCACGCCCAGATCCCAGACAGTGTCTGATGAAATAGATGGGCTCTGAGAGGCAAGAATGCCTCGCCATCGTCGCTGCCTTCGCCGGTGTTGTCTCGTGTTCCACTCAGCAGGTCGAGCCAGCGTAACGCCTCGCGCTGCTGTGCCAAGGAATAGGCATCTCGGGCGCCGAAAAGGGATCCGCAGACTGCCGAAAGGCGCGCGACCGGCGGTCGATCGGCGGCGCCGACGAACAGTTCGCGCACCCTGCGTGCCATCACATCATCGACCAGCGAGTCATATCGACGTGTCGATGTTTCGAGTCCTGCTTCGATCTCGGCCAAACCCTGCACCGGATTGTGGCCCGCCGGCCTGATCCGCTTCAGGCTCGGAACGCTACGCAGGCCGGCCACCAGATGCACCCGGTCCAGCTCCACGCCGGCGACCTCCGCGAGGAACCGCCTGAGTATCTGGCCGGCCTCGCCTTCCGGGTCGCCGATGGTTGCCGAGGTCGCGACGAAACGCACCTGGTCCGGCGTCACGCCAAATGCAAACAACACGCGTCGGATCAGCAAGGCGGCCTCGGCAGCCTGGGAGCCGACGTAGGTATGGGCCTCGTCCAGCACGACCCACTCCAACTTTCCCTGTGACTGCGTCAGGATCGGTGCGTCTGCCGTCCGCACCAGCATGTACTCCAGCATCGTGGCATTGGTCACCAAGATCGGCGGCGGCGAAGCGCGCAGACTTTGGCGATCCATGACCTCGCCGGGCTGCTGACGCTGAATGTGCGCCGGATCGGGACGTTCCGGGGTGTTCCCGTTGTACAGGCAGAAACGAATGTCCCCCTCGAAGCCGTGAGTCCATGCGCGCAGCCGTTCCCTCTGGCTGTTGATCAGAGCGTTCAGGGGGTAAAGGAACAGGGCCCGTACCCCGACCAATCGGCCCCGACCTTCCTGTCGTAGCCGAACGAGCCGATCGAGAATGGGCACCATGAAACACTCGGTTTTCCCCGAACCCGTCCCGCTCGCCACCACGAGCGACTGAGGTTCGCCTTGCGCCAATATCCGCCACGCTTCGACCTGGTGAATATAAGGAAATTGCCCACGCTCGAATCGATAGTCTCGCACCAGATCCGCCGGCGGTTGGTCCATCGCGCGCACCAGATCCTCGGTCAGTAGCGTTGGAACGAGGTCGGCCATGCGCTGATCAGACTTGCGCCAACCGAAGACTGCCTCGAAGCTCGGGTCGGCGAGGAATGCTCCGGGCTGGCCGTAAGGACGATCGAACATCGCCGCCAGATGGCGTTGGAGCGGCGCATTGCTGAAACCCAGCCGGCTAATTGCATCCACCTTGGCTCGTTCCGCCAGTGTGGGCAGCAAATCGGAGTAGAAGGTCTGGCTCATTGGTTGTCTCGTCAATTCAGAAGCGCGCAGGCAAGCGCGCGGGCAATCGTTTCGTTGAAAGCATGATCGAACCATTCGGGATCGAAGGCTCGATGCTCGCGAAGGATGTGAATGGCACCCGGGTCCCTGAACCAACTGTCCGCATCACCGGTAGCGACTTGAGCCGCCAACAATAACGGCATGTTGATCGCCCCATCCGGATAGCCGAAATGCTGGGCGCACATGAAGCGCGTTACGTTGGGCTCGTGGCGCGCGCGATCAAGAATTTTGGAAGAGCCGGTCGGCCACTGGTCCTCGGAATGACATTGGCGCAAGCGCATCAGGGCACTCGTCTCTTCGAGCAGCAGCGGCGCCTCGTTCGTGGATCCATGGAGCCACAAAAGCCTCACCTGCCGCGGCCCGTCCGGAAAATGGGGGCTGCTGGCAATCCCTAGCAGATAATGCAAGGCACCGTGCCCCGAAACCAGGTCCTTGATGCGGCTATCGAGGTGCGTCCGAAAGACGACTGGCCCGGCTTCGCGGCCAAAATTCGCGGCACATTGTCGTTCCAGACAGCCGATCGCTTGCCGCCAGGCGCCGAGCGACACGGTCTCCCACGCGAAAGGCAGTTCCTGATCGAATCGCTCGACGAAGCCGCGGGGCAAGGTTCCGAATCGAACGGCAAGCGCCGCCATTCCCGTCGGAGAACGGGCGACACGACGCCACAGGTCGAGAGTGGCCAAGGGCAAGTGCCCGACCTGATCCGCCAGTCTCTCGACTTCGGTCCAGCCGGCATGCCGAAAATCCACCGCCAGTTCACTGATGACGGCATCGAGGTCGGCCTCGCGCTGTGTCGGGTCGGCAAGCCCGATGGCCTTCGCCAACGAACCATCACCGGCAAATTCGCCGGCAACCGTCCAAAGCGTCGGGCGGAACGGAAACAGCGCACCCGGCCCCGGATAGATCAGCCAACACCCGGGCTCGCGTTCTTCGGGCTCGAACGCCCAGCATCCTCTAGGCACGCCCTCGGACGATCGCTGATCGAGTCGAATGGGCTCGTCGCCAGGCTGCTCGAGACGAAGCGCCAGCATCGGCAACCCTGCCAACTCGTCTGCCGTGAGCATCGAAAAGCCACGGTCTTCGATGCCAATATCTTGACCGGATCGGACCAGCTTTGCCGCATAGCGCGCCACATCGATACGGAACGGTTCCGCATCGCCATCGCCGATTCTCAGGACGACCCGCACCTTTGCGTCCGGGTTATCGTCGGCCGACAGCAAATGCTGAATGTCGGTCGCGTAGTCTTGCAATCGCACTTCGATTCCTAGCGAACCCGGCTGCACGATGAGTCTGTGAATCCGGGCGCGATTGCCATTGGCCGAGTGCAATTCAACGGTTATTGCCTTGTTGCTGCCGCCATCGAGTGCAAGCAGGCGGATACCGGCAATCCGCTCGGCGGCGACCAGCGAACCCGGGCGCAATTCACTGCCGTTGGCGTTGAAAGCCCTGACGCCTTGCCCTGGAAACGGAATCCGCAGGCGAACCGGGACCGTCGTGTGACTCCACAGCACCTCCAGATCGACGCGCTCCGGCGGGCGGGATCCGGCGGCAATGCTCAGGGAGAGGACCAGTGCCGCATTGGCCCGCAGGAGATCCATTCGGACACCCTCGGTCAACATCCGCGCGGTCGTGGCCTTCCAGTTCTCCAGCCTGATTTCGCCGGCTCCAGCATCACAAGACCTCATCGACAGCGCTGCCGCCTCTGGCAATACCGCCAAGCGTGCGCGCTGCTTTACGTCCCCGGAAGCGGGGTAGCGCATCGAAACAGGTCCTATCGGCATTGCGCCGTTATGCACCGACGTGCCGAGCACGCTCCAGCCGGGATTCCCATCGACCTTGTGAGCGGCCCCGTTCTGATCGATCCGATAAAGGGCAGGCAATCCCCTGAAGGCCATCGGCGGACTCTGAAAATCAAACCAAAGACGCTGGCCGCGCCATTCGTAACTGTCCTCGGTCGAATTCGCCTGCCCGGTACGAATCCGACACGACAGACCGGCGTCGTTCCAAGCGTCGGTCGAACCGTAAACGCGGTAGATCAACCGATCGGGCGCATTCAATCGGCCACAAACGGTCAATTCGGAACCGTCTCTGGCTCGTATCTTCCAATCCACCCGAAGCGCAACCAACGCCTGCGTCGCGGGCACACCACCACTGCCCTGGCGCAGGAAACGGGACAATCCATCCTCGTCGGAAAACACCCAGGGCAGTTCGTCGTCCAGCGACTCGCCCTTGGCCGCAGTGGCTGACCAGCGCCGGCCATCGGGCGCGGCAAGGTGCAGTCCATGCTCGCAAGCGCTGATGTCACCGGAGAATCCCCACGGCCTGCGCTCCACCCGAAAAGCCGCGTTTCCGGCCATACGCCGCACGGTCGTGACCTTTCGCGTCTCGCCTACGACCACAGCGAGTTCGCCTGACCGTGGCAAGTCGTCAAGCGGCACCGCAAAGAGCGTCGCAAGATGGCCCGCGGGAAGGCTATCCGGGAGCGTGACGCTGGAATTCAATGACCACAGTCCATCGTCGGCGGAAACGAGGCGCCGTTCCAGCGGCAGGCAAATGGATTGCCTTTCGATGCGAACGCTCGCGGCGTCTCGAATGAGTTGCTCAATAAGTGCTTGCGCGTGCGAGTCGTCGATCGGCAGCGGAAAGCGGTCCCGCCAGCTCAGGATCTTCTGATTCAGCGTGGCAATCGCTTCGGCGCTGGATGTCAGCCCTGCCTCGTCCTTCAGTTGTAGAACGGTCCAGGCGACGTCCGCCAGCAAAGTGCAGATGACGTCCTGCCGATAGCTCTTTGGTAGCGTGGACTGAAGACTTCGCACCCAGTCCAGCAATTGGGACGAGGTGACACTGCCGTTTCTCGCCTGAGTAAGAACCTGACTCAATAGCTGTCCGACCCGTCCGCGCGCCTTGGCCAACAGTTCCAGCGGTAGCCCTCCCTGAACAGCCACCGTGCCGAGAAACCGCAATGCCCCTTGTTCCCTTGGCTTCAACCCCCAATCCTGAAGTCCCAATCGAACGCATTCGCTGCGCTGGCCTTGCGTCCACTGGTGGGGGTCGGCGCCGATACTGCGAAGAATCGGCTCCCAGGACCAATGCGAACCATCGAAACGACGCCGCCACCACTCTGAGCCATAAAGGACGAAAAGACAGGAAAAGCCGCTCAGCCGTGGCAGTAGAGCAAGCCCCACGCGGTCCAGACGGCCGAGCCATTGAGCGAGCAGTGCCTCAAGCTCTCCAAACTCGGCCTGATTGAGCCGATAGAGGTACAGCGCCCGTCCATCGGGCGCGGCCAAGCTACGCTCCGAAAGCAGCTTCCGCTTCCAGTCGGTGAATACCGAGAACTTGTTGTTCTCCGCCATTGATCTCCCCTTCGCTTGGCATTTCTTCGCGTCTTCTCCGAGCAAGACCGTTTCCGGTTCGGTATTCGCGCGCTGACAGAGACACCGCAGTTACATCGTGTTGATTACCCCATCCAGAGTCCGAAACGCCGATTCATCCGACTCAGGCCATTGGCGTATTGTCTCTTTCCTGCCCGACGGTAGCAGTGATGCGCCTCGTCGTGGATGACGAGGATGTTCTTCATGCCCATCAGGGCAGGCATCACGCGCTGGAGCATCTGGCCTTCAGTTTCGAGCGTTTTCGGTTCTTCGCCCGTGCGGCCCTGAAGCAAAGCCCGGCCGCCCTTGGACAGATCGATGCGTTCGCGCATCTTGAAGGCGTGATAGTTGGTGATGACGATCTTGGCGCGTTTCACATTGTCAAGCATGTCGCCCGGCACCAGCTCGCGGTCTTTGTAGCAACTGTTGTGGTCGTTGGGTTGCAGGACGCGCAGCCTATCCTTGATGGTCAGGCCGGGGGTGCAGATCAGAAAGCCACGCGTGAAGTTCTTGCTGCCCGGCCGGCGCGCCGCGTTGATGGTAGATCGGAAGAGGATCATGGCCATGACCGTGGTCTTGCCGGCGCCGGTGGCCAGTTTCAGCGCCAGACGCATCAATTCGGGATTGGCATCCTTGTTTGCCGCCGCGAGGTGATCGAGAATGTGCTTGTGCTTCTTGATCTGGGGAGCAACCTCGGTAAGCCAGATCGCGGTCTCCACCGCTTCCACCTGACAGAAGAATGGGCGGATGTCGTTGAACTTGTGATGGCGCCAATGCTGCAACAGGCGGACTGTCTCCGGCGTGACCTGCCACTGATTGGGATTAGGCAGGGAACGCCAGGAATCGACATTCCCACGCACTTCGTTGATGATCGAGGTGGGGTCGTATTGCTGCTCCTTGTTTGACAGCCCAGCCTCATCCTCGAAAACGAATCCTTCTTGCTTGGCAGCACCCTTACGCTTCTTGGGCTTGGGAATCGGGGTGATGAATTTCGCGCGGCGGCGAGTTTCGATGATCTGCTGCGTGGGTTGCCCGTCATCATCTAGCTCCCAATGCTTGACTGGATAGGCATAGGGAGAGTTCATGATCGGATGGTCAAAGAATGGATTCGACATGGCGGCGATTTTCATTGATGCGGTATGGATATTCCAAGAGCAGCTAGGCATCGTCCAACAAAAGCCCCGTGAACGCCATCACGTATGCATTGTCGATGATTTCTATGTGCATTGGGTGAGATTGCAGCATGCGTCTCGTAAAAGCGGTATACCGGCCATCTAATCTGTTTGATGCAAATGACCGCAGTGGCCGAGAACCTGCCCCAGAGGCTACACCGCCAAACGTCACCTTGAACGGTGGCAGCGGCCGTTCAGAAGTCTCGTTTCTTCGCGACGGCAATGACCAGGTCGTGGTCGAGGCAGCACGAACGCGCCACGATTCGCCGCCGTCGACCAGCCGTCACACCACAGCCGTAGCGCCCCCTGGATGGCACACCCCTCAAAGCCGCTTCTGCAAATTGCTCACCCACAGCCACAGGGCGTACGAGATCGAGACGATCAACAAGGGTGGCAGCAGCGAGGGCATCGGCAACGGCACGATTATCCAAACGGCAAGTCCTACCAGAACGGCCCATAGCACGCGCACCCCGAGGCTGTGTCGGATCGGGCTCCGGGCCAGGAAGGAATACTTGCGGATTTCCCGCACGAGCTGGCCGTCGCTGTAGGCCGCCATCACCAAGGGAATGCCTGGCACCAGCCATCCCATCAACACTTGCAGGCGGTAGGCGACCAGGCCGATCCACAACCAGGTCGCGACGATCCGGCCCTGCGCCCAAGCGCTGAGGTCGGAACTCCCAAAGGGTCCCTGCCCTGTCGATTGAGCGTCAATGATGAAGCTGCGAAAATCCGACGCCAGCGATTTTTCCATATCGTCCAGGGTACGACCGTAGACATCGCTCTCACCCTTGCCAGCAATCGCGTAGACCGCCGCCCGTTCGGCGATCCAGGCATTGCGGATCGCCGTCGGCGGAATGAACGCCCAGGTGGCCGCCATGAGCAGAAACAGCGCGACGGCAATGAAGGTACTCCAGGCGTTGTCGGTGCGCGCAGGCCTCATGGCTGCGTCAGCAGGATGGGAAACCGCCCCTTGAGCGTCCGGCCGCCCGAAAGTCGGGCGATGAAATGCAGCGGCGGCAGTTCACCCAGCATCGCCGCCGGAAAGAATTCCGCCTCCGCCGCCATGATCTGTTCCTGATAAGACGCGGTGTATTCGTCCTGCACGTGGCTATCGACGTTGTGTCCGTAACGCAGAGCCATCGACCGCACCTTGATCTGCGGCATGCCTTCGGCCAGGTATTTTTGCGTTTCGGAATCCAGAACGCGCAGGGCGATCTTGTTGTTGGTGTTGGCGAGCACCTGGCGGGCCTTGTTTTCGTCGCCAAGTCGGCTGGCAAAGTCGGCAAAGGTCTGCGTCGCGATAGTCACCCGAAAATCCGCGCCGCGGCCCTTGTTCATGAGTTGAATAGCCGGCTGGTTGAGCACCTCGGCGGCTTCGTCGATGAACAGATTGACCGGCGTCAGCGAATCAATGCCGTAGTTGTAGCGGTCGCCCGCCACGGCGGCGAGATCGGCCAGGAGGATGGGGCCGATCGCGCTGCCCACCGTCGAGTCGGCGAGCGAATCCAGACCGATGTAGACCACCTTGTTACCGTGGATGATCTTCGACATGTCGGTCACCAGCCGCTCGTGGCCGGGCTCGAAGTCCGGTGACAGGAGCGCCTGCAGGGGGTCGCTGGTGAGCATCGAGAGAATCGGAATCAGGGAGGCGACCATCTTCTGGAAGTGCTCGCGATTGTGCTCGTAGGTCGAGATCAAGCCATCGAGATCCACCGACTGCGCCTCATGGATGGCGATCTCCCGATAGAAGGCGATGTAGGCTTCCAGCAGCCGCTGGTAGGCCTGGTAACCGCGGCAGGCCG
The DNA here is from genome assembly GCA_003332265.1 of Candidatus Accumulibacter meliphilus. Lineage (GTDB taxonomy): Bacteria > Pseudomonadota > Gammaproteobacteria > Burkholderiales > Rhodocyclaceae > Accumulibacter > Accumulibacter meliphilus. The sequence goes on from QPGA01000052.1 coordinate 24,151, forward strand.
CCGCGAAAGCACATCCGACGGCGAGCAGCGCCGAGAACTGGGAGAACAACGGAACCGCCCAGGAGAAGGCGATGATCAGGGCCGACGCGAGCGCCCAGACCAGCGCCATTTTGGCTTCAAAATTGGGGCGCCACGGAACCTCGAAGTCGTAGGGCGACGAGACGGCCATCATGCGCTGCTCGACGATGGCGCCGACGGATGGCCGGCACGCTTTC
>QPGA01000052.1:24792-27784 GCA_003332265.1 Candidatus Accumulibacter meliphilus
ACGTAACTTCTCAAAAAGCCCGGGCATGACCGTTCGCTGAATCAGGGATGCTTGCTTGCAGATGGTGCTGGACACAGCGCGCGAAATGTGCTCCAATCCGCAGCATGAGCACGGAAACCCCTACAAAGCTTCCCGGTATCCCGGATATCCCTGCCGACCAAAGGACACCGGCGGTCGTGCAGCTGCTGGAACTGTGCCATCGGCAGCAGGAACAGATTCAGGCGCTTCGCGATGAGGTGGCGCGGCTGAAGGGTCAAAAGCCGAAACCGGTGATCAAGCCCTCGGCGCTGGAAGGCGAGCGAAGCGGGGCGAAGAAGGCGCGCCTGCCGAAGCGCCGTGGCAAGCGCCACAAGACGGCAAAGCTCGAGATCCACGAGTCGGTCAAGGTGCAGCCCGCGGCGGACATTCCGCAGAACAGTCGCTTCAAGGGCTACCAGGATTTCGTGGTGCAGGACATCCGGATCGGGGTGCACAATACCCGGTATCGGTTGGAGCGCTGGGTTACCCCCGAGGGAGTGAGCTTGATCGGGCAGTTGCCGGCCGAGATCGGTGGAGTGCACTTCGGCCCGCAGCTGCGCGCTTTCATCCTGTACCAGTACCACCATGCGCATGTGACGCAGCCGCTCTTGCTTGAGCAACTGCGGGAGTGGCAAATCGACATCTCGGCCGGGCAGCTCAGCGCGTTGATCACCGACGGCCATAGCGAGTTCCATCGCGAGAAAGACGCGCTGCTGCAAGCGGGGCTGCAGCGCAGCCGGTACGTTCATGTGGACGATACAGGGGCGCGCCATCAGGGCAAGAATGGGTACTGTACGCATATCGGCAACGAACGCTTCGCCTGGTTCGCGAGCACCGACAGCAAGAGCCGGATCAATTTCCTGGAATTGCTCCGTGCCGGGCACGATGCCTACACCCTGAATCAGGCCGCGCTGGCCTACCTGGCCGAGCACAAGCTGCCCTGCGCTCAACTCCAGGCACTCACCGCCCTGGCACCGGCGGCCTGGACGGGTCAAGCCGCCTGGCAGGCGGTGTTGGCGCAGCAGGGCATCACCGATCCGCGCCATGTCCGCACGGTCACCGAAGGCGCGTTGCTCGGTACCGTCGTCGAGCAGGGCGTCGCCCCCGATCTGGCGATCGTCAGCGATGACGCCGGGCAGTTCGATGTGCTGACCCACGCCCTGTGCTGGATCCATGCCGAACGAGTGCTGGCCAAACTGCTCGGCTTCAACGAGCCGCAACGCGAGGCGCTGGCTTCGGTGCGCAGCGAACTGTGGGCGATCTACGATGCGCTCAAGGCATACAAGGAAGCGCCGGAGGCACTCAATGCGGCCGCGATCGAAGCCCGCTTCGACAAGCTCTGTGCCACCCGGACCGGCTATGCCAGCCTCGATCAGGCCCTGAAACGAATGCGCCGCAACCGGGAGGAGTTGCTGCGCGTGTTGCAGCGTCCCGAGCTTCCCCTCCACAACAACCTCAGCGAGTCGGATATCCGCGACTACGTCAAGAAGCGCAAGATCAGCGGCTCCACCCGGAGCCCGTCCGGCCGCCGCTGCCGCGACACCTTCGCCAGCCTCAAGAAGACCTGTCGCAAGAACGGGCTGCCCTTCTGGCAATACCTGAAGGACCGCGTCTTCGGCTGGCATCGAATTCCTCCGCTGGCGCAGTGGATCTTCGAGGCCCCCCCGACGGCGGCGACCGTTCCCTTGCGTGACCCCTGAAGCGACCCCCGCGCGCTATTGCGGTCGCTTGTTCAGCACAGCGGAGCTCGACCAGATGCGGCAGCTGATCGCGGCCCACCCGGCCGCCTCGCGAGCGCAGTTGTCCCGCCTCGTTTGTGCCGAGCTCGGCTGGTGCCGCGAGGACGGGCGGCTCAAGGAAATGAGCTGCCGCGTGGCGATGCTGCGCATGCAGACCGATGGCTTGCTGCAACTGCCGCCGCCTCGCAACGGCAATCACAACGGTAAACCCTGGCACCGTCGTACCGTGCAGGCCGAGCCCGACGCGCCCCTGCGCGCAGACGGCCCTCGTGCCCTGGGGACACTGCAACTGCACCGGGTCAGCCATCGCGCTGAATCGCAGCTGCACAACGAGTACCTCGACCGTTACCACTACCTCGGCTATCAGCCGCTGCCCGGCGCCCAACTGCGCTACTTCGTTCGCGCGGGCGGACGCCTCGTCGCCTTGCTCAGCTTTGCCGCCGCTGCCTGGAAGACCCAGCCACGCGACCACTATATCGGCTGGACGCCCGCGCAACGCCAGGAGCACCTGCACCGGGTCGTGAACAACGCTCGATTCCTCATCCTGCCCTGGATCGAATGCAAAAATCTGGCCTCGTCCATCCTGGCTCGCGCTGACCGGCAGATCACCACCGATTGGCCAATCCAGTACGGTTACCGGCCGCTCTTGCTCGAAACCTTCGTCGAGCAATCACGCTTTCGCGGTACCGCCTACCAGGCGGCCAACTGGCTCTGCCTCGGTCAAACCACCGGCCGCGGCAAGCTCGATGTTCACCATCAGGCCCAGTTGCCGATCAAGACCGTCTGGGTCTATCCGCTCGACAGGTACTTCAGACGGGTACTCTGCGGGTAACCGCCTCGCCCCGAAGCGCACCCAGTGCCATGCTCCTGCCCAGGGTTTTTGAGAAGTTACATCCGCCCGTGCACTAAAATCCTCGGCAATTCCGTCACGGCTGCTGCCATTTCGACCAGCCGCCGGGTAGCTGGCGAAGCGATGCAGCGGCTACCGGCGGTTGGGGCAACGACCCGCCTGGAGGCAGAGGTCGGGGCAAGCTGTTGGGGCTTTTCTCTCACCCTGCTGGATGCGCTGCCGCATGGCAGCGATTTAAGTGGCAGGCTTGCCGGTGCGGCTGGGTGCCTTGCGCTCGGATTTTTTCTTCAGGCCCAGCGAAGCGACTTCGTTCGAGTCGGCGCCGAATTGGGCGATCACCTGGTCCTTGACGCCGAGAATGAGGTTGTGATGTTCCCATTGGGCA
>QPGA01000053.1:0-9942 GCA_003332265.1 Candidatus Accumulibacter meliphilus
TCATCGCCGGCGCTGTTGGTGTCGCTTGGCTGCTCACTCATGGCGCATCACTTCCTCGATTTCGGCGACTGTTCGTGGCGCAGTGGTGTAGGTCAGGCAGCCATCGCTGGTGACCAGGATATCGTCCTCGATGCGCACGCCGATGCCGTGCAGGTGCTCCGGGACCTCGCTGCCGGGTCGGAAGTAGAGGCCCGGCTCGACGGTCAGGGTCATGCCGGGAAGCAGCCTGACCCAGTCGTCGTCGGCGGTGCCGGTCTTGTATTCGCCGGCGTCGTGAACGTCCAGGCCGAGCCAGTGGCCGGTGCGGTGCATGTACCAGGGCTTGTAGGCTTCGCTCTCGATGGCGCCGTCCACGCTGCCGCTGAGCAGCTTGAGATCGATCAGCCCCTGTGACAGGACGCGCAGCGCTGCCTGGTGATAGGCGGCGAACGAGGCGCCCGGGTGTACTGCGGCAATCGCCGCCTGCTGCGCCGCGAGGACGATTTCATAGACCTCGCGTTGGGCGGCGCTAAAGCGTCCGCTGACCGGAAAAGTGCGGGTGATGTCCGAGGCGTAGCCCGCGACCTCGCAGCCGGCATCGATCAGGACCAGTGACTGACTGGCCAGCAGCTTGTTGTTGTCGACGTAGTGCAGGATGCAGGCGTTGGCGCCGCCGGCGACGATGGGCGTGTAGGCATGGCCGTCGGCACCGCGGCGGCGAAACTCGTAGCTCAATTCGGCTTCGAGTTCGTACTCGGCCATGCCCGGTTTGCAGGCACGCATGGCGCGACTGTGGCCGGCCGAAGCAATGTCGGCGGCACGGCGCATGAGCTCGATTTCCTGCCCATCCTTGATCAGTCGCATCTGGTCGAGCAAGCCGCGCAGGTCGCGGATTTCTCCGGGCGCGCGCGTGCCACTGCGCCCCTGAGTGCGAACCGCATTCAGGGCGTTGGTGATGCGCCGGTCCCATTCGCTGTCGTGACCCAGCGAATGCCACAGGGCCGCCCGGTTGGCGATCAACTTGGGCAGCATCTCGTCAAGACTGCCGATCGGATGCGCTTCGCAAAAGCCGAAGGCCGTGGCGGCGGCATCAGGTCCGTAGCGGAAACCGTCCCAGGTTTCGCGCTCCTCATTTTTCTCGCGGCAGAAGAGAATCGCTTTCGCGCTCTCGCCGCCGACCAGGACCATCACGGCATCGGGCTCGGCAAAGCCGCTCAGGTACCAGAAGTAGCTGTCGTAGCGGTAGGGATAATGGGAATCGCGGTTGCGCAGACGTTCGGGAGCCGTGGCCAGGACGGCGACGCCGTCACCGAGTCTGTCGAGTACGCGTTGGCGACGTTTGGCGTGGGCTGTGTGGCTCATCGGTTTTGCGCCAGCGCCAGGTCGAGTTCGGCAAGGCGCTCGCTGGTGCCAACGTCGACCCAGCGGCCTTCATGGCGTTGGCCAGTGACCGTACCTGCGGCAATGCCGGCGTCAAGCAAGGGGCGCAGCTTCATCTTGACGCCGGCCGCCGCAGGGGCAAAGAAATCGGGCCAGAAAACGCCAATGCCGGCGTAGGTTAGCGTGTCGCTGCGCGTCCCCGTCGCTGTGCGCAAGTCTTCGCCATCGAGGCAGAAGTCGCCGCCGGGATGGTGCGCTGGATTGTCGACCAGCAGCAGGTGGGCGCGGCGCTGGTCGAGTAGGCAGGCGATGCGCCTGGCCTGCGCAAAGTCCCAGTCGCACCAGATGTCGCCATTGACCACCAGAAAGGGAGCATCGCCAAGCAGTGGCAGTGCCGTGGCGATGCCACCTGCGGTTTCCAGCGCTCCGACCGGTTCGGGCGAGTAAGCGATGCGCAGGCCGAAGTCGCTGCCGTCGCCAAGTGCTGCTTCGATCTGTTCACCGAGATGGGCATGGTTGATCACCACCTCGCGCCAGCCGGCTCTTGCCAGGCCTTGCAGATGCCAGACGATCAGCGCTTTGCCGCCGGCCATGAGCAGTGGTTTGGGGGTGCTGTCGGTGAGCGGTCGCAGGCGTTCGCCGCGGCCGGCGGCGAGAATCATGGCCTTCATCAGAAGCTGTAGCCGACGCTGAGCGGGCGCTTCTCGAGGACGTCGAGCAGGCGGGCGAGCGGCCGCAGTTCGCTGTAGCGCTCGCAGGTACGACGCAGATAGCTCAGCACGCGCGGCATGTCGGCCAGGTAATCGCTCTTGGCGTCGCGATGGCAGAGGCGGGCAAAGATGCCGAGCACCTTGAGCTGGCGCTGCACGCCCATCCATTCGTAGTCCCGATAAAAGTCGTGGAAATCGGCCTGCACCGGCAGTCCGGCCTGGCGCGCCCCTTCCCAGTAGCGGATCACGAAGTCGAGCTCCTGATCTTCCGGCCAGTCGATGTAGGCGTCACGATAAAGCGAAACGAGATCGTAGGTCAGCGGCCCGTAGACCGCATCCTGGAAATCGAGAATGCCGGGGTTGCTCGGAAAAGCGGGCGCCGGTTCGCCGACGAGCATCAAATTGCGCGAGTGGTAGTCGCGATGGACATAGACCTGTGGCTGTTGCAGGTTATTGACCAGGATCGCTTCGAACACCGTTTGCAAAGTGCCTTGCATGCCTTCGTCGATGCCCACTCCGAGGTGGCGGCGCAGGTACCACTCGGGAAACAAGGCCAGCTCGCGGCTGAGGAGGTCGCGGTCGTATGCCGGCAGCACACCGGGTCGACTGGCGAGCTGGATGGCGAGCAGAGCCCGGTTGGCGTCGGCGTAGAGTCGTGCCGCGGCGCTTCTGTCGCCTTGCAGGGCACTCAGGTAAGTGGTGTTGCCAAGGTCGGAGAGCAGCAGGAAGCCTTGTTCGAGATCGCTGACGAGGACCTCGGGGAGATGCACGTCGGCCCTGCGAAACAGCGCGGCGACCTGGATAAAGGGGCGGCAGTCTTCTTTCTCTGGTGGCGCGTCCATGACAATGCGCGTCGTTTGATCGGGGAGCAGGACGCGGAAATAACGCCTGAAGCTGGCGTCGGCCGAGGCCGCTTCGAGGTGCACATCCCAGCCGGGGAACGCCGACTCGAAGACCTGGCCGAGCCAGTTGCGCAGCAGGGTGGTACGCGGCATGCCGCTTCTCCTTGAACGATGATGCTAAAATGTGCGACCGATTTTACCATCCGGGCACGGCTGGAAGCGCCGTCGCAGGCAAGAAGCCAATGACCCCACCGCCTGGCACCCGAGCAATCCGTCGCATCCTCCTCCACTGACGACTCTGGAATGACGTTTCCCTTTCGGCGCAAGCCGCTGACCTTGATCTTTTGCTGCAGTGTCGCCAGTGCGCTTGCCGGCAGCCTGCCTGGCGTCGCGCAGGCGCAGACGGAACCAGCGCTGCGCGTCGATCCTGCCTTGCTTGGCTTGCCGGCAGCGGCACCCGCCGTGCCGCTCCAGGAGCCACCCGTTCAGCCGCCGGTTCAGCCGCAGCCGCTGCCGGTGATCAGCGAGCCCGAGGAAAGCCTGGCCGAGCCGCTCGAGGAGATGCCGGAGGCCAGTGCGGCCGAGGTCCAGGAGAGTGTGGCGCCGACACACGCCCCCGACGCAGCGGCGGCCACCATGAGCACCACGACGGTCGCCGTGCCACCGCCTGCTGAGCAGGCGGTGCCCACGACGATGTCCTTGCCTGCGCCGGCGCCCGCACCGGTGCCGGCCACGCAAGCCGAAGCTGCTGCCGCGCCCTCGGCAGCGGAAAACGCCAGGCTGCAGTCAGCTGAAACGGAAGCCGGGTCGCAAGCGACCTTTCTGAGCGCGCAGAGGATATCGGGCATCGTCGACCGGGAAGTTATTGCTCAGGACAATGCCGAATTGCGCCAGCTCGACAAGGTATTGACCGCCGACCGCATGACCTACTGGCCGGTGGACGACGAAGTCGAGGCGGTCGGGAGTGCGCGTTTTCAGCAGCGTGATGACGTTGTTTCGGGTACCAGGATGCGGATGCGGCTCGAAGATCAATTTGGTTTCTTCGACGATGCTTCCTATTTCGTAAAGCGCCCACCCCGTCAGGCGCCGGGTGCGGAATCTGGCGGCGCGGGGGCACCCGACCTGGCACCAAGCGAGCTCGGCAGCGGGTTCTCCAGCGGTTTCGCAGCACCTCGTTCCTACGGCGTGGCGCCGGGGGAGACCAAAGTCAAGCATCGCGTTGGTGCCGACGGGACGACGGAAGCACGCGGCGCAGCGCAGCGCATTGACTTCGAAGGCGAGAACCAAATTAGTCTGAGCTCGGCTACGTACACCACCTGCAAGCCTGGCAATGACGACTGGTATCTCAGTACCGCCGCTTTGCATCTCGACTACGACAATGAGGTGGGCAGCGGTAACGACGCCACCGTCCATTTCCTCGGGGTGCCGATTCTCTACTCGCCGTGGTTTTCCTTTTCGCTCAACAACCAGCGTAAATCCGGCTTTCTGACGCCAAGCTATGGTTCCAGTAGTGACAGCGGTTTCGAGTTGACGCTGCCGTACTACTGGAATATTGCGCCGAACATGGACGCCACATTTGAGCCAACGCTGCTCAGCAAACGTGGCCTGCTGATGGGCACCGACTTCCGCTACCTAAACACCGCGTATGGCGGGACCTATGTCGGCAATGTCCGCGGTGAGTACCTGCCGAATGATCGCGTGGCGGACAGGGATCGCTGGGGTGTCGCCTTGACGCACAATCAGCTCATGGGTGGCTGGTCTGGCGCCATCAACTACAACCGCGTCTCGGACAGCGACTACTACACTGACCTGTCGAGCGAGATCACCCAGACGTCCGAAACGCAGCTTCTGCAGCAAGGTTTTCTGACCTATAGTGGGGGCGGTTGGTGGACCGCGACGGCCAACGTGCAGTCCTTTCAGACGCTGCAGCCGGACCCCGAGAATCCGGTCACGCCACCCTATCAGCTCATGCCGCAAATCACCGTAAACGCGCGGCAGCCCGACTTCTACTCGACCGATAGCGCCTTCTTCGGGCAGTACACTGATTTTGTTCGTCCCGATGCGTCGACCGTCGAGGGACAGCGGACGGTCATGCAGCCGCAGATTTCAATCCCCTACGTCACTCCAGGGTGGTATGTCACGCCGCGGCTTGGGGTGAATGTCACGAACTATGCATTGTCCTATCCGGGCTCGGCGAACGTCCTCCCGACTTCGATCAATCGCAATCTGCCTATCTTCAGCGTCGATTCGGGGATGACTTTCGAGCGCCCCAGTAACTGGTTCGGTCGCGACTACACGCAGACCCTCGAACCACGTCTCTACTACCTCAACATCCCGTACGAAGATCAGAATGACATCCCGATTTTCGATACCGCGCTGGCCGACTTCAACTTTGCACAGATTTTTGCCGACAACCAGTTCTCCGGCTGGGATCGTATCAACAACGCCAATCAATTGACCGCCGCTCTCTCTTCGCGCCTGATCGATCCGGCTTCCGGGAGTGAGATCATGCGCGGCATGATCGGGCAGCGACTTTATTTTACCGACGACAAGGTCGCGTTGCCCGGGACCACAACCAGGGAGTGGAACAGGTCCGATTTCCTGGCCGGCTTTACCGGGCAGGTGTTGCCTAGAGTCTATGCCGACGCGGCGCTGCAGTACGACGTCGACAATCAGCAGACCGACCGCTTTTCGATCGGAACGCGCTATTTCCCGGCAGCCGGCAAGCTGCTCAACGCGTCCTACAGCTACAATCCGCAGGCGGTGACGCCGATCAAACAGGTCGACGTTGCCGGGCAGTGGCCGATTACTGGCCGCTTGCAGGCGGTAGGCCGCTACAACTACTCTTTTCTTCAGAAGCAGCCGATCGAGATTATCGGTGGCCTGGAATACAACGCTGGTTGCTGGGTGGTGCGCGTCGTCGGTCAGCGTCTGCAGACCACCGAGGCGGACGCGACGACGAGAGCCTTTGTGCAACTCGAACTGAGCGATTTCTCGCGCCTGGGATCGAGTCCGATCAACCTCCTGCAGCGCAGGATTCCCGGTTACGGCGTCGCCAATCAGCCGCAGACCGATTCGGCTCTGGCCGAGCAGTAAGGGTGACCATGATGCTTATATTTCGCGCGTTGCTGCTATCCCTCGTTCTCGTCGGGGTGGCGGCGGCACAAGGCGCTGCAAAGCAAGGCAGCCAGCCGGTGCCTACCGACCGTATCGTTGCCGTCGTCAATGACGAAGTGATAACCCATCACGAGTTGCGTTCGCGTCTGGATTCCGCGCTGGGGCAACTGCAGCGACAGGGGACCGCCCTGCCGCCGCGGGAGGTGCTCGAAAAGCAGATGCTCGAACGCCTGGTCATCGACAAGGTGCAGTTGCAGTTTGCCCGCGAGGTGGGCTTGCGCGTCGACGATGCACAGCTTGACCAGGCGCTGCAACGTATTGCCGCGAATAACCATCTGACGCTCGCGCAGTTCCGGGTGGCGCTGGAAAAGGACGGTATCGCGTTTGCCAGCTTTCGCGAGGAGATTCGCGCCGAAATGACCATTGCGCGCTTGCGTGAGCGCGAGGTTGACAGCCGGATTTTCATTTCCGAAAGCGAGATCGACAATTATCTGGCGGGCGAGGCGGGACAGGCCGGTGGTGAAGAGTACCAGATGGCGCATATCCTGCTGCGTGCCCCCGAGTCGGCAAGCCCGGAGCAGATTCAACAGCTACGCGCAAAGAGCGATCAGATCGTCGAGCGCTTGCGGCAAGGCGAGAACTTCGCCCAACTGGCTGCTGCTTATTCGGATGCGCCGGATGGTCTGCGTGGCGGCGATCTTGGCTGGCGTTCACTCAATCGCCTGCCGACGATGTTTGCCGAAGTGGCCGCGAAGCTCCAGGTGGGCGAAGTGTCGCCGGTCATGCGCAGCTCGAACGGCTTTCATCTGGTCAAGTTGCTCGGCAAGCGGGGCGGTGGCGCCTTGCCGGCGGTTCAGCAGACGCGCGCCCGGCACATCCTGATCAAGGTGAACGAAGTGGTCTCGGAACCGGAGGCCAGACATACCGTGGAAACTCTGCACGAACGCATCAAGCACGGCGAGAACTTTGCCGATCTGGCCAGGCTTTTCTCGCAGGACGGCTCGGCGTCGAAAGGCGGGGATCTTGGCTGGATCTACGCCGGTGACACGGTACCGGAGTTCGAGGGGGCGATGAATAAACTGGCTCCTGGCGAGCTCAGTGAGCCGGTGAAATCGCCTTTTGGTTACCATTTGATCGAGGTCACCGAGCGGCGCGTCCAGGATGTATCGAGTGATCGTCAGCGCACTGCGGCACGGCAGGTGCTACGCGAGCGCAAGCGGGACGAGGCCTATCAGGACTGGCTGCGCCAGATGCGGGACCGCGCCTACGTGGAGCTTCGCCTGGAGGAAAGATGAGCGCCATGTCGCGCGCGCCGGTGATTGCCGTCACCAGTGGCGAACCGGCCGGCATCGGTCCAGAGATCTGTCTACGCCTCGCCGATTGCTCGCTGGATGCTCGCTTTCCGGCGCGAATCGTTGTTCTGGCGGATCGCTCGCTGCTCGCCGAGCGGGCGGCGGCATTGCACTTTCCCGGCACACTGCGTGACTGGCATGCGGCTCTGTCGCCACAAGTCGGCACCCTGGATGTTCTGCATCTGCCTGTAGCTGCCGCGGTCAGGCCCGGTCATCTTGATGCGGCCAATTCCCCTTACGTACTGGCGCTGCTGGACCGGGCGCTGCACGGCTGCCAGAGCGGCGAGTTTGCGGCCATGGTTACCGCGCCGGTGCACAAGGGCATCATCAATGACGCCGGGATTCCCTTCAGCGGGCACACCGAGTATCTGGCGGAAAAGACGGCAACGCCACGTGTGGTCATGATGCTCGCCGGCGGCGGTTTGCGGGTGGCCCTGGTGACCACGCATCTGCCGCTGCGGGACGTGCCGGCGGCGGTTAGCCAAGGCGCTGTCGAGGAAACCCTGCGCATTCTGCATCGCGAGATGGCGGCGAAGTACGGGATTGCCCGCCCACGCATTCTGGTTGCCGGTCTCAATCCACACGCCGGCGAGGGCGGCTACCTGGGCCGTGAAGAGATCGAAGTGATTACGCCGGTTCTCGAACGCCTGCGTGCCGAAGGCATGACCCTGCTCGGTCCCTTGCCAGCCGATACGATGTTCTCTCCGCCGCTCCTCGAACGCGGCGACTGCGTTCTCGCCATGTACCATGACCAGGGTCTCACGGCCCTCAAGTACGCGAGTTTCGGCCAGGGTATCAACGTCACGCTGGGCCTGCCGATCATCCGCACCTCGGTCGACCATGGCACAGCGCTGGAACTGGCGGGCAGCGGACGAGCCGATCCCGGCAGCTTGCTGGTGGCCATCGAGCAGGCCATCGAGATGGTGGCCAGGGTGGCTCCGGTGGTTCCGGTCGCTCCGCTCGCTGGACCCGGCGGCAGCAAGCAAGTGAGTGCATGAGAGCGCATGTCGCGCGCAAGCGCTTTGGCCAGAATTTCCTGGTCGATCAGCAGGTCATCGCCGAGATCATCGATCAGCTGGCGGTGCAGCGTGACGAGACGGTGGTCGAGATTGGCCCGGGGCTGGGCGCCCTGACCGCGCCCCTGTTGCGACGGCTTGATCACCTGCACGTCGTCGAAGTCGATCGCGACATTGTTGCCCGGCTTGCGAAAAGCTATTCGACCGAGCAACTGACGGTGCACGCGGGCGATGCGCTGGTTTTCGATTTTGGCCGCCTGGCCAGTACCGCTGGAGGCCAGCTGCGCATTGTCGGCAATCTGCCGTACAACATCTCGACGCCGCTGCTCTTTCATCTTGCTGCCTATGGCACTTGCGTGCGCGACATGCATTTCATGCTGCAAAGGGAAGTCGTCGAGCGCATGGTCGCCGAGCCGGGAAGCGGCGACGTCGGCCGGCTGACGGTGATGCTGCAATACCGTTTCGTCATCGAGCGCCTGCTCGACGTGCCGCCCGAAGCTTTCGATCCGGCGCCCAAGGTGCACTCGGCGCTGGTGCGCCTGATTCCGCGTCCCCCGGAAGCCTTGGCGGTGGTGAACCAAGCGCACTTCGCTGCGCTGGTCGCCGCTGCTTTCAGGCAGCGCCGCAAAATGCTGCGCAACAGTCTCAGGGGAATGCTTGACGAGGATCAGCTGGCGGCGCTCGGCGTTTCGCCGACCTGCCGGGCAGAGGAACTGTCGGTTGCCGACTATGTTCGCCTGGCCAACACCCTGACATGAAAACGGCGTACCGAGACTGGCTACGCCGTGCGCTCGGTTTGCTCGCCGTTCAGCCGCTTTTCTTGACCGCACAGGTGTTGGCTCCGAGCAGCAAGTAGGCTGGACAGACGCCGAACAGACCAGTCAGCAGCGGGACCACACCGATCCAGCCCCAGGCGCCGACGACGCCCAGAGCAGCCATCGAGACGAGCACGATACCGACGACGATACGCAGGATTTTGTCGATTCCACCGACGTTTGTTTTCATGATTGGCTCCGTTAACCGTGTTGAGTGAAGACGACAGCGTACGTTGCTGCGGCCTTGCTGTATGTAACTGCAGTCACAGAGGGCAGTGAAGACAAAGGAAGGATAGGGAGTCCAGGGGCGTGCGGCAAAGAGCGCGCGGTCTGGCACGCACGCGGCCAGACGCTGTCAGCGCGAGCTGTCGGCCAGTTGCTGCAGTCCGCGCGGGTCGATCACCGTAATCTGTTCACGACCCAGCCTGACCAGTCCCTGTAGGGCGAAGCCCTTGAGCAAACGGCTGACCATCTCGCGGACGCTGCCGAGTTCTTCGGCCAGCGCCTGGTGAGTGGCATGGATGGTTTCACCCTTGGCGAGAAGCAGTTTTGCCAGGCGTTGATCAAGGCGGTGGAAAGCGACTTCTTCGACCAGTTGCATCAGTTCGGCGATGCGTTCGGCAAACAGGTGGAAGACGAAGTTGCGGAAGCTCGCATGTTCGGCGAGTAGTTTTTCGAAGCTCGCGATCGGCAAGAGCAGTAACGACAGGGGGGTTTCAGCTATGCCACGC
>QPGA01000053.1:9963-27349 GCA_003332265.1 Candidatus Accumulibacter meliphilus
GTTCGGCAAACAGGTGGAAGACGAAGTTGCGGAAGCTCGCATGTTCGGCGAGTAGTTTTTCGAAGCTCGCGATCGGCAAGAGCAGTAACGACAGGGGGGTTTCAGCTATGCCACGCGCCGAATACGGCGTGTGACCGAGCAGGCAGCTCGAGCTGATGATGCACGAGCCGCCCGGTTCGACACGGTAGAGCAGCATCTCGCGACCGCCGGCGGTGCTTTTCACGACCTTGATCGTGCCCGCGAGAAGCAGCGGAAAACCCATACAGTCTTGCCGCTCGCTGAACAGTTGCGTGCCGGCGGGCAGATCGCGCTGAGCCATTTGCTGGCCGAGGGCCGCCAGTTGTTCGGCCGGTAGGGAACGCAGGCTTGGATAGAGCGCGAGCAGGGACGGCGGCAGCTTACCCACTGATGTGCCCGGCATCAGTCGGCCCAGTCAGTCAGTTCCGCGGTCACCGGTGCGTGATCCGACGGCCGCTCGAGCTTGCGTACTTCGCGGCTGATGCCGGCCGCCGTGCAGCGCTCGGCGAGTGCGCTCGAGAGGAGGACGTGGTCAATGCGCAGGCCGCGGTTCTTCTGGAAGCCGAGCATTCGGTAGTCCCACCACGAAAAGCTTTTCTCCGGCTGCTCGAAAAGGCGAAAACTGTCCTCCAGGCCAAGGCCGAGCAGGCACTGGAAAGCGGCTCGCTCGGCTTCGGAACACAGGATTTGTCCAGCCCAGGCCGCCGGGTCGTGCACGTCGCGGTCGTCGGGGGCGATGTTGAAGTCACCGGCCAGGACCAGACGTGGGTTTTCGCCCAGTTGCGCGCCTATCCAGCTGACCAGCGCCTCCAGCCAGGCGAGCTTGTAGGCGTACTTGTCGCTGCCGACCGCCTGGCCATTCGGCACGTAGGCGCAAACGACACGAATCCCGTTCACGTTTGCCGCCAGCAGGCGTTTCTGGGGATCCGCGTAAAGGGGGTTGCCACAAACGATATCTGTCGGCGCTTCGCGGCTCAGCAGAGCAACACCGTTGTAGGTTTTTTGTCCGCAGAAGGCGACGTGATAACCGGCGGCCGCGAGCTCCTGCGTCGGGAAAAACGGGTCGTCGAGCTTGGTTTCCTGCAGGCAGACGACATCGGGTTGTCGCGCCGCCAACCAGTCGAGCAGCTGCGGCAGGCGGACCTTGAGTGAATTGACGTTCCAGCTGGCGATTTTCATTGGCTGGGCGCAGCGGCAGGTTTGAAGCCGTAGGGCGCGCTGACCGGATAGCCAGCGAAGTCGAGCAGCTCGTTCCATCTGGGGGCCGCAAAGCCGGTCGCATGCTGCCGACCGACACTGATGCTGGGCAGTACGGCGTCTCCGCCCAGTTGCCGACCAAGCGCCGTCAGCTCTTCCTGGCTGGTGAGCAGCTTTTCCGAGAAGGGAACGCCGCGGCCATTGAGCAGTGCGCGTGCTTGCTCGCAGGCGCCACAGTCGGCGCTGGTAAACAGGGTTACCGGAAATTTTTCGCTCGCCTGGCGGAGGGCGTAGGGCAGTTGCTGCTGCTCGGCGGCGATGCTGGGTCCTTCCGTGACGGTCACGTCGCGCGTTCCCGGTGGTGGGGGCCGGTCGGAGATCACCGTGATGCCGCTGCGCGGGTCCTCCCAGCGGTAGGTGATTTGCGCGCTGGCGGCGGTAGCGGCCAGCAATGCCGTGGCGATGCAGGCGAAACGCAGGGCGCGCGTCGTGTCCATGGGTGAGCTTCCTTTTCCGGGAAAGAGGGGGACGGTCGTGACTTTCATGATGTGGAGAGCCTCGACATGGCAGGACCGTTACACGGTAACCATGCCGCTGTGCCTGAGCAGCGCGTCGACTTGCGGATCGCGACCGCGGAAGGCGCGGAAGTTTTCTATTGCCGGACGACTGCCGCCGACCGCCAGAATGGTGTTCAGGAAGCGTTCGCCGGTGTTCCGGTCGAAGGGGTCGCCGGCCTCTTCGAAAGCGCCGTAGCAGTCGGCCGAAAGGACCTCTGCCCACTTGTAGCTGTAGTAGCCGGCGCCATAACCACCGGCAAAGATGTGCGCGAAACTGTTCGGGAAGCGATGCCACGCGGGCGGCACGAGAACCGCAACTTCGCGACGCACCTCGCCGAGCAGGTCGAGGACGCTGCCCTCTTCAGCCGGGTCGAAATCGCTGTGCAGCAGCAGGTCGAACAGCGAAAACTCGATCTGGCGAAGCGTTTGCATACCGCTCTGAAAGTTCTTGGCGGCCAGCATCTTGTCGAACAGCGCGCGCGGCAGCGGCTGGCCAGTGTCGACATGGCTGCTCATCCCCTGCACGACGCTCCACTCCCAGCAGTAGTTTTCCATGAACTGCGACGGCAGTTCGACGGCGTCCCACTCGACGCCGTGAATACCGGCGACCGCCAGATCATCGACACGGGTCAGCAAGTGGTGCAGGCCGTGACCCGTCTCGTGGAAAAGGGTGATCACGTCGTCATGCGTGAACAGGGCCGGCCGTGCCTGGCCATCCTTGCTGCCGATCGGTCGCGAGAAGTTGCAGTTGAGATAGGCCACCGGCTTCTGGATGTCGCCGGTCGTCGTCGTCCCCGTGCGCAGTCGGCGGCGAGTGATCGCTTCGTCCATCCAGGCGCCGCCACGCTTCGTTTCGCGAGCGTAAAGGTCGAGGTAGAACTGGCCCAGCAGTTCGCCGGCCGGCGTTTCGATGCGGAAAAAGCGGACGTCCTGATGCCAGACGGGTGCGCTGTCTGGCTTCAGGCAGACACCGAACAGACTTTCGATGACCTCGAAAAGACCGTTGAGAACCTTGTCTTCGGTGAAATACTGCTTTACTTCCTGCTCCGAGAAGGCGTAGCGCTGCTGCAGGAGCTTTTCGGAAACGTAGCCGACATCCCAGGCTTCCATGTTTTCGAGTTGCAGCTCGCGACGTGCGAAGGCGCGCAGCTCGGCGATATCCTGTTCGGCAAAAGGCCGGGCCTTGACCGCCATGTCGCGCAGGAAGTCGAGGACCTCTGGCACCGACACGGCCATCTTCGGCACCAGCGAGACTTCGGCGAAGTTGGCGTAGCCCAGCATTTGCGCTTCTTCGCGGCGCAGGCGGAGGATGTGGCCGATCAGCGGCGTATTGTCGAGCTCGGCAGGCCCGAATTCCGAGGCGCGCGTGGCGTAGGCACGGTACATCTGCGCGCGCAGGCGGCGACTGTCGGCGTATTGCATTACCGGCAAGTAGGAGGGCATGTGCAGGGTGAACTTCCAGCCGCTCTGCCCGTCTTTCTCGGCCGCCTCGCGCGCCGCCTGGCGAGTGTCTTCGGGCAGGCCGGCAAGTTCGGCCTCGTCGCTTACCAGCTCGGCAAAGGCGTTGGTGGCGTCGAGCAGGTTTTCCGAGAACTTGGCCGAGAGCTGCGAGAGTTCCTCGGAGATCGCCTGGAAGCGCGGCTTCTGATCGTCCTGCAGCTGCGCACCGGCGAGTCGGAAATCACGAATCTCGTTGTCGATGATGCGCTGCTGCGCTGGCGAAAGGCAGGCGTATTCAGCACTCTCGGCGATTGCCTGGTAGGCGGCGAAGAGCTTGAGGTTCTGGCCGAACTCGGCGTAGAAGCGCGAGACTTCGGGCAGCATGCGGTTATACGCCTCGCGCCATGCGGGGACGTCATTGACCGCGTGCAGATGGCCGACGATTCCCCAGGCGCGCGACAGCGGTTCGAGGCCGTCGGTCAGCGCGGCGGCAAAGTCGTTCCAGGTCGTCGCCGCACCTGGCGACGTCAGCCGCACAACCAGCGCGCGGCAGTCATCGAGCAGCTGGCTGATCGCCGGCTGCACGTCGCTCGGCGCGATGGCGTCGAAGCGCGGCAGGCCGGACAGGTCAAGAAGGGGGTTTTCGGACGGGGTGGTGGCAGTCATCAAGAGTTCCGTGGGTGCAGGGGAGGGTGCTTGCCGAGCGCCGAGCGCTTGTTCCGGGCAGGGCTAGCGTCTGGCTGTGGTTGGCTGGCTGTGCGGATGGTCGCTGGCAGCTCGCTGTTCTACAAGGTCGCGATAAGCGTGCCAGGAGGCATGCCCGATCAAGGGCATGAGAACGATCAAGCCAAAAAACAAGGTCCCGATGCCTAACACGGTCAGCGTTGCAACCAGTGCCGCCCAGAAGACCATCAAGCGTATGTTGGCATCGACGGCACTCAGGCTGGTGCGCATGGCGACGATGAAGTCCACCTGGCGATCGAGCAGCAGCGGCACCGAGACGACGGTGATGGCGAAGACCAGTAAAGCCAGACTGCCACCGCTCATCAACCAGATGATCATCAGATCGCGATTCTCCGGCAGCTTGGGCATCTCGGCCAGCAAGATCAGCAGGTCAGGCGGGATATGTGGTGCCAGGACCAGGAAGAGCAGCGTCGAAACGCGTTCCCAGCACAGCCCGATGATGGCCAGCAGCAGCCCGAGTTTGATCAGTTCGCCGGCGTTGCGGCGGCCGCCCGCCAGCGATTCGAGAAAAGTCGAAGACTGGCCGGCCTGGCGGCGGCGGCTGATCTCGTACAGGCCGCCACAGAGCATCGGCGCAATCAGCAGGAAGCCGGAAGTGGCGGCGATGAAGAGGTGGCCTTGCCGCCAGGCAAAGATGGTGATCAGGTCGCCAATGATGGCGAACAGCAGGCCATACGAGAGGCTGGCGATGGGATTGGCACGCATGTCTCGCCAGGCCGCGGCCAACCATACCAGAGGCTGGCCGACGGCGACGCTGCGAACCTTCAACGGCGCTCGGCGTCGCTCGGATGGCGTGGCTTCTAGACCCATGCGGTCTCCTTGCTGAAGGGGCGTCGGCCGATTGTCATGCGCCGCGCCTGCGCGGCGGTCACTGGACAGGCTGCTCTCCGGTGAGCCGCTGCAAGGCCTCGGCGTACTTGGCACGCGTTCCGGCGATCACCGCCAGTGGCAAGCTTGGGCCGGGTGCCTGCTTGTTCCAGGGCAGTGTTTCCAGATAGTCGCGGATGTACTGCTTGTCGTAGGACGGCGGATTGCTGCCCTCGCGGTAGTCATCGGCGGGCCAGAAGCGCGACGAGTCCGGCGTCAGGACTTCGTCGATCAGGTGTAGCGTGCCGGCAGCATCGAGGCCGAACTCGAATTTGGTGTCGGCAATGATGATGCCGCGCGTAGCGGCATGCTCGGCGGCTGCGCTGTAAAGAGCGATCGCCACGGCGCGTGCCTGCGTGGCAATCTCGGCGCCGCTCTTGCCGGCGACGGCAAGAAGGTCGGCGAGCGCACTCGCACAGTCGGCTTGCGCGCGCTCGAACGACACGTTCTCGTCATGATCGCCGATGGCGGCTTTCGTCGCCGGCGTGAAGATCGGCTCCGGCAAGCGGCTCGCGAGGCACAGTCCCGGCGGCAGCGGGATGTCGCAGACGGCCCCGGTGGCCTGGTAATCCTTCCACCCCGAACCGATCAGATAACCGCGCACGACGGCCTCGATCGGTAGTGGCCGCAAGCGCTTGACGACCAGCGAGCGGCCGCGGACCTGGGCACGCTCGTCGTCCGCGACCACGCTTTCCGGGTCGATCCCGGTCAGTTGGTTGGGGACGATGGCCGCAAGTTTTTCAAACCAGAAGCAGGCCAGTTGGGTGAGCAGTTGGCCCTTGCCGGGAATCGGGTCGGGCAGGATGACGTCGAAGGCCGAGAGGCGATCGCTGGTGACGATCAGCAGCTTGTCGTCGCCGACGGCGTAAATGTCGCGCACCTTGCCGCGGCCTAGCAGGGGCAGGCTCTTGATCGTCGATTCAAAGAGGGCATCGGTCACGTTGCTGATCCGGTTAGGAAATGGGTCGTCGCCAGTGCGAAAGTCGAGCGTTGGGATTATAGGACACATCCTGGCTGCCACGAGCGCGGCGTCGGTCCGCCGCGTTTTGCCAAGCGGAACGGTCCGGCGGCGGTCTCCGTGACGGGTTCTGCGGCACGCCTTCCGGTCAGGCCGCGGGAGCCTTCTTTTCGCCGACGCGAACAATCTTCATCGTATTGGTGCCGCCGCTATTGCCCATCGGTTCTCCGGCTGTGATGACGATGAAGTCTCCCTTTGCGACCACACCCTCCTTGATCAACTGTTGCTCCGCCGCGTCGAGCAGTTCATCGCGGGAGCTTGGCTGATGGCTCATGTGTACCGGGGAAACGGCCCGATAGAGACTCATCTTGGTTACCGCCTCAGCCCGCGGCGTCAGCGCGTAGATCGGCACACCACAGTTCAGGCGGCTCATCCAGAGAGCCGTCGAACCGGAATCGGTGAGCGCGGCGATGGCCTTGACCTTGAGGTGGTGAGCCGCCCAGATGGCGGCCAGCGAAATCGTCTGGTCGATGCGCGTGAAAACGCGATTGAGGAACTCACGTTCGAGAGTCACTTCGGAGGATTTTTCGGCCTCCAGGCAGATTCGCGCCATCGCTTCAACAGTCTCCACCGGATACCTGCCGGCAGCGGTTTCAGCCGAGAGCATTACCGCGTCGGTGCCGTCGAGAACCGCGTTGGCGACGTCAGAGACTTCGGCACGGGTCGGGTTCGGCGAGACAATCATCGACTCCATCATCTGCGTAGCGGTAATCACCAGCTTGTTGTTCTCGCGTGCCATGTGGATCATGCGCTTCTGCAGCGCGGGTACGGCGGCGTCGCCGACTTCGACAGCGAGATCGCCGCGGGCGACCATGATCCCGTCCGAAGCGGCGATGATCTCGGCCAGCGCGGCCACCGCTTCGAGGCGTTCGATCTTGGCAATGGTCTGCGCATGTCCGTTCGCGGCATGGATCAGTTGCTTGGCCATGTACATGTCGGCCGCACTCTTGGGAAACGAGATGGCCACATAGTCAACGTCGATGGCCGCCGCGCTGCGGATATCCTCCATATCCTTGGCGGTCAGTGCGGGCGCCGAAAGGCCACCTCCCTGCTGGTTGATACCCTTGTTGTCGGACAAGTCGCCGCCGTGGCGAACGACCGTGAAGATCTCGGAGCCGAGCACGCGCTGCACGTCGAGTACGATGCGACCGTCATCAAGCAGGAGGACGCTGCCAGGTGAGACGTCGCGCGTCAGGTCCTTGTAGTCGAGGCCGACGCGTTCGGAATTGCCCAACTCGCACTTGGCGTCGAGGATGAAGGGTGCGCCTTGCTCCAGCCGGATCTTGCCGTCGGCGAACTTCCCGACACGGATCTTCGGGCCCTGCAGATCGGCGAGGATGCCTACCGGGCGTCCGACGCGCGCGGCTACCTCGCGAACCAGTTGCGCACGCGCAACGTGATCCTCGGGCTTGCCGTGGGAAAAATTCAGGCGCACGACGTCGACGCCGGCGCGGATCATACGTTCGAGTACATCGGGATCTGACGAGGCCGGACCGAGGGTGGCGACGATCTTGGTATCGCGGGGCATGAGTTTCCTATGATTCGTGTGCAGACAGTGGTTTTGTCTGGGGCCTGTTTCCGGGCGCTGATAAGGGGGCACGAGCAGGGTTTCCTGCCGCTGCCTGGGACAGCGATGGGCATCATCAGGTTCAACGAGGATTTCTGATCCTGTCGGCGATCGACGGCGACGGCTGCAGGGTTGCACCGAGCAGATCCATCAGGCGCCGAAGTGGCGCAAAAAACCTGCACCGAAAAAGCACAGGAAAGCGTCGATCGAGGAAGCGGAGCAAGAGAAGGAAAAAAGACAAGAGGGGCGCCCGAAGGCGCCCCTGAACGGCGGTTTAGCGGGCCATGACCTTGATCATTTCCAGCACCTTGCAGGAGTAACCCCACTCGTTGTCGTACCACGCGACGACCTTGACGAAGGTACCGTCAAGCGCCATGCCGGCATCCGCGTCAAAGACCGAGGTGCAGGTCTCGCCGCGGAAATCGGTGGCCACCACTTTGTCGGCGGTGTAACCGAGAACGCCCTTCATCGGGCCTTCCGAGGCCGCTTTCATCGCTGCGCAGATCTCGTCGTAGGTGGCGTCCTTGTTCAGCTCGACGGTCAGGTCAACGACCGAGACGTCCGACGTCGGCACGCGGAAGGCCATGCCGGTGAGTTTCTTGTTGAGCTCGGGAATGACTTTGCCGACGGCTTTGGCAGCACCGGTCGAGGACGGAATGATGTTCTCGAGGATGCCACGACCGCCACGCCAGTCCTTGTTGGACGGACCATCAACGGTTTTCTGGGTCGCGGTTGCCGCATGAACCGTGGTCATCAGGCCACGCTTGATGCCCCAGTTGTCATTCAACACCTTGGCCACCGGGGCCAGACAGTTGGTGGTGCAGGAAGCGTTCGAAATGATCGTCTCGCCGGCATAGCTGCTGTCATTGACGCCGAACACGAACATCGGCGTTTCGTCCTTGCTCGGTGCGCTCTGGATGACTTTCTTGGCGCCGGCGGTGATGTGCTTCTGGCACGACTCGGTGGTCAGGAAAAGACCCGTTGCATCAACGACGATGTCCGCCCCAACTTCGTCCCACTTCAGCTCGGCCGGATCCTTGACGGCCGTCAGGCGGACTTTCTTGCCATTGACGATCAGCGAATTGCCATCCACCGCAACCGTGCCCTGGAAACGACGATGCACGGAATCATACTTGAGCATGTACGCCAGGTAATCGGGTTCGAGCAGGTCGTTGATACCGACGATTTCGATGTCGTTCGAAAAATCTTGCACAGCAGCGCGAAACACCATTCGTCCGATACGGCCAAAGCCATTGATCCCTACTTTGATTGTCATGAAACGGTCTCCTTGAGAAATTACAACACTGACTTCACGGTCGTGACCACATTGGTCACCGTGAAACCGAAAAAGTCGAACACCTGGCCTGCAGGTGCCGACTCTCCAAAACGATCGATGCCGATAACGGCGCCGTCAAGTCCGACGTACTTGCGCCAGAAACTGCTCACGCCCGCTTCGATGGCCACGCGCGGAAGCGCGCGTGGCAAAACTGCTTCCTGATACGCCCGGTCCTGGCGGTCGAAGAGCTCGGCGCAAGGCATCGAGACGACACGCACGGCGACGCCCTCGTCGGCGAGCGCCTGGCGTGCGTCGAGTGCCAGCTTGATCTCCGAGCCGGTGGCGATCAGTAAGGCCTGCGGGTTCGCGCAGTCTGCCAGAACATAGGCGCCATGGCGAATCGTGGCCGGGGCGATGCCGGTGCTGACCGTTGGCAGATTCTGCCGCGAGAGCGCCAGAATGGTCGGGCCGTCAGCACGTTCCAGAGCGGCGATCCAGGCGACCATCGTTTCGCTGGCGTCAGCCGGGCGCCAGACGTCAAGGTTGGGGATCAGGCGCAAACTGGCGACGTGCTCGACCGGCTGGTGGGTCGGACCATCTTCGCCGAGGCCGATCGAATCGTGCGTGTAGACCATGATCTGGCGCAGCTTCATCAGCGCCGCCATGCGGATCGCGTTGCGCGCGTAGTCCGAGAAGACCAGGAAAGTCGCGGTGTACGGGATCAGGCCGCCGTGCAGGGCGAGGCCGTTGGCGATTGCGGTCATGCCGAATTCACGCACCCCGTAATAGAGATAGTTGCCGCCCTGGGTCCGGCTGATGCCCTGCGAGCCTTTCCACAGCGTCAGGTTCGAGCCGGCAAGGTCGGCCGAACCGCCAAGCAGTTCGGGTAGCTGCGGCGCCAAGGCACTGATCGCGTTCTGCGAAGCCTTGCGGGTGGCGATGTTTTCGGCTTTGGCCGCGACTTCGGCCAGCGCTTGTGCGGAGCACGTGTTCCAGTCGGCCGGTAGCTCGCCGCGCATGCGGCGCAAAAACTCGGCGGCCAACTCCGGGAAAGCGGCCTGATAGGCCGCAAAGCTCGCCTGCCAGTCGCTTTCCAGGACCTGGCCGCGGACGCGGCCGTCCCAGCTCTCATAGATGTCTGCCGGGACTTCGAAGGGCGCGTGTTGCCAGCCGAGATGCGCGCGCGTGGCGGCGACTTCGGCGCTGCCGAGCGGCGCGCCGTGAACGTCGTGGCTACCGACCTTGTTTGGCGAACCTTCGCCGATGCGCGTCTTGCAGCAGATCAGCGTCGGGCGCTCACGCTCGGCGCGTGCCGCGAGCAATGCCTGGTCGACGGCGTCGCTGTCGTGTCCGTCGACGGCGGCGATGACCTGCCAGCCGTAAGCGGCGAAGCGTTGCGGGGTATCGTCGGTAAACCAACCTTCGACATGGCCGTCGATGGAGATGCCGTTGTCGTCGTAGAGGGCGATCAGCTTGCCCAGTCCGAGGGTACCTGCCAGCGAGCAGGCTTCGTGCGAAACCCCTTCCATCAGGCAGCCGTCACCAAGGAATACGTAGGTCGAGTGGTCGACGATGGGGTGACCGGGACGATTGAAATCGGCGGCCAGAACCTTCTCCGCAATGGCCATGCCGACGGCGTTGGCCAGACCCTGGCCGAGCGGCCCGGTCGTTGTTTCCACTCCGGGAGTATGTCCCACTTCCGGGTGTCCGGGCGTCTTCGAGCGAAACTGACGGAAGTTCTTCAGGTCGTCAATCGAGACTTCGTAGCCGGTGAGATGCAGCAACACGTAGAGCAGCATTGAGCCATGACCGTTCGAAAGAATGAAACGGTCGCGGTCTGACCAGTGTGGATTGCCCGGGTTGTGTCGCAGGTGGCGACGCCAGAGTACTTCGGCTATTTCGGCCATTCCCATGGGCATGCCAGGGTGGCCGGAGTTGGCCCGCTGCACCGCATCCATGGCAAGGGCACGGATGACGTTGGTCAGGTCGCTAGATGATGCAAGAGGCACGATAATTAACCGATCAAGAGTGGGGCGATGGCTAGCATGGGCAAATTATCCGCCAAAACAGCGGGCATTGCCACCTCCCCTTGTGACGCAGCGCGAGGAGGGGTCTGCTTGTCACTACAGATAGGCATTGCTCATACGCTGCCCTCTTTAGGTTAGTAAAAGATAACCATAAACGGGAAAAAGTTTAACTTTTAATTATCTATCGTGCCGCCTACACTGGCCAGCATTGAACGACGCCAGGTGACCCGAATGCACTCAAACCCGCCGCTCGAACGCCCCAACAGCAGGCTCCCTTTCAGCGCGGCGCGGCGGCAAACGGTCAAGCTGCAGGCGCTCATTCTCGACGTTGACGGAACACTGGCCGAGACCGAACGCGACGCTCGCCGCCTGGCCTTCAAGCGCGCTTTTGCGCCGTCTGGCCTGGACTGGGAGTGGTCGGTCGCTTCCTACCGCGAGTTGCTGGCGGTGACCGGCTCACAGGGGAATGCGTTGATCTGGTGCAGCTGCGCTTCTGGCACCAAAAAGCAGCAAGCGAAATGGACAATGGACTACTGACCGACCCCTGACGGGCCGCTTACGGGCAGTTGGCCCGCTGGCAAGAAAAGCGAACAGCGAACAGCGAACAGCGAATCCAAAAAACCAAACACTCTTTTCACCATTACTCGACACGGAGACAAGCATGGACCAATCGAATCGTTACGCCGACCTCAGCCTCAAGGAAGACGAGCTGATCAGTGGCGGCAAGCATATCCTGGTGGCTTACAAGATGAAGCCCAAGGCCGGCTACGATTATCTGCAGGCCGCTGCGCACTTCGCTGCCGAGTCGTCCACCGGGACCAATGTCGAGGTGTGTACCACCGACGATTTCACCCGCGGCGTCGATGCGCTGGTCTATCTGATCGATGAAGCCAGCGAAGAGATGCGCATTGCCTATCCGCTCGACCTCTTCGATCGCAACCTCACCGACGGCCGGATGATGATCGTTTCCTTCCTGACCCTGGTGATCGGCAACAATCAGGGCATGGGCGACATCGAGCACGCCAAGATTTACGACTTCTATGTGCCCGAGCGCGCGCTGCAGTTGTTCGACGGTCCGGCCAAGGACATTTCCGACATGTGGCGGATTCTCGGTCGCCCCGTCAAGGACGGTGGCTACATTGCCGGGACGATCATCAAGCCCAAGCTCGGCTTACGCCCCGAACCCTTCGCCAAGGCCGCCTACCAGTTCTGGCTCGGCGGCGACTTCATCAAGAACGACGAGCCGCAGGGCAACCAGGTGTTTGCGCCGATGAAGAAAGTCATGCCGCTGGTGGTTGACGCGATGAAGCGGGCGCAGGACGAGACCGGCCAGGCAAAGCTTTTCTCGGCCAACATCACCGCCGACGATCACTACGAAATGTGCGCCCGTGCCGACTACATCCTCGAAACTTTCGGGCCCGACGCCGACAAGGTCGCCTTCCTGGTTGACGGCTACGTCGGCGGTCCGGGCATGGTCACCACCGCTCGCCGCCAGTACCCCAACCAGTACCTGCACTACCACCGTGCCGGTCATGGCGCGGTCACTTCGCCAAGCTCGAAGCGCGGCTACGATGCCTACGTGCTGGCCAAGATGGCACGCCTGCAGGGTGCCTCCGGAATTCACGTTGGCACCATGGGCTACGGCAAGATGGAAGGCACGGCCGACGACCGGGCGATCGCCTACATCATCGAACGCGACGAATATCAGGGCCCGGCGTATTTTCAGAAGTGGTACGGCATGAAGCCGACGACGCCAATCATTTCCGGCGGCATGAATGCCCTGCGCCTGCCCGGCTTCTTCGCCAACCTCGGCCACGGCAACGTCATCAACACCTCGGGCGGCGGTTCCTACGGCCACATCGACAGCCCCGCCGCCGGCGCGATTTCACTGCGCCAGGCCTACGAGTGCTGGCAAGCCGGCGCCGACCCGATCGAATGGGCTCGCGAGCACGAGGAATTCGCACGCGCTTTTGCGTCCTTCCCGGGCGACGCCGACACCCTCTATCCCGGCTGGCGCGACAAGCTCGGCGCACATCGCTAATGTAGAAGTCGCGCGCCGCTGACAGGCTTGCTGAAAGTCTGCATGGGAATGGGGAACGGGGAATGCGGAATGCGGCGCCACACCAGCACGCACGTCATTGCGAGGAGGCGCAGCCGACGCGGCAATCCAGTTCCATCGTCTCACTTTCCTGCCGCATTGATCTATTGGCAACGCGAAAAGCCAATCCTCTGGATTGCCGCGTCGGCTTTGCCTCCTCGCAATGACGGTGGGCGGGGACTAAGGTGGCTACATTTTCGGACCCGTCGCTCACCAACCCACCGCCGGCCGACCGAGCGATTTCAGACCACGGATAGCCACGGGAACAGGAACAGGCAATGACCGACAAGGAGCAGTTCAAGGTTCGCGAAGAGCCTTTCTATCAGCCGCAGGGCAATGAAGTTGCGCTCTACGAAGCGGCTTATGCGGCGCGTCTGCCGGTGATGGTCAAGGGGCCGACCGGTTGCGGCAAGTCGCGCTTCATCGAATACATGGCCTGGAAGCTCGAGCGGCCGTTGATCACCGTCGCCTGTAACGAAGACATGACCGCGTCCGACCTGGTCGGGCGCTACCTGCTCGAAGCCAACGGCACGCGCTGGCTCGACGGACCGCTGACCACCGCGGCACGCATCGGTGCCATCTGCTATCTGGACGAAGTCGTCGAAGCGCGTCAGGACACCACCGTCGTCATCCATCCGCTGACCGACCACCGGCGCACCCTGCCGCTCGACAAGAAGGGCGAGTTGCTGCGCGCGCATGCCGATTTTCAGCTGGTGATCTCCTACAACCCCGGCTACCAGAGCCTGATGAAGGACCTCAAGCAGTCGACCAAGCAGCGCTTCACCGCTTTCGAGTTCGACTACCCCGATGCGGCTCTGGAGATCGCCATCCTGGCCAGCGAAAGCGGCATCGACGCAGCGACTGCTGCGCAGTTGGTGAGTATCGGCGCCGCGGCAAGGCGCCTCAAGGGGCACGGCCTCGACGAAGGGATTTCGACGCGCCTGCTGGTCTATGCGGCAACCCTGATCAAGGGCGGTGTCGCTCCCGTCGATGCCTGTCGCATGGCTCTGGTGCGTCCGATCACCGACGATCGCGACATTCGCGACACGCTGGACCACGCGATCGACGCCACTTTCGCCTGAGCGCGGTTGCCGAGTACAGGTTCAGGCAATGACCCCTTCTGACGATAGCGCCGCCCCTTCGTGGGACGAGCGCCTGCGCGGCTACCGCGAGCAGCTCGCCTGCGGCTTCCCGCAGGTCGGCGAAGTCTTCGAAGACTGCATGCGTGAAGCGCTGGCCGTCCTCTCGGCCGAAGGCGTCGACGGCTATCTCGATACGGCGCGCTTCCTCGGCGGCATGGGCCGCGGCGTCGAGCCGGTACTGGCATTCATCGAGGAGTGGCCGCCGATCGCCCGCTTGGTTGGTGAAGCGGCCTTGCCGGCGATCACCGCCAGCATGCATGCGCTCTGGAAATCACCGAATGCCAAGGCAATAACCCCCTTCCTGCAGACCCTGGCGGCCGTCGCCCGGCGTCTGCCTTCGCGCCAGCAGCTGCAGCGCTACCTGGACCTGACGCAGGAGTTCACCGCGCGCACCACCGGTTCGATCCACGGCATTCATCAAACTTTCGCCAGCCCCGGCCTGCCCGATTTCTTTGCGCAGGCCCCGACCCTGCTCAATCAGTTGTCGATCTCCGGGTTGCGCAACTGGGTCGATTACGGCATCCGCAACTACCCGAATCATCCCGAGCGGCAACGCGACTACTTCAGCCTCAAGTCGGCGGACAGCCGCGCCGTGCTGCAGCGCGAGCGCCGCGGCACGCTGCTGGTCGACAAGGAGCGCCTGCTCGACCTCTACCTGCGCGGGCTGTGGGGCGACAGTACGCAACTCGTACCGTATCCGACCGATCCCGACCAGCAGCAGCGACCGCTGCCGTATTACGATGCCTCCGGCATCCGCCTGCCCGACGTCCTCGACGATGCGCATGGCGTTTCCGGCATTGACCGCTACCGTGCCACTCTCGCCCACATCGCCGGCCATCGCCGCTGGAGCACGCCGATGTTCGCCGACAACTGCAGCCCGATGCAGCGCCTGGCGATCGAGGTTTTCGAAGACAGCCGCATCGAGACGCTGGTCATGCGTGCCTACCCGGGCATGCGCCGCATCTTCCTGGCCCTGCACCCGACGCCGCGCGCCGGCGCCTGCGACCCCGAAACCACCTCCTGCCTGCGGCATCGCCTGAGCATGTTCTCGCGCGCGCTGCTCGATCGCGAACATGGCTACCAGGACGCCGAGCTGCTGAAGTTCGTGCGCCACTTCCACGAGACGATGGCGCAGAGCGAGTCCAACAGCGAAGCAATCGCCGAACTGGCCCTGGCCTACATCGCCCGTACCCGTCGCCAGAGCGACCAGCTGGCCAATATCCATTTCGCCGATACCGAAGTCGGCTATCGCGACGACAATCGCCACCTGTGGCGCTTCCACGAGCTCAGCGACGACGAGGAAACGTTCGACGAGCAGCGCCCGACGCCCGTCGCTGCCGACGTCGATCGCCTGCCGCCCCGCCACTATCCCGAGTGGGACTACCAGAGCCAGAGCTACCGGCCGGACTGGGTCAGCCTCTATGAATCGCTGCACCCGGCGGGCGATGCCGCGGATATCGATCACCTGCTCGAAAAGCACGCCGCCCTGGCTCGGCGTCTCAAGCGTCTGCTGGACATCCTCAAGCCGCAGGACAAGGTCCGCATCCGCTATCAGGAAGAGGGCAGCGAACTCGACCTCGATGTCGCCCTGCGCTCGCTGATCGACTTCAAGGGCGGCGCCAGCCCCGACCCGCGCATCAACATGAGCCACCGCACCGACGGTCGTAACCTGGCGGTGCTGGTCCTGCTCGACCTCTCGCAGTCGCTGGCGGACAAAGTCACGGTCGGTACCGGCGGCGGCGAGCAGAGCATTCTCGAACTGAGTCAGGAAGCGGTGTCCTTGCTCGCCTGGTCGATCGAGCAACTCGGCGACCCTTTTGCCATCGCCGGCTTCCATTCCGACAGCCGCCACGACGTCCGCTACCTGCACCTGAAAGGCTACAGCGAGCGCTGGAACGATGTCGTCAAGGCCCGCCTGGCAGCGATGCAGGCCGGCTACTCGACACGCATGGGCGCCGCCATGCGCCACGCCGCGCACTACCTGGCGGCCCAGAAAGCCGACAAGAAACTGTTGC
This sequence comes from Candidatus Accumulibacter meliphilus, assembly GCA_003332265.1. Classification (GTDB taxonomy): domain Bacteria; phylum Pseudomonadota; class Gammaproteobacteria; order Burkholderiales; family Rhodocyclaceae; genus Accumulibacter; species Accumulibacter meliphilus. Next base: position 25,930 of record QPGA01000053.1, read on the forward strand.
TGGTGCTCACCGACGGCCAGCCCGCCGACGTCGACGTCCATGACGAGCGCCTGCTCATCGAAGACGCCCGCAAGTCGGTCGAGGAGCTCGATCAGCAAGGCATTTTCACCTACTGTATCAACCTCGACCGCCAGGCCGACGACTACGTCGGCGACATCTTCGGCCGGCGGTATACGGTGATCGACAACATCGAGCGTTTGCCGGAGCGGCTGCCGGAGCTGTTCATGGCGCTGACGCGCTAGCGGGTGTAGTGGTCCCTGGAAATCAGACCGTGGTTTAAGCTGTGCTCGATGATGATGAAATGGCCACTCGGATATCCAGGGTGTGCATGTTCAGAGGCATCAGGCGACCACTTCCAGGCCGCGCTTCTCTACCAAGCGCAGCAGCTTGAGGGCGGTGCCGGCTGGCCGCTTCTGGCCGATTTCCCACTTCTGCACCGTCGAGACGCTCGTGTTCAGCAGCCGCGCGAAGACCGCCTGGCTGACCCGCGCCGCTTCGCGGATTTGCTTGATCTGCTCCGGCTCCAGTGGCTCTACCGGCGGCAGGCACAGGCGGTCAAATTCCCGCATCGTCACCTGATCCATCACGCCCGCGCCGTGCAGCCCTTTCGCCGTGTCGTGGACGGCTTCAAGAATCGCTGACTTCGTTTTTCGCATCGCAATCCACCTCCAATAATTCACCGGCACTTTGTGCCGTGCCCAGCCCTGTCGCCGTCAGCGACAGTAAATGCGCGGCCAAGGTCTTCAAGGCTTCCTCTTCGTCCTTGTCGATGTTGCTGCGCGCGTTCTTCGGAAAGCCATACACGAAAATCCATCGGCTGCCCTTGTTCGTGGCCACCAGCGTGCGGAAACCGCCGCTCTTTCCCTGCCCAGCCCGCGCGATCCGCTTTTTCAGCAGGCCGCCGCCCAGGTCAGCTTCGTACAGCCCGTCCGTCATCTCGCGCACCGCCGCGCAGAGGGCCAGGCTGCCGACGCCCTGTTTTCTCGCCCAACGGTCAAACCATCGAGTCTGGTAGATTGCCATGCGCGTTCTCCCCGCTTTCTTGTATAGCACTGAGTGCTAGTGTATGGCAAGCTAAAAGGGGTCTGCTCACAAAACGGGATATATCGTGCGTTAGGCTATTAACGTGAAAGTCGCGTACGCGACTCACGAACCTCCCTTTTCCCCCCCGCGGGAGAAGGGCCGGGGAAGGGGGAAGGTCATGACTTTCATGAGCCGGGGTATCTCGACATGTCATGACCGTTAGCCTGATCTCGCCAGGGGCCAATCGAGGATTCGGAGATGTCGTACGCTAAGCTTCAGTTGCCGTTTGGTGACGATGCTTTGCGTGTCCCTCCGGCAACCTTGCATGAAATCACTGAACGTCCTTGGTAACGTTGGTTGCGAGTTCAACGCGATGAGGAGAGCAGCTGATGGACGA
>QPGA01000054.1:0-5912 GCA_003332265.1 Candidatus Accumulibacter meliphilus
TCGAAGCTCGGCTTGCCAGCGCCAAGCGTGACGGACATGCCGCAAACCGGATCCTTTACCGTCCTGGCGCCGGCGGCATCGTGACCAGGGTGCAAGTGGTGGGTGGCGTGCGAATGCTCGGGCTGGTGATGCGGATGTTCGTGCCCGCTCGACCGTGCCTCGTTTGTCTTCGCGTCCATGGCAGCCCTTTCAAGGGCGTCCTGCTAGCAGTTTCGACCTGTGTGTCGCTCACCGGTCAAGCGCTATTTCTTCAAGGCACCACCGCCAGCTGATGTCCTTCGCCGCCGGGTAGGGAGAGAGTCTCCAGCACTTCCAGCCAGCTCTCGCTTGTGGAAGTAGATTTCGAGATTTCGGCAGGCCCTGGTCGCCTCCGGTCATGCGCAAGCGTCCGGCAAGGCGGAGCCATACCGACGGCGGTCAGGCAAAGCCGGTGCGGGCGGCTGCCGGAATTGGCAGGCGCGACGGCTGCAAGCGCCGCAACGGGAAAACAATCCGGGCAATACAGCCGCACACCGCTTCACCACTCGCGCCGCTGGTCTTTGGACGCAGGCTGGCCGCGGCCTGATGGATCTCGGCAATCTCGCGAACAATGGCCAGACCCAGGCCGCTTCCTTCGCCATCGCTGCCGTCAGCCCGGTAAAAGCGGTCGAAAACCTTGTGCGAATCGTCGTCGGAAATACCGCTACCACTGTCTTCGATTTCGAGCAGGGCGAAATCGCCCTGCGCAAATACCCGCGCCGTGACGCGTCCGTTGGCGGGGGTATAGCGCAGGGCATTGTCGAGCAGATTGTTGATCATCTCGCGCAAGAGGAAAGCGTTACCGACGATCGGCACGGCACCGGCCGGCTCGTAACCAAGGTCGATGCGCCTTTCGAGCGCCTGCACGACCCAGGCCTCGACGATTTCGCGCAGCAGCGGCTCAAGGTCGAGCGCCAGCAACGTCTGCTGCGAGTGACCACTCGCTTCGGCACGCTCCAGCGCCAGCAACTGGTCGACCAGGCGCGAGGCGCGATCAACGCCGGCGAGAATCTGGCTCAAGGCGTGCCGCAGCTCGCCCGGATCACGCTCGCGCATGGCCAGCTGCGCTTGCGTCTTCAAGCCGGTGAGCGGCGTGCGCATCTGGTGCGCGGCGTTGGCGATGAAACGGCGTTGTGCGTCGACGTTGTTCTGCATCCGCGCCAGCATCGAATTGAAAGCTTCGGTCAGCGGCCGCAGCTCCTCGGGAACGCGGCTCAGCGAAATCGGCGAGAGATCCGCTTCGCGACGCGCTTCGATGCGCTTGCGCAATCGGGTCAGCGGACGCAAGCCTTGCGACAGCCCGAACCAGACCAGCACCACCGCCAGGGGGATGATCACGAACTGTGGCAGGATCACGCTGGCAATGATCTTGTTCGCCAACTGCGAGCGCTTTTCAGTCGTTTCTCCGACTTCGATCAAGACCCGGGGCGTCGTCGACTGGGCGCTGGCGAAGAGAACCATGTAGGCGACGCGCAGCGTCTGGCCGCGGAACTCGTCATCGCGAAAATGAACCTCGCCGGGCTCTTTGTTCTCCAGGCTGATGGGCAAGACCGGCACGGGCAGTTCGGGGTCACCGCGCAGCTTTTTCTGCGTTCCATCGAGCAAATGGAAATAGACGTTGTCGATCTCGTCGGAACGCAGAAAAAGCTGCGCCACGGCCGGCATCGCCAGTTGCGGACGCCCGTCGTCGAAAGTGATTTGTCGCGATATCGCCGTCACATGCTCGCGCAGTGACTGATCGTAAGGGAAGCTGGCGACACTGTTGGCAAAGTAGTGGGTGAAAGCGATGCTGATCGGCCACACAAAAAGTAAGGGTGCCAGCATCCAGTCCAGGATCTCGCCGAAAAGCGAGCGCTGGACGTCAGGGTCTCGTTTCTTCCGCAGGTTTCTCAAGATAGTATCCGAGGCCGCGCACGGTCGTGATATTGACACCTGTCGCTTCGAGCTTCTTGCGCAAGCGATGGATATAGACCTCGATGGCGTTGTGGCTCACTTCCTCGCCCCAGCCACAAAGGTGATCGACCAGTTGGTCCTTGCTGACCAGTCGCCTGGCGCGAGAGAGGAGAATCTCCAGCAAGCCGAGCTCACGAGCGGAAAGGTCGAGCATCTCGCCATTGACCATCGCGCAACGGTCGGTCTGGTCAAAAGTGAGCAAACCGCAATGGATAAGCCGTGCCGTACCAGACGAGCGGCGACTCAGCGCGCGCACACGCGCCTCGAGTTCAGGCAGCTCGAAAGGCTTGGCCATGTAGTCGTCGGCACCCAGATCAAGCCCTTTGACGCGGTCGTCGATACCATCGAGCGCAGTCAGGATCAATACCGGGGTGCCCGATTTGCGAGCGCGCAGCCGGCGCAGCACGTCCAGGCCGGGCAGCCTTGGCAGACCCAGATCGAGAATTACCAGATCGTAGACGTTGGTCAGCAAAGCGGTATCGGCGTCGATTCCTGTGTACGCACAGTCGACGGCGTAGCCCCCCTTGCGCAGCGAGCGGCAAAGGCCATCGGCAATGATCCTGTCGTCTTCAGCAAGAAGAATGCGCATCGCTCTCGGTTCTTGAGCTGGCGCACGTAAGCTGCCTGTAAGCCCCCGCCTTTACGCTATACACGCTGTTCTCCATTTCATGGTCTGGGAGTTCTGACTTCGGCCGGAACTCGGGGAGTATCCAGCTACTGTACTGGATACTCCCCGCCATTTTTTCGCGGGCCTTTGCAGCAGCACCGCAACCACCGTCATCGCTGCACGCGGTCGGTCGCGGGGCGGGCTGCGGCCCTGCTATCCAGCGAGTGTAACAAAAAACCTCCCCCTGTCGTCACGCCTCGCGCACTACGTTCCGCGAGCCATGCCGGCGTTTTGGCGGAACGCAGGCCAGCGACTCAAGCCGGGCCTTGCTCGCGCCTCCCCTTCAGCCAGGTCTCTGCCAGGCGCACCCAGTAACTGATGCCGATCGGCAGGATTTCGTCGTTGAAGTCGTAGTGGGGATTGTGCAAGGTACAACCGCCGCTACCGGGACCGTTGCCCAACCAGGCGTAGCAACCCGGCTTCTCGGCCAGCATGTACGCGAAGTCTTCGGCGCCCATCGACGGCAGTTCGTCCACGCGCAGTTTGTCAGCGCCGAGCACGTCCCTCGCCACCTGACGACAGACCTCGCTTTCTGCCACGCTATTGACCGTTGCCGGATAGCGATGATCGAAGCGCACTGAAATCTGCGCAGCAAAAGCGCTGCCGATGCCGCTGCACAGACGTTCGACGGCGCTCTCGACCAGCGCCTGCGTATCGCCATTGAAGCTACGGATCGTGCCGCGCAGAACAGCGTCATCGGGAATGATGTTCCAGGCTTCACCGGCGTGTATCTGGGTGACGCTGACGACGGCCGACTCGCAGGGGTGGATGTTGCGCGCCACAACGGTCTGCAAGGCCAGCACCAATTGGCTGCTGACGACCAGCGTATCGACGCCTTGATGGGGCATCGCGGCATGGCAACCTTGGCCGCGCACCCAGATCTCGAAGGCACAGGTCCCGGCCATCACCGGCCCCGGCATCACCGCCATTTCGCCAACCGGGATTCCGGGCCAGTTGTGCAGGCCAAATACGGCGTCCATCGGAAACTTCTCGAACAGGCCGTCGGCCATCATCACCGCCGCCCCTCCCTCCGACTCCTCGGCAGGCTGGAAGATGAAATGCACGCTGCCGTCGAAATCAAGCTCGTTTACGTGCTCGGCCATGTAGCGCGCGGCGCCAAGCAGCATGGCCGTATGGCCGTCGTGACCACAAGCGTGCATCAGACCTGCCGCGGTCGAGCGGTGGGAAAAATCGTTCTTCTCGAGCAACGGCAAGGCGTCCATGTCGGCGCGCAGACCGATCGCCCGCGCACTACTGCCTTTGCGCAGGGTCGCAACGACGCCCGTACGCGCCAGCCCGCGATGGATTTGCAGCCCGTAGCTGCTCAACTCGCGCGCCACTACATCGGCAGTGCGCAACTCATTGAAGGCAAGCTCCGGGTGAGCGTGCAGGTCACGTCGAATTGCCGCCAGTTCGCCGAGAAAAGGGATATCAAAAAGAGTCATGAGCCTGACCTGACAAAGTGGAACATCGAGAGTATGCCAGAGTGACTTGCTCGTGGTGGCGCACACCGCTATCCTTGCGCACATGCATCTCGTGCTCATTAGCGGCCTCTCCGGTTCCGGAAAATCGATTGCCCTCGAAGTGCTGGAGGACGCTGACTACTATTGCGTGGACAACCTCCCCTCGCAGTTGTTACCGCAGCTTGTCGAGCAACTCGATGAGCAGGGCTATGACAAGGTCGGCGTGGTGATCGATAGTCGCGGCGGCGACAGCGTCGCCAGGCTGCCACCGCAACTCGACGCACTGCGCGCCCGGAATCTCGAACTGCAGCTGCTGTTTCTCGACGCGCAGGACGACACGTTGATCAAACGCTACTCGGAAACGCGGCGCCGGCATCCGCTGGCCAGCGATCGGCTGACCCTCACCGAAGCAATCGCCGAAGAACGTGTCCACCTCGCCGGCCTGTCCGCCATCGCCCATCACATGGACACCACCGTCCTCAAGCCGGCCTCCTTGCGCGAGTGGGTGCGCCAGTTCGTCGCCACCGACGACACGGCAGAGCCTCGCCAGGGACTGGCACTGCTGTTCGAGTCCTTCGGCTTCAAGAACGGTATTCCGCTCGACGCCGACCTGGTGTTCGACGTGCGCTGCCTGCCCAATCCCTACTACGAAGCCAGCCTGCGCACGCTGACCGGCCGCGACGAGCAGGTCATTTCCTTTCTCGAAGCCGAAGCAGAGGTCCTGCGCATGCGCCAGGACATCGCCGGCTTCGTTCGCGCCTGGCTACCGGCGTATATCCGCGACAGTCGCAACTACCTGACCGTAGCCATCGGCTGCACCGGCGGGCAACACCGCTCGGTTTACCTCGCCGAACGTTTGGGGCGAGAATTCCGCAGCAGCGCCCGGGTGCTGGTTCGCCACCGGGAATTGCCGCCGCCGATGCTCACTCTCGACATTTCCTAGCGGTCATGACGTCCCGGAACCCCTGCTCATGATAGTCATGGCCGCCCCCCTCTTCCCCAACCCTTCGCCCGCAGAGGGGAGAAGGGAGATTCGTGAGTCGCGGACGCGACTTTCACGGTAACGGTCATGCGCTGGTTCGGGCTGTTCAAGCCCGGCGATTGGCTGATCGTGGCGCTCGGCCTGGCCTTCTGTGCCGCCGCCTTCCCGCTGGCCTGGCAGGCAGGCGTTGCTGAAAAAGCCATCATCCGGCGCGGCGGCGACGTTTTCTCGGAACTCGAACTATCACGCAATCGGCGCATCGAAGTCCCCGGTCCGCTGGGTATTACCACGGTAGTCGTCGACCAGCGTCGCGTGCGCGTCGCTTCGGATCCCGGCCTCCGCCAGTACTGCGTGCGCCAGGGCTGGCTGTCGCGCCCCGGCGAGATCGCCATCTGCGCCCCCAACCAGGTCAGCGTCGAGGTACGGGGAAGCAAGCAGACTTACGATTCGCTCGCTTACTGAACCGGGCGCGGCAAGGGCACTGCTTCGTGACGAAAGCCCTGCTTTAATGTGAAAGTCGCGTACGCGACTCACGAAACTCCCTTCTCCCCTCGCGGGAGAAGGGCCGGGGGAAGGGGGGCGGTCATGACTTTCATGATCAGGGGTGTCTCGACATGTCATGACCGTTAACAGGCCAGGATCCGGTTATAATGGCAAGCCTAATCCGAGGGGCGCTGCAGGGCTGTCGCTAGACAGTTTCAGGCTCGGATTTCTCAAACGGCGCTCATCCAACCAACCCATGCCGGACATGGGAAGCGGGATGGGCCCACGCTGAAGTCCTTCAGTGGGCACGCGACGGCTTCCTGTCCCGGCAAAGTTCTGAAGGAGC
>QPGA01000054.1:6533-18540 GCA_003332265.1 Candidatus Accumulibacter meliphilus
CCGGCAACTACCATGTCATCGACCACAGCCACATGGCGAAGATGAAGAATCAGGCCATCGTCTGCAACATCGGGCACTTCGACAACGAAATCGACGTCGCCTCGATCGAGGGTTACAGCTGGGAAGAAATCAAGCCACAGGTCGACCACGTGATCTTTCCCGACGGCAAGCGCATCATCCTGCTGGCCAAGGGTCGTCTGGTCAATCTCGGCTGCGGCACGGGCCACCCGTCGTACGTGATGAGTTCCTCGTTCGCCAACCAGACCATCGCCCAGATCGAGCTGTTCACGCGGACCGCCGATTACCCGATCGGCGTCTATACACTGCCCAAGCATCTGGATGAAAAGGTCGCCCGCCTGCAGCTCAGGACCCTGAACGCCCAGCTCAGCGAATTGAGCGATGCGCAAGCAGCGTACATCGGTGTCGCCAAGGACGGTCCCTACAAGCCGGACCACTACCGCTACTGATACCCGAGACCTCAACAGGGGAGACATCGTCATGCGCCTGATCCTGCTCTGGCTGCTCAACGCCTGCGCACTCCTAGCCGTCGCCTACCTGATGCCCGCGTCGATACAGCTGGCATCATTTGGCACGGCAATGATCGCCGCCGTGCTGCTGGGGCTGGTGAACACCGCCTTACGCCCTCTGTTGGTCTTGCTGACGCTCCCGGTCACGCTGCTGAGCTTCGGCCTCTTCCTGTTCGTGGTCAACGGCCTGATGTTCTGGCTGGCGGGTTCCTTGCTCGAAGGATTCGTCGTCAGCGGCTTCTGGCCGGGCGTCTTCGGAGCGCTGCTGTACAGCATCATCTCGTCGCTACTTTCTTCCCTGTTGACCACCCGCAAGGGCCAGTGATGTTCTCCTCATGACACAGAACAAGCGTACTTTCAGCCTCGAGCTCTTTCCACCGCAAACGCCCGAGGGCGCCGCAAAGCTGCGCGCCGCGCGAGCCCGCATGGCCGCGCTCAAGCCGCGCTTCTTTTCGGTCACTTTCGGTGCCGGCGGCTCAACCCGCGACCGGACGCTCGAAACGGTGCTCGAGATCCAGCAGGAGGGCTACCAGGCGGCGCCGCACCTGTCGTGCATCGGCTCGACGCGTGAAAGCATCCGCAGCATCCTTGAACAGTACCGCGCGAACGGCATTCGCCACCTCGTCGCCTTGCGCGGCGACCTGCCGTCCGGGATGGCCCGGCCTGGCGCTTTTCGCTACGCCAACGAGCTGGTCGAATTCATCCGTGCCGAAACCGGCGACTGCTTCCATATCGAGGTCGCCGCCTACCCCGAGTACCACCCGCAGGCGAAGAATCCGCAGGACGATCTGCAAAGCTTCAAGCGCAAGCTCGACGCTGGCGCCAACTCGGCGATCACCCAGTACTTCTACAACTTCGACGCCTACGCGCACTTCATCGACGAGTGCCAGGCAATCGGCATCGACCTGCCAATTGTCCCCGGCATCATGCCCATTGCCGGCTACAGCAGCCTGGCGCGCTTTTCCGACACCTGCGGTGCCGAAATACCGCGCTGGATCAGGAAGAAGCTCGAAAGCTACGGCGACGATAATGCATCGATCCGCGCCTTTGGCCTCGACGTGGTAACCGGGCTTTGCGAACGACTGTTGGCCAACGGCGCACCGGGCCTGCACTTCTACACCCTCAACCAGGACGCGCTGACCGCCGCCTTGTGGCAACGCCTCCGTCTTTCATAGGTTTTCAAGATGGCTGCACGCGAGCTACCCGTAGTCGTCCGCTATGCTCTCGAACTCTTCGCTCCGCTGGGCACCCTGCGCGTCAAGGCGATGTTCGGCGGCTGGGGCTTCTATTGCGACGATCTCTTCTTTGCCATCGTCGCCAACGACATCCTCTACCTCAAGGCAGACGTGCAAAGCGCAGCCACCTTCGAAACTGTCGGCGGCGAGCCTTTCCGCCTGGTTCGCAAGGACGGCCGTAGCGACACCATGAATTACTGGACGGTGCCCGAAGAGGCGATGGAGAGTAGCGAGGAAATGCTGCCCTGGGCGCGTGCCGCGCTGGCCGCGGCGGCGCGCAATCGCAAGCCGGCAAAGTAACTTCGCCGGCGGCAGCAGGCCTGCCAGCGTCGCGCGCAGCGGCTGCCTCGTTCGTGCGCAGGCCGAAAGCGCTGATTTCGGGCTAGAATGACCCGCTTTGCGCAATCTCGCCTGCTACCGCGGCACGCGCGCCAGCGCGCCGCCGACCCAGCCCCAAGAGGACGCATGAAGGACTATTACGCAGTACTTGGCGTGGTCAGTGATACGTCTCTCGAAGGCGTAAAGCAGGCCTATCGCAAGAAAACCCTGCAGCTCCACCCTGACCGCAATACCGCGGCCGACGCCGCTGACCGATTCCGCGACGTTCAGGAAGCGTACGAAACGCTTTCCGACGCCAGCAAGCGGCACGACTATGACGAGAACCGGCGTCGCAATCTTCTCGAAAAACCGCTTGAAACCGCGCGCGAGATCTGGAAGAACTACCTGGAAGGAATATTGCAGTGAGGCTGTCGCATTTTTTTGAAGAACTCAGCTCGGCCTACGACGCTGAGCTCGACGACCTGCTGACCGATTCGGCAGGACACGATGTCCTCGCGCAGCGGCTGCGCCTGAAGCGCAGTCAGCTTCCCGAACTGCTGCCGATGATCGAATTCAGCCCGGAAATGGTCGCCGTCACGTTCCACAAGGGAATGGACTTTTCCTGCCCGGAAGTCATGCGCGATCTGGCGTCTCAGGACCCGGAAGACCTGCCTTCCTGGGAAATACTGCTGGAGAGCGTGCATCTGCAGCCGTGGGCCAGCGAGCTGGCGAAAACGGTCCTCGACGCTCCGAACGGCGAACGCTTCCTGGTCATCACAGCCTGCCTGGAATACCTGCACGGCAGAAGTAAGCCATCGTCAGAGTCAGGCGATCGGCGGCAGCGCAACGATTTCGACGACGAACGCTCCGACGCCGAGGGCGACGGCGACGACATCGATCTCGAGGAAGCGGGCGCCGACTGGCTTGCCGAACAGGGTTTTGACCGCAAAGATCGAAATTCGGGAGACAACTGATGAGCCATCCAGTACTCGTGCGCGCCGAGAAGCTGATCCGTGTCGGCGACATCGTCGGTGCCGAGGCGGCGCTGGCCTCCCTGGTAGACAGCGACGGCGACGGCGCCCTGGTCGTCGCACTCGATGATTTCGCCGCCAAGGACCTCTTGGCAGTCCTCCGCGACTTCGATTCCTCGAAGGAATCGGTGGTCAGCCTGCTGGTCCTGCCGGCGCAATTCGCGCGCGCCATCGTTCTTGAGCGGCGCTATGGCGATGCCACTCACGAACGCCTGCAGGCGATCATCAACTCAGTCATTTTCCGGGCTGACAGCGACCCCGGCGAGTTCATCGAGGCCATCGCGGCGGTCGACGGCGGCTGTGACGCGCTGGCCGATTATCTCTGTGATCGTGCCGAAATCGTCGAGCACTTCTTCAAGACCGGCACTTTCGGCTTCTTCGACGACGTTGATGAAGCGGCTGCCGAGTTGAACGACGACGAACGTCTCGACGAACTGTCGGATCCCGAGGCCAATCGCCCCTTCCTCAGCCATAGCGAAGTCAGCGATCAGGACTGGATGGAGCTGACCTGGCTCCTGCGTTACGAACATGCCGAGATTTTCCGCGACGTCCTGCTGATTTTGCGGGCGCGCGCACGAGCCGAAGAACCGCAACTGGCAAGCGACGAAACGCCGACGCGTGCCAATGAGCAGCGCCGCCCCCCGGGCGAGCCCGAGGAAGAATCAGCCTTGTAGATCAGAGAGCTCGACGCACCCAATGCTAGCCGCAGACATCTGACCGCCCATGCCCAACGACCACCGCCAGCTCGCCGTTTTCGACGACCGACCTTTTTTCGAACGTGCGCTCGTTTTCGGCGTCCGCGCCGGCATCCTGGCCGACGCGAAAATTGCCGCCATTGTCGACGACGGGCCGAAGGGTATGGTGCAGATCGCCGAGTATTTCGGCACCCAGTACCTGCGCCCGAACATTGACGAAGCACGCCAACGAATCGTCAATCTGGTCAGTTTGTTCCTTGAGGAACAAAGCGGTGGCGACCTTGAAAAAGCGGCACACTCCTTGCGTGACGGTACTTTTCTGTCGCATTCGCGAGGCGGCTCGGAAATGCTGAAAAGCCTCTGGGCAATGCCCGAAGATGCCTCGTTCGGAATCATGATCAAGCAGTCCCAGAAGCTGTTTCTCGCCGACTGGTCGCTGCGCAGTAGCGCCGACTATCGCCAGGCGCGCGCCGAACGGCAAGACCACCAACAGACGATCGACACGGCGCTGTGGTTTGCGGACAGCCTCGGGGTCCCTGCGGAAGAGATTTCGACCGTGGCCAGCGAGTCGATCATCCGTACTGCCGTCCTCCTGCATCTCGCCGGCAGCAAGGCAACTTCACTTCCCAACGCCGCCGAATTCGTCGGCATATTGGCAAAACTCCGCGAAAAAGGCGTCCGCGCCAAAGGAAGCAAAAGCCTCGGGGCGGTTTTCAAGGCGCTGCCGGAAGCCTATCAGGCGGTCGCTCGCAGGGAACTGCACAAGGTCGAAAGCGAGGATCTGCCGCGGATTCTCGACGCCTCGCAGGCGATGAGCACGCTGATTCCCGAGCTTGAGCCCTTGTATTTCCTGCGCGACTTCGGTCTCGAGGAAGCCAGCCAGTTCAGTGCAGGGGTGTCGCAGGACTGGCAGAAGATCACCGCTGGCAAGGTAGACGAGAATTCGCTGCTGACGGTTTTTCTCTGTCTGGCGGTTGATACGACGCCCAAGGCTGCACTGAGCAAGGCCGCCGCACGTACGCTGATCGGCAAAGTCCGGAAAGAGGGCCTGCAACGCCAACCGGCACTGGCCTTCATCCGCGCTTTTGCCCCTTACGCCATGCAGGATGACCTCGAGGCCCTCTGGAATGAGGTCTTTCCCGAGCTGGAGAACGCCCTGGTCGACCCCGCCGACACTTCCGGCAGCCAGGCACTCGCCTACCTCAAGGAAAACTGCATCATTCACTAGACTAGTGGCGTGGGCACGCCGGCCAGCACGCTCGACTCGCAGCTGCGGGCGCTTGCTGGATGCTGGACTGACTCAACGCCGCGAGACCAGCCATACCCCCGCCAGTACCAGTCCAGCGCCTGCCAACTGCACCAGGGAAAGCGGCTCGTCGAGCAGCAACCAGGCGAAGACGATGGTCAGCATCGGGCCAAGGGTCCCGATCATCACCGACTTGCTCGCGCCGATACGACGGATCGCCGCCGATTGCAGGAAGACCGGCAGCACCGTGGAGAAAAGCGCCATCGCCGCTGCGTAGGCATAGATTGGCAGCGGCTGCAGCAACAACACCGACAGCGGCTGCGTGACGAGCAAATGCAGCTCGGTGGCGAGGACCGAGACCAGCATCGCCAGGGCCGTGAAGCGCACCGAACCAAGGCGCTGGATCATGCTGCCGCTACCCGCCAGGTAGAAAGCGTAGGCCAGCGACGAGGCGAAGATGAAAAGCGAGCCGATGATCACCGATCGCGCCTCCCCCGAAAACTCGAGGTCATGGAAAAAGACCAGGCCGATTCCCGCGTACGACAGCAGCAGCGCGCCGATCTCGCGGCGCTGCAAGCTCTTGCCCATGAACAGCACGCCGATCATCACCGTCAGCGTCGGATAGGTAAACAGGATCAAGCGCTCGAGACCGGCGCTGATGTAGCTGAGGCCGATGAAGTCGAGAAGGCTGGCGCCGTAGTAGCCGAGCAGGCCGAGCGCGATCAGCGTCAGCCAGTCACGGCGCGACAGGGACGGCGCCGCGCGACTGGCGTGCACTGCGATGACCGCGAAGAAGGGCAGGGCGAAGCTCATCCGCAAGGCGAGCAGGGTGATCGCCTCGACCGGCACGGCCTGCGGGACGGCGTAGGCGAACTTGACGAAGATCGCCTTGAACGAGAAGCCGAAGGCCGCCAGAATCGCCAGCGCGACCCCGAGACTTTCGGAAGACCAATTTTTCCAGGGCATGCCGATGGCGAGACAGTAGACGTTGCGGACGCCTCTGGCTGACGAAGCGGGCGCTCACTGTACGTCAACGGCGACGACGGGTAAACGTCGGCGACGGCAGCCGCCCGCAGGTCCTCGCCGGCCTGTCGAAACCGGATGGCCTGGTGCTGCTGCACGATGGCATCGCCGTTAGCCCGGAAGCCGGCGATGACCAGTTTCTTTATGTCACCGTAGATGCGACCCACCCAGCCACGGCGGTTGCTGCTCGATAGCAGCGGATCGCTACAGGTCATCCTGCGCCATGTGCGCTCGGCGCAGACCGTGCTGTCGCTGGCTCCGGGGCAGCTGCTGATCGCCGAACAGGGTCGTGCTCGGATCATTCGCAGCATCGCTTCTCTACGGCCGGAAAAGTCACCGTCACGCGCAGGCCTGAACACGATTGCTGGTTAGCAAAGCCAAGAGCCAGCGTGGCACCCACACGAACGGCAATTGCCCGAACAATCGACAGACCGAGGCCCGAACCGATCTCGTTGCTGCCCAGGACGCGATAGAACGGATCAAACACCCGCTCTCGCTCTGCGTCCGGAATGCCGGGACCGCTATCTTCGATTACCAGCGTCGTCGCGGCGGCGGTAGCCAGCACCGACAAGTCGACGCGCCCACCGGCCGGCGTGTAACGAATCGCGTTCCCCACCAGATTCTTGACGAGGGTCATCAAGTCAAAGTCGTTGACGACCAGTTCGGCGTCGGCAGCGCAGACGACGCCAATATCGATCGCCTTCATTTCGGCCAAGGGCATCAAGTCCTCCAGCACGCGTCGGTAAACCACTTGTACGGACAGCTTGCTTTGCGAAGTGTTGGCCGAAGCCTGGGCACGTGCCAGAGCCAGCAGTTGATCCAGTAATGCTGCGCCACGCTCGATACCCTGGCGCAGGGTCTTCAGTCGTTCCTGGGCGTTGAGCGACATTTCGGCTGCGGCAAGGCGTTCGGCTTGCAGGGAGAGCGCAGTCAGCGGCGAGCGCAACTCGTGGGCCGCATCGCCAACGAAACGCCGCTGGGCGTCCATCGACGTTTCTACTCGCCGCAAGAGCCGATTGATGGCCAGAACGAAGGGGCGGATTTCGTTGGGCAAAGTCCCGGGGGCAATCGGATGCAACTCGTCTTCGTGGCGCTGATCGATTTCATGGGCGAGCGCGGCAAGCGGGCGAAATATCTTGCGAACCATCGCGGCGACGACCAATAGCAGGATCGGAACCAGGATCAGGAAGGGCGTCAGCGTGAGTAGCGCGCCGCCGCGAGAAATTTCGTCGCGGACAGCCGTTTCCTGCGCTACGGCTAGACGATCCCCACGGTCAAGAGCCCTGACCAGAACGCGATAGCGTTCATGACCAATGCTCACCGTCTGCAGACCGTCGACCAGATCGGCTGGCAGCGCCAAGGGCAGATCGGCAGACACACCGCTGGGGATCGAGGAACTGCCGGCGAGGAGTTGCACGAAAACGCGATTCTCCCGATCACGAACTTCCTCGTTACCGAGCTCTCCCACAGGCGGAGTAGCCAAGGCCAAGTGTTGCCGGACAATGACCGACGCAAGCTGACGCAGCACGTCGTCCTGCAACTCCTCAGCCTCATGGTGCGCCAGAAAAAAAGCCAAGATGCCGGCGATCAGGGCCACACCGAGAATCGTCAGGGACAGCCCGACGGACAGCTTGCTTTGCAGCGACTCTCTCAGACGCTTTTCGAGACCATCCATCCAACCCCCCTAATGTTCTTGATGACTTCTCGGAACTGCGTAGGAAGCATCATTCAAGGCGGCGAGAACGGCATTGCCGATCATTGCGTCGTCTTCGACCAGTAGTACCCGCATCCTTTTCTCCTTTCAGCAAACGGCAGCATCTTCCGCCCGCAGTCCCGAGCTGACCCCCAGCGCCATTGATGTCGGCTAGAATGTCGGCAGTATGCGCGAACACCACCCACACGATAAGCACGAGGGCCACGAGGGCCACGAGGGCGACGATCACGACGGCAATTCGCACGTAGCTGGCCGCGCCGCGCACGACCATGGCGCGCATGGCGATCACGATGGCCACGCGCATCACCACCACGCGGACGCCGGCCCGCGCCTGATCTGGGCGTTGCTGCTGACGCTGGGCTTTGCCGCCGTCGAGGCGGTCACCGGTTTCTGGTCGGGATCGCTGGCACTGCTCGGCGATGCCGGGCACATGGTCACCGACAGTGCTTCGCTGGCCCTCGCCGCCTTTGCCGCCTGGATCTCGAAACGGCCGCCGACACAACGGCACACCTACGGCTACGGCCGCGTCGAAACCCTGGCGGCGCTGGCCAACGTGCTGTTCATGGTCGTGGTCGTGGTCGGCATTTCGGTGATGGCGGTGCGCCGCTTTCTCGAACCGGGGGTGGTCAACGGCGAAGCGGTAACCATCGTTGCGGCGATTGGACTGGTGCTCAACATCGGTGTTGCCTGGTTGTTGATGCACGGCGAGCAAACGATGAATACCCGCGGAGCCCTGCTGCACGTGCTCGGCGACCTGCTCGGTTCGGTGGCCGCGCTGGTCTCCGGTGCGGTGATCATGTGGACCGGCTGGATGACCGTCGACCCGCTGCTCTCGCTGCTGATCTGTGCGCTGATGCTGGTATCCAGCCTGCGCCTGCTGCGCGAGGTCCTGCAGGCGTTGATGGAAGGTGTCCCGGTGAGCCTGTCCACCGAGCAGGTCGGTCGCCGCTTGGCGGGCGTGACGGGCGTCGCCTCGGTGCACGATCTGCACATCTGGACCCTGTCGTCGAACCGTATCGCGCTATCGGCGCATCTGGTCGTCGAATCGCTGGCGCACTGGCCGGCGGTCCTTGCCGCCAGTCGGCAGGTCCTCTCCGAGCAAGGCATCACGCACGTCACCTTACAGCCGGAACCTCTGCACAATGCCGTCCGCTGGCTGGCGCCCGGCGAACCACGCGGCGTGCCGGAAAGCTGAGCAAGGGATGCGGGTCGTCGCCCAACGCGTCGCCTCGGCACGGGTGGAAGTCGATGGTCAAGTGACCGGCAGCATCGGCGCCGGTCTGCTGGTCCTGGCCGGCTTCGAGCCCTCCGACGCCGACGCCGATCTTGACTGGATGGCCGCCAAGCTGGCCCGGCTACGCATCTTTGCCGATGCGGCCGGGGTCATGAACCGCAGCGTCGTCGATGCCGATGGCGAAATGCTGGCGGTCAGCCAGTTCACCCTCTTTGCATCGACCCGGAAAGGAAACCGCCCTTCCTGGAACCGCGCGGCACCGCCGGACCTGGCGCAACCGCTCTTCGAGAGCTTTGTCCTGTGCCTCGAAAAGACCCTGGGACGGCAGGTGCCGACCGGCGTCTTTGGCGCCGACATGCAAGTTCACCTGATCAACGACGGTCCGGTAACGATCAGCCTCGATTCGCGGCAAGCGGAATAGCCGCGCGCAGCCTGGCGAGTCAGGCACTCGAACGAACGAGCCAGCGCTCGCGCAGCGCTTGCGGCCAGCCACAATCAGTCCCCTGACGCCCCGCCCATCTGCGTCTGCAGATAGTTCTGCAAGCCAACCTTGTCGATCAAATCGAGCTGCGTTTCGAGGTAGTCAAGGTGCTCCTCGGTGTCATTGAGGATCTCCTGCAGCAGGTCGCGGGAGACGTAGTCCTTGACGGATTCGCAGTGGCTCACGGCGTCGATAAGGTCGGCGTGCGCAGCGTGCTCAAGCTTGAGGTCGCCGCTCAGGCACTCGGGAACGTTGGTGCCGATGGACAGCTTCGGCACCTCCATCTTGGGCAGGCCGTCGAGAAACAGCAGGCGTTCAATGATCTTGTCGGCGTGCTGCATTTCTTCGATCGACTCCTCGTACTCGTGCTTGCCGAGGGCGTTGAACCCCCAGTTCTTGTACATCCGGGCGTGCAGGAAATACTGGTTGATCGCCGCGAGCTCGTTGGCCAGCTGTTTGTTGAGCAGCTGAATGACCGTTTTGTCACCTTTCATGGGGGACTCCGTTTTGAGGTTTGCCGCAAACAGTGTTGCGGCGGGTAATTGGGGAAGCGCGGGGGAGACGGGTTTCCACCCTCAGCTTGCCCGCCAGTATGACAGGCCCAGCCACCGTTACAGACAGCAAGCTGGCCGCGCAATTCACATGTTGGCCGGATCAGCTTCTTCATCGCCTCCTCCCCGCGCGCCGCCGGCTTGTCTTCGCCGCAGCGGGGTGCGCTCGATCCGCAAAGGGCCGCGGAAATTGATATCACGCTGCGGAAAGGGGATTTCGATACCCTCTTCGCGGAACGCGGCATCGATGGCACGATTGATGTCGCTGATCACGCGCTGGCGCCGGTCGACCTCGCGGATAAAGGCGCGCAACTCGAACATCAGCGCGCTGTCGCCGAAGCTCAGAAACAGCGCATAGGGCTCGGATAGCTGCGGGTTGCCGCGGATGACTTCCGGGTGATTGTTGGCGACCTCGTGAAGGATCTCGATGACTCTCTCGACCTTGCTGCCGTAGGCAACGCCTATGGGTACCGTGATCCTTCCCCAGGTATTGCGCAGCGTCAAGTTGGTCACCTGGCCGGAGATCAGGTCCGAGTTGGGCACGATCACATCGGCGCGCTCCAAGGTACGTATGGTCGTCGTGCGAATACTGATGCGCTCGACGTAACCCTCGGTGCCGCCAACGATGATCCTGTCGCCGGACTTCACCGGCCGCTCCACCAGCATGATGATGCCGGATACGAAGTTATTGATGACATTCTGCAGGCCGAAACCGATGCCCACCGACAGCGCACCGGCAATGATGGCCAAATTGGTGAACTGGATGCCGGCGATCGATAGCGCGACGATGACCGAAAGAGCCACGGCCACGTAACCGAAAGTGGTGACCAGCGCTTCCCGTGCGCTGTGCTCCATGCGTGAATTGAGCAACCATTTCGACTCCAGGCGGCCCTTGAACCAGCGGGTCAGTGTGAGCAGGACGACGAGCGCCAGGATGGCCCACAGTAATTGACCGGGGACGATGCTCACGCCGGCGACCTCGAAACCCTCTGTGAAATAGCGCAGGATATCGCTGTTGATCTCACCAGCGCCCCAGACACTCAACACCAGCAAGGCGACAGCAATCCACAGCAAGAGCTTGACCAGCAGTCGCAACCAGTACAGGCCGGGCACGTACTCTTCGTCCTTGAGTCCGATGGCCTGACGCAGGGCTTTTTGCCAGCGATAGCGTCCCTCGTCCAGGCCACTGAACAGATCGGCGAAAAACCGACTCGCCACCAGGGCCAGCCCGAACAGCAGCAAGCTGACGCTGACGCCGTTGATTATCAGCCTCTCGAGGTTCGCATAGCCGATCCAGCCGGCAACCAGGCCAGCGAACAAGGCCAGGCTGATGAGCAGCGGGGCGGTCCACTTGTCACGCCAGTCATGGAGCCGGCGCAGCAGCCAGACAACCCAGATGACATTGAGAACCCAGATCAGATCGAAAGCCCTTCTGGTCAGCGCAAACATGACCTCGCTGAGCAGGCCCTCCGCCCGGAGTTCTTGCACCAGCCACCAGATCAGCGCCAGCAGGAGCAACATGCGGCTACGCCGGCCTAGCGGTCGCGCAACGCTTTCCGACAAGCTCAGATAGTAGGTCGCGGGCCGACAGGGGCTGAGCAGGCTGCGGATACCGACCACGACAATAAAGTAGGCGAGCAGGCCGTAAACCAGATTGGCGACAAAGGGCAGATCGCCACCGGCACGCGGAATGATCGCCACATAGGCGCTGATACCTCCGAGAGTAAGCAGAACAGGCGCATAGCTGACGGCACAGGCGACAAGCGCCTGAACAAGTCCGGCAGAGACGTCCCCATTCTCGACTTTCATGGCGGCCACCTGGGCCAGCCGCCGGTACTGCACACGGCGGCCGAGGAAAAAGCCCAGCAATCCAAGGGCCGCGGCAACAGCCAGTTGCAGAGGGCCAAGCGCATGCCAGCCGGTGGATCGCGCCGCCAGTTGGGTCGTAAAGT
>QPGA01000054.1:18561-22418 GCA_003332265.1 Candidatus Accumulibacter meliphilus
CTGCCGGCGCTGCACACGGCGGCCGAGGAAAAAGCCCAGCAATCCAAGGGCCGCGGCAACAGCCAGTTGCAGAGGGCCAAGCGCATGCCAGCCGGTGGATCGCGCCGCCAGTTGGGTCGTAAAGTCCAGCCAGCGCTCCGCCCCATCCAGATTGGCCCGCACCAGATCCACCAGGCCAGGTCCGCGCACCAGTAGCTGCCGCGTTTGCAGACGGCGCTGGTAATGGTTCACCTGCGCGTCCAGATCGTCAGTGCGTAGCAGTAGCAGTTTGCAGCGGGCAATATGTTCTTCCAGGTCGGCCTTGCGGCGCTGCACATCTTGCAGCGGCTCGCCGATGGCGGACGAAACCGGTTTGCCAGCTTGCTCGCTGGATGAGCTCTCTTTGGCCGCCTTGGCGTCGCTGCCGTTTTTTGGAGCGAGGATGACCAGCTCGCGGTCCAGCTTCTTGACCTCCAGCGTTGCCCCTTGCACGCAGTCCAGCGCGCTGGCACGAACCGTGGCGACTTGCGCTTCAAGCGTTCTCAGCTCCTGCTTTGTTGCTGTCCCGGCAGAGTCGAGCTGACGTTCAATGCGACCGAGCGCTGCCGTCGCCTGGCTCAAGAGCTCAAGTCCCGGCGCCTCCGCTGCCGCTACAGGGATCAGCAGCGCCGAAACCAGCAACAAGACCCAGACCTGGCAGCGCACAAAGCGGCGGAAAAAACGGTGGCTCTCATTACGGATCGGCATGTTTCTATTCCAGAGGTGGTCGCTCATCCGTGGCGAGCGTTCAAACATTCATTGACGAGGTCGTGCCCGGAAAAATAGAGCCCATATCTTGTCCGTACCCACGACCCGCCCAAGCTCCCTGATGGCGAAGAAGGGGGTCAGGGCCACAAAGATGACCAGAGACCCGGCGAGTAATTCATGCGAGCCCTTACCCAGGAATTCAAGCACGCCGCTGCCGAAACCCTTGCCTGTCCATAGTCCCTTGAGCCCATGCTCACAGAGCGTGAACACGACAACCAGAAGGGTGAACATGACGGCTTTGTAGAGCGCCGGAAAAATCAGGGGCATATTCTCAAGGCCACGACCAATGCGCAGCACGGAGCCGATCATGATCACCTTGCCCAGGATGAACGCCTCGACAAGCGCTATCCAGTAGTTCGTGTAGCTAATATCATGGGCAGCGAGGACGAGCCGGCGATACTGCGTGAAAGCGGCAAACACGAGGGTAAGGTAGATAACGATGGTCGCGTACTCGCCGAAATTACGGAAGATCTTCTCCTTCCAGTGCCCGCCTTTCTGATCACTACTGCTCATTGCTCGCTATACCTCAACAAAGAGACATGAACTCGCCGCCCCAAGCCGCCTCCTGTAGCCGGCTCGATTTCTCCTGCTGGAAGGGCGCTTCCGTTCAGTCCTCCAGCAAACGCGTATGAAAGCGCGAAAGCATGCCGCCAGCGATCGTCCTTGCCTTGAAGCCGTTTTGCAGGAGGACACGGGTCGCGTAATAGGCGCGCTGGCCAGAGCGGCAGATGACTTGTATTTCCCGATCGCGCGGCAGCTCGCCAAGGCGGGCACGGATCTGTCCGAGCGGAATGTTTACCGCGCCGGACACACTTTCCACCGCCAGTTCGGTCGCTTCACGCACATCGAGGAGAAAGCCGGCAGCGCTGCCATCCCAGTGAGCCGATGGCATATCACCACGCAGGATATCGGCGGCGACCATCCCGGCGAAGTTGACCGGATCCTTGGCGCTACCGAATTGTGGCGCGTAGCAAAGTTCGGCTTCCTCGAGATCGTAGATAGTTGCCCCCATCTGCAACGCCATCGCCAGCGCGCTGACCCGCTTGTCGACACCATCCTCGCCGAGTGCCTGCGCGCCGAGAAGGCGTCCATCGCTCTTGCGGAAAAGGACCTTCATGGCGATCGGCCGGGCGCCCGGGTAATAGCCGGCATGTGAATTCGGATAAAGGTAGATCTTCTCGTAATCGCTATCGCCAAGCCGCTTCAGTGTCTTTTCACCGACGCCGACCCAGGCCGCCGCCGCACCAAACAGGCCGATAATCGAGGTCCCCTGGGTCCCCCGATAGCGCGACTCGCGTCCAGCGATCACGTCGGCCGCGATACGTCCCTGGCGGTTGGCCGGCCCGGCAAGGGCGATCAGGCTCCATTCGCTGGTCACGAAATCCCTGACCTCGACAACGTCGCCGACGGCGAAGATATCTGGCTCGCTGGTGCGCATCTGTTCGTCAACGCGAATTCCGCCACGCTGCCCGATTTCCAGGCCAGCCGTTTTCGCCAGCGCCGTATCCGGGCGAACTCCCAAGGCGAGGATAACGATGTCGGCGGGATGCGTTTTTCCGGATTTCGTCAAAACCTCAAGTGCGCCGTCGCCCGCCTGCTGGAAGCCGGCCACCCCGTCGTTGAGCGCCAGGCGAATGCCGTGACGTTCGACGTAGCCTTCGACGATGCGAGCCATGTCCAGGTCGAGCGGCGCCAGGACCTGATCGAGCATCTCGACGAGGGTGACGTCGAACCCTCGGTGCACCAGGTTCTCCGCCGTCTCCAAGCCGATGAAGCCGCCACCGATAACGACCGCGCGGGTCTTCGGCCTGACCGTCTGGAAACCGGAATACTTGTCCATCCCACCCAGGAACATGGAGCCGCGTTCTATCCATTCGCGAATAGCGCGCGCATCGGGAACGGTCCGTACCTGAAAAATGCCCGGCAGGTCGATACCCGGCAAGGGCGGGCGAACGGAAAGCGCACCCGGCGAGAGCACCAGCTTGTCATAGGACTCGCTGCTCACTTCGCCGCTGGCCACGTCGCGCAGCTCGATGGTCTTGCTCTCCGGCGAGATGCGGATTGCCTCGCAAGCGGTGCGCACATCGATGGCGAACTGTCTGCGAAAGGTATCGGACGTCGCCACCATGAGGCTCGATTCCTTCTCGATCACGCCGCCAACATGGTAAGGCAAGCCGCAGTTGGCATAGGAGACGTAGGGGCCCTTTTCCACCATGACGATTTCCGCGTTCTCGTCCAGCCGCCGTAGCCGCGCGGCGCACGAGGCACCACCCGCCACACCACCGACGATGACAACTTTCGTTTTTCCTGCCTGCCGTGATTTTTCCATGGTTTTCACTCTTCCGTTCGGTTGATATCTGCGTCCTCCGCCGCGACGGCGTAAGATCATGCCCTTAGCTACAGCCAGATTATCGCAATCCCGCGCCAACACGTCATACATTTCAGAGGGGCTTCCTACAATTCCAGACAGATCTCCGTGCGCTCACTGGAAAAAGCAATTGCGTAGGATTTCTCTGCTGGAAAGTGCCATCAGCGATGCAAGCTGGCAAGGATAGTAGAGGGATGCCTGCTTGAGCGGCGAGGTCAGTGTCAGACTGCCGGTCCCGCACTGCGACAAGGGGGCCGTGCCAGGGCCGCATGATAGGCGAGTGACATCGGTGAGAAACAGGCCCAGGCTCGTCTGATGACTGCCCTTGCTCGCTCGAGGGAAGGGTGTAATCAATAATGGCCAGGCGCAGGGCATCGACGCCAACAGCCCGGCTTTGCGCGCATTTCATCGCGCTGAGCGCCTCTTTGATAACCCTGGGCCGAAGCCAGACAAGGGAGCGAACGCTCTTGCTTCGGCGAATATTGGCATCCCCACGGGGATTCGAACCCCGGTACCTACCGTGAAAGGGTAGTGTCCTAGGCCTCTAGACGATGGGGACCCGGAACTTCTTTCGGCTTGTTGGTGGAGGTACGCGGGATCGAACCGCGGACCTCTTGCATGCCATGCAAGCGCTCTCCCAGCTGAGCTATACCCCCGCGCGAAAGAAGCCGGCATTATAGGGATCAGCTCCCCTGCTGTAAAG
>QPGA01000054.1:23128-26624 GCA_003332265.1 Candidatus Accumulibacter meliphilus
GGGCAGCGGTAAGTGACGCCGCAGTCCAGGCCACCCCCGAAGCCAGCGCCGAGGGCATTGCCATTCTGCGCAAGTGGGCCGGCCTGGTGGACGGCCTGGTGGAGTCCTTCCGCAGCAGGCGCAGCGATCCCGGTTTATTCGAAGTCATGAGCGGCGCCGTGAACATCATGCAGGACCACATCACGCGCAGCCGCCTGGCCATGGACCCCGCCGACCTGGTCTTACGCCCCGACCTCGCCGACTTCCAGTTGATGGACTTCCACCGCGCTCGCGAAGCCATCGACATCGGCCGCCAGCACCTTGAGGAAGTGGCCCCGCAACTCGAGTCGATTGCTGCACAGCTGCTGTCGCGACGGTAGGCGAACACGGCGAGAACTGCACAAGCGGTCGTGGGCAGCTTCCCGTTTGCCGGTGCGAAGAGTCAAAACCAGGGTGTTCAGGTAAACGCCTTGGCATTAACCAGGAAGTGCGTCCAGATACTGGCCGCGTAGCCCAGCAGAATCGCCCAACTCCACTTGAGGTGGGAGAAAAAGGTGTAGACGCCGCGCGCCTGTCCCATGACCGCAACTCCGGCGGCGGAACCTACCGAAAGCAGCGAGCCACCGACGCCGGCAGTCAGCGTGACCAGCAGCCACTGACCCAGGTCCATGTCTGGCTGCATGGCCAGCACGGCGAACATCACCGGGATGTTGTCGACCACCGCGGACAGGAATCCGACCAGGATATTGGCCGTCGTTGGGCCGAGCTGGCCGTACATCAACGCCGAGCCCAGCGACAGATAGCCCATGGTACCCAAACCGCCGACACAGAGGATGACGCCGTAGAAGAACATCAGCGTATCCCACTCGGCACGTTCGAGAGCCTTGAAAATGTTGTACTGGCCAGCAGCACTGCCGTGCGCTGGCACGCTCGGCACTGCCGGCTCCATGGCCAGAGCCGTGTCGCCCAGGTGCTCCCCTGCCGGGCGGTCGCTGAAGTGTGCGCGCCGCTTGAGGTAGTAGCCGTAGAATTTCAGCACACCCAG
Source organism: Candidatus Accumulibacter meliphilus (assembly GCA_003332265.1). Lineage (GTDB taxonomy): Bacteria > Pseudomonadota > Gammaproteobacteria > Burkholderiales > Rhodocyclaceae > Accumulibacter > Accumulibacter meliphilus. Next base: position 24,153 of record QPGA01000054.1, read on the forward strand.
GCCGGTCATCATGCCCATGACCGGTGGCAGGTGCAGGAAGTTGTGGGCGCAGACCGCCATGACGATGGTGCCCAGAAAGAGGGCGACGATAACCCAGGCACCATGCTGCAGGACCGCCTTTTCCTTGACCGGATCAGGCGATGAATTGCCGATGGCCAGGCTCATGATCGCCGCGGGAACCAGCCAATTCACCACGGAAGGAAGGAACAGCCGGAAGAACTCGCCAAACTGCACCAGGCCTTTCTGCCACACCATCAGCGTCGTAATGTCTCCGAATGGCGAGAAGGCACCGCCTGCGTTGGCGGCAATGACGATATTGATGCACGCCACACCGACGAACTTCTTGTTGCTCCCGCCGACGGCGCTCGCCACCGTCGCCATCAGCAAGGCGGTGGTCAGATTGTCGGCGACCGGCGAAATCATGAAAGCCAGGGCACCGGTGATCCAGAAAATGGTACGCAGCGAGAAGCCTTGCGAAACCAGCTTGACGCGCAGCAGATCGAAGACGCCACGCTCGTCCATGGCGTTGATGTAGGTCATTGCCGCCAGCAGGAACAGGAACAGTTCGGCGAATTCGAGCAGGTTGTGGCGTACCGCGATCTCGGCGGTATGCGTGTCGCCGTTCTGCGCATAGACAATCGCCACCAGCGTCCAGATGATCCCTGCCGCAACCATCACCGGCTTGGACTTGCGCAGGTGCAAGGTTTCTTCGGCAATGACCAGCCCGTAGGCGAGAAAGAACACGGCCAGCGCAGCGAAACCTGCCCAGTGGGTGGTCAGGTCGAGCGCCGTCGAGGACCCCCCTCCAGCAGCGAAAGCGGCCACGGGAGAAAGAACGGCCATGACGGCCAGCAATACGCGGGGCAACAACTGCATGATCCATTTCCTTCGTGTTGGCTGCAATGAACGGCTTGCTGACTCAATGGCCTACTTTCGGTGCTTTGCCGGGCAGCAAAACTGCCTCGACAAGCGACCGCCGTAGCTGCCACCAAGCCGGGGCTTCACGCCGTGTCGGCAATGCGCTTCGCTGCACCCGCTACGACTTCGGTCAGCCTGCGAGCCCTGCTCCGATATCGCCTGCGCGTGCGTGATTGTGACATTACGAAACAAATCGTAACTGAAACAGTTCATTTTGTCAGATTGCCCTGCAGGCCGCTGCTGCAAGGTCGCCGTCACCCTTCGTGGCCGGGGACCGCGGCCAGCGAATTGCAGGTCAGCAGGTCAGCGGGTCAGCAGTTCCCCAGGCTATACCTGACCAGTTGTGCGACGCCATCGACGTTCAGCTTCTGCATGACCCGCGCCTTGTGCACTTCGACGGTACGCGGGCTGATGCCCAGTTCCTCGGCGATGTCGCGGTTGTGGCTACCGCTGACGATCAGCGCCATGACTTCGCGCTCACGCGGCGTCAGCGTCGCCAGCAGGCCGGCAAGGCGGGCGCGCTGCTCGTTCTCGTGTCGGCTGAGCTGATACCGGGACAGGGCGTCGTCGATCGCCGCCATCAGCTTGGCCTGGTCGAGCGGCTTTTCCAGGAAATCGGCAGCCTGCGCCTTGAAGGCGTGGCGTGCCGATTCGACGTCGCCATGCCCGGTGATGACGATCACCGGCAGGCTGCAGCCGAGTTCGAGCAGGCGTCGCTGCAGGGCAAGGCCATCCATTCCCGGCATGCGGATGTCGAGCAGAATGCAGCCACGCCAGTCCGACGACAAGCCCTGGAGAAAGCTCTCGGCGTCGGAAAATATCGCCGTGCGGTAGCCACGCAGGCTGAGCAGGAGGCCCAGGGAATCGCGCACGGAGGCATCGTCGTCGACGATGAAGACGTTCAAATCAGGCATTTGCAGATTCCCTTTCAAAAGGTAGCAGCAGCCGAAACACACCGCGGTCGCCCACCTCCGCCCAGAGGTTGCCGCCATGCGCCTCGGCGATCGCCCGACTGATCGCCAATCCGAGTCCGAGCCCGCTCGATTTGCTGGACTTGAATGGCTCGAACAGCCGTGCGGCGGCACTGCCGCTAAAGCCCGGGCCGCTGTCTTCGATCTTGATGCAGATCCGGTCACTGCCTTCCAGAGCGGCGGAGATAGTCACCAGGCGTCGGTCGGCGGGCTGCTCGGAGACCGCAGCGAGAGCGTTCGCGAGCAGATTGCGGAGGACCACTTCGAGCTGCGGGCGATCTGCGAGGAGAGCACCATCCGGCACCGGCTCGACCGTAAGAGTCACGCCGGCGCCGGCCGCCGGTGCCGCGAAAGAGGCCGTTGCCGCCGCCAGCAAGTCGCCCAGAGGAACCTGCTCCAGCCGGGTCGTACCGGTGCGGAAAAAATCGCGCAGGCGGCGCACCACCTCGGCCGCGCGATACGATTCGGCAACCATCAGCCGGATGGTTTCCTTCAGGCGCGCACCGGTTTCGCCGCGCGCGAGCAGCTCTTCACAGGCCGAACCGTAGGCGGACAGGGCGGTAATCGGCTGGTTCAGCTCATG
>QPGA01000055.1:0-10429 GCA_003332265.1 Candidatus Accumulibacter meliphilus
TCGCCGGCGATCAGCCGGTCACAGGCACCGATGATCGCGTCGGCGATCCTGGCATCGATGACGCCGAGATTGCGGTTGGTCAGCGCCGCCGCCTTCTTCACGTAGCCGAAAGCCTTCACGAAGAAGGGCTCAGCCGACATCGGGATGCCGGTGATGTGGAAGTTGTGCAGGCCGCGCAGCGTCTGCACGCCGTAGTAGGCGTCGTCGGGCAGTTCTTTCTCGCCCAGGAAGTCCTTTTCGATTCGTGCCATTGCGGTTCCTTTCGCTTGCGTGAGAGGCGACTGCCACAGCAGCTTGACAGCCGTATTGGAGAAAAACCATCCGGTGCGCCTGTGGAGCTGACCAGCCAGGACACGCCGGCTGCAAGCTTACGCCAGATTCCGGCCCGCGACCGCAGCACTCAGCGGAGTCGGCCTGTTGCGTCCCTCAAGCCGCCTTGATTCCAGCCAGGGGCTGCCGCGAGCACTGAAATGTGGATGTGGCAGCCTGCCAATCAGCGAAACGGGTTCCGGACGACGAGCCGCTGTTCGACGAGCAGCTCGTGCTGCATGTCTTCGGACCACAGGACCGAGCTACCGGCAAGCAAGGCCAAAGCAAGGATCATTGCAGCGAAGATCGACAATCGGCCGGGTGGCGCGCGCTCTCGCCGACCCGGCGACGCTTGATTTTTTTGTCGCGCTTGGGCTTCGTCCCTCAGCCCAAGAAGCGCCAAGCAAGGTCACGCCTCCGGCGCAACCCCGGCTGCGCCCGGCTGGCGCTCCGCGCCTGCCTCCTGGCCAGTGGACCTCAGGGAAAAGCGGAACCCCTGGTTGGCGCTCCCGAGGCGGAGGCCGCGCTGCCACCGGAAGCGGCACGCGGAGCGCAACCCCCCGGCGACGCGGGCCCACGAGCCGCCGCGCAAGACGCGGGGGGCAGCGTCTCCCTCCGCTTCGGGTCCGCGTGGGTTCTCGTGCACCTCGCTGTCGTACTCCCGCGGCCCGTCCGCGCACCATTCCCAGACGTTGCCGTGCATCTCGTAGAGACCCCAGGGGTTCGGCGCGAAGGATTTCACGGGCACGGTTTTCTGGCGGTAATAGCCCTTTTCGGCGCCGCCATAGGGATGGTTGCCATCGTAATTGGCCAGCGCCGGGCTGATCGTCGCGCCGAAGCTGAACGGCGTCTCGGTCCCCGCCCGGCACGCGTATTCCCATTCAGCCTCGGTGGGCAGCTCGACCTTGACCCCCGGCAGCATTCCCTGCGCTCGTTCGAGGAAAGCCTGCACGTCGTTCCAGCTCACGTTCGCGACCGGATTCAGCGAGTCGTCCTTGAAGCCACTCGGGTTATCGCCCGTCACCGCCTGCCACAGGGCCTGCGTACATGCCGTGTCGGCCAGCCAATAGCCCGCCGTCAGGCGCACGCCATGCCGCGGCCCTTCGCCCTCCTCTCGCTGCGTCTCGTCCTCCGGCGACCCCATCCAGAACTCACCCGGCTCGATCCAGCGAAAACACTGCACGACGCCAGCGATCTCGACTTCGACCCACAAGCCATACTCGTCGTCGCCCCAGGCCGAGGCGCAGGGCAGCGGCAGCACCGGCGGGCGTCGCTGCCCTTCGGGCGGTAAGGGCGGATCAGAGGGGAAACTGGCGCTTGCCATCGGCGTTGCGGAGGGGGGTAAATGCGACGAAAGCGGCGGGCGGGGCGGCTGTCTGCGTCGACAAACCGTGGCGTAAACAAAACCTACGGTCGCCGGCAAGCAGCCGGTTGTGGACGGTGTCGGCGAGACCCAGGTGGCACGCTGGAATGGCGAAGAGCAGGTATCTCATGGCTGTTATCGTCTGCCTACTTTTTATTTCTTCTCGCTTGAGGCTGCGAGGCTGGAGCCGGTCCCCTGTCGGCCCTTGGAAAAGCCACGGCGGTCCGCTTCTGAAAAGTCCGAAANCAGCGCATGCCATTGGCGGCCGTGCTGTGGCGTTTGCAGGTCGAAACCCTGCGCCGGCTCGCACTCGGCAAGCAGAAACTGCCCGGGCTGGAGTGGCAGCGCGGTGCCTGCCAGCCCGGCTTCGTTTTGCACCAGCCACCAGCGCCGCGCTGCGCCGGCCGGCCCCGGCGTGCCGAGATGACGTTCCAGGCTGCTGCCCGGCAGCCCGAGCGGAATCGCCGCGCCATTCTGCAGGGCTTCGCGCCGGGCGATGACATAGGCGTCGGCCAGGTCGGGGATGGCCTGCCACAGGCTGGCGTGCGCGCGCAGCCCGGTACGACCGAGGTAGGAGGTGAACTCGCGCGCGGCGTCGCCCCCGGGTTTGCGGCGCAGGGTGCGCAGCGCCCTGGCCCAGTCGGCCAGCGCCTGTTCGACCTCGAAACCGGCCAGTTCGGCGGCCAGCGCGGCTTCCTCGCAGCGAATCGCACGATAATGGCCGGCATGGTGCGTGGCAATGATTTCGGCGACACGCCGACGTTGCGCGGCGCTCAGCTCGGCGAGGAGCTGGCGGCGATAGTCGGCGAGGTGTTCGCGGCGAATCTGCATGCCGAGAATGCAGTGTTCGCTGTGCGGGTGGTTCCAGACGGCGAGTTCGCCGGCCATCGAAACGCCGAGCGCCAGGCGAATCTCGCGCAACAGGCCCGGTTCGACGACGACCGCCAGCGATAGTGCGGCGAGCAGCCGCTGGCTGGCGGCGTCGCGCTGGCGGTCGTCTGCGGTCGTCGGGCCGGGCTGGCGCGCAGCGAGCAGGCGTCGCCCGTGTTCCCAGGCCACCAAACGCGCCTGGCGAGGCAGGCGACGCGTCCATTCGCGGTCGGCGTCGCCAGTGAGCAGGGTCAGCTCGCCGCCACGCGCGCGCTGCCCCTGGCAACGGGTGCGCCAGTAGCGCCGGTTCTCCGGGTCGGCCGACAGACTGCCGGCGTCGCCGGCGATCAGCCAGTGCCGGACCTCGAACAAGGCCGCCTCGTCCACCGTGGCCCAGGCGACTTCGCGGCCGGGCAGGCGCCGCGACCAGGACCGCGTGCTGTCGCGACAGAGGACCGGCAGCCGGCCCGCCGACAGCGCGTGCGCCTGCTCGGCGAGCTCGATGAGGTCGTCGCGCAGCGGCCAGGCGGCGAGGCTGAGATCGACGATCAGCGCCGCGTCACGGCTCCAGCGCGGGCGATTCTGGCGCGGCAGGTGGCGCGGCAGGCGAACGCGCGCCAGCTGGTCGATCAGGCGACTGAGGTCGACCTGTGGTCCGGGCCGCGGCGTGCGCAGGCTGCGGCGCAGGAAGACCGAGAGCCGCGATGGCGGGCTGAGCGGGATGTGTGGCGGGGCGCTGTGGTCGGGATCACCCTGCAGGGAGGCGAAGATTTCGCCGTCGCCATGGCCAGGGTCGCCATGCTCACCTTCGTCGCGCCGGCGGCTGTCTTCGGCGGGATAGCGCTGGTGTTCGATGACGGCGAAGTGGCTGGCACGCAAGCGTGGCCGAGCGCCGGCTGGCGGCGCCTCATCACGCGTCGGCTTCGCCTGCCCGGCAGGTACCGGCTTGACGCGCTGTTTGACTGGCTCGACCGGCTCGTCTGGCTCGACGCGGCAGAAGCCGAGCAGCGCGGCGACCTCGCGTGCTTCGTCCGCAGGCGTGCGCTGCAGCAGCCAGAGCAGGTCGGCGCGGTTGACGGCGCTCTGGCGAGGCGGCAGCGTGGCGTCCGGCGCGCGCGGTGCGGACGCTACGCACGACTTCATGCTGGCGGCTGTTTGTCGAAGAAGTAGGCGCTGAGCTCCTTGAGCAGCGGCGCGGGATCGCCGCCGATTTTCTCGAGCACCCGCAGCAGGTCGAGATACTCGGCCAGCCCCGGGGTATAGACGCCTTCTTCGACGGCCTTGGCGCGGTCGCCGATCAACTGCTCGGCGGCGCTCGCCAGTGCCGTCGGGTACTGTTGGTGCAGCTGCGGAAAATGCAGCTTGCCGCGATCGACCAGGTAGCTCGCCAGCTCGCCAGGCGCTTTCGGCAGCTTCAGCGTCAGCACCAGGCAGCGGCGCAGGAAGGCCGGCGGCAGTTCGCGCTCTTCGTTGGAGGTGACGATGACCAGCGGCGCCGGCACGTCCTTGGGTCGGGCGACGACTGTTCCCAGCGGCGGCACCGCGAAGCGCCCGTTGCCGAGCGCTTCGAGCAGGCCATTGGGGAGGTCGGCCTCGGCCTTGTCGATTTCGTCGATCAGCAGCACCGTGCCGCGCGCGGGCGTCCACTCATCGTCCGGCAACTCGGGGGCGATTCCACCGACACGCGTCTCGCCGAGCTGGTGCGCGGCGCTCTGCCAGTCGAAGGCCCACCACAGCCGGCCGGGTTCGACATAGCGCGCGGGCTGCAGGTCGCGCGGCGAGTCGCTGCCGGGAACGGCGGCGAGATGGGCGTCGGCGAGCCGGGCGACGGCATCGAAGCGCCAGAGCAGGTCGCTGGCCTCGCTGTGCGCGTCGACGACGACGCTTAGGAAGAGCCGCCTGGCAGCCACCGCCGCGGCATGCGCCAGCTGACTCTTGCCGGTGCCCGGGTCGCCGCGCACCAGCAAGGGCCGCCCGGCGGCTTCGGCCGCGCGCAGCGCGCGCACCTGATCGGCGTCGAAGCGATGCCGGCTGGCCGGCCAGGCCCCCATCGCGGGCAGGTCCAGTTCGGTCTTGTCGTAGGCGGGCAGGGTCATGTGGGGTTCCATTCCGGTTCTGAAATCAGGCTGAGAAATTGATAGATCTGGGCCAGCAGGTCCTCTTCCTGGAACAGATACGGACTCGCTGTGTCGCTGTCCGGTGACTTGAGCAGCAGCAGGTTGACGCCGAGATTCTCCGCAACCCAGGCTTGCAGCTCCTTGCGCTCGGCGGCCGTGAGTTCGTTGAGCAAAACCAGAAAGCGCGCGCGGCGGCGCCTTGCCTCGGCGCGGGCGCTCGCACGAATCTTGCGCCGCAGAGCAGCGTCAATCTTGCTCGGTGTGCTTTCCAACCCGGCAAAGCACTGGTGTGCTGCAGTAGCCAGCGCCTGCTGGCGGGCAGCGCCTTCGCCGAGTTCGATCGGCAGCTCGAAGGCGTATTTGTCCTTCACACTCGGTAGGCCGCAATCCTCGCCCAGCGCCCACGCATGATGCGGCTCGGGGCGTCCGGCAAGCGCTGCGCCAGGCACGGTCGACGCCCGCACATCGAAAATCGACGCCAGTTTCCCCTCCGGATCGATCCCTTGCGCATGCAGCTGCGCAGGGTCGAGGCACAGCCTGGCCGCACTGCCCATGGCACTCAGAAAGCGCTCCCGCGCAGCCTGCCGCTCGTGCTTGCCAAGCACCAGCGAGCCATCGAGCAGCACCGCACGGCTCTGCTCGAGGAGCACGATCAAGGCTTCAACACAGTTTTCGCCGAGCGTCGTTGGGGTGTTGTCGGCGAAAACCTCGCTCAGGCTTTGCGGCAGCCCGTCGCTGTGGCGGGTGAACACCTGCGCGAACTTGTCGAACACGACGCCCTTGAACGCCTGCGCCATTGCCAAGCGGCCGCTGGCTACCCATTCGTCCCATTGCGGTGGCGGTTTCGCCTTCCCGAGCTCAGGCAAGAGCTCGCAAAACCAGCTCCAGAACTGATGGCAGGCGAGGGCGCAGCCGCGATGGATGTTCCCGTCTGTGTAGTGGCGAATCGCCAGGCCCCATACTCGCTCGCCAAGGCAGAGCGGGCTGCCGCTATGTCCTTCGGGCTGTTTGACGTTGATCCGGTAGTGCTTGTGGGTGTCATCGAAATTTAGCGCCGTGACCGCCTGTGCGGCCTCCCGATCACCTTCAAAATATCCGTACAGTCGCAGCTCAGGCGGAAGCGCAGGGTCAAGCAGAGGCGCCAGGCAGATCGCGCAGCCTGGCATGGTGTCGATACGCAGGAGCGCTACATCGAGGTGAGCGTGCTTGTGAACTTCGGAGCTGATCTGGTAAGCAGTCGTTGCACCGGCCTCCGGCCTGGCCCAAAGGTCTAGGCCGCCATCGACGACGTGCGCGGCAGTGACGATGAAGCCCGGGGCAATGAAGAAGCCGCTGCAGGCGAAATCGGCAGCGTTCATCGAATCCTTCGCTTTCCACAGCGAAACCAGCCCGTTGGTGACCATCAGAGGCCTACCCCGCTGAGCCCGCTGGCGGCTCCGTGGCGACCGTCGGCTTCCACTTGGCGCTGATCTTGATCTGCGCGCTGGCTTCGCTGGAAGCGACGAAAACGCCGACTTTTCCGGCGAGGCCCAAACTCAACTCGACGTTCACTTCATCCGGCTTGAAGCTTTCCAGCGCCGCCCTGACCGGCCCGATCAGCGCCCTCAGGGTTGCTGAAAGATCAACGCTGGTGACCGTTGCCGCAAGCTCCGCGCCGCCGCCGGCGGCGGTGTTGCTGAACTTGCTCGTGGCGGTGATGGGAACATCCTCGACTTCGACCCAGATACGCTGACCATCGATTTCAAACTGCTGCATCGTTCGCGACATGATTGGCTCCCCTTCGCCCATGGAATTGCCGTCAGTTTATGATATTTCCTTGCCGCAGCCGTGGCTATTACGCGAATGATTCTGACCTGGTGAAAGCCGCTGCAAGGGGCTGGAATGGGCTGTAAGCCGGAAGCCCAGAAAACTCCGTCAAGCTGAGGCGGGTAGAGCAAAAAGTTGTGCCATCCGCCGGCATCTGGGCATCTTGGGCATCTCTACGCTTCCCACGGATTGATGACGGTGACGCCGGCGGCCTCATAGGGAGCTGTATCGCGTGACGCCACGATGAACCCGCGCGAGGCTGCGATCGCGGCGATGTAGCCGTCAGGGGTCGGGAATCCTCGCCCGCCGGCCTTGGCCTTCACGGCCAGCTCACCATAGCGCCGTGCGGCATCGATGTCGAATGGCAGCACCCGATCCCTGAACATTCCCATCAGACCGTCAAGAGCCTGTGTCAACAAGCCCTTGCGCTTGCCGGCCGGGAGCGCCCCGATGCCAAACAAAAGCTCTGCCAGCGTCACGCTGGACAGATACAGCGTCTCGGCGACTTGATCATTCAGCCAGGCGCGCACGGCCGGATGCGGCTCTGGTTTCATCGCCTCGGAAACGACATTGGTATCGAGAACGATCATTCAAACCTCAGCGGTTCGGCCGGCGTCTTGTCTCTCTCCTGGTTGAAGGCCTCGAAATCCTCGTTCGTGAGGCCAATCTCGCGGCCCAATGCCGCAAGGGCTTCGCCCAGGCGAACACGCGTCTCGGGCTTCACCGCGAGCGCCAGAATCTCGCGGACCTCGGCCTCAGTGCTCTGCCCATGTTGAGCGGCCCGCACCCGCAATGCGCGGTGTACCTCGTCGGGCAAATTGCGGACTGTCAGCATGGCCATAGCAGCACCTCACAAGAATGCATTCGATGCATCTAATTTACTAAAATGTATGCAGATCTTCAAGGCTGAGTGAGAACCTTAATGTGAAAGTCGCGCAAGCGACTCACGAAACTCCCGTCTCCCCTTGCGGGAGAAGGGTCAGGGGAAGAGGGAAACGGTCATGACTTTCATGATCCGGGGTATCTCGACATGTCATGACCGTTAGCCGTGTCGTTTCCCTCATCCCCTCATCCCCTATTCCCGTATTCCTCTGGGCTCCCCGGGTTCGCCACTGCCCTTCCCCGCTACCGCGTCAGCGCCATGAACAGCTCCGGCGGACGCTCGATGTTGTATGGCCACCGGCAGTTTGAGGACATGGAAACGGGTCGGCACCGCACGCAAGTTCGCTCGCTACTTGCCGTTCTGGGCATGATCTTATTAAAGCGATGCGCTTCACAAGCCGTCTTAAGGGCCTGAAAACTGTTTAACAACAATAACTTGCTTATTTAAGCGACTGCCTTCCCAACTCCTTGACTGTGAACGACTAATGCATGCGACTCTTCCGTCAGCGGCTGAACACGCAGGACTTTCCGGATCGTCGCCAGCACCTCGCGGATTTCGGCCAGCGACATCCCCAGCTTGCGCGAAGCAAGCGAGTGGAATTCCTTGAGGACCTGCACGCTGATGATGCCGCCCGCCTGGGTGATCTCTTAATGTGAAAGTCGCGTATGCGACTCACGAAACTCCCTTCTCCCCTCGCGGGAGAAGGGCCGGGGGAAGAGGGGGGCGGTCATGACTTTCATGATCAGGGGTGTCTCGACATGTCATGACCGTTAGGCTCGCCGTGCTTTCGCTTCGTCGGACGAAAGCAGGTACAACAGCACATTGGTATCGACGAAGTGCTCAGCGTCGCTCATTGGCTTCGGGCCGGTCGAACTTGAAGTCGGCCGGCAAGCGGCCACGAAATTTCCGGAGCCGGGTGTGGAGTTCGGCGACGTCGGGTTTCCTGGCAATTGCGAAAGCCTGCGGACCCGCCACCTCAATCTCGATCTCGTCGCCCTCTTTCAAACTCATGGCCTCGACAACGGCAGCGGGAAGCCGAACCGCGAGACTATTGGCCGACTTGCTGACCTGCATGACCTACCTCACTGAGCAATGCTATACATTTTGTATTGTATATCCACACGGGCCGTGAAGGCCTCCTTGGCTGATGAGAAGCAGGCCCGCGCCGGACCTTCAGACGTACAGTCAGGGCATGGACAAGGAAGGCCGGGAAACCTATATCCCGGCGACCGACGCCGACGGCAAGCAATGGACGATCAGTACATCCAGGAGGACGGCACCAAGCGCTTCGCCAAGGACAGCCGCAAGGAAGGCTGCTTCCATGCAGTCGGCGGCCTGGACGCCCTGGCCAAGGCCCCTGCCCTGGTGATTGGCGACGGCCAGCAGCCTGCAGCAGACGCCGGATTTCGCGACCGTCGCCGCCTTCGACTCGGGCAACCTGCTACCCGTCGCCTTGGGCGTCGCAAAAGGCAAACCTGAAACGCTCCGGTCCATAGGTCAGCCCCCCAGAGACTATTGATAAGCTATTCATCAATAGTACTATGGGCCGCCCTTCTCCCCCTTGAGTCCCAGTAACTGCTCTGTGATAAGCTAGCCGCTCAGCTAGATGTCTAATGGAGGAGCACCCATGCGTGAGATCGGCGCCTTCGAGGCCAAGAACAAACTCGGCACCCTGCTCGACTGGGTCGAGAACGGCGAGGAAGTCCTCATCACCCGGCGCGGCAAAGCAGTGGCACGGCTCGTACCGGCCGAACCCGGTTTCGACCGCGCCAAGGCCCGTCGGGCGGCGGACGGGCTTCTCGATGCCCGGCGTGACGTCACGCTCGGCGGCCTCAAGATCAAGGATTTGGTCAACGAGGGCCGCCCGTGAGTTTTGTGCTGGATAGTTCGGTGAGCCTGAGCTGGTGCTTCGACGATGAACGCACGGACGCCACGGACGCCTTGCTTGAGCGGATCGTTGAGTCCGGGGCTGACGCGCCCGCACTGTGGCCGTTGGAGGTTCTTAACGCGCTGGCGATGGCCGAGCGTCGCCGTCGGATCGATGCCGAACACCGGCAACGCCTTGCCGGATTCTTGTGCGACCTCCCGGTGGCGATCGACGAAGAGACGGCCAGCCAGGCATGGGCGGTCACTGCGCAACTGGCGGCCCGGTTTCGGCTGACCGTCTACGATGCGGCCTATCTCGAACTGGCTCAGCGACGCGGCTTGCCTCTGGCGACGCTTGACCAGGAACTGCGCGCCGCGGCCGCTGCGCTCGGCGTCACCTTGCTCGGCACGTGACGTTGACGAGGATTGCCCGTGAGCGACACAAGCCCCCTCCCGCCCTCCCGGCCGTCGCTTCCCAGCTCCTGACCACCGAACAGTTCCAGCGCCTGGCCGATGTCCCCCCCGAAATCGAATGGTTCGCCAATCTCGGCAACAAGGCTACCCGCCGCGCCTACGAAAACGCCCTCGGGGATTTCATGAAGTTCACCGGCATCGCGAAGCCCGAGGAATTTCGCACCGTAATTCGCGCCCGCGTCATCGCCTGGCGCGACGACCTGGTGCAGCGTGCATTGAGCGGCATGACCGTTCGCCATCGCCTGGCGGCGCTGTCGTCGCTGTTCGAGTACCTGTGCGAGAAGAACGCCGTGACGCACAACCCGGTCAAGGGCGTCAAGCGCCCGCCGGTGGAAAGCTACCAAGGCAAGACCCCGGCCCTCGGCGATTACCAAGCGCGCATTGAGTCCAGGCTGGAACGAAACCCATTCCTTTCCTACCCAAGTGGGACATCTTGATCCGACCGGCTTGAACGGTATGAATATTGGTAGAGATCGCCTTAGCATTTAATGCTGTATCGGGACTGCAGGTACAGGAAGAAGAGGGAGAATCGGATGCCTGTAAGGGGGAGGTCTCCAGCCTTGGCCAAGTTGAGCCGTCCGCGGCTCGCTCGCGTTCATCCTCGCGAGCGCTTGTTCAAGCGCCTCGACGAATGTCTGGAACATCCGGCGGTGTGGGTGAGCGGTGCTGCCGGCGCTGGCAAGACAACCCTGATCGCCAGCTACCTCAGTGCGCGGAAGCTTCCAGCCCTCTGGTACCACG
>QPGA01000055.1:10559-25138 GCA_003332265.1 Candidatus Accumulibacter meliphilus
GCGTGCGTCTGCGGGCCAACGGCGATCTGGCCGTGCTCGATGCGGACGAGCTCATGTTTACCGAGGATGAATCCATCGCGGTGCAGCGACTTTCCTCCGCCGCGGGCCGGACGCGCAGTGTCGACCAGATGCGCCACTTGCACCAGGTGACCGGCGGCTGGCCAGCCGGGCTCAAGCTGTTGCTGCAGCTCGACAACCCCGAGTCCTTTCCCGCTGGCAAACGGCGCCTCGCCAGTGGCAGCGGACTTTTCGATTACCTGGCGAAAGAAGTCTTCGACTGCCAGTCCGAAGAAGTTCGTGGCTTTCTCCTCAAGCTGGCCCACTTGCCGCGCATAACGCCGGCGATGGCTTGCGCCCTTGCCGACAACCCGGCAGCCCTAGAGATGCTCGCAACGATGCACGCCGAAAACATCTTTACTTCCGCGCATGAAGTCGATGGTGAATTGCAGTACGAGTTTCATCCCCTGCTGCGCGAATTCCTGCTCCTGCGCGCCGAGTCCGATTTGCCGGGCAAAGAGCGAGATGGGGTCGTCTGTCAGGCTGCCGAGCTCCTGGCGAAAAGCGGCGACGTCGACACCGCTGCGCAGGTCTTGATGGCTGGCCGTCGATGGGACGAGTTGCAGCATTTGATCGTCGAAAATGCGTCGAATCTTCTCGACCGGGGCTGGCATCGGACCGTGTCGGCCTGGCTCGACGCACTCCCCGACGAGACCGTGGCCGACGATCCGTGGCTCAGCTACTGGCAGGGTGCAGCTGTGCTCCCGTTCGATCCGCCCGCCGGCCAGCAACGCTTCGCCCGTGCCTACCAGCTGTTCAGAGAACGTGGCAGTGGTCGCGGTTGCCTTCTCGCCTGGTCGGCAAACGTCGATCTGATCTGCCTGGAATGGGCGGACTTCAGCAAGCTCGATCAATGGCTGGACGAGGCGCAGTCTCTCCTCGATGAATTCGGCGCGCCGGCCGATGAGCTCGCTGCGCGCTTCACCGCCAGCATGTTCGGCGCCTTGCTCTTCCGTCGCCCGCAGGACCCGGCAATTCATGATTGGGCGGACCGCCTCTTGTTGCAGATCGAGGCCTGTGCAGACCCCAGCCAGCGCATCCTGCTCGGCTGCAACCTGCAAATACACTACACGGTCGCGGTCGGCCTGAATTCCCAACTCGATCGACTGATGAAGGCGATCGAACCCGCGGCAGGAACAACGCTCCCGCCGCTCACCGGGGCGCTGCTCTGGGCCCTCCGCTCGATGCACCACTGGAGCCGCGGTGAGAGCGAACAAGCAGCCGCAGCCGCCGAGACCGGCAGCAGACTGGCGCGCGAGAACCGCTTGCGCATGTGGGATTTCATGCTCGGCGCCTTGCAGGTCTACGCGCGCCTGAACAACGGTGACCTCAGCCGCGGTCGTGCCGCTCTCGCGCGACTTGAAAAGTCCCTCGACACAAAGCGCAAGATCGACGTCGCACACTTTCACTACCTCGCCGGCCTCGCCAGACTGGATGATGGGGAAGGTGCGCAGGCATTGACCCACATCGAAACCGCCAATGCGATTTCCCGGCGCTACGGCGGGCCGCAGCAGGAGGCGCTGGGGGAACTCGTCAGGGCGCAGGTGCTACATGCCCTGGGTCGGACGCCCGAGGCATGGCCGGTGCTGGCGCGCGCTCGCGAGGTCGCCACGGCGATGGCCAGTGGCATCCTGACTTTCCAGGCCGACCTGTGCGCGGCTCTGTTTGCCCTCGATGTCGGCGATGAGCAGGGTTGCGCCGAGGCGCTGGAGAGGGCATTCAGCATTGGCGCCGCGAGTGACTACCTCAACCACAACAGCTTCCGCCCGGCGGTGATGGGACGGCTTTGCTCCTTTGCCCTGGTGCACGGAATTGCCCCGGAGTACGCCCGCCGCCTGATCCGGAAGCGTTGCCTCAAGCCGCCGTGTCTCGAAGCAGACTGCTGGCCATGGCCGGTCAGAATCTACGCCCTCGGGCGCTTCAGCCTGATCGTCGATGGCAGGCCCATTGCCGCAACCAGCCAGTTGCAGCACAAACCGGTCGAGCTGTTGCAGGCGCTGCTTTCGTTCGGAGGGCGTCAAGTCGCGATCCCCAGGTTGATCGACAGCCTCTGGCCTGAGGCCGAGAGCAAGAGTGGACGTGGCGTCTTCGATGCCACCCTTCTGCGATTGCGCCGACTTCTCGGCACCGACGCATCGCTAATCATTGAGGGCGGTCGGCTGACGCTGAACCCGATGGTGTGTTGGGTCGACCTGTGGTGCTTCCAACGGCTGCTCGGCACGACAAGAGACAAAATACCCCACGCATGGGGAGCCGACCTCGATGACCTCCTGGCGCAACGAGATCGCTTGCTGGATCTCTACCACGGCGATTTTTTGGAACGGGAAAACCCTCATCCGTGGGCCTTACGATATCAGGAGCGTTTGCGTTGTCGTCTGCTGAACCTAGTGGATGAACTGGGCAGACGCCTCGAAGCCAGCGAACTTTGGCGCAAGGCGGCCAAACACTATCAACATGCCATTGCCCTGGAGCCACTGTCCGAGCGGTACTACCGGCGCCTCATGGTCTGTTTCCAGAACCTGGGCGAGCGCGCCGAGGCACTGCGTGTGTACTGTCACTGCCGCGACCTGTTGCGCACTGCGCTGCAGGTGGAGCCGTCAGCCAGGACGGAGTCGATCCGAAAATCCATCGAAGGTCTGCCCGTGGACCCGGAGGATCGCCGTCGCAACTGACGAAAAGCAACTCCTCCTCACCTGCTTCGTTTCTTCGAATTGCACCACTGACACGCAATATCTTGCTCATGAGCACAAATTTATTGCGAAAGTTTGTCCGCGTGTATGCAAGCTGTAAGAAGGGCTATGCGATATTGACTGTGTTTTTCTGCTGCGCTTTGAGCGCCATCGTTCGTGAGGGTGATCCATGGAAAGCGTCACACGACGTGCCGCACAGGGTCGTCGGAGAACTTGCACGGAGCGGTTCGACATTGGCCAGCCTCCATCTTTCGTTGGAACCGGCGTTGCTCAGGCAAAGATATCGAGGTTCGTCCGTGGACTCGGGATTATGCCGTCAAATTTTCTTCGTCCCAAGCGTTCGTGCTTCGAAGGGAGCTGAAATGGGTCGTTGTCCTTTCGCTAACCATGCTGCCTCTGCGCGATCCCCATCTTGCTGTGCTCACCTTCACCGGTGCTGGGTGGGAAATAATGACTTCGATCCGTATGCACAGGATCCGAGATCCGGGTGACACGGGTGATTGCGTCCTTCCAGCCTCTCCTGGAATCGCTTCATTGGCGATGCTCGTTACGCCTTACACCACCCATTCGTTCGCACGCCAAAGGCAGTGACCTGGAGCAACAAGCATTCGTTGCCTTGCCAGGTAGCCCGAACAGCTGGAAATGTCTCGATCGTCAAGCCTGTGGCGCATTTGCGCGATGGGCCACTTGTGGCAAGCGACATGAACCATGCCGGCGATGTTAATTGCCTCCTACATCTTGGAGATGGCCATGACAAGCAATCTGATAAACGGCACCTATGGCAACGACCTTATTGCTGGCACCGATGGCGACGACGTGATTGACGCCGGCGGCGGCAACGACACGATAAACGCCGGTGCCGGCGACGATGTGATTTACCACAAGGATGGGGGTTACGACACGGTGGATGGAGGCGCGGGTGTCGACCGTCTGGTGCTGGATTTTTCTGGGGATACCCGCAAACTCCGTGAATATGCCTACGACGCCACGGGCGACCTATTGGGGGCGATCAACTGGGACGGCGTCGTGCCGGACGGCACGGTAAAGATCCGCATCGGTGGCGACATCAACTCGTACTACTACTACCTGAGCAATGTCTTCGGCGTGACCTATAGCGGCATCGAACATCTGGAAGTGACCGGCACCCCCTACGACGACTGGCTGGTCGGCGGGGCGCTGGCGGACGTGCTGCGCGGTGGCGGCGGTTCTGACTACCTGGTGGGAGGGGACGGGGACGACCTGCTCGAAGGTGGGAACGGAGACGACTATCTCGACGGCGGGAACGGCGTTGATGTGCTGAACGGTGGGGCCGGCGATGACACGTTCAAAGTCGGAGACAGTCGCAACCACGACCAAGTAGATGGGGGCGATGGCACTGATACCTTGGTGGCGGACCTCTCGTGGTTCTCGGGCGACTTCGCTCTCGACAACGATCCGGCGGTCACGACGGTCTTGCCGGGGGGCACGATCTATACCGGCATCGAAGGTTTCAATCTGACCTTGGGCGCCGGCAACGACGCATTGGACAACACCCGCACGGGAGGCAGTGACTACTGGATCACCGGCGACGGCAACGATGTGATCAACAGTGGGGGCGGCAATGACGTGATCGATGCCGGCGACGGCAATGACACGATCGACAGCGGTAGCGGCAACGACGTGGTGAACGCCGGGGCCGGGGACGATGTGATTTACCACAAGGATGGGGGTTACGACACGGTGGATGGAGGCGCGGGTGTCGACCGTCTGGTGCTGGATTTTTCTGGGGATACCCGCAAACTCCGTGAATATGCCTACGACGCCACGGGCGACCTATTGGGGGCGATCAACTGGGACGGCGTCGTGCCGGACGGCACGGTAAAGATCCGCATCGGTGGCGACATCAACTCGTACTACTACTACCTGAGCAATGTCTTCGGCGTGACCTATAGCGGCATCGAACATCTGGAAGTGACCGGCACCCCCTACGACGACTGGCTGGTCGGCGGGGCGCTGGCGGACGTGCTGCGCGGTGGCGGCGGTTCTGACTACCTGGTGGGAGGGGACGGGGACGACCTGCTCGAAGGTGGGAACGGAGACGACTATCTCGACGGCGGGAACGGCGTTGATGTGCTGAACGGTGGGGCCGGCGATGACACATTTTTGGTTCGAGATGGTGATCGCCTGGATGGTGACGACGGCAGCGATACAGTCAGTTGTGCAGGGGCGCCGGCAGCTGTTCTGGTTGATATGAGCCTCGGGCTGGTCATCAATAACGGCTACGGCTTTCAAAACATCCTTGCCAGCGTCGAGAACGTTATCGGTAGCAACTATAACGATGTGTTTCGCGGCGGCCCCGGCAATAACGCCTTTGACGGCGGCGCCGGCTTCGATACCGTCGACTATTCGGCTGCAACGGGTGGTGTAGTGGTCGATCTACGTCCTGGTACGGCTTTTCAGGATGGCATGGGTGGTCAGGACACGCTATCAAGGATTGAGCTGATCATTGGTAGCTCGTACAACGACGTGCTGATCGGCAATGGCGGTGACAATTTCTTTGATCCTGGGACGGGTAGTGATGCGCTCGATGGCGGCGCGGGCACCGACCGGCTGGTGATCGAGTGGTCGACGGTAGCGGTAGCCGGCCCGGGAGACGGCATCCTTATGGATGCCTACGACGCAGGAGGTACGCCCATTGATGATCCGGCGCTGGCGGTCGAGTGGTTCATTCGCCAGCAGGTGGGGACCGCCAACCAGGTTTCGGCGCGGAACTTCGAGACATTCAGCTTGACCGGCACCGCGGCGGACGACGTGCTGCGCGGTACGGTGCTCGCTGACACCTTGAGCGGCAGTGCTGGCGACGATGTTCTTGATGGCAACCTTGGCGCGGACCTGCTGGCCGGTGGTGACGGCGCGGATACCTTCATCGGAACGCTCGCGCACCTCGATGGCGACAGTATCGCCGACCTTGCGCCCGACGATGTGATCGTGGTCAGCGGCGCACGGTTTACCGGCGACGGCGTCGTGTTTTCTGATGGCAAGCTCGTGATCGATCCCTCTGGCGACGGTACAACAAATGTCTCCATCGCCCTCGACGGTAGCTTCACTGGCCGGTTTGAGGCAACACCAAGCGATCCCAACGATGCGGCGAGCACCAGCATTCGTTACATCGCGGAACTGCCGGTGATCTCGATCAAGGCGCTTGATGCAGAAAAGCCGGAAGGCGAGTTCGGAGTGACGCCTTTTACCTTCGAGGTGACACGGAGCGGGGATTTGGGCGGCACCTCGTCGGTGGACTACGCTGTGAGCGGCTGGGGCGACAACCCCACGGATTGGCGCGACTTCGACGGGCCGACGATTGGCACCGTCTTTTTCGCGCCAGGCGAGGCATTGAAGAGCATCACGGTGGATGTAGCGAAAGATGCTCACTCGGAATTTTCGGAGGACTTTACAGTTGCGCTTTCTACGCCAGTAGCCGCGACCGTTGCTAGCCATGGTGCAGTCGGAACGATTACGAATCGTACGTTGCTAGTCGACGCAGGAATCTCGGGCGAGGATTTGCATACAGTGTATCAGTTAACGAAGAGCGCTTACGGGCTCGCCGCTTTGCCGGGGGGTTGGGAACGACTAGTTGCCCTCCCCGCGTTTGCTGATAAGGCGTTCGACCCTATACGAAACCTCGATCCTACAACGAGAGATAAAGGTTTCGATTCCGATGGGTTCTTCATCGGGAAGAGTCAGTATTCTGATCTCGGAGGGTCTGGCGATCCGCCGAAAATACTTGTTGCCGCGCACTTAACTCTTGGGAAGATCGATAGTATTGCCTTAGCAGCTCCAGGAGGATATGTTTATCCAACCTATGTACATGGGCACTTGTACGACTCTGTAGCTATGCTTTTGGATGCCATCAACTCTTTCGTAGAGAGCTCGATTGATAGGCCAGACGTATGGGTCACAGGCCATAGTCGCGGCGGGGGCCAAACTAATGAGATTTTCGAGTTTTCGAATGGTGACGGGACAGTATTTGATAGTGCACGTTATGTAGGATTTTCCTCGTTCGAGGTTTCTCGTTCTGCCACAGAAAAAAACATCCTACATATTGGATACGAGAATGACCCCGTTTTCCGTGAATGGATTAGTGACACGAGTTACGCCAAATCGACTCGAGTCGGCACCGCGTCCTCGACAGACCATTTCGTGTATTTCGATCATGGACACATCTGGAACTACTGGTGGGGGCCTTATACTCGAGCTTCCCATAATTTTTCCGCGCTCGACAGAATAGTCGATGCAGTTACATTATCTGACGCTTCTGGTTACATAGGGATTGATACGGTTGTACTTGTTGATTCCTACAGTGGAACTGTAGTTGATAATCCCGGGAGCCGAAATGATCACCTCGGTTCGTCGGCTGTAATCCTCGGGGACTATCTCAACGACCACCTTGTTGGGAGAGATAGGTCGGATGTAATTTTTGGTTTTTCGGGGAGTGACACAATAGATGGTGGTGGCGGAAACGACACTGTTGATGGAGGGGTGGGGGCCGATGTTTTGATCGGTGGCAACGGTAAAGATATTTTCGTTGGTAGTCAAGCAACTCTGAATGGAGATACGATCAGCGACTTTAGTCCTCAGGACATAATACGTTTTGATGGGGTCTTGTTTGGTAGTGGCCAACTCGATTATACAGCGGGCTTGTTATTGGTCGACTCCGACACGAGTGGCACATTCGAAACCGCCATCAAATTAGATGGTGATTTCTCGGCAGGGAAGTTCGTCGCTACGCACAGCGCCCCATCCGAGCCGCTTCATACTCTCATTACTTACGAAGCATCAGACGTCCTTGTCTGGATCGTTCCATCCGCAATCAGCAAGTATGAAGGGGATGCCGGTTCGGTCACGGAATACGTTTACACGGTGATTCGCTGGGGCGATCTGGAAAAAACTTCGGTAGTCCAGTGCACGATCGCACCGGATGGTACGGACGGTGCCGATCCCGACGACTTCGAGGGGGGGGTATTCCCGCTATCTCGCGAGCTTACCTTCCAGAAGGATCAAACATCGCAGGATATCCGGATCCGTGTGCAGGGCGACAACCAGAAAAACGAGAACGACGAAGGTTTCAAGATCACGCTGTCGGCAATAAAGAATGCGACGATTGTCCCTGACAAGAGAGAGGCCGTCGGGATTATCCAGGACGATGACACGTTGCCACGCTTGTCGGTGAGCGATGCGACGGCGCGCGAGTCAGACGGTGAGATCGTTTTCAAGGTCATTCGCACGGGCGATTTGGACTATGATTCAGCAGCGAACTGGAGAGTGGAATTGCCGAGTCCGGCTGCCTACGGACAGGCTAGCGACACCGACCTTGGCAAGGTGCTGCAAGGCACGGTGTTCTTCCACAGGGGCAGCACGGATCCGCAAACGATAAAGGTCGCCATCGTCGACGACCCGGATTTCGAGCCGTCTGAGACCTTCCCGGTGATACTCGATAAACCACTCAACGCCGTACTGACCAAGGACACCGCTCGGGGAACGATCAAGGACGACGATGGTGACGGGGAGGTGTCGATCACGGCCATCGACGCTGACAAGGACGAGGGAACTGCCACGAGCGCTCCGGTGACGCCGACCGAGTTCACGTTCGAGGTTAGCCGATCCGGCAAGTCGCAGGACGCCTTCTCGGTGAAGTACGCGGTTAGCGGTTCGGGCACGCACCCCCACACGGCAACTGTACCAGACGATTTCATCGGACTTACCACCGATACGCTTCACTTCGCCGAGAACGAGCCATCGAAGATTGTGACCATCCACGTCGCTCCGGATGACCAGGATGAAGAGGACGAGGGCTTCCTGGTGACCCTCTCCGACCCTACCAACGACTTTCAGATCGGTCAGCCGGATGCCGCGTTTGGCCTAATACGCAACGACGATGATCTCGTCTTCTCGATTGCGCCGCAGAACGCGAGCCAGTTGGAGGGTGACAAGAAGACAACCGATTTCACGTTTACCGTTACCCGTGGTGGGAACGTCCACGCCGGCGATATCGAGTGTAGTGTCGACTGGGCCGTCACCGTTGGCTCATCGGGGGGACCATGGGCCGATCGGACGGCCGACTTCGATGGGCGCATCATCGGAACGGTCGACTTTGCGGCTGATGGAGTCCTGACCAAGACGATTCATGTTCCGGTTAAGGGTGAAACCATTCCCGAGGCGAACGAGATTTTCGACGTTAAGTTGTCGCATCCGCAACGGCAAGCTGGTGGCGTGTCCGCTTCGCCGACGATCGGTACGGACACTGCCCGTGGAACGATCATGGATGACGATAGCAGGAAGCTCTCGATTGTCTCGGCGGTGAGCAAGCAGGAAGGGACGGACACAAAAGACCCGATTATCCTTACCGAGTTCAACTTCACAGTCACACGCAGCAACACTGAAGGTTCGCTCGAAGTGCCGTACGGGGTCACCCCGGGACCGAGCCGTCCAGCAGACGGCAGCGATGTGCCCGGACTGTCTTACCACGACAGACTTATCTTCGGAGATGGAATTGGCAGCGCAGTCATCACCGTTAAGGTACAACCGGATAACACCATAGAGTCGGATGAGACTTTCTTCGTCGCGCTGGGCGAGACTGAAGGCTGGACCTTCAACAACAGGTTGGCAGTTGGCACCATCCAGGACGATGACGCGCAGCGGGTCTCGATCTCCGGTGTCGGCCGATCGGAGGGAAGTAATGGCGGCACAACGCCATTCAAGTTCATGGTTACGCGTAGCAACACCAAGGGTGAACTCGACCTGTCGTACACGGTAACCCCGGGGCCGATCAGCCCTGTAGATGGCAGCGACATCGCGGGTCTGGGGAGCTTTCCTACCCTACATTTTGCTGACGGGGAAGGTAAGCAGACGATCCAGGTTAACGTCAATCGCGACAATGACAAGGAGCCCAACGAGACCTTTTACGTCACGCTGAGCGATCCTGGAACGGGGCTGACCTTCGGTAACCGGCAGGCTGTGGGCACGATCAGCAACGATGACCCCGTGCCGCCGTGGCCGAGACCGGTGTTGCGCGGTGATCCCCATCTGGTCACGCTCGATGGCCTCGCCTGCGACTTCCAGGCGGTTGGCGAGTTTGTGGCGATGCAGAGCGCCGACGGCACCGATGTCGCAGTGCAGATTCGCACGACCGCAGTTGGCGATCTGGCCTCCAATATCACTGCGGTGGCGGTGCTGATCGATGGCCACCGGGTAACGATCACCGCTGGAGCCGAGGCGACGCTGCGCGTGGGCGGAGTGGCCACAACGGTTCCCGACGACGTGGGTGTCCTGCCTATCGGCAGTGGATTCGTCGAATACGACGGCAGCACCTATACGCTGACCGATCCCGGCGGAGCAGGCATGATCGTGCAGCCGGTGGCCGGTCGTCTCGACCTGGTTCTGACAGTCGACCCTGCCTACGCGGGGGCCCTCTACGGCCTACTCGGCAACTTTAACGGTGACCCGACGGACGACTTGGCATTGGCCGACGGCACAGTGCTTACGCAGCCGGTGTCCTTCGCCGACCTCTATGGGGCCTATGCCGATTCCTGGCGGGTGACCGAGGCAACATCCCTCTTCGACTACGACGCCGGCGAGAGCACGGCAACACTCACCGATCGCGCTTTCCCACGCCAGATCGTCACTCTCGACATGTTGCCCGAGGAGGTCGTCACGAGGGCAACGGCGCTCGTCGACGAGGCCGGTATCAGCGAGCCCGCGCTGCGCGCTGCGGCGATCCTCGACCTGGCCCTTACCGGCGATACGTCCTATCTGCTTGGGGCGACGATCCCCGTTCCCGTCACTTCGGTGGTGGAGATCATCGATGCGCCGTCGCCACTGCCGATCCTCACGGTGGTCGGCCCAGACAGCGTGCACTGGGAAGGGGATACCGGCAATACCTCGGTACACTTCGAGGTTTACCGAAGCAGCAGCGTGGCGGGTGAACTGACCGTCAACTACCAGGTGCTTCCATCTGGAGACCATCCGGCGAATGCCGATGACTTCGGAGGCACCTTACCCTCTGGGTTCCTCAAATTCGACGACGGCGAGGCGTTGAAAGCGATCGAAGTGATCATCGCCGCCGACACCCTCGCTGAATACAGCGAGGTCTTTGCCGTCCGCTTGAGCGTCGACGCTGCCGACAGGGACAGTGTGCTATTTTCCGCTCCGAGCGCTACGGCGACGATCGAAAACGATGATGGCGACCTGCCGGTACGTCTCGATATCATCGCCCTGACGGGGATCGCTGCAGAGGGCGACGCCGGTCTCACGACGCTGGCCTTCGAGGTTATCCGGTCGGGCAACGGGACGACCGAAACCCTTGTTGACTACTCGGTTCTGGGTATTGGACCGGATGCGGCAGAAAGCAACGATTTCGGCGGTGGGGTGTACCCAAGAGGTAGCTTGAGCTTCCTTGCCGGCGAAACTCGCAAGAGCATTGCCATTGAGGTCCGCGGAGATCGCACCACCGAGCCCGACAAGCATTTCGTGGTGAAGCTTGCCGATGCGACTAACGCCAGCATCGGTTCCGAGACGGCTACGGGCATCATTCTTAACGACGACGTTCCACCGCCGCCGAATTTGGCGATCAGCGGCTTCGATGCCGTCAAGACCGAAGGTAACAGCGACACGACTGCCTTCACCTTCGTCGTTAGTCGCACCGGCGATACCAGCGCCCAGACGGCTGTTGATTATTTTGTCACCGGTCTTGGCGTTGAAGTGGCCGACGCGACCGACTTTGGCGGTGCTTTTCCAACCGGCAGTGTGATCTTTGCTGCCAGCGAAACCGAGAAACTGATCACTATTGCCGTGAGTGGTGATACAGGCGTTGAACCCGATGAAGCCTTTACGGTAACGCTTGGCAATGTCGTCAACGGAACGATCACTACCGCCAGTGCCGATGGCATCATCCTGAACGACGACCTGCCACCGCCACCGGAATTGGCAATCGTCACTCGCGACGCAGTCAAGGCCGAGGGTGACAGCGGAACGACCATGCTGACCTTTGCCGTGACGCGTACCGGAGATCTCGGCCGGACAAGCACGGTCGGCTATACCGTAGCCGGTGCCGGTCCCAACCCGGTCGATGCGGACGATTTCGGTGGAATACTCCCCACCGGCAGGATCAGCTTTGCGGCCGGCGAGGATGAAAAGCTGCTCAGCATCGCGGTGAGCGTTGACACCACGGTAGAAGACGATGAGGGTTTCGTGGTGACGCTCGGGGATGCGACCAATGGCACCGTCACCACCGCCAGTGCTACCGGCACGATCGAGAACGATGACTCGTTGCCACCCCCGGAACTGGCGATCACCGCTCGTGATGCGGTCAAGACCGAGGGTGACGGCGGCAACACCGTGTTTACCTTTGCTGTGAGCCGTATCGGCGATACCGGCGCCGAGACAACTGTCGATTATCTCGTGGCCGGTTTTGGAGTCGACCCGGCGAGTGGTACCGACTTTGGCGGCGCTTTCCCGGCGGGATCGGTGTTGTTTGCGGCCGGCGAAGACGAAAAACTGATCTCTGTCGAGGTGAGTGGAGACAACGCCATCGAGCCCGACGAAGGCTTCAGTGTCACCCTGACCAACCCCGCCAACGCGACCCTCGCGGTCGCTTCCGCGGTCGGCACGATCGAGAACGACGATACGCTGCCGCCACCCATCTTGAGTATTGCCCCCGTGCATGCGCAACGGGCCGAGGGCGATACAGGTTTCACGGCCTTCACTTTCGTCATCAGTCGTAGCGGTGATTTGAGCACCGAGACAAGGGTCCAGTACGGCGTCTCCGGCGCGGCGACGGCCGATGATTTTGCCGGCGGCGTCCTGCCCGTTGGGACTATCGTGTTTGCAGCGGGGAGCGCAGAACAACTGCTCAGCATCGATGTCACGGGCGATACGCGGATCGAGTCCCATGAAGCTTTCGCGGTCACGCTGCACGATCCGGTAAACGGCACCATTGCCACCGGTAGCGCCGCGGGTGTGATCTTCAACGACGACTCCGCTGCATTCAGCATTGGCGACGCTCCCGCACGTCCGCCGCGCTCCGACGCTGGAGCGTGGGAACGAAGCTGGAGCCACGACGGCGTGAGTATCTCGCACAAGGCCAACCTGGATGACGAGGCCGAGCCTTTCACTGATGTGCTCTTTGGCAGCTCCGGCAGCGGTGTCCTGGCAGGGGGTGACGTTTCCGCAGGCGACCTCGGCGTCAGCGGCCAGACGCTGCCGAGCAGCTCCGTCCTGCAGGAGATTGATGGGACTGAGGCGCTGCGTTTCGTACTTGATGAGGAAGCCAACCAGATCACATTCCAGCTGAGCCGGTTTCTTCGCGACGACGACGGCACCGGGCTGAACGAGGCGGGTCGTCTGCAACTGCTCGACGCGGACGACGATCTGGTGGAAGAGTTGTTCTTCTACGCTGACCAGGCGGACGGGACGAAACAGATCTCGCTTTCACTAGCCGACGGTTTCAAGCAGGCGATTCTCTCGGCAGGTGCTCAACGTGGCGAGGATTTCGTCTACGGTGGCTACGGCAACGCCGACAGCAGTGGTTTCGGGGCCAGTCCCTTTGCAACAAATGGCAGCCTGCACGGCAGCGATTACCTCGTTGATTCCGTGCAGTTCGTGTCCGGCTCAGTGGATATGCTTCTGGTGTAACTGGTAATGGGTTGTTGTCCTGGGCAGTTCCTTGATGGAGGGGTGTGATGAAGAACCACGATGCAATGACCGATTTCCTGCGCGAGAGAAATCCGCATCTGCCACAGCGGCTCGCTCGCTCGACTGTGGCACTGGTCCTGGGGCTCAGTCTGGCCAGTGTTGCCTCGGCGAGCGTGGTATTCCAGCAGGCGCCGCTAGCCGGCAACGATGCGTTCCCGAGCACTTCCGCCGCGCAATCAGCCGACGATTTCGTTCTTTCGGCCGACGCGCTGGTGTCCGGCGTGGTCTGGTGGGGTGCTTACTCGGCGGCACCGACCACGCTGCCGCTCGATGAGTTTCGTGTTGGTTTCAGCGCCGATGACGGAACTGGGCGTCCGGCAATCAACCCTATGGCCGAATTCACGCAGGCTCCGACGCGGACGACGACTTCGCTGACGGATATCACGGGGGCCGCCGTGTATCGCTACGAGCTGGGCTTACCAGGTGCCCTCCCCCTTGCCGGCGGAAGCACGTTCTATCTCTCCGTGGTGAATGACTTCGATGTCGGTGACCCGAACGCCAACTGGTACTGGCTGTTGAGCGACGCCACTGGCGACAATTTCTATCGCGCGGCATACGGCGACCCTTGGGACAAAGATACCAGTGGTAATTTTTCCTTCGCCATCACCGCCGATGACGGAACTCCGGTTCCCCTTCCCGGAACCTTGCTACTCCTGTTGTCCGGCCTCGCGGGGCTGAGCGTGACCTCCTCCGGCTTTGTGAGGGGAGCCCGCAAGAGTGCGTGACGCGGCGCGGTAAACGGTGTTGCACCCTACCGCGTCAGCGCCATGAACAGCTCCGGCAACCGCTCCGGCAAGCGCTCGATGTCGTCGATCACTGTATAACGTCGGCCGAAAATGTCACCGACGTAGTCATCGGCCTTGCGGTCGAGGTTGATGCAGTAGCTGAAAATACCTCCACGCCCGCCGAAAGAATGATGATGCAAATTGTTGGCTCGTTCGCCGAGTTCGAACGCGCCATGCTGCGCGAGCGCACCCGGACGGGCCTCGACGCCGCGCGGCAGCAAGGCCGGATTGGGGGCCGCCGCGCGAAGCTCACCTCTCAACAACAAAAGGAAGTGATTGACCTGGTCACGTCAGGCCGAAAAACCGGCGCCGACGCCGACAG
>QPGA01000056.1 GCA_003332265.1 Candidatus Accumulibacter meliphilus
CGAAGCCTACAAGCCCTGGTACATGCACCGCACCGGCCACTGGCTCGGCCTTGATGTTCACGACGCCGGCGAATACAAGACCGGCAGCGCCGAAGAGGACTGGGTCAGGCTGCTTCCGGGCATGACCCTGACCGTCGAGCCGGGCCTCTACTTGCGGCCAGGCAGTGGCGTCCCGGAGCATCTGCACGGCATCGGCGTGCGCATCGAGGACGATGTCCTGGTGACCGGCGACGGCTGCCTGACCTACACCAACGCGCCACGAACGGTCGCCGAAATCGAGGAAGTGATGCGCCATGAGTGAGCAGCTGAAGGGAACCGACAGCACCACCGGCGCCAGCGATGAGAGCAGCGTCGACGTCGCCATCATCGGCGCCGGCCCGGTCGGCATGGCGCTCGCCCTGGCGCTGGCAGCGGGGCCGCAGCGCGTGCTGCTGCTCGACAGCCGCCCGCATGCGGCCTGGGCCGGCGATCCACGTGCGCTGGCGCTGGCGCATGGCAGCCGCCAGCTCCTCGAAAGCCTCGGCGCCTGGAACACCGCTGCGGCGACCTCGATCGACACCATCCACGTTTCGCAGCGCGGCGGCTTCGGCCGCACGCTGATCGACGCCAGGGAGCATGGAATCGCCGCGCTTGGCTACGTGATGCGCTACCGCGATCTCGCGGCCACCCTCGACGCGAGCATCCATGCGCACAGCAAGGCAACTCAGCGTCTGCACAGCCGTACCGTGCTCGGCATCACCACCGACAGCGAGACCGCCGAGATTACTCTGGCCGCACCCGCCGCGCCAGCCGGAAACACCGCCGCAGCAAGCCGTATCCGGGCCAGGCTCGTCGTCCATGCCGAAGGCTCTCCCGCCAGCGACCCCGCTGTACGCGTGTACGATTACCGACAGCACGCCGTGGTCGCCGAGGTTCGCCCCGTTCCTGGCCACCAGCACCGGGCATGGGAACGTTTCACTCCCGACGGTCCGCTGGCGCTGCTGCCGCTGGCCCAGAACTACTCGCTGGTGTTTACCGTGCCGCCGGAAAAAGCTGCCAGCTTGCTCGACCTCGACGAGGGGGCTTTCCTCGCCGCCTTGCGTGCCCAATTTGGTAGCCGCCTCGATTTTGTCGCCAGCGGCCCGCGCGCCAGCTTTCCACTTGCGCTGCGCGTGCGCGAGCAGCTGCTCGGCCCACGCCAGGTATGGATCGGCAACGCCGCACAAAGCCTGCACCCGGTCTCCGGCCAAGGCTTCAACCTCGGCTTGCGCGATGCCTGGGAACTCGCCGCCGCGATCCTCGCCAACGCCAGCGGCGACGCCGGTGATGCCGCCACACTGGACAGCTACGCCCGCGCTCGCCGCCTTGACCGCAAGGGCAGTATCGCTTTCACCGACGGCATCGTGCGCGTCTTTGGCAATGACCTGGCACCGCTACGCATCGCGCGTGGCCTCGGACTGCTGGCGCTCGACATCGTGCCGCCGCTGCGCCATTTCGTTGCCAGACGCATGATCTGGGGTGCCCGGGCCTGGCCATAGGCCGTCGACGCCAGACCACTGGCGCCGGCTGAGCCCTCGTGCCAGCGGCTGCAGGCGACGGAAAGATCGTCACGGCAGTTCGCTTTTGCGGGTGATTCCGCTAGACTTCGTCGCTTCCCCAGTCCCTGCCAAAGCGCCCTGACGATCCCATGCCGCAAAACAACATCACCCCACCGCTGATTGAGTTCAAGGGAAGCACCCTGCCGGTCGTCACGGTCAGCCTGCGATCCCTGCAACTGGGCGAACTCGGCGAAGCAGCCAATGCCCTGTTCGGCGACGATCCGTTTTTCGATGGCGAGGCGGCGGTGCTCGACTTGTCACAGGCCGGCGCAGTATCGTCGGCGAAATGGCAGTTTTTGAAGGAGCTTTTCCGAACCCACGGGCTGAATGTGATGGGTGTACGCGGCGGCAGCGACGAGCTTCGCCAAAGCGCCCGCACGGCCGGCCTGCCGACCTACGCGGCGGTCGACCGTTCGGCACGCGCGCTGCCGCGCGCTGATGAGGAGCGTCCAGAGCCACCGCCAACCGGCGTACCAGTAATGGAGGCAGCGCCGCCGCCAGCGCCTCCGGCAACGCGGCCGGAAGCGAAACCCGAGCCCAGCGCCAGCACGCTTGCAAGCACCAAGTCGGCAACGCTGTTCCTCACCCGGCCTTTACGTTCCGGGCAACAGATCTATGCTCGTGGTGGCGACCTGATCGTTCTCGCCGCGGTCAACTCCGGAGCCGAAGTGATCGCCGACGGCCACATCCACATCTACGCCCCATTGCACGGTCGCGCGCTGGCAGGCGCCAGCGGCGACACCGAGGCGCGCATTTTCAGCACCCGTTTCGATGCTCAGCTGGTCTCGATTGCGGGCCTCTATCGGACTTTCGACAGCGGCGTTCCGACCGATCTGGCAGGCCAGACGGTACAGGTCAGGCTCACTGAAAAAACCGGTGACAGCTTAGGGAAACTCATCGTCGAGCCGATCTAGACGGATTAACAACGATGCGGGCACTGGCAGTGCCATTTCAACGACGGCGCCAGTCAGCAGAACTCCCATTCTGCGGGTAGAATCCCACCTTTAACCTGCGGGGAAAGATCTGTGACACGTATTGTCGTCGTAACGTCCGGCAAGGGTGGGGTCGGCAAGACCACCACCAGCGCCAGCTTCGCATCAGGCCTCGCTCTGCGCGGTTACAAAACTGCCGTCATCGATTTTGACGTCGGCCTGCGCAACCTCGACCTGATCATGGGCTGCGAGCGCCGTGTGGTCTATGACCTGGTCAACGTCCTCAACGGCGAGGCAACGCTCACTCAGGCGCTGATCAAGGACAAACATTGCGAGAACGGCAATCTCTTCGTCTTGCCGGCTTCACAGACTCGCGACAAGGATGCGCTCAGCGAAGAAGGAGTGGAGAAAGTTCTCAAGGAACTTGAACACATGGCCTTCGATTACGTCATCTGCGATTCACCGGCAGGCATCGAGCGCGGCGCGGTTCTTGCCCTGACCTTTGCCGACGAGGCGCTGGTGGTCAGCAATCCCGAGGTGTCCTCGGTACGCGACTCGGATCGTATTCTGGGCATCATCCAGGCCAAGTCACGCCGCGCCCTGAGCGGCGGCGAGGCGGTCAAGGAGCATCTGCTGATTACGCGCTATTCGCCCAAACGCGTCGAGGACGGGGAAATGCTCTCGTACAAGGACGTGCAGGAGATTCTGCGCGTGCCGATCATCGGCGTCATTCCCGAGTCCGAAGTGGTACTGCAATCGTCAAACGCTGGCTCGCCGGCGATCCACCTTGCCGGTAGCGATGTTGCCGGCGCTTACCTTGACGTGGTTGGCCGTTTCCTCGGCGAAACCATCCCGCTACGTTACGTCGACTACGAGAAGCCCGGCCTGTTCAAGCGATTCTTCGGGGGGAAATAAGGATGTCCCTGTTCTCCCTGATCTTCGGCGGCAGCAAACCCAGGACGGCGTCCATTGCCAAGGAACGCCTGCAACTGATCATCGCCCACGAACGCCATGGCAGCAACCATACGCCGGACTTCCTGCCAGCCTTGCAGCAGGAACTGATGGCCGTGATTTCCAAATATATCTCGGTCAACCCGGACGACATCAAAGTGGCAATCGAGAAGCAGGGAAACATGGAAGTGCTCGAGGTAAACATCGTCATGCCGGACACCGCCAACAAGACCTAGGTTGACGCTCAACGGCCAAGCCGGGCGGCACGGCGCCGGAAGGAGAGCCGCAGGGAGGCTGCCGCCGCGCATGCGGAAAGCGGGGCCTGGCTGCCTACCTGAGGTGCTGCTTGGCGATTGGACTGTGCGGGGCCACGTGATACCAGGCAACACGACTGATCAATGTCGTCGGTAGGCAAGATCGTCTGTTTTTCGGGCGCCAATCGCGGTAGAATCCCGGTCTTGCCTTGCGCCCCGGCACCTCACCGCCATGGAATTCCTCGGATTTACGCTTCGCAACAACCTGTTTGTCGCACCGATGGCAGGTGTGACCGATCGGCCTTTCAGGCAACTTTGCAAGAGCCTGGGCGCCGGCCTTGCGGTCTCCGAGATGGTGACCTCGAACTCGCTGCTCTACGGTAGCGCGAAGACCCGCCGGCGCGCCAATCACGAAGGCGAAGTGGCGCCGATCTCGGTGCAGATCGCTGGCGCCGACCCCGCAATGATGGCCGAGGCCGCGCGCTACAACGTCGATCGCGGAGCACAGATCGTCGACATCAACATGGGCTGCCCAGCCAAGAAGATCTGCAACGTCATGGCCGGCTCGGCCCTGCTCCGCGACGAGCCGCTGGTGGGAAAGATCCTCGCGGCGGTGGTCAATGCGGTCCCGCAGACACCAGTGACGCTGAAGATCCGAACCGGCTGGGACAGCAGCAACCGCAACGCCCTGAGCATTCTGAAGATCGCCGAGCAGTCGGGTATTCGGGCCCTGGCGATGCACGGGCGGACACGCGCCTGTGGCTACAGCGGACACGCCGAGTACGACACCATCCGCGCGGTGAAGGCCGAGGCGCGCATTCCGCTGATCGCCAACGGCGACATCGTCTCGCCGGAAACGGCAAAGTTCGTTCTCGACAGCACCGGCGCCGACGCGCTGATGATCGGCCGCGCGGCCCAGGGCCGCCCCTGGCTGTTCCGTGAGATCGAGCATTTCCTGAACACCGGTACACATCTGCTGCCGCCCCGAGTCACCGAGATTCATCGCATTCTGCTTGCCCACCTGGAAGACCTTTATCTCTTTTATGGCACCGAGACCGGCGTACGCATCGCGCGCAAACATATCTCCTGGTACACCAAGGGCCTGGTCGGATCGGCTGCATTCCGCCACATGATGAACCAATTGCCGACCATCGCCCTGCAGCGGCAAGCGGTCAACGACTTTTTCCTGATGCTCGCCGAGCATAACGAGCACCTGCCCTACGTCAATAGCGATCCGGCCGCGCCGGTGCCAAGCAACGCCCATTGTGAGGATCTCGCCGCATGAAGCGACATCACGACGAGGAAGAAGATATTGCCAGTTTCGTCCGCAAGGCGCTGGAAAGCTATTTCCTGCACCTTGACGGCGAGAAGCCGGCACCGGTTTACGAGATGGTGATCAAAAGCGTCGAACGCCCGATGCTCGAAGTCGTTCTCAAGCAGGCCGGCGGCAACCAGACTTTCGCTGCCGAGATACTCGGAATCAACCGCAACACGCTGCGCAAGAAGCTGGTCGATCACCGGCTCATCGCCTGAACGGGCTTCTTGCTCCAATCCTCCTTCCCCTGCCGCAGACCTGCCCACCATGAAAATACGTCAAGCCCTGATCAGCCTCTCCAACAAGGATCATGCTCTCGAATTTGCCCAGGGCCTGGTCGCCCACGGCGTCAAACTGCTGTCGACCGGCGGCACGGCAAAAATGCTGCGTGATGCCGGCCTGGAAGTGACCGAGGTCGGTGATTACACGGGCTTTCCGGAAATGCTCGACGGCCGCGTGAAGACACTGCATCCGAAGGTGCACGGCGGCATCCTCGCCCGCCGCGATCTGCCCGAACACCTGACGACCATTGCGCAACATGGCATTCCGACCATCGACCTTGTTTGCGTCAATCTCTATCCTTTCCGTGAAACAATTGCCAAACCCGAGGTGACGCTCGCCGAGGCAATCGAGAACATCGACATCGGCGGCCCGGCGATGCTCCGTTCGGCGGCCAAGAACTACACCGGCGTGGCCGTGGTCACCGATCCTCAAGACTACCCGGCGCTGCTCTCGGAAATGGCGGCCAACAAGGGCGCCCTGACGGCGGCCACCCGCTTCGCCCTGGCCAAGAAGGCCTTCGTACACACCGCGCGCTACGACGCGGCAATCGCCAATTGGCTGACTTCTCTCGACGAAAACGAGCAGGTGCAAGCTTTTCCCGAGCGCCTGCAACTCGCTTTCGATCGCGGCGAGACGCTGCGTTACGGCGAGAATCCACACCAGCAGGCCGCTTTTTACCGTGATCCAGAACCAGTTTCCGGCTCGATCGCCAACTACCGGCAGTTGCAGGGCAAGGAGCTCTCGTACAACAACATCGCCGACGCCGATGCCGCCTGGGAGTGCGTCAAGAGCTTCGCCGCCCCGGCCTGCGTGATCATCAAGCACGCCAATCCCTGCGGCGTCGCAGTCAGCACCGACCTGCTGTCGGCTTACGAAAAAGCCTTCCAGACCGACTCGACGTCGGCCTTTGGCGGCATCATCGCCTTCAACGGCACGGTCGACACCGACGTCATCCTGGCCATGAACTCGCGCAAGCACTTCGTCGAAGTCCTGCTCGCTCCCGCGTTCACGGCTGCAGCCCGGGAATTGCTGTCCGGAAAGCAGAATCTGCGCGTCCTGGAGCTGCCACTGGCCAGGGTCTACCACGGCTTCGAGATGAAACGCATCGGCGGCGGCCTGCTGCTACAGACGCCCGACAAGTTCAACGTGCAAGCGTCCGACCTCAAAGTCGTCAGCGCCCTGGCACCGAGCGAGTCGCAAATTGAGGACCTGCTTTTTGCCTATCGCGTCGCCAAGTTCGTCAAGTCCAACGCCATCGTCTTCTGTGGTCACGGCATGACCCTGGGCGTTGGTGCCGGCCAGATGAGCCGCGTCGACTCGACCCGAATTGCCGTAAGCAAGGCGCAAGGCGCCGGCCTCGATCTGGCCGGCTCGGTGGTCGCTTCAGACGCCTTCTTCCCGTTCCGCGACGGTATCGACGTTCTCGCGGCCGCCGGTGCGAAGGCTGTCATTCAGCCCGGGGGATCGATGCGCGACGAGGAAGTGATTGCCGCCGCCAACGAGCATGGCCTGACGATGGTGTTCACCGGCGCCCGCCACTTCCGGCACTGAGCAAATTTCAACGAGGACGGCGGCAGTGAAGGGTATGCCAGGCTCTCTTGAGCCAACTTCGATACCCGGAGTTCGATGGCGATCATTCTGCTGCGGACCAGCAGCAGGCAGCCGTGACCGCCCTGAGGGGAGAGGATTTTTATGAAACTACTGGTCATCGGTTCAGGCGGTCGCGAGCATGCCCTCGCCTGGTGTCTGGCGAAGACGCCTGGCCTGCAGAAGGTCTTTGTCGCGCCGGGCAACGCCGGCACGGCTGCGGACCGAGCGCTTGAAAATGTCGCCATCACCGATCTCGACGCCCTCGCCGATTTCGCCGAAGAGCAAAAGGTGTCGCTGACCATCGTCGGCCCCGAAGCGCCCCTGGCTGCCGGTATCGTCAATCTCTTTCGCGCCCGTGGTTTGAAAATCTTCGGCCCAAGCAAGGAAGCGGCGCAGCTCGAAAGCTCGAAGGACTTCGCCAAACGCTTCATGGCCAGGCACGGCATTCCGACGGCGCGCTTCGCCAGCTTTAGCGAGCGCGCTCCGGCGCACGCCTACGTAGACCAGCAGGGCGCACCAATTGTCATCAAGGCCGATGGTCTGGCCGCCGGCAAGGGGGTGGTGGTGGCGATGACTCTCGACGAAGCGCACGCCACGCTTGACCGCATGCTGCCGGCAGCAAGCACACACGTACCGAAAGGCAGCACGCCGGCACAGGTGGTGATCGAAGAGTTCCTGGAAGGCGAAGAAGCCAGCTTTATCGTCATGGTCGACGGCAAGGACGTACTGCCACTGGCATCGAGCCAGGACCACAAGCGTATCGGCGACGGCGATACCGGCCCCAACACCGGCGGCATGGGTGCCTACTCGCCGGCACTGGTGGTGACGCCAAAGGTTCACGCCAAGGCGATGCGCGAAATCATCCTGCCGACGGTCAGGGGAATGGCTGCCGAGGGCACCCCCTACACCGGCTTCCTCTACGCCGGACTGATGATCGGCAAGGACGGCTCGGTGAAGACAGTGGAATTCAATTGTCGTCTG
The DNA here is from genome assembly GCA_003332265.1 of Candidatus Accumulibacter meliphilus. Classification (GTDB taxonomy): domain Bacteria; phylum Pseudomonadota; class Gammaproteobacteria; order Burkholderiales; family Rhodocyclaceae; genus Accumulibacter; species Accumulibacter meliphilus. Next base: position 7,883 of record QPGA01000056.1, read on the forward strand.
GGCGACCCGGAAGCCCAACCAATCCTGATGCGCCTGAAGTCAGACCTGTTCACGCTGCTCGACCACGCGGTCGCCGGCAAACTCGACCAGGTCGAAGCCAGTTGGGATCGCCGTGTGGCACTGGGCGTCGTGCTTGCCGCGGCCAACTACCCGGGTACACCGCGTACAGGGGACGTCATCAGCGGTCTGCCGAAAGTCAGCGAATACAGCGACTACAGCGAAGATAGCGAAGACAGCCACATTTTCCACGGCGGGACGAGCGAACGCGATGGCCAGACGGTCACCGCCGGTGGCCGCGTACTTTGCGTCACGGCGCTCGGCGACAACGTCAAGCGAACCCAGAAACGCGCCTACGACCTGATTATCGGGATTCACTTCGATGGCATGCAGTATCGCCACGACATCGGCCACCGCGCCGTGCAGCGATGAGCAATGCAGCAAGGCAGGGCTGCTCAGCCAGCGAAAGTTTGCGATGATCGACACGGCCCTCCTGAGGAGCTACTTCACCGGCCTGCAGACGCGCATTGTCGCGGCGCTCGAAGTGATCGAGGGTGCGTCGGGGCAAGCATTCCGCGCCGATGCCTGGCAAAAAGCAGTGGGCGAACCGCTTGCCGGCAATGGCTGCACCAGCATCGTCGAGGGTGGCCGCGTATTCGAGCGCGGTGGGGTTGCCTTCTCGCAGGTCAGCGGTTCCGCGCTACCCGCTTCGGCGACCGCAAAACGGCCCGAACTGGCCGGTCGCGCTTTTGAAGCCATGGGTGTTTCCCTGGTATTGCATCCGGAAAACCCTTACTGCCCGACCGCGCACATGAACGTGCGCGCGCTGGTGGCGAGCAAGGCCGATGCTCCGGCGGTATGGTGGTTCGGCGGCGGCATGGACCTCACCCCCTACTATCCGGTCAGTGAAGACATCCGGCATTTCCACGCCACCTGCAAGCAAGCCTTGCAGCCTTTCGGCGATGACGTCTACGGCCGTTACAAGAAGTGGTGCGACGAGTACTTTTTCCTGAAGCACCGCAAGGAGCCACGCGGAGTCGGTGGCGTCTTCTTCGATGACCTGAGCGAGGGCGGCTTTGAGCGCTGCTTTGCCCTGACGCAAGCCGTCGGCGAAGCGTTTACCGAAGCCTACCTGCCGATCATCGACAAGCGCCGGGACCTGCCTTACGGTGAACGCGAGCGTGACTTCCAAGCCTATCGGCGCGGGCGCTATGTCGAGTTCAATCTGGTCTGGGACCGCGGCACGCTGTTCGGCTTGCAGTCGGGCGGACGAACGGAATCCATCCTGATGTCACTGCCGCCGATCGTCAAATGGCGTTACGACTGGCAACCCACAGCCGGCAGCCCGGAGGCCGAACTCTACGAGATGCTGCAACCACGCGACTGGGCCTAGCCTGAGGTGTGCAAGTGGCAGAGGCGGTTCACGAACCGCCCTTCTCCCGCTGCGCGAGAGGGGGGCTTAGCCGGGCAATCGCGGTACTGACTGTGACTGCTGAGCTGAGCTGACAGCCAGTCGAAGCAGTGGCGTCGCCGGGCGCAGGGCGACCTGCTCGGCAGCTGCCCGGTAGTGCGGCATGGCCTCATCCCAGCGTTCGGTCTGTTCGAAGAGGCGGGCTAGCTCCAGCCTGACCGCGCGCTGATCGACCAGCGATAGCGAAGCCTCGAGGTAGATTTGCGCCTTGCCCCACAAGCGCTGCTGCAAGCACAGGCGGCCCAAAGTGAGCAGTAGCTGCGCGTCCTCGGGATGCTGCGGCAGCCATTTCTCGGCGCGCGCAATACAGGACGTCAGGTCGCGGCCCCGCACCTGGCCATAAAGTTGTACCAGATCCGAATCCCACTGCGTGTCGAGTTGCTTCTCGATCATCCGCTGCGCCTCATCGTCAACCCCGTGTTCGAGCAAGGCCTGGCAAGAGGTGTGCGTCAGCCGCAGGCTACGTTCCTTGGCCGGTATGGCGCGCAGGTAGGCCAGCAATTGGCCCTCGTCCGCTACCTGCTGCTGGCGGATGGTTTCCTGATGGGCCTGGGTCTTTATTTCCTGCAGCAGTTCAGGCGCCAAAGCCTCGCGCTTCTCGAGTACGCGCGCCAGTTTCAGGACCTCCGGCCAGTTGCCGCAACCCTGCTGGGCACGTAGTTCAAGGCGCAGTGCCGCGATGTGCCGACCAGAAATGTTCTGCAGCGCCTGCAACACGCTTACGGCCTCACCGTATTGCTCATGGTCAATGGCCATCTCTGCTTCCAGCATCAGCCGTGCAGGGTCGAGACGCGGATTGTTAACGCGACCGAGCCACTCCTGCTCTTTCTCGGGTTCGCGCAGACCATGCGCCGCTCGCGCTGCCAACAGCGCTGCCAAGCCCGGATCCTGCCCGGCAGCGTACGCCTCACCGGCTTTCTTCAAGGCCTGCGTGAAACGCCCTTCGAAAAGCAGGCGAATGGCCTCGTGAAAAGACGCCGTGGCTTTCTCACGACGGCGACGCGCGCGATAGCCAGCAACCCGACTTGGCAGGGAGAGCGTCAGGCCAATGGTGCGCAGCACCAAGAACAGCAGTACGAAGGCCAGGATGAAGAGGATGATCGCCAGACTGAGGGCGACCTCAATGCGATACGGCGGTACGATCAGCAGCAGATAGCCGTCGTTGACCCGTGCTGTCAGCGAAACGCCGACAGCCATGGCAGCAAGTGCCACTAGCCAAAGTAGTCCTCTCACTGGCGCTCCTGACCAAGCTTGATGGTCTTGACTGCAGACCTGCTTTCGTTAAGCGTCGGCATCTCGATGTTGATCTCGGTGGCGATGAGCTGTTCGAGATTGGCTTGCGCCGTCTGCAACGAGGCAGCGCTGGAATCGAAATAGCGATTCATCCACGCCTGAGCATGCTTGAGCTCGTTCTGGAAAGTCCATTGATCGCGGGCCAGCAGAGCCAGGCGAGCATTCAGCAAACGCAACTTGAGATTTTCGCGCAGAAAGAACGCCTGGCCGGGCGTCAGCAAGGCCGGCTCATCGCGATCAAAACGCTGGATGCGGACCAGGGATTTCACTTCGCCCCAGACCTCGCGGCCCAATCGCTGCCACAGCTCGGCGCTGACCAGTTTCTGCCAGAACTCGACACTGGTCACCGCCGGCCATTCGGCAGGCACTGGCGCCGAGGCGGCCTGCGCGGCATCTTTCCCGTCGTCGCCAGGCGCCGGGGAACGCCCATCGACCGCCAGGGGAATCGTATCGAGAGCATTGATGACGCTTTCCAGGCGCAAGCTCATGGCCGCAACATCGATCTGCGGCAAGGCGCGCAGAAGTTCGAGATCGCTGCTCAAAACCTTGCGCAGACTGACGAACGGTGGCCGGCTGCTCGCCGCCAAACGGGCTTCGGCACTTTGCAGGGCGAGGATGGCGGCCTGCACGTTGCCTGCCAGCTGCAACTGCTGAGCGGCCATGGTCAGGCTTTGCTCGACCTCGGCCAGCGCCAACTCATCCCGGTTGCGAGCCACATCCTGGTATAACTTCTCGAGCATCGCCTGCTGGCTCTGCGATTCGCCAATTTTCGCCTCGAGCGCAGCGAGGCGGCCGATGAGGCCAGCCATCTGATCGTTCGCCCCCTTGGAGAGCTCGCGAATTTCCGCGCCACTCGAATCGCTATCGGCCAGGCGGCGAGCCAGCTCCTGCTGCGTATCGGCCATCTTCTGCCGGGTTTCGAACCACTGCCAGGCCACCAGACCAAGGGCTATCAGCACTACCAGCAACCACGGGTTGCGCCAGCCAGGTGGCTGCTGACTCGCCGCGGCCTGATTAGCCGCTGGCCCGCTTGCCGCCGGCTGCTCGCTGGCAACTGACGCACCGTCAGACACTGGCTCGCCAGCCACGGATGATGTTGCCGCAGGATCCTCGACAGCGACAGTTGCCGCTGCGGCTGGGGAGGAGCCATCGAACGTTGGCTGCGCGTCCGGCAAGGGCTCCTGTTCGGCCAGGGGCTCGGCTTCCGATGCCGCTCGCTCGGCCTCCGGCAAGGAGTCCTTTTCGGGCAGCTGATCCGTCACCGGCCGCTGCTCACTGGCGAAGGAGGACTCGCTCTCCGGCAATGTCCGAGATCCCGGCGGCGGCTGCTCGTCTGCTGGCGGCTTGCCAGCAGACTCAGCGGCAGCTTGCTCGGGGAGTGAAGACCTTGGGTCGATTTCTTCTTTCATCATGACCGCCAATTATATACGTTCAGAGCAGCAATGATCCCAGCATCTGCCGGTTCGGTCAGAATCACCCGCTGCAAACCAAGTTTCTGCGCCAGCTCGGCAATTCGTGGGTGCGGCACGAACACCGGAGTAGTGCGCAGAGACGCACGCGCGGGGGCGTCGAGCAGGTCGACCAGGTTACGCAAACCCTCGCTGGATGAAACTGTGAGCGCGTCAAGCTGCTCGCTGCGCCACAGCGCTTCAAGCACTGCCGCACTGTCGGGCGCGGAGCGCTGATAACAACTCACATAGTCGACCTCGGCCCCGCGTTCTCGCAAGCTGTCGGCAAGTAACTCACGGCCGCCGTTGCCGCGAAAGATCACTACCCGTTTCCCGGCAACACAAGGCCGCTGCAATGCCGGAAGTTCGAGCAAGGCTTCTGAATCGAAGCGTTCAAGGGGCGCCAGCGTATTCTTGATGCCGTACGCCGCCAGCAAGGCGACGCTTCCCTGACCAATGGCTACCGCCTGCAAGTCGGCCGGCCAGCCGCGGGAAGAAAGGATCGCCGGAACGCTGTACTCGACGGCATTCGGGCTGATGAAGACAGCGAGGGCATAAGCATCAAGCTCTGCAATCGCCACGCGCAGCGGTTCCGGCTCGTCAGTCGGCGCGATATCGAGCAATGGGAAAAGCAGCGGCTCTCCGCCCTCTTTGGCAATCCAGGCGGCCAGCCGGGGTGCTTGCGCACGTGGCCGCGTAACGACGATTCTCTTGCCGCACAGAGCCCCGGTCATTGGCCTGCCGAAAGCTGATCAAGAATGGCGCCAGCGCCCTGGTCACGCAAGCTCTGCGCCAAGCCACGGCCGACCGACTCGCCGTCCTCTGCGGCGCCACGCAACTCACCCGCCAGCAGTTGCCTCCCGTCCGGAGTAGCGACGAAGCCACGCAGCCACAGCCGACCGTTTTCAAGCATCGCATGTGCGGCCAGCGGGAGCTGGCAACTGCCGCCCAGCGCGCGTGAAAAAGCACGCTCCGCGAGCACACATTGAGCCACTGCCGGATCGTTGAGCGGCGCCACCAAGGCGATCAGATCGGCGCGCTGCGCTGGCACCTCGATACCGAGGACGCCTTGCCCCGGTGCCGGCAAGGACTGCTCCGGGGTCAACAGCGACGCGATTCGGCTAGGCAGACCAAGTCGAATCAGGCCCGCGGCGGCGAGAATTATGGCGTCGTACTCACCCGCATCAAGCTTGCGCAGACGCGTATCAAGATTGCCGCGCAGGCTTCTGATGACCAGTTCAGGGTAGCGAGCGCGCAGACTCGCCTCGCGGCGCAGGCTCGAGGTGCCGATCACGGCCTTGGCCGGCAGATCGTCGAGGTCGGCAAAGCGATTGGAAACAAAGGCGTCGCACGGATTCTCACGCGACGAAATGGCGCCCAGGACGAAGCCATCTGGCAGGTCCATCGGCAGGTCCTTCATCGAATGCACGGCGAGGTCGGCCTGACCGTTCTGCATCGCCACTTCGAGTTCCTTGATGAACAAACCCTTGCCACCGATTGCCGACAGCGGGCGATCGAGGATCTGGTCGCCGCGGGTGGTCATGCCCAGAATCTCGACTTTGCGCTGTGGGTATAATTCGGCAAGGCGCCCGCGCACATGCTCCGCTTGCCACATGGCAAGCCGCGACTCTCGCGAGGCAATGACGATAGGCGACTGATCTGGATTTGCAGAGTTCAAGGCAGGTTTCCGGTAAGCGCGCTGCCAACCTCGCCAGAAAGCCGGTGCGCGAGGGCGGCATCACCCAAAAGGCATCTTGATCAGGGGACGATTCTAACATGCTTGGCGTGCACGCTTGCCCCGACACTGAAGTCGTTTTCTCGACGCTCGCGACAGCGAGGAAATCGGCCTGCGCCGACGAGCGGTGATTCCTACTGCTCGGCCACCTGCAGAGTCGTCAAATAGGCCAGGACGTCCTGGATGGCGCTGGCCTTCAGGGTGTACAAGACTCCGGTCTTGGCACCGTCTTCGTCGTGCGGGCGATCCGCCGCGAGGTAGGCGGCGATCTGCTTCTGCAGGTAGTTCGTATATTGGCCCACCAGCATCGGGAACATGCCGCGTCCCTGCCCGGTCTTGCCATGACAGGCGGCGCAGTTTTTCTGGTACACCGCCTTGCCGTTTTCGATATTACCGGCGGCACGCGGGACGATCATCACCCTCTCCATCGCCAGCAACCGCGCCAGGGCGTCATCGCTGTCCTTGAAGACCGGCGGCCGCGTCGGCAGTTCGATCTGCGCCAGGTAAGCGGCGAGCAACTTCATGTCTTCATTATCGAGTTCGCGCGCCCGGGTGTACGGATACATCGGCAGGTTGATTCGCAACTGACTCTGGAAGGCCTGCAACTGCTGCTCCACGTATTTCGGAGATTGGCCGGCGATGCGTGGGTACTCGCCTTGCTTGCCACCAGCCCCGAACGGGCCGTGGCAGGCGGCACACGGGCCATAAACTTCCTTCGCACGTTCCAGATCGAGCGCCGCAGCCGGCAGAAACACGACCCCCCCGAGCAGGATATAGAAGAATTTTCTCAAGCCTTGAGCGTACTTCATGAAGACCTCGTCGGATGGCAGCGGGAATTATAGGAAAACCGTCACCGGCGACCTTGATGAGTGTCAAGAAGCGACCGCCGATCAGGAACTGAGCCGGCGCGCAAAGGACTTGAGCAAGGGCCACTGCCGGCGACTAACGGGCAGCCGCTCGGGAACGTCGCGTAGAATCGCCTGCCATTGCGTCTCGGCGTCGTCGCCAGCGCCACTCTTCTCGAAGCCGGCAATCGCCTCCCGCGCCGCCAGCACACCGCGATGCAGACGGATGAATTTTGCGCCGAATTCGTGCTCAAGATGGGTCAGCGACTCGTCAAGCAGGAATTCGCGATCACCGGTACGTGCTGTGACGTACTTCAGGTCAGCGCGGAAGTAGACGATCTCGGCAACGGCAATCAGCAACAGCCGGCCCCGTTCATGGCAGGAAAGATGACTGCGCGCTCCCTGTGACAGTTGCGCGAGCAAAGCCGAAGGCAGCGGGTGGCGGTGAACTTTTCGCAGCGCCTCGAGCAGACGCAAGGCGCGCACCGGCTTCACCAGATAGTCGACGGCGTTGAGCTCGAAGGCCTGCACCGCGTAGGTATCATAGGCCGTCACAAAAATTACCGCTGGCGGGTATTCGAGCCGAGACAGGTGAGCTGCGAGTTCAATGCCGTCCATTTTCGGCATGCGGATATCGACCAGCGCCACATCAACCCGCAGACCTTCGATGGCGGCCAGTGCACGCAGGCCGTTGTCGGCTTCGGCGACGATCACATGCGGCAGCTCCAGAGCGATATCGGCCAGCAAATCACGCAAACGCGCCAGCGCTGGCGCCTCATCGTCGCAAATCAGCAGCAATAGCGGCGAAGCGAGCGCAGGCGCATTCATTGCCGCTGCGCCCGACAAGGCAGGAGGATACGTACCCGATACTCGTGCCGGCCGTCGCCGAGCGCTACCGCATCGGTATCGAGTCGTGCTTCAAGGTCGTAGTACAGCGCCAGACGCTCGCGGATATTGTCCAGCGCCATGTGGCTGCCGCGCGGTTTCTCGACACTGCCTGCGCAAGGATTGACGATATCGAGTTGCAAGGCATCAGCGCGCCGCGCCAGGCGAATGCGAATAGTGCCTGGATCGCCCAAGGGCTCAATGCCGTGATAAACAGCGTTCTCCAGCAGCGGTTGCACCATCAGTGGCGGCACTTTCAGATGCAGCGGCAAATCAGGTGCGAGATCCCATTCGACGTGCAAGCGCTCGGCGAGACGCAATTTTTCGAGGGCCAGATACTGCCGGCACAGGGCGAGCTCGTCGGCCAGCGGCACCAACTCGCGATGATCACGCATCAGCACGCGAAAAAGATCGGCCAATTCCTCAAGCGCCGTCTCGGCGCGTCGCGGATCGGCGCGAATCAGCGACAGCACCGCATTCAGGCTGTTGAACAGGAAATGCGGCCGGATGCGCGCACTCAACGCCTGTAATCGCGCCTCGACGAGCGCCGGTGACAAGGCCCCGGCGCGCAAGGCAAAGTAGGCAAGCATAAACCCGGCCGCCAGCGCAGCCAGCAGGCCTGCCCTGAGCAGAGCCTGGCCACCACCAGCATCGGCGAAGATCAGGTGACTCCACAGCGCCGACAATACGATCGCCGAAGCGGCTGCCAGCAGCAACACCAGCGTGCGCCCAATCCAGGCAGGTGCTCGCTGCAGGCTGTTGCCGAGTACAGCCAGTAGCGCCAGATTGAAGAGCAGCAAGGGCTGCACCCAGGCCGCCATGTCGATGAAGTGCTGCAGGCTGTCCTGCACACCCTGGCTCTGAACCAGTGCGGCAGCCAGCGCCAGAAAGTTCACGCCGAGCAGAATTCGCAACATGACGCCGGAATTCCGGAAATCCGGTAGCGGCTGGCCGGCCGGGTTTTGCTTTATACTTGCCATCACTCGAAGTGGCGCCTGTCCAAGGTTCTACGAGAGATTCTAGCCCAGGAACCCCTTCCGCATGAACCCATCGGATTCTTCCCAATACACTTGGGCCGGCCGCTTCGCCGAGCCGATGTCCGACCTCGTCAAACGCTATACGGCCTCGGTGAATTTCGACCGCCGCATGTGGCGCCAGGATATTCGCGCCTCGGTCGCGCACGCGACCATGCTCGCCAGACAGGAAATCATCAGTGCCGGAGACCTCGCCGACATCGAGCGCGGCATGGCACAGGTGGGCCGCGAGATCGAGAACGGCAGCTTTGTCTGGTCGCTCGACCTCGAAGACGTCCATCTGAACATCGAGAAACGCCTGACGGCCCTCGTTGGCGACGCCGGCAAGCGCCTGCATACCGGCCGCTCGCGGAACGACCAGGTAGCGACCGACATTCGCCTGTATCTGCGTGACGCGATCGACGCGTTGCTGCCACTGCTGCGTCAGTTCCAGACCAGCCTGCTAAACCTGGCTGAAAAGGAAGCCGCCACGCCGCTTCCCGGCTTCACCCATCTCCAGGTCGCCCAGCCGGTCACTTTCGGCCATCACCTGCTCGCCTATTTCGAGATGATGCAACGTGACGCCGAACGCTTCAGCGACTGCCGTCGCCGTACGAACCGCCTGCCCCTGGGTGCAGCGGCGCTGGCCGGCACCACCTATCCCATCGACCGCCATTTCGTCGCCGAGCTACTGGGCTTCGACGGTGTTTGCGAAAACTCGCTCGATGCGGTTTCCGACCGCGACTTTGCGATCGAATTCTGTGCCGCCTGCGCGATGTTGATGATGCACCTGTCGCGCCTGTCCGAAGAACTGGTGCTGTGGATGAACCCGCGCTTCGGCTTCATCAGGATCGCCGATCGCTTCTGTACCGGCAGTTCGATCATGCCGCAGAAGAAGAATCCCGACGTTCCGGAATTGGCGCGTGGCAAGACCGGCCGCGTGTACGGTCACCTGACGGCCTTGCTGACCCTGATGAAGGGCCAGCCGCTGGCCTACAACAAGGACAACCAGGAAGACAAGGAACCGCTGTTCGACGCCATCGACACGGTCAGCGACACCTTATGCATTTTTGCCGAGTTGATTGCCGGCATCACCGTCAATCCCGAGAGAATGCGCGACGCCCTGGCCGAAGGATTCGCCACCGCAACCGACCTCGCCGACTTCCTGACCCGCAAGGGCCTGCCTTTCCGCGACGCCCACGCAACCGTCGGCCTGGCAGTACGTCGCGCCGAGGAACTGGGTGTCGACCTGGCGCAACTCCCGCTCGCCGAGCTGCAAAGCTTTTCACCGCTGCTTGACGAGGAAGTCTTTGCGGTGCTGACGATCGACGGTTCGCTGGCCGCGCGCGCGCATATCGGCGGCACAGCGCCGGAGCAGGTCCTGGCAGCCATTTCCCGCGCCCGTCGCGGCTAGGTCCGCCGCAGCCCCCGGCAATGGAGAAGATCGGCAAATACGAGCTGCTCCGCGAAGTCGGCCACGGGGCAACGTCTACCGTCTATCTCGGCAGCGACGCATTTACGCAGCGCGAAGTGGCGGTCAAGGTCGCCTTTCCCGGCATCCTGAAAGACCCCAAGCGGGGCAGACTCTACACCCATTTGTTCCTCAACGAAGCGGCACTGATTGGTAAACTGTCGCACCCGCACATCGTCCAGACCTATGACGCCGTCGTGGACGACCACCTCTGCTACATCGTCATGGAGTACGTCGCTGGCGGCACATTGGAAACGGTCTGCGCGCCCGGCCAGCTGTTGTCGGTCGAACGCATCGTCGAGATCGTTTTCAAGTGCACCCGGGCACTCGACTTCGCCTTCCAGGCCGGCATCATCCACCGCGACATCAAGCCGGCGAACATCCTGTTCACCTGCCCCGACCCCAACGAAGGCGACATCAAGATCTCGGATTTCGGCGCAGCGATCATCGGTTCTCCCGATCGCACGCTGGTGCAGGGGATCGGCTCACCCGCCTACATGTCGCCGCAACAGGTAAAAGAGCAGGCGCTCGATCAGCGGACCGACATCTACTCGCTGGGCGTCGTCATGTATCAGCTGCTGACCGGTCAATTGCCTTTTCAGGCGCGCACCAGTTACGACATGATCTACCAGATCATCAACGCTGAACCACGCCGGCCTTCGACGCTACGCCGAGAGGTCCCGCCGGCGCTCGACGCTATCGTTGCCCGCGCGATGAGCAAGCGACTCGATACTCGCTACGCAAGCTGGCAAGAGTTTGCGCAGGATTTGGCACAGGCCTTTCGCGCGCGGCAACCGAAAGTACCCGCCGACGAGATCGCCGATCTCGAGAAGTTCGATACCCTGCGTGGCTTCCCATTCTTTGCCGATTTTTCTGACGTCGAGATGTGGGAGATAGTGCGCTTCTCGCAGTGGAGCCGCGCTTCGCCCGGCACTCTGATCATGCGCGACGGCGACCTCGGGGACTTCTTCTGCTTCCTGGCAGAAGGCGAGTTGAAAGTGCTCAAGAGTGGCCTGATCCTGGATATGCTGACGGCCGGCGACTGCTTCGGCGAAATGGCCGTCATCGGCAAATCAAACTGCACACGCGTCGCCGATGTCGTCGCCCTGACCGAAGCCAAGCTGGTGCGGATAACTTCCCGCTCATTGCGGTCGTCTTCGGAAGCCTGCCGAGTACACTTCTACCAGTCTTTTCTGGCAGTCCTGAGCGAGCGCCTGACGTCGGCGAACACCCGACTGGTAAGCTTCTGAAAGTGCCTCGCCGGCGGCGAGGTAGAGGCAGGAGCCAGGGCAGCAAGCAGCAGCCCCGAGTGATGGCACGGCAGTCGTCCATTACTCATCGGCGTCGCCGCTATTGATGCTGCTCGGATCCCCTACCGAGCAAAGCTCCGGCACCGGAAACTGGTTGCCAAAGAAAGCTCCACCACAGTATATTAGTGTTTTCTGATAAATGGGGAGAAACGCTGATGAGTAAATCTTTCGGCACCATTACCAACGACGTTTCCAAGGCCATCGGCAGCCTGCGTCGGGACATCCCGGAGACCATCCAGAGCTTCAATGCGCTGGCCAAGGCGTCTCTCTCGCCAGGCGTGCTTTCGGCGCTGGATAAAGAACTCATCGCCTTGGCGATCGGGGTCTCCAGCCGCTGCGATGCCTGCATCGGCTTTCATGTCAAGGCGCTGATTCGCCTGGGTGTCAGTCGTGAGCAACTAATGGAAACGCTTGCCGTCTGCACCTACATGGGCGGTGGCCCGGCACTGATGTACGCCGCGGAAGCCGTAAGGGCCTACGAGGAATTGAGCGTGGGCAAGTCGGCAACGGCCAGCACTTGAGGAAAGCCAACGCAGCGACGCGCGCTACGGTGGCCTGGCGTGCGCAGCGCCTTGGCAGTGCGCCACACCGCCCGACCGGCAAGAAGCCTTGGTGATCAGGCCGGATCAACGAGGCCGTCAAGAAGCTTCTGCAACTCACCGTCTTCGTACATCTCACGCATGATGTCGCAGCCGCCGACAAACTCGCCGCGCACGTAAAGCTGCGGAATCGTTGGCCAGTTGGCGTAGGACTTGACACCGCTACGGATTTCCGGGTTATCGAGTACGTTCACGCTCAGGTAGCTGGACACTCCGCAGGCCTTGAGGATTTGCACCGTTACCGACGAGAAGCCACATTGCGGCGCCTGCGGCGTCCCCTTCATGTAGAGGACCACGGGGTTGCTGGTTACCTGTTCTTTGATCAATTGCTGCGCATCCATCGTAAAACCTCTTAGTGACTAGTCGTTATGAAAAACACTCAACAGAGCAGTGTAGCGGCTGGCGGCACCCAGCGTCAATCGCGTCGGCCACCACTAACGCGTTCAATCCCCGCCAGATCACGCCACGAATCGAGCTCGACCAGCCTTTGCTGAGCCAACAGCTGCCGCACCGCAGCGGCCTGGTCGTATCCGTGCTCAACCAGCACGCAACCACCTGGCCGCAGATGCGCTGCCGCGCCGTCGATGATCGCACGCAGACAAGCCAGGCCGTCACCACCGACCACTCCGTCCGTAAGCGCCATACGTGGCTCGAAAGGCAAACCACTGTGCTGCAGGTGCGGATCCGCGTACGCGACATAGGGCGGGTTGGCAACGATCAGATCGAAACGACTTCCTCCGAGCGGCGCATACCAATCACCCAGCAGAAAACGGACCTCCACCGCGTGTCGTGCAGCATTGCCGCAGGCCACGGCAAGTGCTGCCGACGACAGATCAACTGCCGTAACCGACGCCCCCCGGCATAGCCGAGCCAGGGTTACCGCCAGAACACCGGAGCCGGTACCGAGATCAAGTATCTGCGCGTCGGGCAAGGACTGTAGATGTTCGGTTGCCAGGTCGATCAGGAGTTCCGTCTCCGGACGCGGAATCAGCACCGCAGGCGTGACGAAAAACTCCAGGCCGTAGAATTCCGCGCTGCCGACAAGATAGGCCAGTGGCTCACCTTCAGCACGGCGACTGACCAAGGTATTGAGCCTGGCCAGCTGCTCTGCGGAGAGCATCCGCGTCGGGTGGGCGATCAGATCGGCGTGTGTACAGGCCGTTACGTGCTCAAGCAGCAGACGCGCATCGAGGCGCGCGATGCGCTGGCAGGCCAGGCGCCACGCAGCGTCAAGCGTCATTGGCATCGGGGGTCAGCACAGGTGTAGCGACGACGTGGTGAGCAGCCACCGCCAGCGCAATTTCCAGTCGTCGCTGCAGCCAAACGTCTCACTCGCTCTCGGCGAGCATCGCCAGCTGATCTGCCTGATACTCTGCCGCAAGCGCAGCCAGCAATTCGTCCAAGTCGCCATCCATGATCGCTTCGATCTTGTACAGGGTCAGGTTGATGCGGTGGTCGGTGACTCGACCCTGCGGGAAATTGTAGGTGCGAATGCGCTCCGAGCGGTCACCGCTGCCGATCAGATCCCGGCGCGTCGACGCCATGTTCGCGTGCTGCTCACGCTCCTGCACGTCCCTGATGCGTGCCGCCAGGACCGACAAGGCCTGGGCCTTGTTCTTGTGCTGCGAGCGATCATCCTGGCATTCGACGACGATCCCCGTCGGCAGGTGGGTAATCCGCACCGCCGAATCCGTCTTGTTGATGTGCTGCCCGCCGGCACCGGAAGCGCGGTAGGTGTCGACGCGAATATCAGCCGGGTTGATCTGCACTTCCTCCAGCGCATCGGCCTCGGGCATCACCGCCACTGTGCAGGCGGAAGTGTGAATGCGTCCCTGTGTTTCGGTGTCCGGAACACGCTGCACGCGATGCGCACCCGACTCGAACTTGAAGCGTGAGTAGACGCCGTTACCGATGATGCGCGCGATCACCTCGCGATAGCCACCGAGGTCCGAAACGCTGGCCGAAATGACTTCGACCTGCCAGCGCTGGCGTTCGGCGTAGCGCGTATACATGCGAAAGAGGTTGCCGGCAAAGAGCGCCGATTCTTCACCACCGGTGCCCGCGCGCAGCTCAAGAAAGACGTTGCGATCGTCCTTGGCGTCCTTGGGCAGCAACAGTTTCTGCAGCTCTTCCTCGATCTGCGGCAGGCGCTCCTTGACAGCGGTGACTTCCGCTTCGGCCAGTTCCTTCATTTCGGGATCGGCGAGCATCTCGATCGCCGACGACAGTTCGCCCTCGGCTTGTCGCCAGGTCTGGTAAAGAGCGACCACCGGGCCAATTTCGGCGTACTCGCACGACAGCTTGCGGAACTCGTCCATGTCTTGCGTTGCTTCGCTGCTGGCCAACATGCGGCCAAGTTCGTCAAGGCGACCGCTGAGCTGTTCAAGTTTGTCGCTAATGCTCTGGTTCATGAGAAAGTCGCTTAAAGCGCGCCACGCTACGCAAAGGATTGCAGGGAATCCAGCAGCCTGGCGTCGGTTGCCGAAGTCGGCTACTCGCCGAAGCGCGAATCCGGATGGAGATGGAACAGGCGTCCGACCAGCGTCTGCACCTCGTCCTGGTCAGCACCGGCCTGGTTCAAGGCCTGCGTCGGTGCATGCAGAAACTTGTTGGTCAGACGATGCGAGAAACGTTCGAGGACGCGGGCCGGGTCTTCACCTTTGTCCAGCAGTTTCAGCGCGTGCTCCATCTCGTGGCGACGCGCACGGTCGGCAGCATCCCGCAGCGAACGAATGAGCGGCACTGTAGCACGCGTGGCCAGCCAGCGCAGGAAGCTCTCGACGCGTTCGCCGATGATCGACTCCGCGTCCACCACCGCGGCCTGGCGCGACTCGATACCCGATTCAACGACCTGCGCCAGATCATCAACCGTATATAAGAAAACGTCGTCCATTTCACCAACCTCGACCTCGATATCGCGCGGAACGGCCAGGTCGACCATGAACATCGGGCGATGACGGCGGATCTTGATCGCCCGCTCGACCATGCCCAAGCCGAGGATTGGCAGCGGGCTAGCTGTGCACGAAACGACAATGTCGAACTGCGACAAGCGCTCACCGATGTCCTCCAGCCTGATCGCCGTCCCGCCCAGACGATTGGCCAGGACCAGGCCGCGCTCGACCGTCCGATTGGCGATGACCACCTGCTTCGGGCGCTGTGCCGAGAAATGCGTGGCGCACAGTTCGATCATCTCACCGGCGCCGATGAAGAGAATCTTCTGATCGGCGATACGTTCGAAGATCCGCTCACCCAGGCGCACCGCGGCAGCGGCCATGGAGACCACATTCGCCCCGATCGCCGTCGTCGACCGCACTTCCTTGGCCACCGCGAAGGAGTGCTGAAAGAGTTTGTGCAAGGTCGTACCAAGGGTGCCGGCCTCCTCGGCAACGCGTACCGCCTCCTTCATCTGGCCGAGAATCTGCGGCTCGCCGAGAACCATCGAATCCAGCCCACTGGCGACTCGAAAGGCATGCCGAACGGCATCGCGCTCGGGATAGGTGTAGAGGTAAGGCGCGATCTCATGGCGCGCCAAACGATGGTAGTCGGCGAGCCACTGCGTCGCCGCGTCAGGGACATCGCTCGCAACGTACAGCTCGGTACGATTGCAGGTCGACAAGATCGCCGCCTCGTGGACCGCTTTGCAGTGGGCCAGGTCAGCCAGAGCCCGAGGCAGGCTTTCGGCATGAAACGCCATCTGCAAAGCGGTC
>QPGA01000057.1 GCA_003332265.1 Candidatus Accumulibacter meliphilus
CGCGCCACCAGCGCATCCCACTGCGCGACCCGGGTCGCGTCGCGAACCACTTCCAGGGACACCGGCCCGAGCGCCGACAGGGCGCAGTGCACCGCCGGCTCGGCAACGGGGGCGACGGATGCCGATGGCGGCGCGCAACGGCGCGGCGGCGAGGGCCTCAACGCAGGCAGTACCAGCAACCCGGCCGCCTGCAAACGCTCCAGGAAGTCCAGGCAGGCGCTGATCTTCGCCGTCCCCGTCAGGGTGGTCCAGCCCAGGTGCTCGCACACCGTCGCCGCCAACTCCTTGCGTGCCAATCCCGGCAGCCACGCAACCGTCGCGCAGAGCTCGGCAATCTCCGTAGCGCTGAACACGCGACCGCAGTGCACCCATTCCCCCGCACTCGTTGCAAGCATCGCAAAACCTCCGGCTGAAGCGCAGATTGATTACGCTCCACCTATCCTGCCAGAAGTCCGCCCGGCTGTCTAGTCACCTTGTGCGAAGGCTTTTTTTTGCTCCCCACCGGTGGCGACCAGTTTCAGGTTGGCCGCGACACAGTCGTAGTGGAATTCGCACACGAAACTGCGCAGGGCGGGACGTTCATCCGTCGGACCGCCTCTCGCACAGGTGCCGCAACCGTCTGAGCTCGGCAGCATACCCCTCGGGCAGCGCTTGCGGCGGCGGATCGGGCCGCGCCACGTAGATGGCGATCGCGTGCGGGTTGGCCGGAAGATTCCGCGTCAGGCAAATGTTTCTGCTTCGGAGAGGCGCTTGGCAGCAGAGTCCTTGGCAGCAAGCTTGGGTTCGCCCTCGATGGGCCAGTCGATGCCCAGCGCCGGGTCATTCCACAACAGTCCGCGCTCGTATTCCGGGGCGTAGTAGTCGGTGGTCTTGTACAGGAACTCAGCCGTTACGCTGAGCACCAAAAAGCCGTGGGCAAAGCCCTCTGGCACCCAGAGCTGTTTCTTGTTTTCTGCGCTCAGGAGTACACCGACCCAGCGGCCAAAGGTTTGCGAACTTTTGCGTAGGTCTACCGAAACATCGAAGACTTCGCCCTGCACGACGCGAACGAGCTTGCCTTGCGGCTTCTCAAGCTGATAGTGGAGCCCGCGCAGAACATTCTTCGCGGATTTGGAATGGTTGTCCTGAACGAACTCGCGCTTGAGGCCGGTTGCTTGCTCGAAGGCACGGGCGTTGAAGCTCTCGAAGAAGAAGCCTCGCTCGTCACCAAATACTTTGGGTTCGAGGATGACGACATCGGGAATGGCTGAGAGGGTGGCCTTCATTCGAACACCTCTTGCTTGAGCAGGCTAAGCAGGTATTGCCCGTAGCCGTTCTTGGCCAGCGGCTGGGCGAGGGCTTCGAGCTGTTCGCGGCTGATCCACTTTTGGCGCAGAGCGATTTCTTCCGGGCAGGCGACCTTGAGGCCCTGGCGCTTTTCGATGGTGGCAATGAACTGGCCCGCTTCGAGCAGGCTGTCGTGAGTGCCGGTGTCGAGCCAGGCGTAGCCGCGGCCCATGATCTCGACCTTGAGTTTGCCCTGCTCGAGGTAGAGGCGGTTGAGGTCGGTGATTTCGAGCTCGCCGCGCGCCGAGGGTTTCAGGTTGCGGGCGAAGTCGACGACTTTGTTGTCGTAGAAGTACAAGCCGGTAACGGCGTAATTGGATTTCGCTTGCTTGGGCTTTTCCTCGAGGCTGAGAACCTTGCCAGCCGCGTCGAATTGAGCGACGCCGTAGCGTTCCGGATCATGCACGTGATAAGCGAAGACGGTGGCGCCATCAGGGCGCAGGTCGGCATTGCCAAGGAGCTGATGAAAGTCGTGACCATAGAAGATATTGTCGCCGAGGACCAGCGCCGAGCTCTCGTCGCCGAGAAAGTCGGCGCCGATGATGAAGGCCTGGGCGAGACCATCCGGGCTGGGCTGGACGGCGTATTGCAGGTTGATGCCCCACTGGCTGCCGTCAGCAAGCAGCTGTTGGAAACGCGGGGTGTCCTCAGGGGTGGAAATGATCAGGATGTCCCGAATACCAGCCAGCAGCAGGGTGCTCAGCGGGTAGTAGATCATTGGCTTGTCGTAGACCGGCAACAACTGCTTGGAGACGGACAGGGTTGCAGGGTGGAGGCGTGTGCCAGCGCCGCCAGCGAGAATGATGCCCTTGCGTTGAGTCATGAGGTTGTTTCTCCGGAATTTTGCTTGGCATGCGGGCGATGCCGCTTTGCCAGCAAGGCCGTTTTAGCCCAAAAGAGAAAAGAGTGTTGCAGTTCGCCGGTGCTCAGGCGCGAGCTGCTTGCGCCGACGGGTATGCTGCGGCTCAATTCGCGCCTTACCCTGCGGGCATCAGGCGGATAACGGCGATCGCCGACGCAGCTAATTTGTTCGCGATGGCTTTTGCCATCGACACAGGGCGCGCGTTGGCCGAGTGGTGCATCGACAGTGAAGACGAGTTCATCGGATGGGTAAGCCAGTCGAGAAGAAAATAACTGCCAATGAAGCCGGCTGCGCCTGTACCGAGAATCATCGCCAGCGATCCCACAATGGAAAGCCGCCATTATGCCATTTTCCTCCTCAGAACCCTCGAAAAAGGCTTTTCCAAAGTGGTATGAGCCAGAAAAAGCCGCGTGTTTCCACACAAACATGAGCCTGAAAGAAGATGTCGGCGAAGGACGAAACGGGTTGATCATCCTGAAGATGGTGACCGACACGAAACACAACTTCGCACGATCGAGCAGATCAAACGGTTTCTCAGCGGCAGCGCCCTCATCGAGTTCTCGACGGCGGGCAACGATAGCGAACGCCGTGCTGGAAGCGGAGAGAGGTGCATCTGAGCTTCCCCGCCAGGCCAGAAGCGGGCACTCCCTGCCCTCTTGGCAGTACACTGAGCCTTTTTGCGCCGAGTTGATGCGATGCAAGCTTGTCCGTGGTGCGAAGGTTTCGACCTTTACCGTGACTACCATGATTCGGAATGGGGCGTGCCGCTTTTCGATGATCGATCCCTGTTTGAACTGCTGATACTGGAAGGAGCCCAGGCCGGTTTGTCTTGGGCGACGATCCTCAAAAAGCGAGAAAACTATCGGCGGGCCTTCGATGCTTTTGATCCGGCGCGCATCGCCGAGTATGACGACCGAAAAGTTGCCGCATTGTTGGCCGATGCGGGGATCGTCCGAAATCGCGCCAAGGTGGCCGCAGCCATCCAGAACGCCAAAGCCTACCTTGCACTCACAGGCGACGGACAGCCGTTCAGCGATTTTCTATGGCGTTTCGTGGATGACGCCCCGATTCAGAATCAATGGACGACAATGGCCGAGGTGCCAGCCAAAACCACACGTTCGGAGGCCATGAGCAAAGCCTTGGGTCGAGCCGGGTTCAAGTTCGTCGGCGCAACGATTTGCTACGCGTTCATGCAGTCGGCGGGCATGGTCAACGACCATCTAACGACGTGCCCGCGTCATGGCGAAGTCCAGGCCAGCTTCCGCAGGTAGTTCCAGCCGCCGCTACGGGCATAGGTCACCGCGCTCGCCGGCGCCCTCTGTGCCGAACGCAGCATCGACTGCTGCGCCCAGTCCGACCTGCTAGAACCGGTTGGTCGGGCTCATCGTGCTCCGCATCCGGAACACCGATTCTCATGTCGCCGACCCGGAACTCGTGCAGATGGACATCCTGCCAACCCATCGCGGCCTGAATGACGTGGTGCAGCATGGCGAAGCTCGCGTCTCCGCTGATCACGATCTGGCGCCAGATGAGAGGCGTCGTATCGACGAGTTCGACATTCAATGTGAACAAGGTCGAGGACGGGTTCTTGCGAGTAGTGGCCACGGCGCTTCCCTGATCAGTTTTTTCCCATTCTACGGAAGCTTTGCCCCTGCCTCCATTCGCTCCACGAAAAATGCAGGAAATCTTGATGGCCACCCGGGCGCTGGTCGCCACGGCGCCACGAGCCCCCGGTGCGAATTACGGTAATGGCTGGCTTCAACTGACTGCGAAATGCTGCTTGTTGGGCACGCTTTCTGCGGACTAGCGGATTTTCAGGCATCATCTCCAAATCATCGGGAGTTTCGACATCATGCCCATCTACGAATACGCGTGCTCCGCCTGCGGCAAGGAGTTCGAGAAGCTGGTCCGTCAGTCATCACCTGCGCCGGAGTGCCCGGACTGCCACAGCAGTGAGCTGCGCAAGAAGCTGTCGGCTTTTGCCGCGCCAGGCAGCTCGGCATCGCGTGCCCATGACATGCCCGGCCCCTGCGGCAGTTGCGGCCACCCGGATGGTCCGGGTGCCTGCGCTTTTCAGTAAGCCGCTGTTCGCTCTTTCCCGTGCCCAGGAATCCCCAATTCACCGCCGGCCTGCCGTCGTGGCTGAACGAGGACAGCCTGGACCTCTCGCGTGTCCCGATTGACGGCATTCTCCGGCAAGCGCTCTCAGCGAACGAAGACCTGTTCAGGGACGGCTGTAGGCTGCTCAATTCGCTGTGTCGTGCGGGGCGGATCGACGCGGGCGTGTTTATGCTCGGTCTGCTCAGGCAGAATTCCGCCGACTATGCGCGGCTCCCTGCGCCGAATCATTGACACTCTTGAGCGCTTTCCCGACGACATCGCGCACGCGCGAATTCTGGAACTATCGTCCGACCCTCGGATCGGCACACGCTTCCGGCAGCGCCTGCGATCGATCGCCTTCGGCGCGTTCGATGACTGGTAACCGAGTCCGCAGCGCTGCAGCAGCCAAGAAAGGCCCCCACCCGTCATGAATCCAAGCCAAGACCCAAATGCTGACAAGCATGGACAAGCACTAAGCGCGCAGCGCTTCCAGATGATCAAGGACATCGCCGACGAACTGGGAAAAGGTGATGTCGTCTTTCCTACCAGCTTCGACGCCGCTATGCGCCTACGCCGGGAACTGCAGAATCCGGACCTGCCACTTGCACGCGTCAGCAGCATCGTCAGCCTGGAACCCCTGATCGCCGCCAAATTGCTGCAGCTGGCCAATTCCGCTCTCTATCAGGCGCGCGGCGCGCCGGCGCAGGATCTCAAGGCGGCGATCACCCGCCTGGGCCTCAATCTGGTGCGCACCACGGCGCTGGCCATCGCCATGCGCCAGTTGATGCGCTCCAAGGATATCGCGATCTTCAGCGACCTCACCACCGCCCTCTGGAACCACTCGCTGAAAACCGCTGCGGCGACGCGCGTTCTCGCCCGTGCTCACACGCGCATCAATCAGGATGAAGCCCTGCTGGCCGGCCTGGTCCACGACCTCGGGGCTTTCTACATGCTCTACCGCGCTGCTCAATACCCCGAGTTGTGCGCCCGCCCGGACAGCATGAGGTTCCTGATCATGCAATGGCATGAAAGCATCGGCGTCTCCCTGCTCGACGCCCTCGGCATGCCTGAGGAAATCGTCAACGCGACGATCGATCACGATCAGCCGCGGCCAGCACCGGAGACGATACAAACCCTGGCCGAGATCGTCTATATCGGCAATATCCTGGCCGGTACGCATTTTGAGTGGCTGCATCAGGACGTCAACCCGAATGCCGAAGAAGTGGAGGTCTTCCGCAAGCGCTTTGCCGACCTCCTGCCGGAGATCGACCGCGACGCTGAGCAAATGCAGACCATATTTGGCTAGCAGTCATGTGCGGTCCGGTGACAATCGCCTAACGGTCATGACCCGTGGAAACACCCCACATCATGAAAGTCATGACCGTTTCCCTCTTCCCCAGACCCTTCTCCCGCAAGGGGAGACGGGAGCTTCGTGAGCCGCTTGCGCGACTTTCACATTAAACTCGGAACATCAGCGACCAGCCATGGGCTGAGAGCAGCGTGTAGTCACCTGAGCGCACGGCCGGCACTCCTCCACTTCGCCATGTCCGACGACCCCACCACCAGCCCCCCCAACAGCGAACTCGAACGCCTTGCCGGCCTCGTTGAACGTGTCACCTTTCACAACGAGCAGAACGGTTTCTGCGTGCTGCGCCTGAAAGTGAAAGCCGAGCGCGAGCTGATCACCCTCATCGGCCACACGCCGGTCGTTTCACCCGGCGAGTACGCAACCGCTTCCGGGCACTGGGTCACCGACCGCGAGCACGGTCGTCAGTTTCGCGCGCTGTTCGTCAAGATCTCGCCGCCCACGACGCTGACGGGCATCGAGCGCTACCTCGCTTCAGGCATGGTCAAGGGCATCGGCCCGGTCTATGCCGGAAAACTGGTGAAAGCCTTCGGCGCGGCGGTATTCGATGTCGTCGAGCACTCGCCGCAGCGTCTGCGTGAAATTCCCGGCATTGGCGAAATTCGCGCCAGAAAAATCACCTCCGGCTGGGCCGACCAGAAGGTCATTCGCGAGATCATGGTCTTCCTGCACGCGCATGGGGTATCGACCTCGCGTGCGGTGCGCATCTTCAAGACCTATGGCCAGGCAGCCATCGCCATCGTCAAGGAAAATCCCTACCGCCTAGCCCAGGACATCCGCGGCATGGGCTTCCTGTCGGCCGACACGATTGCCCAGAAAGTCGGCATCGCCAAGGATTCTCCGCTGCGTGCCCAGGCCGGGATTTCCTACGCGCTCAGCGAAGCTTCGCGGCAGGGCCACTGCGGCTTGCCATATGCCGAACTGGTGCCCCTGGCGGTGAAGTTGCTCGACATCCCGGCAGCGATCATCGCAGCGGCCATTGCCCAGGAGATCACCAACGAGGTCCTGCTGCCCGACACCGTCGAAGGACAAGCCTGTGTGTTTCTGGCACCGCTGTACTACGCCGAGCAGTCGATAGCCGCTCAGATTCAGCGGCTCAAGAGCGAAGTCACGACCCTGCCGGCCTTCGCGGCCGACAAGGCCATTCCCTGGGTGGAGCAGAAACTGGCCATACAACTGGCCGACAGCCAGAAGCAGGCAGTCCGTCTGGCACTGTCGTGCAAACTGCTGGTCATCACCGGCGGACCCGGGGTCGGCAAGACCACGCTGGTGAATTCGATTCTGACGATCATGGCCGCCAAGGGCGTCAAGCCCCTGCTCTGCGCACCCACCGGACGCGCGGCCAAGCGTCTCGGCGAATCGACCGGACTGGAAGCGAAGACCATCCATCGCTTGCTGGAGATCAATCCGATCAACGGCCAGTTCAAACGCAACGCAGACAATCCCCTCGCGTGCGACCTCCTGGTGGCTGACGAATGCTCGATGATCGACGTGCCGCTGGCAAACCAATTACTCAGCGCTGTCGCCACGAGCACGACGCTGATTCTGGTGGGCGACGTCGATCAACTGCCTTCGGTCGGCCCGGGGCAGTTCCTCGGCGACGTCATCGACTCCGGCGCGGTTCCGGTCGTCCGGCTCACCGAAGTCTTCCGCCAGGCAGCGGCCTCGCGCATCGTTCGCAGTGCCCACCAGATCAACCAGGGCGTCTTTCCCAGCCTGCCGGCGAAAGGCGAAGCCTCGGATTTCTACCTCGTCGCCGCCGAGGAACCGGAAGCCATCGCGCAGACCGTCGTCGACCTGGTACAGACTCGCCTGCCCGGCAAGTTCAGGATTGATCCGCTACGCGACATTCAGGTGTTATGCCCGATGAACCGGGGCATCACCGGTGCCCGCGGCATCAACCAGGCCCTGCAGGCGGTACTCAACCCGCCCGGCGAAGACAGCATCGACAAGTTCGGCAACCGCTTCAGCGTCGGCGACAAGGTCATGCAGATCGAGAACAACTATGATCGCGACGTCTTCAACGGCGATATCGGTTTCGTCACCGCCCTCGATGCCGACGAAAAGGAGCTCACGGTGGCTTTCGATGGCCGGGAGATCAACTATCCGTTTGGCGAACTCGACGAACTGGCCCTCTGTTACGCGACGACGATCCACAAGGCGCAGGGTTCCGAGTACCCGGTGGTGGTCATTCCCATCTCCACCCAGCACTACATGATGCTCAAGCGCAAGCTGATCTACACCGGCATCACCCGCGGCAAGACGCTGGTCGTGCTGGTCGGGCAGAAAAGAGCGCTGGCCATGGCGGTCAAGGGCAAGCAGGTGCAACAGCGCTGGTCGAAACTGAAGGAACGTCTCGTGATGATGTGCGGCCGATCGTGATCGGTGCCATTCACCACCTGCGCTTCGCCAGGACATGAACACGAAAATTGGGCGAATTTCGCTTTTGCTTCACAATAGTGAGCCTCTTGCAAAACTCCCCCACGGGAACTGCTGGGCCGCGGGATTCGCTCTCTGGTAGCGATTTTTGTCGCGAGGGAAGTTGCCTTGGCCGAACGGCTAACCTGATGGCATTATTTGTCTCGTTGGGGGCGACGACCGCCCTGCATCATCGGATGCACAGCGGTCGGAGAGGAAACACAGGCGGTCATTCTCGTAATCGCATCAACTGGTCGGCGGTCAGCGCCAGGATACCGAACATCAAGTGCGCCATCACCTTGGCGTCGCCCTTGACCATGATGGTGTTGCCGCCGAATTCGCCCTTGAGCCGCGCGTTGCTGCGCTCGGCGACGGTACGTTCGTTGTAACGAATGGCCTCGGCCGGTGCGAAGAATTCGATCTTCTCGCCGCGACGCGGGTTGTGATCGATCAGCGGAACGTGGACGAGACTCCGGTCGCGCTCAACGAAGTGGCGTTCATATCGATCGTCCCATGCGCATCTGTGGAAGTGATCTCTTGGGTCAATCCCGGTCAGCAGAAATGCGTGGATCAAGCCGCACGAAAATTGTCATCGCCGAACAAGAAAGGTAGGCGCAGCTAGGCTGAGAGCGATTGGGTTTCTGGACCCGTGTCGACGGCTCGGAGCCGGTCGGTAGTCAACGGCTGGGAAATGGCAGCCTCCAGCAAAATCCACGCCTCAATCTTCGTGTGCCACTTGCGCAGCAAATCGTGCGGGCGAACACGGTAGTGTTTTTCCGCAGTCGCGCTCGGGCTTGCGTCCCATGATTTGCGCCGAGATGCCAGCAGGGCATTCAACCCACTCAGCCAAGGTGCCGAACGAGCGGCGCAGGCCATGCAGAGAGAGTGCCGGCAAGCCGCCTGTGATCAGCGCCCTCGTGTGCTGAATCCGGGGCTCTTGAAGACGCCCGTAGGCAGCAGTTGGCTGCTGAAGACCCACTGATTTCGCCGCGGAAGACCGGCCAGCAGTGAGGCGACGTAGGGTGTCAGAGGAATCGTCCGCTCACCGTCCACCTTGTCCTTGATGGCCGCTGACTTCCACCGGAAATCCACATCGCTCCAGGCTAGACCCGCCAGTTCTTCGCGGCGCGCGCCGGTTAGCAGAAGCGCCTGCAAATAGGCGGCGATCACGGGATTGTGAATCTGGCGCACGGCGGCAAACCAGACGGACAGCTGCTCGCGTTGCCGGCAATCGTCCTTGGGCGGCTTTCTTCGGCAGCTCGTCGCGGGCCATCCGCGTCGTACATGCAGCGGCGCGCACCTGATCGCGGTAGTCGTCTCGGTCGCTGCACCAGTTGAGGAATGCGCGCAACAGTGAAAGGGCAAGCCGAGCATAAGTTGGGCGGTGCGCAGCCTCGTCCTTCAGCCACGCACGCACTCGGGCGGAGTCAATCTGCTCCAGCGGCAGAATCAGGAGGGGACGAAGAATCCCTGGTAGCGTCGTGTCACTGTCGCCTGTTCTGCGACCTCTGCCCCGTGGCGCACCGCCTTCCTTGCATACAGTCTCGTGTTCGAGAAGATGGCGGGCGCCCCACTTCCCACGGCGGGCCTCTATGTAAGCCCGCCAGGCCGCCATGGCGGGAGCAGCGATGCGGGTAGCTCTTTCCCGCCTGGCCTCGGCAGCGACGGCGCGCTCGGCCTTTTGTTGGCGTGGATCGATGTCTTGGTCGGTAAGTGCCTTGAGGCGCGTCGCCTCCGCTTGGGCCTTGCCTATCGGCCAAGTACGGATGTCGCCGATCGTGATGCGCATGGTGCGCCCATGAAGGCGGGTCTCGAAAATGTATGCCTTGGTGCCGGCCGGGGTCACCCGGAGGCCCAGGCCGGGCGCCTTCGCCTCCCAGTAGATGCTCTGCCGCTCGTGGGGGTGGCACTTGAACCCCGCCACGCGATCTGCCGTAAAATTCTCCCACTTGGCCATTTCGCTATTCCTTGAAGGCCTACATGGTTTCTGTGTAGGCGCTGTGTAGGCGAATTTTAGCTGCGGTGGGGAATGGTCAGGAATGTTCGCAGCATTTGCCATTCGCTTGAACCGTTGCTGTTCATGGATTACGACCTGAATGATGAATATCAATCAACACAGATCAACTCCCCGGTTCGCAGATTCGCAATCAGAAGGTCGGCGGTTCGATCCCGCCTGTCTCCACCAAGACATCAAAGCCCGGACTGGTCCGGGTTTTTTTGTGCCCGCGAAGGCGCCGCTCGGGCGAGGATTCGCAGGCGCAGTAAATTTCGGTGATCGGCGAATGGTGCCGATTCTTTCCCTCTGGCCGCCAGAATTTGCCCTCTTTTCTCTACTCGTGCGTTGCCGAATCGGGGCCAGCACCATCCAAGCACCCGCCTTTCGTTGCGGCTGCCTACATCGCACATCGCTTCGTCGCCGCAATTCGAAACACACTTTCACGGCCGCCTTGCTCCAACCGGATAATCGCCCTGCGCAGCCCCTTCCACTCCTCTGGAAATGCTTTCTCGACGTCCCCTGTCTGGCCTGATAAATTGCAGCATTCACTCCTGACTGCGATTTTATGCAGCTCACTGAACCGCAGCCTGACTACCAGCATTAGTGAGCCTTGGGCGTCTATTGGATAGATCGCCGAGCATCTGGGTGTGACGCCCGAGGCATTTTTCCAGTGGATCGAGAGCGAGAGCCTTCCGGCTCATTGGATCGAACGACGGGGAAAGTTCAAGGTGTCCGCGGTCGACGATTGGGCGCGCCCTGCGGGAGCCGACGAGAGGAACAACAGTGAACAACACATCGGCAGCTTGCTTGCAGCGAGAAAGGGCTTGAGGTGGACAAATACCAGCTCAGCGAGCGCGACATCTGCACCAAGTTCATTACCCCTGCCATCCAGCAATCTGGGTGGCAGCAACACCAGTTCCGTGAGGAAGTGAAGCTGACCGATGGCCGCGTCATGGTGCGTGGAAGACTCGCTGCGCGCATCCGCAACCCGGAAGCCAAGGGTGGCCCCAAGCGTGCAGATTTCGTACTCTATGCACGCCCGACTCTACCGATCGCTGTGGTCGAGGCCAAGCAGGCGCGATTCGCGGTGGGCCACGGCATGCAACAAGCACTCGTCTACGCCGAGATGCTGGATGCGCCTTTCGCCATCAGCAGCAATGGTGACGGCTTCCTGCTGCATGACCGTACCGGCCTGACACACCCCATCGAACGCGAACTTCAGCTCAGCGAATTCCCATCGCTGGATGATTTGTGGCCGCTGTATCAACACTGGAAGGGCTTGGCCGAGTCCGCAGCGGTCAAGCTCGTCGAGCAGCCTTTCTACGCCGACGGCAGTGGCAAGGAGCCACGCTACTACCAGCGGGTGGCCATCAACCGCGCCATCGAGGCTGTTGCCAAGGGGCAGCAGCGCGTCCTGCTGGTCATGGCCACCGGCACCGGCAAGACTTACACCGCCTTCCAGATCATCTGGCGCCTGTGGAAGGCCAAGGCCAAGCAGCGCATCCTGTTTCTGGCGGACCGCAATATCCTGGTTGACCAAACCATGCAGCAAGACTTCGCTCCCTTCGGCGAGGTGATGCACAAGGTCAGCAACCGAGAGATCAAGAAGAACTATGAGGTCTATCTCGCGCTCTACCAGGCCGTGACCGGCAAGGAAGAATGGAAGCAGATCTACCGTCAGTTTCCGGCCGATTTCTTTGATCTGGTCGTCATCGACGAATGCCATCGTGGCAGCGCTGCAGACGATTCTGCCTGGCGTGAGGTGCTCGACTACTTCAACAACGCCACACACCTGGGCCTGACAGCCACACCCAAAGAAACCAAAGATGTCAGCAACAGCACGTACTTCGGCGACCCGGTGTACACCTACTCGCTGAAGAAGGGGATTGAAGATGGATTTCTTGCCCCGTACAAAGTCATTCGCATCGCCACGGATGTAGATGCCGTTGGCTACACACCGGAAAAAGGCAAGGTCGACAAACTGGGCCAGAGCGTCGAACAGCGGCAGTACAACAGCAAGGATTTCGACCGCAATCTGGTGCTGGAAAAACGCACCCAGCTCGTGGCCAGCAAAGTGTGGGAGTACCTCAAAGCCATCGACCCAATGGCCAAGACCATCGTCTTCTGCCACGATCAGGACCACGCCGAGCGCATGCGCCAAGAGCTGGTGAGGCTGATCCCAGCCGCCGCCAGCAACCGCCGCTACGTGATGCGCATCACCGGCGACGACAACGAAGGCAAGGCGCAACTCTCCTACTTCATCGACAACGACGAGCCTTACCCCGTCATCGCCACCACCTCCAAGCTGCTGACCACCGGCGTGGATGCCAAGACCTGCAAGCTGATCGTGCTGGACCAGACCATCAACTCGATGACCGAGTTCAAGCAGATCATCGGCCGCGGCACCCGCCTGCGTGAGGATTACCAGAAGCTCTACTTCACGATCATGGATTTCAAGGGTGCGACACGCCTGTTCGCTGACCCCGACTTTGACGGTGAGCCTGTAGTCATCTACGAACCCAAGCCCGACGAACCCGTCGTGCCGCCGGACATCACCAACCCGCCTGGCGTCGAAGAGCCCAAACCGCCGCCCTTTGGTCCCGGTCCCGAGGGCGGTGACGATCCGGATCCGGGAGGCGACACCGGAGAAGGCGGAGGAGGCGGCGGTGGCGATGGTCGAGTCAAGTACGTCATCGACGACGTAAACGTGCGCGTGGCCGTCGAGCGTTCGCAATACCTCGATGCCGACGGCAGGCTCATCACCGAGAACTACCGCGTCCTGCTCAAGGACGACATCCGGAAGGCCCTGCAATCCGAGTTCGGCAGCCTCAGCGATTTCCTGCGCCGCTGGAACGCTGCCACGCGCAAGCAGGCGGTGCTGGAAGAGTTGGCCGAACACGGCGTGCCGCTGGACATCCTGCAACAAGCCGTGGCCAATGGCACTGAACTCGATGTCTTTGATCTGGTCGCCCATGTCGCCTTCGACCAGAAGCCGCTGACCCGGCGTGAGCGCGCCAACAACGTCAAGAAGCGTGATCTGTTCGGCAAGTACGGCGAGCAGGCCCGCGCCGTGCTCGAAGCCCTGCTCGACAAATTTGCCGACCACGGCGTACAGGACATTGAAGACGCCAAGGTGCTGGAACTCCCGCCCTTCGACCAGTTCGGCAGCAAGACGCAAATCCGGCGCGGCATCTTCGGCAGCGTCGAGCAATACACGCAGGCGGTGAACGCGCTCGAACAGGCACTCTACGACGCACCCGAACAGAAACAGGCCTGAGCCGATGACGACAAGCCGACGCTCAGACTCACGATAAGAGAAGCACACGATGAATCTCAGCAGCACCATCAAGTCCATCCAGGACATCATGCGCAAGGACGACGGCGTCGACGGTGACGCCCAGCGTCTGGGCCAGCTCACCTGGATGCTCTTTCTCAAGGTCTTCGACCAGCGCGAAGAAGAGTGGGAAGACGACAGCGCCGCTTATCGGTCCCCCTTGCCGGAGCGCTACCGCTGGCGTAACTGGGCCGCCTACAAGGCCGACAACGAGGGCAAGAAGAAACCTCAGATTGCCGGCAGCGAGCTGATCTCTTTCGTCAACAACGAGCTCTTCCCGGCGCTCAAGGATCAGGTCGACGCCAACCGGAGCCCCTCGCACAAAGTCATCAAGCAGGTCTTTGAAGACGCCAACAACTACATGAAATCGGGCCCGCAAATGCTGGCCGTGATCGAGAAGCTGGAAGATGCCATCGACTTCCATGACTTCAAGACCCGTGCCAGCCTGGGCGACATGTACGAGCAGTTGCTCAACGATCTGCGCGGTGCCGGCAATGCGGGCGAGTTCTACACGCCGCGCGCCATCACCGCCTTCATGGCCGACCGTGTCAATCCGCGTCTCGACAAGCGCGAAATGGTGATGGACCCGGCTTGCGGCACCGGCGGCTTCCTGACCGCCGTCATCGACCACTTCCGCAACCAGCTAAGCAGCAAATCCAGCGCCGAAGACCGGCGCGCCATCGAAGCGCTGATTCGCGGCATCGAGAAGAAGCAGCTGCCGCATCTGCTATGCACCACCAACATGCTGCTGCACGGCATCGACGTGCCCAGCCAGATCGAGCACCGCAACACGCTGGGCATCGGCTGGAACGAATGGAGCGCCAACGACAAGGTCGACTGCCTGATCACCAACCCGCCTTTTGGCGGCTACGAGGATGACGGCGTTGCCAGCGATTACCCGGCCGACCTGCGCACCCGCGAGACCGCCGACATGTTCATGGCGCTGATCGTCAAGAAGCTGTTGAAGGAGAATGGCCGTGCCGCCGTGGTGCTGCCCGATGGCTTTCTCTTTGGCGATGGCATCAAGGGCACATTGAAGAAGCTGCTGCTGCGCGACTGCAAGCTGCACACCATCGTCCGCCTCCCAAAAGGCGTGTTCGCGCCCTACACCACCATCAAGACCAACCTGCTGTTCTTCACCAGGGGCGCGATGGTGGACGACGGCAGCGAGCACTTCCACACCGACACCATCTGGTTCTACGAGCACCCCTACCCGGCGGGTTACAAGAGCTACTCGAAAACCAAGCCGATCCGGCTGGAAGAGTTCAAGCCCGAGCAGGACTGGTGGGGGTCGGAAGCCAACGACTTCGCCGACCGCGTGGAAAGCGAATTTGCCTGGAAGGTGGACTTCAGAACCAGGCGCGAACAGGCCGAAGCTGGCGCCAAGCCGCATTGGCAGCGCGCCGAAGAGCTCAACAACGCCGCCGCCAGACTGGAAGGCGAAGCGAGCGAGCTGCGCAAGAGCCTGGTCGGCACCGGCGACGTCGCATACCGGGAAAAGATGGACGCCCGGATTGCCGAACTGCGCGCTCAGGCCGAACCGCTGCGCCTGCAAGCCCGCGACGCACAGGCAGCGGGTAACCGCATTTACTGGCCAATCTTCAACCTCGATATCAAGAACCCCAACGCGCCGGAAGAAGAAACCCACGACCCGGACGTGTTGCTGGAGAAATACAAAAAACTGCTGGGCGAAATTGAAGAAACCGAAAACCAGCTCAAGAGCGAACTGGCTGCCGCGCTGGCGCATCACTTCGGCCCCGAGGCAATGGCAGAATGAGCAAAGCACCTGCCGCCCCCGCCAATACCCGGCTGCTGGGTGACATCCGCCAGATCATCGAGCAGGGCCGCCAGCAACTGGCGAGCACCGTCAACAGCGCACTCACCCTGTTGTACTGGCAAATTGGCCAGCGCATCCACAGCGAATTGCTCAAGGGCGAGCGCGCCGCCTACGGCGAGCAAATTGTCTCCGCAGTGGCGAGACAATTGGAGGCCGAGTACGGCCGGGGCTTCTCCGAGAAAAACCTGCGCCACATGCTGCGTTTTGCCGAAGCCTTTCCCGATCAGAACATTATCTCCGCAGTGCGGAGACACTTGAGCTGGACGCACATCAAGACCCTGATCTACATCGAAGACCCGCTCAAACGCGACTTCTATCTGCAGATGTGCCAGCAAGAGCGCTGGAGCGCCCGCAGCCTGCAAGAACGCCTGGATTCCCTGCTGTTCGAGCGCACTGCGCTCTCGCGCCAGCCCGAGCAACTGATCGCCAGCGAGTTGGCCACGCTGCGCGACAGCCGCGAGCTCAGCCCCGCGCTGCTCCCCAGAGAGCTGCTGCAAGCCAAGCTGCATGAAGCCATTGCACTCTCACGCGCCCGGCTGGAAAACCGTGGGGAGGATGCCTGATGGATGCGCAGCAATTTTTGGCGGAGTTCGGGCATATAGCGAACGCGCCGGGGGGGGTGGCGCGGTTGCGTGAGTTGGTCTTGCATCTCGCCATATCAGGTGACTTGATCTCAACCGAAAAACCCATAGATGCATCGCCGCTGCTTGACGCAATTGAAGAGCAGAAGAGAAAACACCCTGAAAGGAAGAAGGTAGTTGCGAAGCAAGCTTCTGTATCACCTGCCATCATCAAAACCCCTCCGCATTGGGCTGTTTGTCGTTTGGGGGACTTAGCACTGACCATTACTGGCGGTGGAACGCCATCCAAAAACCACCCGGCCTACTGGGGCGGCGAAATTCCGTGGGCAAGCGTGAAAGACATGAAGGAACTGAAGTTCCTGGACGATACGGAAGATTACATCACGGAAGAAGGGCTGAAGAACAGTTCCTCAAACCTGATTTCGCCGGGTCGAATTATCGTTTGCACGCGCATGGGGCTTGGAAAGATTGCAATCAATCGTGTTGCGCTCGCTATAAATCAAGACCTCAAGGCACTGGAACTGCCGAAGGAAGTTAATTCCGATTTCTTTCTGATCCTCTTCAAGACTCGCGCGGTAACGGGAACGGGAACCACTGTTTCTGGCATCAAGCAGGACCAATTACTAGCACTGCCAGCCGCTTTGCCGCCAATCGAAGAACAATCCCGCATCGTCGCCAAAGTCGATGAGCTGATGGCCTTGTGCGACAGGCTTGAAGGGCAGCAGCAGGCCCGCCGCAAACTGCAAAACAACCTGCGCCACTCCACCCTGCAAGCCGTCGCCGGCGCCACCAGCCCGCACGAACTGCAAACCACTTGGGCACGTCTGGCCGATAACTTCGGGCGGCTGTTTCATGCGCCGGAGGATGTGCGCATGCTGCGCGACGTGATCTTTGATCTCGCGCTGAGAGGAGCGCTTCTCCCGGATGTAACGCACGAGGATTCGGCAGACTCCATAGCTGATGGTGCTACACCACTCCCCGACGGCTGGGATTGGAAGACCCTCGCAGAGTTGTCCGAGTACATCACCAGTGGCTCAAGAGGATGGAAGTCCTACGTATCCAGTATAGGTGACTCGTTCATTCGGTCGCAGGATATCAAGCACGATGCGCTGATCTTCGAGAATCCTGCCTTTGTATCGCTGCCAGCGAAGGCCGAAGGGAAACGCACTCTTGTGCGACAAGGAGACTTACTACTAACAATTACAGGCGGGAATGTTGGCAAATGCGCGACGGTTCCTGCGCTGAATCAAGACGCATACGTCAGTCAACACGTTGCTCTGATTCGCTTGCGAGAACCTTGGCTGGCTGAATTCATCCACATCTGGATGATCAATGCGTTTGGCGGGCGGCTTTTTCTGGCTCGATACATATACGGCGACAAACCTGGGCTCAATCTAGCGCAGGTAGGGAGCATTCCCATACCAGTGCCAACGCCGTCAGCGTGTGTTGCAATTTTGGAGCGGCTGCGCACTTATCAAGCCATGTGCGCAAAGCTCGAAAGACAGTTGAAGGTGAAACAGGAAACGGCTGCGGCGCTGGTCTTAGCTGCTGTTTCCAGTCTCACCGGCATCGCCATAGAACAAGAGAAAGTCACAAATTCTTCGGAAGCTGAGACGGTCTAATGACAAAACCCGGATTGCGATTTCAGGTCGATTCGCGGCTGGCGACATTGCTCAGCCAAGAATATGCCTCTTCCGAAAAAACACTGAAAGAACTGGTGGATAACGCCTGGGATGCAGATGCGGAGCAGGTGTTCGTCTCATTGCCTCGACCGATGGGCGACGCGCCCATCGTGATTACCGATGACGGCTGTGGTATGACGGAGGAAGAGCTGCGTCGGCATTACCTGTTCATTGCCACTGATCGACGCTCGCGGCGCGGCGACAAAACTGCTGGCAAGAACCGCTGGATAAAGGGGCGTAAGGGGATTGGGAAATTCGCCGGCTTGATGACCGCGAATGGCTCGCCCGCGCCGCTGTTTGAATCGGATGATCACCGACTTTCGTTTGTGATCCGCTTGCCCGTTCTCCCCCTGGCCCGGCCGGAGCCCCCCGAAGTCGCCCCTGAAGTCACCCATGAAGTCACCCCTGAAGTTGGGCGGGTCGTGGTGGCATTACAGGATGAGTTGTCCCGAGCAGGCTTGCAGCAGGCATTGGATCTGAAGGACGAAAAGCATTTCCGCAAGGCTTATCTATTGCCAGCGCTCGATTCCGGCCTAGTGGAAATGACCCGACCCGAAACACCGCGCAGCAGCAAGCAGCGCTACCGGCTAACCGCCCTTGGGCAACGCTGGCTGGATGCGCATGCCGATGGTAGAGCGACTTGAAAAAACTAGAGCCCGCAAGGTGTGGCAGCAAGTGGACAGATTGATCGAGGACTTCACGAAAGCGAAAACCCACTGCGGCCCAGGCAATAACCCGGCGGCCAAAGCTAAGCGGCGCCAGGTGCGAGCCCGTATCCGCGGGATGACCAGCCCGGAGGAAGAACTGTCCGCGGTCGCAAGGTGGTGCCGCCTGGTGCGCAACGACCGGCAACTTTCAAGGCGGGTGGGATGATGTCCAGCGAGAAAAAACTGATCCGCAACAGTACTGCCGAGTTCCTGATCTTCACGACTCAGGCCGGTGAGCAAAGCATCGAGACCCGTTACGCGGACGAAACGGTGTGGCTGACGCAGAAGCTAATGGCCGAGCTTTTTGCCGTTGACGTACGCACGGTCAACGAGCACTTGAAGAACGTTTTCAGTAGTGGAGAGTTGAGTGATGAAGCAGTTATCCGGAAATTCCGGATAACTGCCGCCGATGGTAAAAGCTACCTGACCCAGTTCTACAACCTCGATGCCATCATCTCGGTTGGCTACCGGGTCAACTCGGTGCGTGCCACGCAGTTCCGTCAATGGGCCACCGGGGTGCTGCGCGAGTTCGCCATCAAGGGCTATGTGCTGGACAGGAAGCGTCTGGAGAACGGTTCTTTCCTGGGCGAGGATTACTTCGAGCGCTTGCTGGCAGAAATCCGCGAGATTCGCCTTTCCGAGCGCAGGTTCTACCAGAAGATCACCGATATCTACGCCACGGCGGTCGATTACAACCGCGACGCGCCGAGCACCAAGACCTTCTTCGCCAAGGTGCAGAACAAGCTGCACTTCGCTATCCACGGCCATACGGCAGCCGAACTGATCGCCCGGCGCGCCGACAGCAAGACGCCGCACATGGGCCTCACCTCGTGGGAGCGCGCGCCCGACGGGAAGATCCTGAAAACCGATGTGGCCGTAGCAAAGAACTACCTTAGCCACGAAGAGTTGACAGCCCTGGGCCGCATCGTCAACGCCTACCTCGATCTGGCCGAAGAGCGTGCCACGCGCAAAATTCCGATGAGCATGGAAGACTGGGCCAAACGGCTGGATGCCTTTCTTGAGTTCACCGAGCGCGACGTGCTGCAGGACAGCGGCAAGGTATCAGCCGAGATGGCCAAGGCGCACGCCGGGAGCGAGTTCGAGAACTACCGCATCGTGCAGGACCAGCTCTTTGAAAGCGATTTTGACCGGGTGATCAAGCGCTTGACTGACGGGGACAAGCCTGGCAGCGTCGATGAATAATGGGTTAACGTAGTGGAAACGCCTCAAGCCCGGAGCACACATGGCCGCTGACAGAAAAGTTCCCGCCCCCCTCGCGCCGAGCACCGGCTATAGCCACGCGGCGAAAACCGTCGTCCAGGAAACGACGCTGCGCGTCCAGGAAATGCACGGCGCCATCGCCGGCACCTGCTTTGACATCCTGCGCTGGCTGCCGCTGATCTCCGGGCCGGCACGACTCGTACGGGGCGCGCACGACACCATCACCGCCGGCGTCTACGGCGCAATCCGTCACGGCAGCGGTGGCTTGCTCGCCGCCGCGGCGTTGGTCGAGAAGCGGACGACAGGTTTTGCCCCCGGCAAACCGCCCGGACGCCTGGCGAGCGGAGTGCGCGGAGCGCTCAATGGCGCTTTCGGCGACTACCTGGCGGCGAGCAACAATCTGCTGGCGATACGCATGGCGATGTGCGCGAACGGCGCCGCCTTGGCACTCGATACCGCTTCGCTGCAGGCTGCTTTTCCCGATGCGGGCAGGCGCCTCTGCATCTTCATCCACGGCCTGGGCTGTGACGAACATAGCTGGGAAATCAAGGACCCGGCGAGCGAAATCCATTTTGGCCGGCAACTGCACGCCGACTTCGCTTGCAGCGCACTCTATCTGCGCTATAACAGTGGCCTGCCGATTGCCACCAATGGCGGACAGTTGGCGGGCTTGCTGGAAGATTTGCTGGCGGCCTGGCCGCAGCCTGGTTGCGAACTACTGATCATCGGTCACAGCATGGGCGGCCTGCTCGCGCTCGCCGCCTGCGAACAGGCTGCCGAACGCGCACTCTACTGGCCGCAGGCGACGCGGATGCTGATCTGCCTCGGCTCACCCATCCTGGGTTCGCCGGTGGAGCGCCTCGGGCAACTGACCACCGCGGCGCTGAATCTCGCGAAGATTACCGCACCGCTCGGCACCATTGCCGGCACGCGCAGTCAGGGAATCAAGGATCTTCGACACGGACCAGGCGCGCCACAGAACGCGGCCGCGCACGCGCACATCGCCTTCCGTTTTCTCGGCACCAGCCTGAGCGAAGACAAGGGGCATCCCTTGGGCAGGTTCCTCGGCGACGGTCTGGTTACGCCGGGCAGCGCGACCGCGCATGCGATCGACGGCGACGTGCAGAGCGCCAGTCTGGGCAAGCTCGGCCACATGCGTCTGCTCAAGGACGCGCGCGTTTATCGGCAGATCAAGGAATGGGTCAGCGCAATCGAGGACGACGCGGCGAAAAAACGCGCTGCAGTTGCCCCGTAGCCAACCATCTCGTTGCGTTGCCCGCACACTACGCGAACTACGCCAGCTACGCCTGCGGCGTTAGCAGCTCGTAAAGCGCCGTGAATTCAGCGCTCAGCTTGTGACGCGGGTCGAGATGGATCATCGGCAGCGCCTGATGGTGCGATTCGCGGATCTTGACCGACGCCGACAGGAAGGCATCGAGGATCGGCAGGCCTTCGCCACGCAGTTCTTCGACCAGCTGCGCGGGCAGGTTGGCGCGCGCCTGATAGTGGTTGACGACAATGCCTTCGACGCGCAGCTCACGGTTGTGGTCGCTTTTGATCTCGGCCACGCTAGCCATCAGCTTGTACAAGGCGCGGCGCGAAAAATCGTCGCAATCAAAAGGAATCAGGCAGCTGTCGGCGGCAATCAGCGCCGAGCGGGTAAAGAAATTCAGGGCCGGCGGAGTGTCGATGAAAATGTCGTCGTAAACCTGCAGCTTGTCGAGCGCCTCGCGCAGCTTGTACATCTTGTAGCGCGATTCGAGCTTGAACTGCAGTTCCTCCAGCCGCGGGTCCGCAGGCAGCACATCGAGATTTGGAAACGGTGAAGGCACGACGTAGGCGCCAATCTCGTCGTGAAAGAGCTTCAAGCCGAGCAAATCGTCGAAGAAATGCGCCAGCGTCTTCGCCTGCGTATCCAGCGCCTGACCGAGCAGATAGCGGGAAGAATTGGCCTGCGCGTCGAGGTCAATGAGCAGGGTCCGCCGCCCGCGCGCGGCGCCGACGGCGGCCAGATTGCAGGCGATCGTCGATTTCCCGACGCCACCTTTCTGATTGAAGACGACTCGGCGCATGACACTTCCCCTGTGCGTGATATGGATTAGGCACGAGTGTAGTTCTTAGTCATCCACAGGGAAAGCGCCGCGGGGCTTTAACGGTCATGACATTCGAGATACCCCGGATCATGAAAGCCATGACCGCCCCCTCTTCCCCGGCCCTTCTCCCGCGAGGGGGGAAGGGAGTTTCGTGAGTCGCTGGCGCGACTTTCACATTAACGGCCATGACACGTGGAGACACCCCAAGTCATGAAAGTCATGACCGTTTCCCTCTTCCCCTGACCCTTCTCCCGCGAGGGGAGACGGGAGTTTCGTGAGTCGCGTGCGCGACTTTCACATTAAGCGGCGTACCAGCACAAGCGAAGGCGGACCGGGAACGGAGGCTCAGCGCGAAGATCCGCAGGAAGCCGGCCCGTTGACGTGCATGACTGGGCTCAATGGTGGAGCAGCATTACACGAATGTAATCTATAGGTCAGCTTGTTGAGCGGATGCAATAGGTATCATTTGCGGCCTTGGCCACCGTGAATGCAGTTGCTGTGACATGTTTGCGCAAGACTGAAACTCAGAACCTTTCGACCCCCGATCATCTCCCCACAGGATCCGCCATGAAATCTCTGCTTTCCTTCATTTCTCTGCTTGCCCTGGCCCTTGCCAACCCGGTGTTTGCCGCCGCCGAGCACGATTCTCATCATCCGGCGGGCAGCGGCGCCGCCAGCGTCAAGGCGGCAGCATCTGAAGGCACCGTCAAGAAAATAGACAAGGCTGCTGGCAAGATCACCATCAAGCATGGCCCGCTGGCCAATCTCGGGATGCCGCC
>QPGA01000058.1:0-14813 GCA_003332265.1 Candidatus Accumulibacter meliphilus
CCGAAGTCGATTTGCGGCAGGGTCTGCCCGGAACTGGCCGGTGCCGGCCACGCCTGTGCCGGCGTAAACGTCAGCGGCACGGTGGTCGGCAGGTTCGGGATCAGGGCGGAGTCGTAGCGGTTCATCTCCTGGCCGATGCGCACTATATCGCGGCCAGTGATGCGGCCATCGAGATCGACATCGGCGAGGAGGCGCGGATCGACCACCGACCAGGCGGCAAAGCCGCTGTCGGCGTTCGCCGCGTTACGCTGGATGAGCATCACGTCGCGACGATCGACGCGGCCGTTAGCGTCACCATCGCCAAGGTAGCCAACGACCTGCAGGGCATCGTCGTCGGCGCCGTTCAGTGCCTGGCCATTGACCGACACCGCGTCGATATCGAGGATCTGCGCGGCGCCGTAGGGTGCTGTCGTCGGCACGCTGGCGACCAGATCGAGGAGCGTCACGGTGCCCGCGGCGATCGCCGTCAGAGAACTGAGATGGACGCGCAATTCGCCGGGCAGCGAGCCGCTGAAGTCGAGCGTAGCGTCGGCTGGCAAGGCCACGCCGGCTGCGCTGCTGCTGATCAGCAGCAGCGTCGGGTCGTAGCGCACGACGAAGCTCAGTTGCCGCACATTGCCCGAGCTGAACAGGGTCAGCGGCAGTTTGCTGCCCGCCGCCGGGACATTGACGCTCTGACCCGGTCCGCGCATGAAGTCGGGAAGCGAGAGCTTCAATGCTGGTGCGGCGGCGACAGTGAAGCTACGCCGGCAATCGTCGCCGGCCAGGCCATCGGCATCGCCGTCGAGAGCGCTCCAGATGCTGTGGAAAGCTTGCGCGCCGCTCTTCAGCGTCAGGCTGTAGTTGCCGGCGGCCAGACCATTGCCGCTGACCTGGTAGCGCAGGCCACGGTAGTCGGCGTCGAAGACCAGCGATCCTTTGACGAGGCCGCTGCTGCCGGTGAGAACGAGGTCGGCAGCCCCGAGACCGACGAGTGAGGAGTCGTAGAGGTTGATGACGCCGGCGTTGAAAGCGTCGTTGAAGCGCACGGCGAAGCCGTTGCTATCGTAGCTAAGGCTTTCGACTTGCAAGGGCAGCGGCAAGACGACGACCTGCAGCGGCTGGAGCAGGTAGCTGCCGTCCTCGTCGCTGGCGGTAGCGCGGATCAGCACTTCGCCGAGGACGCTGCTGTAGACGTGGCTGATCCGGCCGGGGCTGCCGCTGTAGTCGACGATCTGGCCGTCGCCCCAGTCGATGCGCCATTCGCTGATGGTGTCGCTACCGGGGTCGCTGCTGCTCAGTTCAAGGACGAAGTCCTGACCGACGTAGCTCGCTTCGAGGCCGGCTGCGCTCAGGGTGGGTGCGACATTGAGCACGTTGACGGTGAAGCTGCGTTTGGCGGTCTCGCCGTCGGCGTCGCTAACGCTCACGCCGAAGTCGACGCTGCTGCCAGCGCTGTCGCCGTCGGTGGCCAGCCAGGTGATGGCGCCGCTGTCCGGGTCGATGCTGGCGCCCGCCGGTGCGAGGGTGAAGGCGTAGCTGAGCGTGTCGCCGGCGTCGATGTCGCTGCCGGCAACGCCGAGGCTGAGGGTCTGGCCTTCGGCGAGTGTCACGTCGGCGATCTCGGCGAGCTTCGGCGGATCGTTGACCGGGCTAACGCGCAGACTGACGGTGGCCACGTCGGAGTCGAACTGGCCGTCGTTAGCTCGGTAGCTGAAGCTGTCGACACCGTTGAAGTCGCGCTTCGGCGTGTAGCTGAAGCTGCCGTCAGCTTCGAGTTGCAGGCTGCCATTTGCCGGGCCACTGACCAGGATCGCGCTCAACTCCTGACCGTCGACATCGCTGTCGTTGTCGAGGACGTTGCCGGTAATCGGCTGGTCTTCATTGCCGGTGAAGTTGTCTGCCACGCCGGTCGGGGCGCCGTTGACGGCACTCACCGAAACGGTGACGGTCGCCGTATCCTGAGCGCCGGAGGGGTCGCTGACGGTGTAGTCGAAGCTATCGTCACCGAAGTAGTTGGCGAACGAGGTGTAGGTAACGCTGCCGTCGCTGTTGAGGACGACGGTGCCATGCTGCGCCGTGCCGACCCCGCTCACTGACAGTGAATCGCCGTCGACGTCGCTGTCGTTTGCCGCCAGCTTGAGCACGATCGGCGTACCTCCGGGCGTCGTGACGTTGTCGTCCTCGGCAAGCGGACGGTCGTTCACCGGCAGGACGTTCAGGGTGACCACGGCGACATTGCCGTCGACCTGGCCATCGTTGGCGCGATAGCTGAAGCTGTCCGAGCCATTGAAGTTGAGCGTCGGCTTGTAGCTGAAACTGCCGTCTTCGTTGAGAGTCAGGCTGCCGTGCTGTGGTCCGGCAACGACAGTCGCGGTGAGCGTCGGGCTGTCGATGTCGGTGTCGTTGTCGACAACGCCGGCTGCGGCAACGACCAGGAGCTCGTCTTCGTTAAGGGTGAAGGCATCGTCGGCGGCAAGCGGGACGTCATTGACGGCCGCCAGGCTCAGCTTAACCGTGGCGACAGCGCTCGTGTTGATGCCGTCAAGCACCTGATAGCTGAAGCTGGTAGAGCCGTTCCAGTCCGCGTCAGGCGTGAAGTCGAAGCTCCCGTCGGCGGCCAGCGTTAGCGTGCCATGCGCGGGAGCGGTCACCAGTTGCGCGCTGTAGGCGGGGCCGTCCGCATCGCTATCGTTGGCTGCTACGCTGCCAGAAATGATCTGATCTTCGTTGCCATCAAAGCTGTCATCCCTCGCCGTCGGCGTTTGATTGGCACCAAAGTCACCGCCGTTGCTGTCCTCGCCACTGTGGGTAGCCAGGTCGAAGAAGTGCGCCGTAGTCAACTGGTACTCTGGGAGAGTTTCAACGGCCACGCGGTAGGTCCCAGGACCAAGGTCGACAAAGCTGTAGCTGCCGGAGCTACTGGTAGGCACGCTGCTTTCTCCTGCGTCCAGGCGACCGTTGAGATCGGTGTCGATGAAAACCGTCCAGCCTTGCAGACCGCTATCGCTGCCGTCAAGAATGCCGTTGCCTTCGCTATCGGCAAAGACCTGGCCGGTCAAGCTCACACGCTCGAAGTTGCCGAAGTCGTAGCCCGTCACGCTGGCGCCGGCAGTCAGTCGCACGCTGTGTACCGCGGACGCCGCTTGCTGGACCACTCCGGCATCGCCGCCTCCTTCTCCGTCGACACCTGTTTCACCGACGGCCACTGAACCGAGGCCGGCGATCCGTAGCGCGAGTTGCAGGAAGTCCATGCGCGCGAAATCGCGGTCCGTGTTGGCCACGTTATCGACCTCATCGTCGCCATCATTGATGAGCGTACCGGTCTCGCGCAACAGGGTCGCGAACTCGCCGGTCGTGAGACCACGCCCAAGCGTCTGGCGAGCTATCTGCTGGGCCAGCGCTGCGCTACCCGAAACAAAGGCTGCCGCCTGGCTGGTGCCCTGCATGGTGCGAATGCCTCCGCTGGCATCGGCGCCATTGAAGCGAGCCCCTGGCGCGAAGGTGTCGAGCAGTTGCGTGTCGCGCTGCGAGAAGGCCGCGATCCGGTCCACGCCGGTGCTGTAGCTGGTGGCTCCGGTGGAAACTGTCCAGGGGCCACCGAAATCGGCCGCCCAGGTCGCGCCAACGGCGATCGCCGCCGGATCGGATGCCGGGTAAGCAAGGCCCATGCGACCAAACTGCAGGTAGTTGTTGCCGGCAGCGGCAACGACGATCACGTCGGTTTGTGCGAGAGCCGCCAACTCGTCACCGATACCGTAGCGCGAGAAGTTGTCGGTCCAGTTGCCGCCGTCACCCAGCGAGAGGTTGACGACGCCGACCTGGTAGGCCTCGTGGTTGTCCAGCACCCATTGCAGGGCTTGCTCCAGGTAGCTGAAGTAGCCGCGCCCGGAATCTTCGAAGACCTTCAGGACGATGAGGTCGGTGCCGGGGGCGACGCCGGGATACTGGGCGTCCTGTGAACCGATCAGGCTGGCGATGTGCGAGCCATGACCATTGACGTCGCTGGCGTCGCCATCGCCGTTGGCGAAATCGTATTGGAAGACGATCCGATCATCGATGCGGTCGCCATTGCGGTCCGGGCCGAAGAAGCTGTGGTTGAGATCGATACCGGTATCGATGAGCACGGTAGTCACACCGCGCCCATCCAGGTCGGCATATTCGGGCAAGGCACGCAGGTCGCTGATGCCCACCGTATCGAGAGCGCTGTTGATCGCTAGGGCGCCGTAGTCAAGCGTGGAGGGGCCGGTGTAGGTCGCCCAGGTCGCACCGCAGCCGCAGCTGAGGCTTTCCAAGCCGATGCTGGAGGCGGCGGTGCTGATTGCGACTCCAACCGGGCCGGGCAAGGGTGACGTCTGGGTCCAGCCATCGCGCTGCACCTCGGCGACCGTATACAGTGCTGGCAACAGCCCGCTGAAGCGGTAATTGCCGTCGGCGTCGGTCAGGGTCGAGGTTTCGTTGCCATCCAGTACACCATTGCCATTGCTGTCCAGGAAAATGGTCCAGCCTTCGATGCCGGGCTCCCCTGCATCGCGCGCGCCATTGCCGTCGAGGTCGTTGTACTTGGCCCCGGTAATGCTCGCCAGCATGACGTTTCCGACATCGGAAGTTACGGTGAACCCGCTCTTGACATGGTAAGGCAGGTCAGGCGTCGTGCGCTGCCAACCGCTTTGCATGACCTCGCCGACCTGCACCGTGCCCGGACCAATATCGGTGAAGCGGAATACACCCTCCGCGTCGGTCACGATGCTCGCCTCCCCATCATCCAGAAACTCGTTGGCGTTGGCATCCAGGAAGATCGTCCAGCCGGCCAGAACCGGCTCGTCCGCGTCGCGCGTGCCATCTGCATCCAGGTCGTTGAACTTGACGCCCTCGATGACGCCACTCTGGAAATTGCCGAAATTTCTGCCGGTGACGGTTTGGCCATCGACCAACGTCACGCTATGGGCGCCCGCGCCAGGGGTGGTCAGTATCCAGCCCGCCGGGAGCAGCTGCGCCACCCGATAGTCGCCCGCCAGGAGATCGTCGAAAGCGTAGCTGCCATCCGCGGCACTGGAAGTGGACAGTTCTGCAGCGTCCAGCAGGCCGTTCCCGTTGTCGTCAAGGAAGACGGTGCGCCCGGCGATGGCGGTCTCCGGGTTGTAGCTGGCCGGGTTGAAGGTGCCGCTAGCGTCGAGGTCTTCATAAATAAAGCCCTTGATAGCTGTCGGCAGGCCTCCGAGCGTGCTCCAACTGACTGTTCGCGAACCAACGCCAGCATTTCCGGCACGGTCAATGAAACCCTCAGCCGAGACCTCCAGCTGGTAGAAGCCCGGCGCGAGCGTGAAGCTGCTCAACCCTGAAATGCGCCAGGTATTCGCGGTGTCGGCGCTGACCATCACGCGATCATCAAGGGTCAGGATCTGCCCGTCGTGGCTGAGCGTGATGTCGGCAAGGTCGAAACCGAAAACCGTCTCGTCTGCCCGCACATCGACGCTCTCAACGGGAGTCGTACGCGGGCTCGGTTCGATCGCATCGATACCGAGGACACTCGGCGCAGTGAGGTCAACAAAGACTTCAACGAAGACGTCCGGCGAAATGTTTCCTGCCGCATCCGAGGTGCGCACGCGGATACTGTGCGCACCCGGTCCGTCGAGCAGAATGTTCGCGTCGAAGCTACCCCCCTGGGACTGCGCGACGGCCAACTCGCTTCTCCTGGTCATATCGGTCAGCCGCACACGCATTCCCTCCTCGGGAACGGTCCCGCTGACGACCAGCGACAACGTGTCGGTCACTTGGTCGGCGTCAGACACGCCGTTGTCCGGGCCGATATGCAGATCACTCACCGCCAACGGACGCACAATGTCCATCACCCAGCTGCTGCTGGCTGCACCTGCACCGCTGTTTTCAGCCAGGTCGCGCAGCCCCTCGCCGTGGACGGTGAGGGTATAAACACCGTCGAGCCCGACCTTCCAATTGAAATCCTTGACT
The DNA here is from genome assembly GCA_003332265.1 of Candidatus Accumulibacter meliphilus. GTDB lineage: Bacteria > Pseudomonadota > Gammaproteobacteria > Burkholderiales > Rhodocyclaceae > Accumulibacter > Accumulibacter meliphilus. The sequence continues at coordinate 5,950 of QPGA01000058.1, forward strand.
CGGAAAGTGTCGGCGTCGACCTGCTCGACGACGACCTCACTGGTGATCAGGTTCGCACTCTCGGCGCCGCCAAAGTTGCGCGTGAGCTTGATATCGCGCCAGTCGAAACTGCTCGGATCGATGCCCTCGCTGAAGTCTACATCCAGCGACCGTACGACTGTGTTGCGCGGGCTGGTGGCCACGCTTTCAACCATCAGAGGCTGCGGTGCGGTCGTATCCATACGCCAGCTGCGTGCCAACTGCCCGGCACCAAGCCGCCCGCTTGCGTCGCGCATTTCGTCGGCGTGCACCGTAAGCGTGTACGTGCCCTGTGCCTGGGTATAGGCAGCGAGCCCTTCGATGCGGAATGTCTGCGCGTCAACTGGCGTGAAGATGACCTCGCCAAAAAGCTGGACGGACTGCCCGTCACGCTCGAGTTCAAGTCCGGTAAGGCCCAGGCTGGCGATATCCATCGCTTGCGAGAAGCGCACTTCGAGGGAGCCAACAGCGCTGGTGCGCAAATCGCCGACGGATTGCATGCTGACGATGACCGGGGCTGATGCGCCAAGGGCCCATTCCAGCACCTGGGTGTTGACTCCGGGATTGCCGGCCAGATCCAGGATACCGCTGGAGTCGAAGGACAGGCGGTAGTTGCCGTCTTGCGCGGTGGCCGAAGCCAATCCAGAGACTCGCCAGACGGTACCGGCCAAAGGCGTGAATACGAGCGCGGACAGCGCGATGGGCGTGCCATTCCGGAGGAGAGTAAAGTCATCGGCAGCGAGGGTGGCGCCATCGATGGGTTCGCTGAATTCGAGTTCCACCACATCGATGGCGCTGTTCTGCAGTCCCGCAATGCCGCCAAGAGGCAAACCATCCAGACGCAGCAGCTCGGGGGATTGCCCGTCGACCACACCATAGGTCAGCGTATAGATCCCGGTGGAGTCGACGTCCAGCAAATGGACGAGGTTCTCGTACACGGCACCCGGATGTCCCGCGGGGAAGCTGCGGTCGGTGCGCCAGACCATGCCACCAGCGCCACTGTCCACCGCGAGATGCTTGCCGTCGGAGCGCACGACACTCACCAGTTCATATCCTGGTAGGACGTCCGGGAGCTTGAGATAGCTCCAGCCCGCAGCCATGGTAGCGGTGAGCGTGCGCTCCAGGCCGGCGCCGGCGAGATCCGCGCCTGTCGCCACCGTCACCGCAGCCTTACCGCCGCTGCTCAGGTACAGCGCGTCGGGCAGGCTGCCCGCATCGGGCAAGTCGTTGACCAGGAAATCGACGATGCCATCGGACGTCGGCACATCCACCTGCACGGCACGAATCAGCTCATGTACGTCCACCGATTTGATCAGCGACGCGCGAATATTCCCGAAACTGTCCATTTGCTCGAAGCGCGCGTCGTAGTTGTCGAACTTCCCCTGTAAGCTGGAGATCAGGTTCCACTGTGCGGTAGTTGTGCCGCCCGGCGCCAGCCCACCGAGAGTAAGGCTCAGAGACGGCGCCGCTGCCTGATCCTGCACCTTCGCGTCCACGATCTTGAAGTCAATCAGCAGGCCCTTCTCGTTGTCCACAATTTCGGGCTGACCGGAAGTAATCGCCATGCCACGCGCACTGCCGTAACCAACGTTCGTTACCTGCAGGCCAAGAACGAAGGGCTCTGAATCCTCCACAGGCTCGGTGAAAGGATCATCGCCCACCACATCGCGCTGCCAGAAATAGTTCAGTTCAAGTTGTGCCTCCGGGTAGACCGTAATCCGCGAGGGCAGCAAGGGCACTTCGATCAGCACGCCGCCTTCCAGGTAGCGCAGCGTGCCACCGACCGCATAACGGGTCGGCTCGACCACCGCCGCATCCACTGCCGCAATCAAGGTATACAGCAATGCCCCAGAGCTGTCCGCTTCAACACGCCAGCCATCATCGTCGGCGATCAGCCCGACAGCATCGGGAGCAAGGATTCCGAACAGCTTGTTGGCCAGGTTGCCCAGTTGATCCCGAATGTCGAGTTCGATCGACAGACCCTGGATTGGATTTCCCGTCGCATTCTCGAACTCGAGCGATGCGAGAAACGCCGTTCTGGTAAAAACCGCTTCCTGTTGCAGTTGCAGGCGCACGGTGGCACAAACCTCAGCATCGTCGGCGGATGCGCTCAGCGCATTGGATTCGGGGCTCTTATCGACAGGTTTGCATAGGGGCGTAGGCGGTGGGGAGGGCGGCACAGGTTCCAGAACCGGGGGTGGTTCATTCGGGCCATCGCCCAGAACTTTACCGAGATGTTTCCACCAATCGAGCGAGATATCACCAAGAGGTGAAGGCTCAAATGTCGGCAGAGGACGCTCGCAAAGGCACAGCAAACCCTTCCATGTCAACTCCGACAACACCGCCGTGGCTCCCGCGGCAATTGCGGCGCCCGGACCGCCGCCGACGAATGCGATCACAGCGGGAGTGACACCAGCGACCATGGCCTTCCGGACGAGATTGGCACAGGCAGATTCCTCGTCTCTGCCTGAACTACCGGGAAAATCTTCGGTGAGGGCTTTTCCCTTATTAGCCAAACTATCGACGTCATCAAGAAGCTCTTTCAGGAGCTTGCGGAACACGAGGGGGCGCTCAATCGTGAGATCAACTGCTAGTTGCTGAGACAGACGCTGAGCAGAGTTCAATTGTTCGACAACGTACATGTAGTCATCAGTTTCAATTACCTCGACAAAGTACTCGCTGTACGTCTCCAGCATTTCGCTGTACTCGACAGACCCGCTGACAACGGATTTCTCAATCAAGGTTTCAATACCGTCTTTAATGCCCGCAGCAGCCTTGAGAAACTTGGCCATCTCGAGGAGCGTGTCTGCAGAGTCGCACAAGAAGCCGATATTGACGGGAACCGTGCCAATCACCGGTAGGTTGCATTCGTATGTGTATTCGAGGTCAATCTGCAAACACTTGCTCAAGAAGTCGCATACGTCGCCTTGAGGCAGCAATAGATCCTGTTCACCGACGCCCAGGGACTGGACGGCGGTTGCACCGTTTCGCAGGCTGATGGCAATCGGAATGCTGACTTCGCCCCTTGCCGGCAGGACAGGGATCACGTCGATCAGCGGCGTGATCAGGAAATCGGGGTCGTCGGGCACCACTACGCGGACGTCCAGCGCGTCGATCAGCCCGAGGTTACGAACCGTGACGTAGATCTGACTGACCTCACCAGGGGCTACCACCGCAATCACATAGGGCTGGTCTACGACGACCACCGGCATCGGCACGTTCGCTTCGAAGTCGGCCTCGAGAACCAGTCGATATCGGTCGGTTTGCTCGATCGGCACCACCGTCCACCGATAGTTGGCTGCCTGCCGACTGAGAAAAAGTGATTGCTCGGTAACGCTTCCGGCGCCCACCGTCACCGACGTATTGACGGCCGCATGCCCATCGGCCAGTGCGGTGAGCAGGTAATTTCCTTCGGGCAGTTCCGAGAACAGCGCAGAGCCATCAGCACCGGTGAGCGCCGTGGCAATGACCTCGCCGCTGTCTGGGTCAGCAAGCACGATGCGCACATCGGCCAGCGGCGGCTTGTCCTCGGCGAAAAAGGTGTATTCGTCCTCGGTGCGGATGAGCAGTTCGCCGACAGCATCCGACACGGCATTGAACTGGAAGGGCAGCGTCAGCGCCTGATTGCTACCGCTGAGTACGATTTCCCCGGTATAACGCCCCAGCGGCAGGTCTGCTGCCGGATCGAGCAGCAAGTTGATGAAGGTCCGTTCGCCGGGCGCCAACGACGCGATCGTGGTGCTCGATGCCGCTTGCAACCATGGCGCATCGGGCAATTGAAGACTCACCGGCCCGGTGGCTACGCCACCAGCGTTGGCAAGCTCGAAGCCGACAAGCGTCTGACGACCACGCAGCATGCCCGACTGGAGAGTCCCCGGATACGCCACCAGACTGGCGGTGAGCGGCGCGACGCTAACTTCGACAGGCACCTCCAGCACCACGCCTTCCTGAGACATCACGCGTACGACCACCCGCCCGGACATCGGCTGATCAACGGTGACGCTCGCGGACAGCGCGAGACTCATCGCCTGTCCAACTTCGAGCGTTGTTGAGGGAAGCGATAGCTCGAAGGCAATGAAGTCCGGCGCGCCGATCACACTGGCAGTGAGGCCTGTCAGGCTCAGGCCGCCTGCATTGAGGATCTCGATGTCGGTGCTTGCCGGCTGGTTCGGGATCACCGTCAATCGAACGTCCGACGATGCTGTCAGCCCCAGGATCGAGAAGCTGTCCTGCGCCTCGGCATCGCGCATTGCCGGATGATCGGCGGCAACTTCGTACCTCCCCATTTCTCCGGGCATCGGGGTGAACTGCGTGCTGAAGTTCCCGCTCGCGTCAGTTGTCGCGTTGATCGTGCGCACGATGCCACTGCCGACTGCCTTGACCTTTACACTCACCTGTACACCGGTAACCGGCGCGTCTGTCTCGGGATCAAACGCTCTCCCAAGCAAGGGAACGACGTTACCGGCCGAGACGAAGTCGACGTCAGCGCGCACGGCCGCACGGTATGCCGGACGGACGGCAAGGTGAGCCTGCAAGGCATTATTATGCTCAACCGCTTCTGCCTGCGTAGACTGCGCATCGGCGCGGATGAACAGATAGATATCGCCAGTGCGGCTGCCGATATTTACCTCCGCTTGGTGGGAATATGACTCACCGGCGTTCAGTGCAGCACCCGCCACGGTGGCGACGAGCGCATCGCCATCGTCCAGTACCGGGTCATCTGACAGGAAGATTTGGTCAACCCACGCTTCACCGGCTGCGCCGATGCCCTCATTGCGCAACACCCACTCAATGGAGATGGTCTCCTCTGAGCGCGCCGTGCCGGGAACAACAAGCGATGTTGGCCGCAAATCGGCCAGGTCGCGGTCGGTAACGCGCAGCGACGCCGCGCCAGCGCCGAGACCCGGAGCCGAAGCGGTCAGCGTGACGTCACGGGTTCCGTCTGCCTGGCCGTCCACGACGCCGGTCACCGCAAACGTGGTTTCGCCCTTGCCCGCCGGAATCACCACCGCTGTGGGCACATCCAACTCGCCCGTGACGCTGCTGGCCAGTGTCACCGTCAACTCACTTTCAGTGCCCGTGTTACGGCGCAGCGTTGCCAGAGCCGTAGCACCTTCGGTGATCGTCGTCCGGTCCATGGCCAGGCTCAATGCTGGCCCATCGTCATCCAGTATCTGAAGAACCACCTCACTGCCCGTGCCAAGCAAGGGCGTACCCAACACGCCATCGGCCACGCGAGCGATGATCCGCGCAACGCGCGATCCGTCGGCCTGCGAGTTGTCCAGTACGGTCACCGGCACTTCGACCGTACTCTGGCCGACGCTGAACGTCACTCGCTTGCTCAGTCGCAGTTGAGGGCTGTCGGTGTTGAGTACAACGCCAAGCGCAGCGCCGAGGTTACCGCTACGAGCCACCGTCAGCGTCACCGCACCGAACCCGGCCGCCTCGGACACCACCGCGCTGCTCAGGGACAGGGTAATGCTGGGCACATCGTTCTCGACGATCTCGATCTGAGCTCCCCCGGGAGCGTGACCGACGCCGTTCGCGCTAAGCCTGGCTGTGCGATTTCCTAGCACGACAACATCGTCGACGGGCGTGACCGCAAAGCTGGCGCTGGCTTCGCCGGCCGCGATTAGCACTTGCGACACGGTACTCAGCGTCGAAGGACTGTCCGTCGAGAGATTGACCGTCAAGGCGTTCGTTGGGTCAGTGTTGCGCGTCACGGTGACAGTCACCGGCCCGAAACCCTCGTCGACGGAAGCCAGCGCGGTGATGAGGCTCAATGCTGGCCGATCATCGTCGACCACCCGCAGCGCGGTCTCGGAGGCCACGAGTTCACTCCCTGCGGTCGCACGGATGGCAAGTGCGCGCTCTCCATCGACGCGCTGATTGTCGCGCACGCCGATCTGGAAGCTCGCCGCGGAACTGCCGGCAGCAATGGTAATGGATGCGGGCAAGACAAGTTGACTCGGATCCGCGTCGAGGAGCACGGTCAGCGCCTCGGCGGTCGAGCCGCTGCGCGTAACGGTGCCGCGCACTGCGCCGCTGCCGGCACTCTCAGCGACAACAGCTGCGCTTAGACTGAGATTGAGCGCTGCGCCAACAGCTAAATCCGTGACGCTGACACCGGCGTTGTCCGTTTCGCTCTGCTCGAGCACCCTGGCGCCACTATCCGCGCGAACGACAAGCTTGAAGGCACCGCTTGCTGCGGTCGTCGGCAGCGTGACCGATTCGCTGCGCACCGCCCCTACGCTTGGTGCTATCTCGTTGGTCGAATAGAAGAACGAAGCCAGCAGCGTGTCGGCGCCCGGCTGGTCGTCGGCAGTTAGCCAAACCTGCTCGCTCCAGCCACCGAGGGCCGAGACATTACCGTCGTTGAACGTCGTCCATGAAAGCTGTATTGGCCGCCCAGGCAATGCGGTGGCCGGACCGGCAACATCGCGCACCTGCAAGTTGGGTAGCGGAGGTCGAGACAGATCGATCACGGCACTAACCGCCGAGTTGTCCGACTCGTTACTCTCGGCGATAGCACTGGTCGCGTCGGATTGCACGAGCAGGAAGTAAGCACCTGGCAGCGGCACGTCGCCCAGCGGAAGCGTGATCGTCGCAACACCTTGTGCGTGCTGCCCCTGCCCCAGACCCGCTGCAGGCCCCGCGAGCGTGGCAAGAAGCAGGTCACCGTTGCCAAGCACTTGATCGGTCGACAGCCATACACGGTCGAGCCAGTTACCCGACACATCCGCGTCACCGCTGTTCGCCGTTATCCAGCTCACTTCAATGGCATCGCCCAGTCTGGCCGCAGCGGGAGCCATTACATCGGCGATCGTCAGGTTGGGTGACAGTACATTCAGGCTCCGCCCCGCAGCGGCGTTGTTCCCCTCATGACTGAATTCGAACACCGAGTTCGCCGCATCGGTGATCACGAACAGCTGGTACGCGCCATGATTTCCCGGCGGGACCGCGACCGTTTCACTACTCGAATAGCTCTCGCCCCTGGCCAGGGTTCCATGGTGTGCGAAGGAAGTGAGGACGATGTCGTCGCTGTTGCCGATCACGTCGTCGCTGCTGAGCAGCACGCGGTCGGTCCAATCGGCGACCGGAGTCGCGCCCCAAGCCAACTCGGTGTTGGCAACCGTCCATTGCAGCTGGAATGGCTGACCAACGACGACCGATTGCGGTGCAGTCACGGTAGTGACGGCGAGATCGGCGTACGGTGCCGGCGCAACGGTGACGGTCGCCGCCGAATGCAGCGCGTTCGGCGCGGCATTGGGCCCCTCGTAAACGCTGTTGGCATGGTCACTGGCCACGAAGACGTAGTACGTCCCCGAGAGTCCTGCGGGCAGCGCCGCATTGAGTGTGCCGGTGTACGACCCACCGACCGCAAGCACCCCATCGTGAGTGACATCGGCCCAGAGTCGGTCATCTCCATCACCAAAGACGGTGTTCTGCGACAGGACAAGCCGATCGACCCACGCGCTCACCGTCGCGCCCGGCGTCCCATTCCCGGTCGCACTCAGGCCCACGTTGTCCACGGTCCACTCGACCGCCAGCGATTCGCCGGCCACGCCGCGCACGGGCACCGTGATCGCGCTGGCCTGCAGGTCGGCAAAGGCCGTCTGGCTCACCGTGATCAGCGACGCACCTTCACCGACGTTGTTGGTCTCGAACAGGTTTTCGTAGACGGCGTTTCGGTGGTCGGTCTTGACCAGGAGCTGGTAAGTGCCGGACAGCAGCAGCGGCAGACGAATGTCGGCCTGGGCGGTGTATTGCTCGCCGGGAAGCAACTCACCGGTATGCGAAATCGAAGCAAGCAGGAGGTCGTCGCCATCACCCACGCGATCGTTGACCGAGAGGACGATCTCGTCGTCCCAGCTCGGCACTGTCGGTGCCGCGGTACCGAAGTTGCCTACCGTCCATTCGAAATGAATCGTCTCACCACTCTGCGCAGCGGCGGGTGCCAGCACGCTGGATACCGCCAGGTCAGCAAACTGCAACTCCGCCGTCGGCCAGATCGCCGCATCCAGAAGATACTGGCCACGCGGCCCCTCGCCGGAGAACGCCAGCACGCGGGCGTAGTACGTGCCCGGCGTCTTGACATCGAAGCGGGCGACGCCCGACGAGGGATTCGGCGCGATTGAAACGAGAGCGTTGTTGGCGGTGTAGATCTCGACAATGGGCCGCAGCGCACTCTGATAGGGAAGACGGATCCCGAGCAAGACCGTATTGCCGGCGTCGATGGGTCCCAGGCTGTAGGTGTCCGCATCGACCTGCCCGTCACCTGCTGCCATTATCGAACCAGCGGCGGCGGTCCTCCGGTAGGCGCCTTGCGTCACCAGGTTGAGGATATTGGCACCACCGATGGAGTTGTTGCTGTAGTTGGCGTCGCTCTCCTGGTCGATGCCACGCGCGACCTGTACCCCCAACTCGTACGCGCCCGACACCTGGCTGTAGTACTCCTTGCCTACCACCACGTAGTACGAGCCGCTCGCCGTCACCGCCAAGCGGCTGATGAAGGCGTCCGAGCCCGGCCCTTCGTTGTCGCTCGTCGCCAGCGCGCCATCGGCCGCATTGCGCAGTTCCACAACCGCGTTCACGTCGCTGTCAGGCGTGTCCACGCTCACCGATACCAGGTCACCCGCCTGCAACTCCACCCGCCAGTAGTCCGCGTCGCTCCAGGAGTTGTAGTTGACCGCCGGGTCCTGCCGCCCCATACCGCGACCCAGCAGCAAGCCACTCCCCGCAGGATCCTCAGCCAGCGGCAACGCCGTGGCGTTGATTAGGGTGTCGTTGCGCCCGCCCTCGAACACCCTGTCGCCCGGAAGGTCGATCGTGAAGACCCGCTGGTA
>QPGA01000058.1:17051-21716 GCA_003332265.1 Candidatus Accumulibacter meliphilus
TCCTTGCCTACCACCACGTAGTACGAGCCGCTCGCCGTCACCGCCAAGCGGCTGATGAAGGCGTCCGAGCCCGGCCCTTCGTTGTCGCTCGTCGCCAGCGCGCCATCGGCCGCGTTGCGCAGTTCCACAACCGCGTTCACGTCGCTGTCAGGCGTGTCCACGCTCACCGATACCAGGTCGCCCGCCTGCAACTCCACCCGCCAGTAGTCCGCGTCGCTCCAGGAGTTGTAGTTGACCGCCGGGTCCTGCCGCCCCATACCGCGACCCAGCAGCAAACCACTCCCCGCAGGGTCCTCCGCCAACGGCAAGGCCGTGGCCGTGATACGCGTATCGTTGCCTTCGACCTCGGCAACAGGCTCGCTCTCCGAAGCCGCCGCGGCGGCAAGAACCACCACCACTCCCTGATCCGAACCAGGATCCAGAAGCTGCTGGTGGTTCGCATCCAGGCTAGCCGACGCCACGGTCGTGACCGGCAGGTCGGCAGCAAGGAGAACGCGCGGTTCGAGTGCCTCGAAGACGATCTTGCGGGGAAATGGTGGCGTAACGCTGCTTGGCGAGTGCCTCGCACGTCCGAAGGAAGCAAGAACATTCCGACACACTGCAGGGATGCGGGCGACTAGTGCGGCCCCGATTCGGCGCGACTCCTTAACGGATCTCTCTGATTTCCTGGACATTTGTGCTTTCCCCCCTTGACATCACCAAGCCTCGTCCGAGCTCAACGCGGAGCGACGAGAGCCCCCCAGGGCATGTTGACGGGGTGCTGCATACAGCCAGCATACACGCGCAGACAAAAGGCCAGATGCAGCCAGAATGGCGTCGTTGAGCGACTATCGCTAAAGGGGCACGCGGGAGACTGACGAAGTGCGCAGCGTCATGTCAGCGGTCACTGCCCGCTGGCGCCGAGGCCCTTTCGAGCTCCCCGCGGATGACTTCGGTCTCCCTTGACGGCGTCGTCCCGAGGCCGGCCGACAAGGCTTCGCAGCAGCGGAAATAGACGTACAGGGCTTCGGCGGTTTCGCCTTGCCGTAACAGACACAGCATCAGGCGCCGGTACGCTTTCTCGGCCAGCGGCTCGATCTCGATGGCCCGCCGATAAAGCTTTGCGGCCGGGCCCCAGAGTACCGTGGCCTCGAGATGGCCGCCAACTTTGGCAAGCGCATTCACAAACCGCGCCCGCAAGCGTTCCTGCAAGGAGAGGCGACCAAGCCGACACTCCTCCAGATCGAGGAATTCGCCCTGGTAGAGGCGTAGAAGCTTGTCGGTCTGCTCCAGCAGCCGCGTGGGTTCCGCCCGACCAGGATCGCGAAGCGTTTCCTGCAAACGGCCAAGCAAGCGCTCAAATGACCATACATCTACCCAACACAGAGCGGGATTCAGGGTGATGCGGCCACCTTCGATGAGCAAGGAATCGTCGTGGCCGAGCAGTCGGCGTAGTCGTGACAAAGTAGACTCGAAAGCTCCTCGGCCGCCTTTGCTCTCTGCGTCTGGCCAGAGCGTCTCGATAAGTATCGGTATAGCGATCTGGCGGCCACCAAGCGCGATCAAGACCTGCAGCAGCTCGACCGGCTTCTGCGGCGAGCTACCCGCCTTGGCCAGCACCTCACCATCCACCACCAGACTGAAACGACCGAGGGTATAGATCTTTACCGGCCAGGGCCAGTGCGTAACCTCCATGTGGGGTGGTCGGAGGCGGCGCTGGCGAATCAGGCGCCGCGCATATTGCGGAAAAATTCCGTGCGCCAGCGCAAAAACGCAGAGCCGCGCCATGAGTAGCGGCCGGAAGCTGTTGTGATTCAGGTAGTCGTGCTCGGCACCCACGCTAAAGGCCGCCTGCAGTGCCTTGGCACAGCCCTGGATGTTGCCGTCGTCGAGGGCGAACAGCGCCTCGCACAGGTCTGCCTGAAAGCACAGGATGTCGCTGCGCATCGACAGAGCAATCTGACGACCATGCTCCAGAACCGACCGGGCCTCGGTGGTACGGTGCAGGGCATGCAAGGCCTGCGCCTGAGCAAGGCTGGCGAGCGCGTGCTGCTGCGGCCCGCCGTAGCGCTGGACGATGGCGTTGGCGATCGTAATCTGGTGCATCGCCTGCGCGCCTTCGTCAGCGATCAGGCTGGCGAGGCAGGCGAGATAATGGAAATGGGCAACTTCGATCCGGCGCATGGGATCAAGCAGGGCCTCCAGTTCCCCGAGCGCTTCGCGGCCACGAGCGAGTTCGCCATTGTTGAGCCACGCATGCGCTCGCAATGTGCCAAGCAGACCATTGCCGCTGCGTAAACCGTTCTCATGAGCCACCCGGCTAGCGCTCTCGGCAGCTGCCACGGCCTCGGCAGTACGCCCACGGCTACGGTGATACAGCGATTTGAGCGCCCACAGCAGCGCTTTGGCGAAGGGTGTGAGCGCAGTCTCTTCAGGACACTCGATGCTCTTCATCAGGCGCTCGAGTTCGCCGTTCAGGCCGACACCTGCCAGGTAGTGGATGTGCAGATGGCATCCGAGCAAGATGCGCTGGCTGGGGTCAGAACACGCCTCCACATGCAACAACAACTGCTCGGCCCGGCAGTGCATCGTAGGGTCCTGCGGACGACGATAGAGCAAGGCGCCGAACGTACTGGCAGCGATACGTGTTGCGAGTTCATCGGTGGGGGCGCCGAACACGGCGCGCAGAGACTCGGCCTCGTCAAGCCAGTGATCAAGCTGGCGGAAATCCGCCCATTCGAAGCAGATCGAATCGACGATTGCTGACCACGCGAGAAAAGCTCCGTCGTCGATCTGCTGTTCTCTGAACCGCTCATAGGCGCGCTGGAGCCACTTCGCGGCGGCGGCTGCGGCAAACGGAAGCAATGCCACGCCGTACCAGTAGCAAAGCCAGGGGTCACTCGCCAAGCGATCGTCGGGAATGTTTTCCAGCCAGGCCGACAAAGACTGGTGCAAGCCGCGAGCAATCAGGCTGGGAGCCTGTTGGATGGCGAGACCTTGCAGCTCGTCCCAGTAGTTGCCCCGTATCAACACCTGCGCCGCAGCATCGAGATCGCCCCGCTGTTCGAGTAGTACGGCCGCCTTGCGCGCAATACGATCACGCAGCTTGGCTGACAGGTCCACCCTGCCACGCAGCAGCAGGAACTCACGGAACAAGGGATGGAATTCGTATTGGCGTTCGCCGGCCGCGGAATGCACCGAGGAAAAGACATTGCCCACGTGCATCGTTTGAAGAATCTGCGCCGCGTCAAGCCTATCCCCCAGTTCCTCCGCCACGGGCACCGTCATCAACGGCACATGCGCCACCTTGAGCAGGAAACTACGAGTAGCAGCGGTGTGGTCGTTGAATACTTCGGCCGCCAGGTAGTCGCAAATTGCGTCATCAATGCTGACTCGCCCACTGACAGCAGCAGGCGTTGCCCGCTTCTGCTGCTCCTGCATCAGCTTCAAAGCCGCAGGCCAGCCACCGCTCAGGCGGTGCAAGCTTCGCATGTGATCAACGCTGCGGACGCTGGACGTGGTCGCCATGAGACGCTGGACAGCGATCGACTCAGCTTCGGTAAACCACAGCTCATCGCTCTCCAGAACGACTAGCTTGGCGTTCGCCCGCAAACGCACAAAATCGCTCGGCGGCCGGGTGCGGCTGGCAATAATCAGGCGAATCCCGATCGATGCTTCGCTTATGGCTGCCAGGAGAAAGCTTCGGAAGGCTGCCGAGGAAAGGGCTTCCTGGCTGTTATCCATGACCAGCACGCGCGAAGCACCGATAGACGCATAGAGCGTGCCGAAGAACTGCCGCCAGGAAGGCGCCTTGTTGGACGTTTTGGCGGCGGCCACGATTGGTGGAGCGCTGGCGCGCCCCGGCGCTGCTCGATTGACAATGTCCTGCAAGTGATGGCAACAGGCGGTGGCGTCCATGTCAGCGCAGCCTACCCGGTACCAGAGCGCTGGCAACTTCCTGACCTCGAGATAGCTGCTGATCAAAGTCGTCTTGCCGGTGCCCGCCTCCCCACTGACCCACGCGGCTGAGTGTTCCAGGCATTCGTCGAGGCGCCGAAAAAGCCTTTCACGAGGATGCACGCGAGCCAGCCGCGGACGGCTCAGCTTGGTAAACCCGGGTGACGCTCCCTCGACGGGCATGTGCTTGCCGCCCTTTCTTATTTTTCTTGATTTATTACGCTTTTTGAGTTTCTTGAGTTTTTTGTCGGCGAGCGCCCAAGCGGGTGAGCGCAGAGCCTTTGAATAACACTGTTGGAAACTTAACATTTACGCCAGGCGCAGACAAGGCGACCGTGCACGCGTAGTCGACAATCAAAGCCACGGGTGTCCCAAAACTACGAGGGATAGCGAATCGCCGGAGCTGGCGAGGCGCGTGCGAAACAGATCTCTGCCGGGCCGCCGCTGGACGCTAAGTCGCCGACCGTCGGCGACCCCAGCGTTCAGACTTAGCGGCGAGCGCTTAGGACGGATTCACGCTTGGCAAAGCGTTCAGCGTCACCTGCAAGCGACTGTTTGGACTGGCAGAATTATTCGCCATATTGGTTACGAAGGCCCTCCTCCAGTTTTCACGCTTGTTGCGCGGGTCGTCGCTACCCACTGCGAAGCTGGTAAAACTGTCGCCGAAGTCGATTTGCGGCAGGGTCTGCCCGGAACTGGCCGGTGCCGGCCACGCCTGTGCCGGCGTAA
>QPGA01000059.1 GCA_003332265.1 Candidatus Accumulibacter meliphilus
CGGGATTTCACGCGCATTGCCGCCAGCCATCCCGAGATGTGGCGCGACATCTGCCTGGCCAACAAGCATGCCTTGCTCGAGGAGCTCGATCGCTACCGCGAGCAACTCGACGAGTTGCGCGACGCCTTGCAGCACGGCGACGGTGCGCGCCTGGAAGCGACCTTCGATCTTGCCCGCACGGCGCGGCGCGAGTGGGCCGAGAGCAAGACAAGGACTTGAACGTGGACTTCATCGATCTGCCGCAGCTCCTCGCTGCCCGGGGCACGCTGCGCCTGCCCGCTTCCAAGAGCATTTCCAATCGGCTGTTGCTGCTGGCGGCGCTGGCCAGCGGCGACACCGAGCTTCGCGATCTGCTGCAGTCGGACGATACGGCACGCATGATCGACGCCCTGCGAACGCTGGGGGTCAAGATCGAGGCGCTGGCCGACAATTGCTTTCGGGTCAGTGGCGTCGCTGGCGTCTTTCCGATTCGCGAGGCGGATCTCTTCCTGGGCAACGCGGGCACGGCCTTCCGCTCATTGACCGCGGTCCTGGCCCTGGCCGGCGGCGATTATCGACTCTCGGGCGTGGCGCGGATGCACGAACGACCGATCGCCGATCTCGTCGATGCCTTGCGGCAGCTGGGTGCCGAGATCGCTTACGGTGCGCAGGACGGTTTTCCGCCCTTGGTGATTTCGTCACCGGCGCCTGGCTCCGCCGCGGTGGTGCGCGTACGCGGTGACGTGTCGAGCCAGTTTCTCACCGGTCTGCTGATGGCCTTGCCGCTGCGCACTGTCGCGACGACGGTCGAAGTGGTCGGCGACTTGATCTCACGACCCTACGTTGAACTCACCCTGGCCAGCATGGCGCGCTTTGGCGTCGAGGTGCTGCGCGAGGGCTGGCAGCGCTTCACCGTGCCGGCGGCGAGTACTTATCGCTCGCCGGGTATCCTCGAAGTTGAAGGCGACGCGTCATCGGCCTCGTATTTCCTGGCCCTGGGAGCGATTGGCGGCGGTCCGCTACGCGTCGAGGGCGTTGGCAGGGACTCGCTTCAGGGCGACGTGCGCTTTGCCGACGCACTGGCCGGGATGGGGGCGAAAATCACTTTTGGCGAGCACTGGATCGAGGCGGCGGCTGCCGTCGACGGCCGGTTGCAGGGCATCGATCTGGACTGCAATCACATCCCGGACGCGGCCATGACGCTGGCCAGCGTCGCTTTGTTCGCCGAGGGCCCGACCACTTTGCGCAACATCGCCAGCTGGCGCGTCAAGGAAACCGACCGCATCGCAGCGATGGCCAGTGAGCTGCGCAAGCTCGGTGCGCGTGTCGAAACCGGCGATGATTTCATTCGCGTCGTGCCGCCCGCCAGCGCACAGGGTCTGCGCGCGGCGGCGATCGCCACCTACGATGACCACCGCATGGCGATGTGTTTTTCGCTGGCGGCACTGGGGACACCGGTGCGCATCAACGATCCGGCGGTGGTCAGCAAGACCTTCCCGGACTACTTCGAGTGTTTCGCCGCAGTCACCCGGCCGGTGCCGGTGGTGGCTATCGACGGCACCTCGGCTTCCGGCAAAGGGACCGTCGCTTCGCGCGTCGCCGAGGCACTGGGCTGGCATTACCTGGATTCCGGAGCGCTGTATCGCCTGACCGCCCTGGCCGCTCGCCGGGCGGCGATTGGCTGGGACGACGAAGCAGCGGTTGCGGCGATTGCGGCCAAGCTCGACGTCGACTTCTCGGGCGGCCTGATCAGGCTTTCCGGCGAAGACGTCGGCGACGCCATCCGTGGCGAAGAAATCTCCGTCGGCGCGTCGCTGGTGGCAGCGCTTCCGGCCGTGCGCGCCGCCTTGCTGTTCAGGCAGCGGGCTTTCCGCCGCTCGCCCGGACTGGTGGCCGACGGGCGCGACATGGGGGCGGTGGTCTTCCCGGATTCGCTGTGCAAAGTCTTCCTCACGGCAGACGTCGAGGTGCGCGCTGAGAGACGTCATAAGCAGTTGATCGAAAAAGGAATCGCTGCTAGTATTGCAGCCCTCTTGCTGGATCTGCGCGAACGTGACGAACGGGATAGCCAACGTAGCGTCGCTCCGATGCAGCAAAGTGCGGATGCTGAATTGCTCGACACGACAAACCTGACCATAGCCACGGCGGTGGCGCAGGTGCTGGAATGGGTCAACAAGGTCTCCGATAGTGGGTGAAACGGCTCTGCCGTTCGCCAAAGGTGTTGCCAGTTCCACGCCTCATTCCGTCGCCACAGTGGCCGTTCCCTTCAGGATCTGCCAGTGCAGTGTCCGCGCTCACCGTTCTGGCGAGCGCTGCGGAGTGATTGGAACTGGTGATCGTTTCTAACTCACCCCGCAGCTCTGCGGTTAGGTAACTCAATTCATATGTCAGATAATCCCACCATGGAAGAAAGCTTTGCCGAGCTTTTCGAAGAAAGTCTCGGACGTCAGGAGATGCGCCCAGGCGAGGTCATCACTGCCGAAGTCGTGCGTATTGACCAGAACTTTGTCGTGGTCAACGCCGGCCTGAAGTCGGAAAGCTATATTGACCTTGAAGAATTCCTGAGCGATCAGGGCGAACTGGAAGTCGGTGTCGGTGACTTCGTCCAGGTCGCCATTGAGCAGCTCGAGAACGGTTTCGGCGAAACTCGACTGTCGCGCGACCGTGCCAAGCGGGTCGCGGCGTGGAACGCGCTTGAACTGGCCCTCAACGACGGCAGCCTGGTGTCCGGTACGATTACCGGCAAGGTCAAGGGCGGCTTGACGGTCATGACCAACGGCGTGCGTGCTTTTCTGCCCGGTTCCCTGGTCGACATGCGCCCGGTCAAGGACACCACACCGTACGAAGGCAAGACCTACGAATTCAAAGTCATCAAGCTCGACCGCAAGCGTAATAACGTCGTTGTTTCGCGGCGTGCGGTGCTCGAGGCGAGCGTTGGCGAAGAGCGCGATGCGCTGCTTGCGGCACTCAAAGAAGGCAGCATCGTCAAAGGCGTGGTCAAGAACATCACCGACTACGGTGCGTTTGTAGACCTCGGTGGCATCGATGGCTTGCTACACATTACCGATCTGGCATGGCGCCGTGTTCGTCACCCCTCTGAAGTTCTCGCCGTTGGCGACGAATTGCAGGCCAAGATCCTCAAGTTCGACCAGGAAAAGAACCGCGTCTCGCTCGGTCTCAAGCAGTTGGGCGAAGATCCATGGGTCGGTATTTCCCGCCGTTACCCGGCGACGACCCGCCTCTTCGGCAAGGTCACCAACCTCACCGATTACGGCGCATTCGTCGAGATCGAGCAGGGCATCGAAGGACTGGTTCACGTCTCGGAGATGGACTGGACGAACAAGAACGTTCACCCGTCCAAGGTTGTTCAGCTGGGTGACGAGGTCGAAGTGATGATCCTCGAGATCGATGAGGATCGCCGCCGTATTTCGCTGGGCATGAAGCAGTGTGCTGCCAACCCGTGGGACGACTTCTCGATGAATTACAAGAAGGGTGATCGCGTGCGTGGTGCCATCAAGTCGATTACCGACTTCGGTGTGTTCATTGGTTTGCCCGGCGGCATCGATGGCCTGGTTCACCTGTCCGACCTTTCGTGGTCGTTGCCCGGTGACGAAGCGATTCGCAACTTCAAGAAGGGTGACGAGGTCGACGCGGTGGTGCTGGCGATCGATACCGACAAGGAGCGGATTTCCCTGGGCATCAAGCAGCTCGATGGCGACCCCTACACCAGCTATATTGCCACTCACGAGAAGAGCAGCGTTGTCCGCGGAATCGTCAGGTCGGTTGACGCACGTGGTGCGGTGGTGATGCTTGATGGTGACATGGAAGCTTATCTGCGTGCCTCTGAAGTCTCGCGCGATCGTATCGACGATCTGACCAAGGTGTATAGGGAAGGGGATACCGTCGAAGCGATGATTATCAATGTCGATCGCAAGACACGTTCGATCAGCTTGTCGATCAAAGCCAAGGATCAGGCCGAGCAGCACGAAGCGATGCAGAAGTTTTCTGCGGACAGCAGTGCCAGTGCGGGTACCACCAACCTTGGCGCCTTGCTGAAGGCCAAGCTTAACAACCCCCAGTAGGGTTAGAGGATGACCAAGTCGGACCTTATCGGTCAATTGGCCGGGCGTTTTCCCCAACTGGTCGCAAAGGACGCTGACTTGTCGGTGAAAACGATTCTCGATGCGATGTCCGAAGCCTTGTCCAGAGGCGATCGCATCGAGATTCGCGGCTTTGGAAGCTTTGCGCTGAATTACCGGCCGCCGCGTGTTGGCCGGAACCCGAAGTCCGGTGAAAAGGTCGACGTCCCGGAGAAATGGGTGCCGCATTTCAAGGCCGGGAAGGAATTGCGGGAGCGCGTCGATGGCTCGCTGGAATTGGTCTGAATGGTCAAGCTATGTCTTATTGCGGGCGGCAACGAGAGTTGCCGCCCGTTTCCTATGGGATGCTGATGATGCGTTGGTTGTTGTGGATCCTGAGATTTGCCCTGTTTCTCCTTTTTTGTGCGTTTGCCCTCAGAAACACCGATCCGGTAGACGTCCATTTCTTTCTTGACGCCACCTGGCAGGCGCCGGTGGCGATTATTCTGTTGGCTACTTTTGCTGCCGGCGTCGCCTCTGGCATACTCTTTCTGTTCGCTTCCCTGCTGGGGCGGCGCCGCGAGCTAGCCCGCTTGAAACGCGAGCTGAGCCAGCTTCGGGCACGCCTCGTCGCTCATCGCGAGAGTCCGATGTGAGTCTGCCCGCAAAGCAGCGACGGGGTGAGTGGGTGCTGGCCAGGCGATTCCCGAGGCTCAAGAGAGCCGCTTGTCGCGCTCCGCTGGTCAGGCCCTCGGCATTGGTTGCTGACTGCGCGCCTGGGCTCAGCGGTGCTGCACGTGCCCGGCTGCTGTTTCACGGATGATCGAGTTCGAGTACTGGCAGCTGTTGCTTTTCCCGCTGTTCTTCGGGCTGGGGTGGGCAGCCGCGCGCGTTGATATCCGCCATCTGGTCAAGGAATCGCGGACGCTGCCACGCTCGTATTTCCAGGGGCTCAATTTTCTGCTCAACGAGCAGCCCGATCGCGCGATCGAGGCCTTTGTCGAAGCCGTCAAGGTCGATCCTCAGACCATCGAAATTCACTTTGCACTCGGTAGCCTGTTTCGTCGCCGTGGCGAGACCGAGCGCGCTATCCGCATGCACCAGAATCTCGTCGAGCGCGAAGACCTGCCGCAGGATTTGAAACTGCAAGCGCTGGCCGAGCTGGGCCAGGATTACCTCAAGGCCGGGCTGCTCGATGGCGCCGAATCGGTCTTCGAAAAGCTGCGCCACTCGGCGATGGCCGAAGAGGCCAAGCGCAATTTGCTCGAGATTTACCAGTTGGAGAAGGACTGGGAGAAGGCGATAGCGATCGCCTCGGAACTGCCGGATTTTGCCTCGCACAAGGAAATCGCCGAGTACTACTGCGAACTGGCTGCTGCCGAGATGATGCGTTCGCGTCCGGATCTGGCGGCAGGCTTTCTGCAAACGGCGCTCGAACGCAACCGCAAGTGCGTTCGTGCCAGCCTGCTTCTCGGCGACCTGCAGTTCCAGCAGGATCAGTTCGCTGCCGCCATTGCTTCGTGGCAGCGCATTGAACAGCAGGATCCGCCCTATCTGGCGCTGGTCGCGAAACGCTTGCTCGACGCTTTTCGCAAGCAGGATCGGCGTGAGGCGGGTTTGCAACTGTTGCGCGGCTATCTTGATCACTACCCTTCGCTCGACCTGCTCGACGTCGTCTTCCAGCTGGAACTGGAAAGCAGTGGGCCAGAAGCGGCTTACCGCCTGGTGCGTGATGAGCTGAAGCGTAATCCCACCCTGCTTGGCTTCGACAAGTTGCTCGAGGCCCGACTGCTCTTTGCCTCGCCCGAGATCCGCCCCGATCTGGATCTGGCGAAGGGGATCGTGCATGGCTACACGCGTCGCCTGGCTCGCTATCGATGCGATAATTGCGGCTTCAAGGCGCGCCAGTTCTACTGGCGCTGTCCGGCCTGCGGCGGTTGGGAGACCTACTCGCCGAAGCGCAGCGAAGAGTTCGATCTGACACCCTAGGAGTTCCATGTCGCCTGCCACCGTGCTGGCTACCCGGCTAGCAAACCCGGTGAGCACAGCTTGTCTTGCCAAAAGGGCGCGCGATGCAAGTCGCTAGCCTGTCGGCAGCTCGCCTGCTGATCGTCGGCGATGTGATGCTCGATCGCTACTGGTTTGGTGACGTTTCGCGCATTTCTCCGGAGGCACCAGTGCCGGTGGTCAAGGTGGCGAGGAGCGAGGAGCGCCCGGGCGGGGCCGCCAATGTCGCCCGCAACGTCGCCGCGCTGGGCGCGCGCGTCAGCCTGCTGTCGGTCGTTGGCGACGACGAAGCTGGGCGAAACCTGCAAGCCCTGCTGGCAGCGAGTGGTATCGATGTCAGTCTGCATGTCGATGCGGCAATCAGCACGACGGTCAAGCTGCGGGTCATTGGTCGCCAGCAGCAGCTGCTGCGCATTGATTTTGAAACCACGCCTTCACACGAGGTCTTGCGCACCAAACTGGTCGAATTCGAGGCCCGTCTTGCCGAATGCGACGCGGTGATTCTTTCCGATTACGGCAAGGGCGGCCTGGCGCATATCAGCGAGATGATCCGCATGGCGCGCACTGCCGGCAAAAAAGTGCTGGTCGATCCGAAAGGTGACGATTTCTCCAAGTATGCCGGCGCAACCATCGTCACTCCGAACCGTGCCGAGTTGCGCGAAGTGGTGGGGCGCTGGCAGGACGACGACGGGCTTGCCCGCAAGGCCGAAGCCCTGCGCCGCGAGCTCGGGCTGGAGGCCTTGCTGGTGACCCGCAGCGAGGAGGGGATGTCGCTCTACCATGCTGCCGGAGCAGTGCACGAGCAGGCGGTGGCGAGAGAGGTCTTCGATGTTTCCGGGGCTGGCGATACGGTCATCGCGACGCTCGCCGTGACCTTGGCGGGCGGGGCCGCCTGGGCGGACGCCGTGCACGCGGCGAACGTCGCCGCCGGCCTGGTGGTTGGCAAATTAGGCACGGCGGTGGTCAGCCGTGACGAGCTCGATGCGGCACTGAAGTGAGGTAGAGTCATGTACACAGTCGTCACCGGCGCGGCCGGTTTCATCGGCGCCAATCTGGTCAAGGCGCTTAACGAGCGTGGCGTGCGCAAGATCATTGCCGTCGACAATCTCAGCAAAGCGGACAAGTTCAGGAATCTCGTCGATTGCGAGATTGCCGATTACCTCGATAAAAACGAATTCATCGAGCGCCTGGCCGCCGGCGATTTCGATGGCGATGTCGATGCCATCCTCCACCAGGGTGCCTGTTCCGACACCATGGAGAGCGATGGTCGCTACATGATGGAGAACAACTACCGCTACTCGCTGGCGCTTCTCGACTGGTGCCTCGATCAGGAAGCGCAGTTTCTCTATGCTTCGAGTGCCGCGACCTACGGTGGCGGCGGGGTGTTCAGGGAAGAGCGGCAACATGAGGCGCCGCTCAACGTTTACGGCTATTCGAAGTTTCTTTTCGACCAGATCGTCCGCCAGCGCTTTGCAACTGCCGACTCGTGCAATTCGCAAGTCGTCGGTTTTCGCTATTTCAACGTCTATGGCCCACGCGAGTCGCACAAGGGGCGGATGGCGTCGGTGGCCTTTCACCACTATCACCAGTTCCAGAGCGAGGGCCGCGTCAAGCTCTTCGAAGGCTGTGAAGGCTACGCCGATGGCGAGCAGCGGCGCGACTTCGTTTACGTCGACGACATTGCGCGGGTGAACCTGCACTTCCTCGAACACCCGGAAAAATCGGGCATTTTCAACGTCGGCACGGGTCGTGCGCAGACTTTCAACGAGTTGGCGGTCGCCAACGTCAATGCCTGCCGCGCGCTGGCCGGGCAGGAAGCGCTGCCGCTCGCCGAACTGGTCAAGAGTGGCCTGATCGAGTACATCCCTTTTCCGGCAGATCTGCGCGGCAAGTACCAGAACTTTACCCAGGCCGACCTCACGAAGCTGCGCAAAGCCGGCTACAAGGGCGAGTTTTCAAAAGTCGAAGAGGCGGTTCCGCAGTACGTCAAATGGTTGAACGGCCGTGCATAAGACCCTCGAGAATTGCGTTGGCGACACCCCTCTGGTGCGCCTGAAACGTTTGCCGGGCGGCGCTTGCGACGCCCGTGGCAATGTCATTCTGGCCAAGCTGGAGGGCAACAACCCGGCGGGTTCGGTGAAGGATAGACCAGCGCTGTCGATGATCGTCCACGCCGAGGAGCGGGGCGATATCCAGCCCGGTGACACCCTGATCGAGGCCACTTCCGGCAATACCGGCATTGCGCTGGCGATGGCCGCTGCCATGCGCGGCTACCGGATGATTCTGGTCATGCCCGAGAATCAGAGCGTCGAACGGCGGCAGACGATGCGCGCTTTCGGCGCCGAACTGGTGTTGACGCCTCGTGACGGTGGCATGGAGCTGGCGCGCGACGTCGCCGAAAGCATGCGCAGCGAAGGGCGCGGAATCATCCTCGACCAGTTTGCCAACCCGGATAATCCACTTGCCCACTACGAAGGGACCGGCCCCGAGATCTGGCGCCAGACCGAGGGACGCATCAGCCACTTCGTCAGCAGTATGGGGACTACGGGAACGATCATGGGCGTTTCGCGCTTTCTCAAGGAACAAGATGGCGGCATCTGTATCGTCGGCTGCCAGCCGGAAGATGGTTCGCAGATCCCGGGGATTCGCAAATGGCCGGAAGCTTACCTGCCAAAAATCTTCGACCGTGCTCGCGTCGATCGTGTCGAATCGGTTTCGCAGGGCGAGGCGGAGGAAATGACCCGGCGCCTGGCGCGCGAGGAAGGCATTTTCGCTGGCATCTCGTCGGGTGGCGCATTGGCCGTCGCTTTGCGGCTGGCTGGCGAACTCGAAAATGCGACCATCGTCAGCATCGTCTGTGATCGTGGTGACCGCTACCTATCGACGGGCGTCTTTCCGGCGTGAAATGGCTCGCTGCCGTTGACTACAGTGACTGCCTGACTGTGAGTGCCCTGGATGCGCGCGATGAAACCCGTTCTCGCTTTTGATATAGAAACCATCCCCGACGTCGCAGGTCTGCGTCGGCTGCATGAGCTCGATGCGACGCTGTCCGATGACGAGGTGGCTGAACTCGCTTTCCAGCATCGTCGTGCCACTCACGGCAACGATTTCCTGCCGCTGCATCTGCAGCGGGTAGTCGTCATTTCGTGTGCTCTGCGCGCTGGCAAGGACTTCCGCGTCTGGTCTCTCGCCGAGCCCGAGCAGGGTGAGGGCGAGATCATCCAGCGCTTCTTTGACGGCGTCGAGAAATTTACGCCACAGATCGTTTCCTGGAATGGTGGCGGCTTCGATCTGCCGGTGCTGCACTATCGGGGGCTCATCCACGGCGTTGTCGCACCACGCTACTGGGACCTCGGTGACGGCGATTACGCCGACAGCCGTGAGTTCAAGTGGAACAACTACATCAGTCGCTACCATTCCCGCCATCTCGACCTGATGGATCTGCTGGCGATGTATCAACCGCGCGCCAGCGTTCGCCTTGACGAACTCGCCAAACTGATCGGTTTTCCCGGCAAGCTCGGCATGGACGGCGGCAAGGTGTGGCAGGCGTGGCTGGCCGGCGGCATGTCCGAAGTGCGCGACTACTGCGAGACCGACGTGCTCAATACCTACCTGCTTGCCGTGCGCTTTCGCCTGCTGCGCGGCGAACTGTCGCGCGCCGAATACGATGTCGAGATGTCTTTCGTGCGTGGCGAGCTGGAGAAAATCGGCAAGCCGCACTGGCAGGAGTTCCTCGCTGCCTGGGGGTAGTGGGGCGCGAGTGGCAGCGCGCTCCGCGTGCAGCGGCGGCAAAGGTGGCCAAGCTATTTCCAGAGCGCAGCAAGGATCTCAAAGAGAACCATTTTTCCACGCAACCATGCTTATGCCTTGATGATGCGGCGCAATGACGCCGATTTTCGCCTGCTCGTGAACCGTGAATTGGCCCGCCTCAGCGGCAGCGGCGAGATCCGCGCGATTCATGAACGCTGGTTCGGGGTTCTCGGCAAACCGGCGGCGATCCTGGAAAGCCTCTACTTTCTGAACGGCTTGCCGGAGTAGCGCGCGGCAGCGGTCAGGCGACGGCCGCTGCATCCTTATCGTCGAGTTTTGCGTCCTCTTCAGGTGCGACGATGTCGCGATAGGCATACCAGGTAGAGTGCCCGACGAGGGGCATGGTAATGATCAGGCCGACAAAGAAGGTGGCGAAGCCGATGATGCCCAGAATGCCGATGCACGTTCCCCAAAGCAAGAGCGGGACCGGGTTGCGGCCGCAGGCGACGAGGCTGGCGATGGTCGCGGTGACCGCGTCAGTCTTGCGGTCGAACATCAGAGGTACGGCGATGACGCTGATGGCAAAAACAAACATCGCGAAAAACCCGCCGACCGCGAAATAGACCAGCGCGAAGTCGAGCTGCTCGAAAGTCAGGACGGTATGCACGACATTACCGAAGGTCGGAAATCCGCCGGTAAAGAAGAGCGCAAAAACAATGATCGATGCGCGCGCCCAGACCAGCAGGACGATGGCCAGCAGGGCGGCAAAGAGGCCGACGTTGGGCAGGTTCGGGCGCCAGGCGGCGAGGGTCGGCAACAGTCGCGGCGGCAGGCCGAATTCGATGCGCCGACTGAGATCGTAGAGGCCGAGGGTCAGGAACGGGCCGACCAGCAGGAAGCCTGTCGTCAGCCCTGCGAAGAGGGCGTAGGCCTCGGCAAAAACAATCTGCAGCAACCAGCCGGCGATGGCGAAGCAGCTCCCGTAGAAGAGGCTGGGCCAACCGCTTCGGCGCAGGTCATGCCAACCGCCGCGCATCCAACCGACGACAGCGCCGGGTTTTACGCTGCGGATGACCGGGAAGCGGCTGGCAGGGTTTGCTGTGCCAGGCGTATCGTTCTCGCTCATTGACGGGCCTCCTTTGGTTTTCTTGTGGTTTGTGCTTCGCTGTAGCGCTGTTCCGCGGCTTTCTCTGGCCGCTTCACGGCCGCGTCGCCTGGAGGGCGAGGCGACGACCGCGCTGTGCAGGTTTTCGCCGTCGCAGCGCCCACGTGCCTGCCGAAGAACTCAATGCTGCGCATGCCGTGACACGACCGAGAGCATTTCTTGTGTATAGCACACTGTGCACCATTCGTAAGCTGTTGGCGAGCGGCGCAGAACGCTGTCGCATGCTTCGTCTCTTCCTGACGCCAGCGGGGAGCGGCGCCAGAGGAGTTTGGCGCCGGAGGGCTAGTCGCATTTCGTAAGCTCTGAATCGCCGCGGGCTGGCGGTATACTGACGGGCTACTCAACAGCACTGGTCTGCCATGTCAAAGCCGAAAAACATCGGTTTCGTTTCGCTCGGTTGTCCGAAAGCACTCGTCGACTCCGAACAGATTCTCACCAAGCTGCGCGCCGAAGGCTATCTGATTTCGCCTTCGTATGAAGGCGCAGATCTGGTTGTCGTCAATACCTGTGGCTTCATCGACGCCGCGGTGGAGGAGTCGCTCGACGCCATCGGCGAGGCCCTGACCGAAAACGGCAAGGTGATCGTCACCGGTTGCCTGGGGGCCAGGGAGGAGATCATTCGCACGGCGCATCCGCAGGTGCTGGCGGTCACCGGGCCGCATGCCGCTGACGAGGTGTTGCAGCACGTGCATGCGCATTTGCCGCAGCCGCACGACCCCTTCACCAGCCTGGTGCCGCCGCAAGGAATCAAACTGACGCCGCAGCATTTTGCCTACCTGAAGATTTCCGAGGGTTGCAATCACAGTTGCACCTTCTGCATCATTCCGTCGATGCGTGGCCCCCTGGTCAGTCGTCCGATCGGCGACGTGCTGCAGGAAGCCAGGCATCTTGCAGATGCGGGTGTGCGCGAATTGCTGGTCATTTCGCAGGACACCAGCGCCTATGGTGTCGATGTCAAGTATCGAACCGGCTTTGCCAACGGTCGGCCGCTACGCACCCGGCTGCGCGAGCTCTGCGAAGCGCTGGCGGAACTCGGGATCTGGGTGCGTCTGCACTACGTCTATCCGTATCCGAGCGTGGACGCCTTGCTGCCGTTGATGGCCGAGGGAAAAATACTCCCCTATCTCGACGTCCCTTTCCAGCACGCCAGTGCCCGCGTCCTGAAGGCGATGAAGCGACCGGCGAGCGCCGAAAACAATCTCGAACGGCTTCGCGCATGGCGTGCGGTTTGTCCAGAGATCACGGTGCGCAGCACTTTCATTACCGGTTTTCCTGGTGAGAGCGAAGCGGAGTTCGAGGAATTGCTGGCTTTTATCAAAGAGGCGCGCCTGGATCGCGTCGGCTGCTTTGCCTATTCGGCAGTGGACGGCGCGACGGCCAATGCGCTGCCCGGCGCGGTGGCGGAAGAAGTTCGCGAGGAGCGCAAGCGGCGTTTGATGGAACTGCAGGAAGATATCTCGGCCGAGTTGCTGGCGGCGAAGATCGGGCGCGAGATCGAAGTCCTGGTCGACGAGGTCGATGAGGATGGGACGATTGCCCGTTCGGCGGCGGACGCGCCGGAAATCGACGGCCTGGTTTTCGTCAACGAATACTTCGATGCCGAACCGGGTGACTTCCTGCGCGTGCGCGTGGTCGATGCCGACGAGCACGATCTTTACGCCGAGGTCGTTGCCAACGGTCATGACGTGTCGCGATATCCCAAGCCATGAAAGTCATGACCGTTTCCCCTCTTCTCCCGGCCCTTCTCCCGCAGGGGGGAGAAGGGAGGTTCGTGAGTCGCGTACGCGACTTCGACATTAGGGCTGCCTGACGCACGGCCGCCAGGCCCTCCTGGCGGTCAATGGAAATTGCGACTCGCTGTCGGCAGGCGACCGAGCAGCGAAGACAGGTCGACGAGCCGTTTGGCCACCAAATGGACGACCTGACCTTCGCGCTGTACCTGTCCGAGAACGCCGAGCAGGCGGGCTCCGAGCAATTCGTGGCGTTGCTGCTCGACCAGCCGCGAGTGCACGACGATATTGGCCAGCCCGGTTTCGTCTTCCAGGGTGACAAAAACGATTCCGCTGGCCGTGCCCGGTCGTTGCCGGCAGGTGACGATTCCGGCGGCGCGAGCGAGCTGGCGGTGCGCTGCGTTCTGCAACTCGCTGGCAGAAATGAAGCGCTGCGCGCTGAGTCGGCTACGCAGTAGCGCCAGGGGATGGCGACCGAGGCTGAAGCCGGTGGCGGCGTAGTCGGCAATCAGCTCCTCGGCTTCGGATGGCGCGGCGAGTTCGGCAGCGGCTTCCACGGGCGGTACGCTGCTCAGCAGGTCGAATTGCGCGTTGGCCTGGTTGGCGCCGGCGGCAAACCAGGCGGCTTGCCGCCGATGGCCGGCGAGCTTGGCCAGGGCGCCGGCAGCGGCGAGCAGCGCGAGATCCTTGTCGGTCAGCTGTGCACGTGTCGCGAGATCAGCAACACTGTGCAGAGGCTGTTGTTGGCGAGCGCTGAGCAGGCGCGTGGCGGCGGCCTGCGGCAGGCCGGAAATACTGCCCAGGCCGAGGCGGACGGCAGGCGCGCCGGCCACCGTTTCTGGCTCGCAGCCGGAACTTTCGAGTTGCGCTTCCCAGGCGCTGTCGTTGACGCTCACCGCTCGTACCTCGACGCCATGCCGGCGTGCGTCCTGCAGTAATTGTGAGGGAGAGTAGAAGCCCATCGGCTGGCTGTTGAGCAGCGCGCAGAGAAAAGCTGCCGGATGGTGGCGCTTGAGCCAGGCCGAGACGTACACCAGCAAGGCGAAGGAGGCGGCGTGCGATTCGGGGAAACCGTATTCGCCGAAGCCGCGAATCTGCGCGAAGACGCGCTGTGCGAAAGCTTCATCGTGGCCACGCTGGCGCATGCCGCTGATCAGCTTCTCTTCGAAGGGTTCCAGGCCGCCCTTGCGTCGCCAGGCGGCCATCGCCCGGCGTAGCTGATCGGCCTCGCCGGGGGTGAAGCCGCCGGCGACGACTGCCAGTTGCATCACCTGTTCCTGGAAAATCGGCACGCCGCAGGTGCGTCCGAGTACCGCGGCGATCTCCGGGCGCATCGGCTCGATCGCTTCCTGACCGTGCCGGCGACGCAGATAGGGATGGACCATGTCGCCCTGGATCGGCCCTGGCCTGACCAGCGCCACTTCGATGACCAGGTCGTAGAAACTGCGCGGTCGGAGGCGCGGCAGCATGGCCATCTGCGCGCGTGACTCGATTTGAAAGACGCCAATCGTGTCGGCCGCGCAGAGCATGTCGTAGACCGCCGGGTCTTCGGGCGGGACGTCCGGCAAAGCGATGCCGACCAGATCCAGCGCGCGGTGGATCGCCGAGAGCATGCCGAGTGCCAGGACATCGACTTTCAGTAGCCCGAGGGCGTCGAGATCGTCCTTGTCCCACTGGATCACCGTGCGTTCGGGCATGGCGGCATTTTCTATCGGCACCAGCCTTGCCAGGGGGCCGCGCGAGATGACGAAGCCACCGACGTGTTGCGAGAGGTGGCGGGGAAAACCGCGCAGCGCTGCGCTCAGTGCCAGCCATTTGGCGACGCGCGGAGCTTGCGGGTCGAGGCCGACTGCGCGCAGGCGTTCGGGCAGTTGCTCGCGCTTGTCCCACCACGCCAGCGAGGCGGTCAGGGCGTCGATCTGGGCGCTACCGAAGCCGAGGGCGCGACCGACGTCGCGCAAGGCGCCGCGCGTCCGGTAAGTGATCACCGCTGCCGTCAGTGCGGCGCGCTCACGTCCGTAGCGCTGGTAGAGGTACTGAATGACTTCTTCACGCCGCTGGTGTTCGAAATCGACGTCGATATCCGGCGGCTCGCCGCGTTCCCGGGAGATGAAGCGCTCGAAAAGCAGCCGCGAACGTGCCGGGTCGACTTCGGTGATGCCCAGGCAATAACAGACTGCCGAGTTGGCGGCCGAGCCGCGTCCCTGGCAAAGGATATTCCGGCTGCGTGCAAAATTGACCAGGTCGTAGACGGTCAGGAAGTAGGGTTCGTAAGCGAGTTCGTTGATCAGAGCGAGTTCGTGCTCGACCCGTTCTCGCACTGCGGCGGCTTCTCCGTCAGGATAGCGTCGGCGCAAGCCTTTTTCGACTTCTGCGCGCAGAAAACCCGGCGCCGTCTGGCCGGCGGGCACCACTTCGTCAGGGTATTCGTAGCGCAGTTCGGCGAGCGAGAAATTGCAGCGTGCGGCGATGCTCAGGGTTTCGGTGAGCAGTTCGGGCGGGTAGAGTCGTGCCAGCCGCAGGCGGCTGCGCAGGTGGCGCTCGCCATTGGCAAAGAGCGCGTGGCCCGCGGCAAAGAGCGTGCTCTTCAGGCGGATCGCGGTCAGCGTATCCTGTAGTGGGCGGCGGGAACGCCGGTGCATGTGCACGTCACCAGCAGCGACCGCCGGCAGGCCGCTCGCCGTGGCCAGTTCGAGCAGCATCGCCAGGCGTGTCGCATCATCGGGCCCGGCGTGCAGTTCGACGGCCAGCCAGGAACGGGCTGGAAAGCGCGTCGCCAGCCAACGTCCCTCGTCCACCCCGGCGCCAGCGTCCGGGATCCACAGCGCCAGGCAGTCCGGCAGGGCGCCGCTGCTGCCGGCAAAGTCGCCGGGACTTTCGAGGTCGCCGCGGTAGAGGCGGTATTGGCCTTTGAGCGAGCGCCGCCGCGCCAGGGTGATCAGCGCCGACAGATTGCCGTAACCGGCGCGGTTCTGTGCCAGCAGTACCAGTCTGAGGCCCTTCCCTGGCTCACTGCCGAGGCGAAATTCGGCACCGATGATCAGCTGCAGGCCGCGAGCACTGGCTGCGCGATGTGCTCGCACGACGCCGGCCAACGAGGCTTCGTCGGTGATCGCCAGCGCACTGTAGCCGAGTTCCTGCGCCTGCTCGACCAGTTCTTCCGGATGCGAGGCGCCGCGCAGGAAGGAAAAGTTGGAACAGCAGTGAAGTTCGACGTAGGGGGGCAGGGCGGTGGACATGGCGATGACTGTATTTATTTACAGTATAACGTTGTGTCCAGCCTTTGTTGCAGCCTGCTCTTTCCGGCTGCTGCTGTTTGAGATCGAGCTGGCCCAGGTCGACCCGTGTGCGGAATCCACGCAAGCGCAGCCAGGCCTTGTGCGACAGGTGCTTGATGAGCAGGCCGGGTGACATTCGCAACCAATGGGCGCGCACATAAATCAGCCAGCGGGCCAGAGCCGCCAGGCGGGCAGGGTGATCCGGGTGTCCGGGCAGCAGGGCGAGGGGGATCAGACGATCCATCAGCTTGCGGATCGGCCAGGCAGGCGCCGCGTCTTCCAGCATCCGCTTCCACCCGACCAGAATGATTGTAGCGTTCTCGGTCAGGAACGACCGCGAATTGCGTCACGGTCGCGCCAAGCTGGCAGCGAGCAATCGCTGCCGTGAGATCCTGCTTCCGATGGCCAAAAAAATAACCGTTCAGAAAACTATAAGCAAACTCTATACCATGTACTGTTCAAAACCCCAATACGCCCATTAATCATTCGTTTGCCGGGTCGTCGCTTGGCGTCGATCGAGACTCGAAGGTTTCGTTGTAAAAAAAAACCGACACTTGAGCAGGTGTTCTCGCCGAGCGTTTCTCTGCTTCTCTTGTTGCCGGGAGGCCTTGGAGGTGCTCATCGTCGTCGCGCCCGCCAAGCGGGCAGTCAGAGTTTCAAACGCTCCAGCAACTCGGTTTCCAGCTTGATCCGGCGGGCAGTCATGCCGAGGTCGCCGCCGCTGATCAGAAAGGTATCCTCGATCCGTTCGCCGAGAGTGGAGATCTTTGCCGTATGTAGATTGGCGCCATGCGCCGCCAAAGTCATGGCGATGGTGTACAGCAGGCCGGGACGGTCGGCAGCGCTCACCGAAAGCACGTAGTGCAAGCCTTTCTCGTCGGGCTCGATGGTCACCAGCGGTTGTATCGGGAAGTGCCTGACCTGTCGCGAGATGCGTCCGCTGCCCGGGGCCTCCGGCGGGCCCGGGTGACTCAGCCGTTCTTCCAGTTCGTGTTCGATGAAGCTGATCATCGCGCGATCGCTGCCGAGCTCGCCAACCTTGAGCAGCATGAAGCTGTCCAGGGCGTAGCCGTGACGGGTGGTGTGAATCTTGGCGTCGACGATGGTGTAACCGGCGCGGGAAAAGAAACCGACCAGGCGCGCGAACAGATCGGGCTGATCCGGCGCGTAGATCATTACCTCCAGGCCCTCGCCCTGCGGGTTGATGCGCGCTTTGACGACTGCTTGGTCAACAACCGGTCGATAGTGCAGGGCACGCGTATGCCAGGCGATCTCTTCTGCGGAATGGCGCAGGAAGTACACGGTGTCGAGTTGTTTCCACAGGCGTTCATGTACCGCGTTGGGAAGGGCAAAATAGCGCAGCAGGCGCAAGGCCTCTTGTTGCCGTTCCTCGATCAGCCCCTGCCTGACGGGAACTTCACCACCGGCCAGGAGTGACCGGCAGGTGCCCCGGAACAACTGTTCGAGCAGTTGCCCCTTCCAGCTGTTCCAGACTTTCGGGCTGGTGCCGCGTATGTCGGCGACGGTGAATAGGTAGAGCGCTGCCAGGTGGCGTTCGTCCTTTACCGTCGCAGCGAATGCGCCGATCACTTCGGGGTCGCCAATATCCTGCTTCTGGGCGACAGTCGACATCAGCAGATGCTGCTCGATCAGCCACACAATGAGCTCGCTATCGACGGCATCGAGGCTGTGATCTGCGCAGAATTTGGCTGCATCGACCGCGCCGAGCTGCGAGTGATCTCCCCCTCGTCCCTTGGCGATGTCGTGGAACAGGGCGGCGATATAGAGCACCCAGGGGCGGCGAAAGTCGCTCATCAATTCGCTACACAGCGGATGCTCGTGGGTGAACTCATCGGCGAGAAAGCGTCGCAAGTTGCGCAGGACGCGCAGGATGTGCTGGTCTACGGTGTAAACGTGGAACAGATCGTGCTGCATCTGGCCGACAATCCTGCCGAAATTCGGTAGATAGCGGCCAAGTATGCCGAATTGATTCATGCGTCGGAGTTCATGCAGCACGCCACGTCGCTGCTGCATGATTTCGAGAAAGCGCGCGCGATTGCCGGCGTCGCTGCGGAACTCGTCGTCGATCAGTGTGCGTGCGTGCCACAGCGCGCGCAGGGTGCGTGCGGTCATGCCCTGCAGCGCAGGATGCTTCTCCATCAGCAGGAAAGCTTCGAGGATGGCGGCCGGTTCGCGGTCAAAGACATCGTCATTGCTGATGTCGAGAAAATCGTGGGTAATCTCGAAGCGTTCGTTGATTGGCTCTGGTGCTTGGTCCGGCAGTGGTGATATGACCGCGCCGATATTCAGCAGCAGGATGGTGTTGATCTGGGTGACTTCTTTTGCCGTGCGATAGTACTGCTGCATCAGCAGTTCGCTGGCCCGCCGGGTCGCTGTCGCCTGGTAGCCCAGCTGCTCCGCGAGCGCCGTCTGGTAGTCGAAGAGGAGGCGATCTTCACGGCGGCCGACATGAACGTGCAGACGGGTACGCAACTGTTGCAGGAACTTGATGCTGCGTTGCAGCTGGGTTTCTTCTTCGTGAGTCAGAAAACCGTATTGCGCCAGCTCTGCCCAGGTAGAGCCGTAGCCTGCCGCACTGGCAATCCAGAGGATGGTGTGCAGATCACGCAGTCCCCCCGGGCCTTCCTTGCAGTTCGGCTCCAGGCTGTAGGGCGTATCGTCGTAGCGCAGATGGCGTTCGTCCTGTTCGCTGCGCTTGGCTTCGAAGAAAGCAAGCGGATCAAGGACCTGTTCGAGCTCGGCCGAAAACGCCTGGAACAGCTCGTCGCTGCCGATCAGCAGGCGCGCTTCGAGCAGTGCCGTCTGGATCGTGAGATCGCTGGCAGCGGCTTGCGAGCACTCGTCGACGGTGCGCACGCTGGGAGCGACTTCCAGACCAATGTCGTAGCAAAGGGTGACCGCCTGTTCCAGTTGCGTCGTCAGCTCGCCGTCGGGCGGTGCGGGGAGAAGCAACAGCAGGTCAACGTCCGAGGCTGGATAGAGCTCGCCACGCCCGTAGCCACCGACCGCGAGCAAGGCCAGAGACGCCGGCAGCTGCAGCGATCGCCACAGGTCGCAGAGAACTTCGTCGATCAGACAGCAACGCTCGTGCAACAGGCGCCGCGCATCGCCGCTGGCCAGATAACGCTCGCGGATCGCCGCCTGGCCTTGTTGCAGATGTGAGCGGTACTGCGCGACCAGCGCCAGCGGGTCGATGGTAGCGGTGTCCACCGGCTCAGGCCCGGATTCCCTCGGGCGGCGGGCGGGTCCCCTCGGACACGGTAAGCACTTCGTAACCCGTTTCGGTGACCAGAATGGTGTGCTCCCATTGCGCAGACAGGCTGTGATCCTTGGTAACGATCGTCCAGCCATCGGCCATGGTCTTGATCGCCGCCTTGCCGGCATTGATCATCGGCTCGATGGTAAAGACCATTCCCGCCAGTAGCTGTAGACCCGTGTGCGGGCGGCCATAATGAACAACCTGCGGTTCTTCGTGGAACTTGGCGCCAATGCCGTGACCACAGAACTCGCGGACCACCGAGTAGCCCGATTTCTCTGCCTGCTGTTGAATGGCATGGCCGATATCGCCGAGGTGCGCACCCGCACGAACCTGCTCGATGCCCAGCCACAGGCATTCGAAAGTGATTTCGCACAGCCGCCGCGCTTGAACCGAGGTTTCTCCGATCTGAAACATGCGGCTACTGTCGCCGTGATAGCCGTCTTTGATGACTGTGACATCAAGATTGACGATATCGCCGTTCTTCAGTTGACGATCGCCGGGAACGCCGTGGCAAACCTGATGGTTCACCGAGGTGCACACCGACTTCGGATAGGGTCGGTAGCCTGGTGGTGCGTAGTTGAGAGGCGCCGGAATGCTGCCCTGAACATCGACCATGTAGTCGTGGCAGAGGCGATCAAGCTCGCCGGTCGTGATTCCCGATCGCAGGTGCGGCGTGATGTAGTCGAGTACTTCGGCCGTCAGTCGGCCGGCGACACGCATCTTTTCTATTTCCACGGGGGTCTTGAGTGTAATGCTCATACGTTCGGGTCGCCGCCAAGGGTAAGAGCGGCAAGGATAAAGGAAGCGGCGGGCTTAGGCAATTTGCCGAGCGCACTCGGTGCGCCGCGAACACGCCCTTCCCCGGGCGCGTCGGACGCGCCGCTGCGGAAGGGCCTGCCAGCCCTGAAGTATGAACGCTGCAGCCCGGTATTTTCAAGGCCTGGCGGTGGGTAGCAAGAAAAAACCTTCGCGCAAGAGGGCTAAACAGCCGGGCGGACTTCTGGCAGGATAGGTGGAGCGTAATCAATCTGCGCTTCAGTCGGAGGTTTTGCGATGCTTGCAACGAGTGCGGGGGAATGGGTGCACTGCGGGTGCACTGCGGTCGCGTGTTCAGCGCTACGGAGATTGCCGAGCTCTGCGCGACGGTCGCGTGGCTGCCGGGATTGGCACGCAAGGAGTTGGCGGCGACGG
>QPGA01000060.1 GCA_003332265.1 Candidatus Accumulibacter meliphilus
TCTTCCGATCTCCATAGGAGACAATCCGGCGACCGTCAATCTCGCGCACCTGGTGTGCTTCGAAAGGCTCGATCATGCCGTGCTCTTCCGCCATGCGGCGGATCCACCTGTCCGACTTGATCGACATTCCTGGTCACCTTAACGCTGCGCGTGCTAAAGGTGCCCATTCTACGGCGTCCGGCCGGGAGAAGAAACCAGCAAGCACTGCTGGGGCTGCCAGGCGAGCACCAGCAGGGCCGTGCGCACGAACGCGGCGCAAGCGGCCTGCCTGCCGCGGCAGCGCTCAGGTGTTCTGAACGACGATACTCGGGAACTTGGCGCTCATGTCGCGGCTGCGCTCGGCGACCTTGACCGCCAGACGGCGGGCGATTGTCCGGTAGATTTCCGCGGCGCGGGAGTCGGGCGCACCGACGACGGTCGGCGTGCCAGCATCGGTCAGCTCGCGAATCGAAAGCTCCAGTGGCAGGGCGCCAAGGAACTCGGTGTCGTAGTCCTTGCACATCTGCGCGCCGCCGCCCTGGCCGAAAATATGTTCTTCGTGGCCACACTGCGTACAGATATGAATGCTCATGTTCTCGACCAGGCCGAGAATCGGGATGCCCACTTTCTCGAACATCTTGAGCCCCTTGCGGGCGTCGATCAGCGCAATGTCCTGCGGGGTGGTGACGATCACCGCGCCGGTCACGGGAACCTTCTGCGCCAGGGTCAGCTGCGTGTCGCCGGTTCCCGGCGGCATATCCACGATCAGGTAATCGACGTCGTCCCAGCTGGTCTGTTTGAGCAGCTGTTCGAGAGCCTGAGTGACCATTGGTCCGCGCCAGACCATCGGCGAATCGATATCGATCATGAAGCCGATCGACATCGCCTGCAGGCCGTGTGCGCGCAGCGGATCCATTGTCTTGCCGTCCTCGGACTCGGGCTTCTGGCCTGTCAGGCCGAGCATCTGCGGCTGCGAAGGACCATAAATGTCGGCGTCGAGCAGACCCACCGTGGCGCCTTCCTGAGCCAGGGCCAGAGCCAGGTTCACCGCCGTCGTGCTCTTGCCGACGCCACCCTTGCCCGAGGCCACGGCGATGATGTTCTTGACGCCGGGCAGCGGCTTCAGGCCGCGTTGCACGGTATGAGCGACGATGTTGACGCTGAGGTTGGCGCTGATATTGCCGATCCCCGGGATCGTTTTCAGCTTTTCGATCACCGTCCGACGGATTTCGTCGATTTGTGTTTTTGCCGGGTAGCCGAGTTCGATGTCGAGCGAAACGTCGGCCCCTGCGACTTTTATGTTTTTTGCCGAACGCGTCGACAGGTAGTCTTTTTCCGTGTTCGGATCAATCAGATCCTTCAGTGCCGCCTGTACGGCTTCTATCGTTACAGCCATGGTTGCCAGAGCTCCTGTGATGTATACCTGAGTAATTTAGTAGAGTTTACCCGAAAAAGCGCAGCAGTACACGCCCCGTGGCGTCGACGTCATGCTGTGGCGACGTGACGTGTGCCTTTGTTTCATGCCCGCTGCCTGTTAAGCTCCCGGCATGAAAACACCTGCTCAGCTCGCGCGTCGCGCGGACAAGGCGTGGGTGCTGGCTGCCATTCGCCGCATCGAAGCCGACTTCCAGCGCTCCAGCGATACCCACCTGATCCCTCTGCCCCTGGCCGGTTTTCCCGGGGTTGATCTGTATCTGAAAGATGAATCGAGTCACCCCACGGGCAGCCTCAAGCACCGTCTGGCGCGCTCGCTGTTTCTCTACGCCTTGTGCAATGGCTGGCTGCGCGAGGGCAGCACGGTCGTTGAGGCGTCCAGCGGCTCGACGGCCGTTTCCGAAGCCTATTTTTCCCGCCTCGTCGGCTTGCCGTTTCTCGCCGTGATGCCCGCTTCGACCTCGCGCGAAAAGATCACGGCCATCGAGTTCCAGGGCGGTCGCTGCCATCTCATCGATGATCCGATGAGTATTTACAACGAGGCGCAACGGATGGCAGACAAACTGGGTGGCCACTACCTGGACCAGTTTACTTACGCCGAGCGGGCGACCGACTGGCGTTCCAACAACAATATCGCGGAGTCCATTTTCGAGCAGATGCGGCTCGAAAAGTACCCTGTCCCGAGCTGGCTGGTCTCGAGTGCGGGTACCGGTGGCACGGTCGCCACGCTTGGCCGCTACGTACGCTACCGTGCGCGGCCAACGCGTGTCTGTGCAGCAGACGCCGAGTTCTCGGTTTTTTTCGAGCACTATCGCAAGCGCGACCCGGAGCTGCGTTTGTACGAAGGCTCACGCATCGAGGGTATTGGCCGGCCGCGCGTCGAGGCGTCCTTCTTGCCCGAAGTGATCGACGCCATGGTCAAGGTGCCGGATGTGTGGTCAGTGGCGGCAATGTACGAGCTGTCGGCGCGTCTGGGACGTGGTGTCGGCCCTTCGACGGGAACCAATCTGATTGCCGCGCTGGCGTGCATGGACGAGATGCGTGCCAGCGGCGAAAGCGGTTCGGTGGTGACCCTGCTTTGTGATGCCGGGCAGCGCTACGCGGATACCTATTACAGCGAAGGCTGGCTGCAGCGCGCCGGCCTGAATTGCGCTGGCGAGCGTATCGCGGTGGCTGCCTCACTCGATTCGGGTGAGATTGCCACGCCGCTCGCTGCGAGTTGGCAGAGCGCAGGAGATCTATCGGACGGTGATTAGCCGCGCACGCAGTTTCCGCGGCAGAGTCCAGCACCCCGACCACTGGGCTCTGCCACCGCTCACCTTTGCGCTGCCGCCGCCGCCGCCGGAAAACTATTTGCTCGCACCCAGTTCCGCCAGGTCTCGAACACCGTCGGGTTGAGCGCGGCGATCACCGAGCGGCGCCAGACGTCTTCAGCGTCATAGTCGTCATTGCTCAGGGTGCACACCTGCCCGCCGGATTCGCGCAGGATGAGGCTGCCAGCCGCGTAGTCCCAAAGCTTCTGCCCGCCGTGCAGATAGAGATCGAGACGGCCGGCGGCGAGGTTGCACCAGTCGAGAGTCGAACTGCCGAAGTTGCGCTGTGAATAGAACGGCGGGTTGACGGCAATGCGATCTGCGAGTTGTTTCGGGATGCGCTTGAAGTCCACACCGCCGACGGCGCGCCCGATGTCGGTGGTAACTTCGCGCAGCGGCAGGCGGCGGCCATTGAGGTAGGCGCCGTTGCCTTCGCGGGCATAGAACATTTCGTCGGTGATCGGGTTGTAGGTCACCGCCAGGCGCGTCCGTCGTGCGCGTATCCAGGCCACCGATACGGCGAAGAAGGGGAGGCCGTTGATAAAGTTGGTGGTGCCGTCGATCGGGTCGATGCACCACAAGCCATTGTCGTCGTTGCTGCCACCATGCCAAGCTTCGCGTTGCGTCGCTGCGGTCATTTCTTCGCCGATGATCGGGCAGTCGCGGATCTCCAGCAGGCGGCCATGCAGAAAGTGTTCGGCAGCCAGGTCGGCTTCCGAACAGAAGGAGCCGTCGTCCTTGCGCTGATCGTGAACCACGCGCAGGAAGCGCGGCATGATTTCGCGCTGCGCCACTTCGCGGACCTGAGCGACAACCGCGTCGAGCATCCGTTTGAGTTCGCTGTCAGCGACCGCCAGCCGGGCCGCGCTATCGATACTGTTCATCGTCAATCAGGCGCGCCATTTGATCGAACAACCGATGCTGGCGACCTGTTCGCGCGGACCTTGTCCGGTCTCGGCGAGCATGCGCATTGCTTCCAACAGTTCGCGTCGAGCGTCTGCTGCTGCCGGCAGGCGACCGCTGGCGTCGAGACGGCCGCGGTACTGCAGTTCGAGTTGGGCGTTGAAAGCAAAGAAGTCCGGGGTGCAAACGGCCGCGTAGCTGCGGGCGACGTTTTGTGTCGCGTCATATAGGTAAGGGAAGGAAAAGTTGAGCTGGCGCGCCAGTTGCTGCATGTTTTCAAAGGAATCCTCGGGGTATTCGCTGGGGTCGTTGCTCATGATCGCGGCGACGCCGATGCCCAGCGACTGCACTTCGCGCGCGTCGCGACAGATGCGATCGATGATTGCCTTGACGTAGGGGCAGTGGTTACAGATGAACATCAACAGCAAGCCGTTCGGGCCACGCAGGGAGTCAAGGGTGTGTCTTGAGCCCGTCGTGTCCTCGAGATCGAAGTCGACGGCTCGCCAGCCGAAGTCACACACCGGTGCGTTGAGCGCCATGACAAACCTGCCTCCAAAGAACGACCATCGAAAAGCTAAGCTTTTATAATAGCATGGTGAATAATCCCCGTTTTCATTGCCCGATCCCGCTGGCGGTCGGCAGCAGCGCCGACTTGCCCGACCGCGTCGCACATCACGCGAGCAAGGTCTTGCGCCTGCGCAGCGGCGCTGCCTTGACGCTGTTCACTGGCGCGGGCGGCGAATATTCAGCGCGAATAGTGTTTGTCGAGCGTTCGCGAGTCAGTGTCGAGGTGCTCGGCTGGCTGCCCGTCGAGCGCGAATCGCGGCTTTCGATCACTTTGGTGCAGGCGCTGCAGGCGGGCGAAAAAATGGACCTGACGGTGCAGAAAGCCGTCGAACTTGGCGTTCAGCGTATCGTGCCGGTCATTTCGCGGCGCAGTGTGGTGCGCCTCGCTGATCAACGTGCCTTGCGTCGGCTCGAGCATTGGCGGGGTGTCGTCGCTGCCGCTTGCGAGCAGTGCGGACGAAACCGTCTGCCGGAAGTCGCCGCACCGGAGAGTGTTGACGATTGGCTGCAGCGCCAGCGCGAGTCGAATGTTTTGCGTCTGCTGCTGGCGCCGGCTGCCGGACGCTCCTTGAGCAGCGTGCCAGCACCACGCGCTGATGTGCGTGTCGATCTGCTGATCGGCGCCGAGGGCGGGCTGGCGGCGGAAGAAATGCAACTGGCGTCAGCGTGCGGTTTTTTGTCACTACGCCTCGGACCGCGTATTCTGCGCACCGAGACCGCTGGTTTGGCCGCTCTGGCGGCAATCCAGTTTTTGTGGGGTGACTTGAAGGAGGAGATGACTGATGTTTGAATCGGCCGAACTGGGACACAAGATCGACAAGGCAACGTATCGTGAGGAGGTGCCCGCGCTACGCGCGGCCCTGCTCGAAACGCAGGAGCTGTTGCGCGGCAATGGCAGCTTCCCGGTAATCATCCTTATCAGCGGCGTCGATGGGTCGGGCAAAGGTGACACGATCAATGCACTCTACGAGTGGATGGATCCGCGCTACCTGTCGACGCATGCTTTCTACGCGCCGACTGCCGAAGAAAAGGCGCGTCCGTCGATGTGGCGTTACTGGCGGGCGCTGCCCCGTAACGGACGCGTCGGGATTTTTTCTGGCTCCTGGTATTCGCACCCGATCGCCGAGCGCATCGCCAAGGAAATCTCGAGCGCCGACTTCGACCAGAAAATGGACCAGCTCAATCGTTTCGAGGCCATGCTGGTCAATGAGGGAGCTTTGGTCCTCAAATTCTGGATACACCTTGCAAAGGATGCGCAGCAGGAGCGTCTGAAATCGATTGAAGCGAATCCGCTGACCAAGTGGCGGGTGACCAAGGCCAGCTGGGATCGCCTGAAGACCTACGACAAGTTGCAGGAGGTTGCTGGCCACCTGCTGCGTACGACGAGCACTCCCGGCGCTCCGTGGATCATCGTCGAGGGCACCGATGACCGTTACCGCTCGCTGACCGTCGGCAAGACCATACTTGAAGCGATGCAGAAGCGCCTGGCCGACAAGAGCGAGCCGAGTTCGCCGGTGGCGTCGCCCTTGTCGCCGCGGATCGATAGTCTGGACGTGCTCAGCGCGCTTGACCTCTCGCAAAGCTTGCCCAAAGACGTTTATTCGACCGAACTTGCCAGGTGGCAGGGGCGCCTGGCCGAATTGATGCGCCACCCGAAGTTCGCCAAACACGCCTTGATTCTCGCTTTCGAGGGCTCGGATGCTGCCGGCAAGGGTGGAGCCATCCGCCGCGTGATGTCCGCCATGGATGCCCGCCAGTATCGAATCATCCCGGTCGCCGCCCCCACCCAGGAGGATCTCGCCCATCCCTACCTGTGGCGTTTCTGGCGACATATGCCGCGCCTCGGGCGGGTGACCATTTTCGACCGCACCTGGTACGGTCGGGTGCTGGTCGAGCGGGTCGAAGGCTTCTGCAGCGAAGCCGACTGGTCACGCGCTTACGCCGAGATCAACGATTTCGAGCACGATATCAATCATGCTGGCGGCATTGTCATCAAGTTCTGGCTGCAGATCAGCGATGAGGAGCAACTCAAGCGCTTCGAGGGGCGTGCGGAGATCGAACACAAGCGCTTCAAGATTACCGAGGAAGACTGGCGTAACCGCGAGAAAGCTGGGCCCTATCATGAGGCGGTTTGCGACATGATCGACCGCACCAGCTCTGGAACCGCTCCGTGGACGGTTGTCGAGGCCAATGACAAGTATTTTGCTCGCGTCAAGATCATCCGGACGATCTGCCAGCGTCTCGAGACGGAGTTGCAGGTCGAGCCGCTGAAGGAAGCGAAGGTCTCGAAATCTTCGAAGGCCAAGGAAGCCTTGGAGGCGAAAGAAGCGAAAGAAGCGAAAGAGGCAAACGACGAGCAGGGCAGCGAGAAGGCGGATCCCTCGGAGTGATATGCCCGACGACTTGAGTTCTGCCCACTTCGTTAGCTGGTTCCGTTCGGTTGCGCCG
Organism: Candidatus Accumulibacter meliphilus; assembly: GCA_003332265.1. Taxonomy (GTDB): domain Bacteria; phylum Pseudomonadota; class Gammaproteobacteria; order Burkholderiales; family Rhodocyclaceae; genus Accumulibacter; species Accumulibacter meliphilus. The sequence goes on from QPGA01000060.1 coordinate 6,645, forward strand.
TACGTCAATCTGTTTCGCGGCAAGACCTTTCTGATCGCCTTTGGTGGCAAGGCGATTGCCGGAACGCTGGCGCGTACCCTGGCCTACGACGTGAACCTCCTGGCGGCGCTTGGCGTCCGCCTGATTCTGGTTCACGGCGCGCGGCCTCAAATCGAGGAGTTGCTGCGTCAGAAAGGGCTGGAGTCGGTCTATCACGGTAACTATCGGGTGACCGACGACAGTGCTCTCGATTGCGCGATTGACGCGGTGGGTAGTATCTACGTCCGCATCGAGGCCCTGTTGTCACAGGGCCTCGCCGATACGCCGATGGCCAACAGCACGATCCGGGTGGTCGGTGGCAACTTTGTGACCGCCCGGCCAGTTGGTGTGGTTGACGGCGTCGATCTGCAGCACTCGGGTCAGGTGCGCAAGGTCGATAGTGAAGGAATTCGTGCGCAGTTGGGTCTTGGCAACATCGTTCTCCTGTCATGCCTCGGCTCGAGTCCGACCGGAGAGATCTTCAACCTGTCCATGGAAGAGGTTGCCGAAGCGGTCGCCACCGCCTTGCCGGTCGAAAAACTCATCTTTCTTACCGACAGCCGTGGTGCGACCGATATCGACGGCGCGCTGCTCGACGAGCTGACGGTGGACGCGGCCGAGCGACTGGTCAGTCTTGGCGAGTGGCTGTCGAGCGATCTGAAGCGCTACCTTCCCTGCGCGGTGCGCGCTGGACGTGCCGGTGTCCGCCGCGTGCACCTCATCGGCTACGACGAGGATGGCACACTGCTGCGCGAACTATTTACGCGTGACGGCGTGGGCACGGTCATCAGTCGCGAATCGCTCGAAATATTGCGCGACGCTCGTCCCGACGATATTGGTGGCCTGGTGGCGCTGATCGAGCCGCTCGAAGAAGAGGGCTCACTGGTCCGCCGTTCCCGAGAGTTGCTGGAGCGCGAGATCTCGCGTTTCTCGGTCGTTGAGCACGACGGGGTGATCGTTGCCTGCGCTGCGCTTTATCCTTACGGTGCCGAGGAGGCCGAACTGGCTTGCGTAGCGGTGCATCCGCATTACCGTCGCTGGGGCTACGGTGCGCTCCTGATCAAGCGGATCGAGGCCAGGGCGTCGGCTTCGGGAGTCAAGCGGCTGTTTGTGCTGACGACGGTCACTTCGCAGTGGTTCCGGGAGCGTGGCTTCGTCGTCCGCCAGATCGATCAATTGCCGGCCGAGAAGCGGCTGGTCTACAACCTGCAGCGTCGTTCCAAGGTGCTGATCAAATATCTCTAGCTTTTTCCCGTGTCTTCCGCCGGGTCCGCGGGGCTGGCGGGGACGCATAACGTTTGCCGCGGCGGATTTTCCGCAGCGTGTTCAAGGAGTGGCTTGCATGGCAAGAATGGTTAACTGCATCAAGCTCGGTCGTGAGGCTGAAGGTCTTGATTTTCCCCCCTATCCGGGCGAACTGGGCAAGCGCATTTATGAACAGGTTTCCCAGGAAGCGTGGCAGCAATGGGTTCGCATGCAGACCATGATCATCAACGAGAATCGCCTCAATCTTGCCGATGCTGCACACCGCAAGTACCTGGCGGAGCAGTTGGAGAGGCATTTTTTTGGCAGCGGGGCCGATGCCGTTCAGGGTTACGTACCGCCCAAGCCCTAATGTGAAAGTGGCGTAGGCGACTCACCAACCTCCTCCCTGTGCGGGACAAGGGCCGGGGTGAGACGGGGAATTTTGGGCGCATACGCCCACAGCACGTCGAACGATTCCGGCGTGCAAGCCGGAATGCGCACTGCAAGTGAAGAGAGGGGCAGTCATGACCGTCAGTCGGCGGTCAGCGTCTGCACCCCGTTTGCCGTAGCGAGCAGACAGACGTCGGCCGGGCGCTGGGCGAACAGGCCGTTGCTCACCACGCCGACGATCTGGTTGATCCGCGCTTCGAGCGCCGTAGCGTCAGTGATTGAAAGCCCCTTGACGTCGACGATCAGATTGCCGTTGTCGGTGACAAAGCCCTCGCGCAGCACGGGCGTACCCCCGCCGATCGCTGCCAGTTGGCGTCGGACGTGGCCGAGGGCCATCGGAATGACCTCAACCGGCAGCGGGAACTGGCCGAGCACCGCTACCAGTTTGCTGCCATCGGCAATGCAGACGAATTTCGCTGCCACCGCGGCGACGATTTTTTCGCGGGTCAGTGCGCCGCCCCCGCCCTTGATCATCTGTAGCGCAGCGTTGATCTCGTCGGCACCGTCCACGTAGACCGGGATGGCGTCCACCTTGTCGAGATCGAAGACCGGGATGCCGTGGCCCTCGAGTCGCTGGCGGCTGGCTTCGGAACTGGCCACGGCACCGCGGATTCGGTGCTGAATCCGGGCCAGCTCATCGATGAAGCAATTGGCGGTTGATCCCGTTCCGACGCCGACGATTTCACCGTCGACCAGGTAGGCAAGGGCGGCGCGGGCGACGGCTTTCTTCAGTTCGTCCTGGGTCATGGCTAGGCTCCCGCTTTCAGTGTGTGCATGGATTGATAGATGGCTGGATAGATGGATGGATGGATGTTTGAATTGGGCCGCATTGTAGCGAAGCGCCGCCGGTATACTGGTCGTTCATCGCCTAAGGGCAGGGGGAAAAAGCTGTGCTTGACGAAAGTCCGTTCAAGGGGAAAACCGGTTTGCAGCGGGTCTGGAACGCCCTCCACTATTCGTTGGCGGGGCTGCGTGCCGCCTATCTTGCCGAGGACGCTTTTCGCCAGGAAGTGCTGCTCGCCGCGCTGCTGATACCGCTGGCTTGTTTCGTGGCACCCGATGGCGTCGGCCGAGCGCTGATGGTCGGGAGCGTGCTGCTGGTGCTGATCGTCGAACTGCTCAACTCGGCGATCGAGGCAACCGTGGACCGGATTTCATTCGACCGTCATCCTTTGGCCAAGCGCGCCAAGGATATTGGCAGTGCAGCGGTCCTGCTGGCCTTGCTCAATGTCCTCGTCGTCTGGGCTTGCGTGCTGCTCGGCTGAGTGCTCGCCAAGGCTTGCTGCTTCCGGGCAAGGCCCCGGCACGGCATTCAATGTGAAAGTCGCGCAAGGGACTCACGAAGCTCCTTTCTCCCCTCGCGGGAGAAGGGCTGGGAAAGAGGCGGGCGGTCATGACTTTCATGATCGGGGGTGTCGCGACTGTCATGACCGTTAGCTGATCCGCCGCAGGTGGATCAGCGCCGAGATCTTGGCTCCCAGCCAACCGAGGCCACCGCCGATCGCTGTCAGGGCGACGATATCGGTGGTCGACAAGCCCTGCAAGGTGAAAGACCCCCCATAGAGCTGTGCCAGTTCGGCGACCGGAGGGGTCAGGAAATAGCTGCCGGTGCCGACCAGTAGGGCTGCGCACAGGCCGCCGAGAGCTCCTTGCAGCATGCCGAAGTAGTGCAACGGGCGCTGGATGTAGCTATTCGTCGCGCCGATCAGCTTGGCAACTTCGATTTCGGCCGCCTGCGCAAGGATTTGCAGGCGAATGGTGTTGAAGGTGATGGCCACCAGGGCACCGGCAAAGAGCACGGCGAGCAGCACGACGATCAGTTTTCCGAGGCGAAGCAGTGCGTCCAGGCGTTTGACCCACGCCGAGTCGAGCTGGACGTGCGCCACTTTCGGCCAGCTGGCGAAAGTCTTCGCAAGCAGTTCGAGAGATTCGGGCTGCGCGTCTGCGGGGGTGACGACAAAGGCGTCCGGGAGTGGGTTTTTCGGCAGGCTGCCAATGATTTCAGTCATTCCCGCGGATTCCCGCAGGCGCATGAGCGCCTCATTGCGAGGAACGTAGCGCCAGCTTCCCGATTTGGCCTGCTGCAGCCGCAGCTCGATTTCGGCGACCTCGGGCTGGCCGGCCTCGAGCGTCAGGAAGATGCTGATCTGCTGCACGCCCGGGGTATCGCCGGCGACGGCACGGAGGTTTTCGATTGCCAACCAGCCGGCTGTAGGCAGAGTCAGCGCGACCCCGATCACCAGCAAGGACAGCAGCGTGTTCAGCGGCGCACCGAACAGGCGACGCAGTGCGTCGCGCATGGCGGTCAGGTGTTGTACCAGCCAGGTGGTCACGGCGTGACCGCGTCGCTGGCGGGCGTGCACAGCGGCTCACTCATCCGGCCCTGGTCGAGGCGCAGAATCCTTGGATTGAGCCGAGCCATGAGCAGCGGGTCGTGGGTGGCGATGACGACGGTGACCCCGACCTGCTGAAAAGCGCGAAAAATCTCAAGAATTTCGATCGCCGAAGCGGTGTCCAGGTTGGCCGTCGGCTCGTCGGCGAGAATGACCGCCGGGCGATTGACCACCGCGCGGGCAATCGCCAGGCGCTGCTGCTCGCCGCCGGAAAGGGTGATCGGAAACGCTTTCGCGCGGTTGGGCAGGCCGACCTTGGCGAGTGCCGCCTGTGCGCGGCGTGGCGCATCCTTGACCGGGTGGCCGACGATCGACAGTGGCAAGAGTACGTTGTCGAGCACGGTACGGTCGAAGAGCAGCTTGCGATCCTGAAAAATGAGGCCCAGTTTGCGGCGCAGGTAGGGAATGGCGTTTCTGCGCAGGGCTGCCAGATTCTGCCCGTTGATCACGATGCTCCCCGAGGTCGGCCGCTCGATGGCTGCCAGCAGCTTGAACAGCGTCGATTTCCCGGCGCCCGAGTGCCCGGTCAGGAAGACCATTTCCCCGGCTGTGATCTCGAAGCTCACGTTCTTGAGCGCTTCGTGACCTTCAGGGTAGCGTTTGGTGACGGCGTTGGCAGTAATCACTCGAAGAGCGCATCGACAAAGTCACGGGCATGGAAAGGTCGCAGGTCGTCAATGCCTTCACCGACACCGATGTAACGAACCGGTTTCGGACACTGGCGCGCGATGGCGGCGACGACTCCCCCCTTGGCAGAGCCGTCAAGTTTGGTCAGCACCAGGCCAGTGACCGCGATCGCCTTGTCGAAGGCAATGACCTGCTGCACTGCATTCTGGCCAAAAGTGGCGTCGATGACCAGCAAGGTTTCGTGTGGCGCCGAGGGGTCCGCTTTTTGGATGACGCGCCGCACTTTGGCGATTTCGTTCATCAGATGCAACTGCGTTGGCAGGCGACCGGCCGTATCGGCGAGCACGACGTCAATACCGCGCGCCCTGGCGGCGGCGATGGCGTCAAAAATGACTGCCGCCGAATCGCCGGACTCCTGGGCAATCACCGTCACCCTGTTGCGCTCGCCCCAGGTCTGCAGTTGCTCACGTGCGGCGGCCCGGAAAGTGTCGCCGGCGGCGAGCAGAACCGAGAGGCCCTGCGCCTGGAAGTGCTTGGCAAGTTTGCCGATCGAGGTCGTCTTGCCAGTCCCGTTGACGCCGGCAATCATGATCACGAAGGGCTTGTGTGCTTGCAGGTCAAGCGCTTCCTCGAGTGGTTGCAGTAGCTCGCACATGGCGTCCGCCAGCGCTTTCTCTATCGCTTCCGGGGTGGCCAGTTTGTCGCGCTTGGCACGCGCTTTCAGCTGTTCGAGCAGGTACTGAGTGGCGTTCATGCCGACGTCACTGGTCAGCAGCACGCTTTCCAGCTCTTCGAGCAGCTGGTCATCGACCTTGCCGCGCAAGAACAGCGATTTCAGCTTGCCGCCAAACTGCGCGCGCGTGCGCGACAGGCCGCTTTTCAGTCGGTAGCGCCAGGAAGCCCTCGCCGCTACGTCGGCGACCACCTTTGTCGCTACGTCGGTGATTACATCGGTCGCTACGTCGGCGATCACATCGGTTGCTTCGTCAGCGTCTGGCGTGCTGCGGGTGGGCGTCGGCGTGGGGGCTTTCTTGGGGAAACCAAACATGGGACTTCTTGTCTCTAAGGCGGTCAGGAACCTGGCCGATGGTAAGATGCCGGCGCAAGTATCCGACACATCCCCGGATTTTATCAGAAGCGATTCATACGCATGCGTCAGACGAGACTGATTCCTCTATTGCTGGCTCTGGCCGCCCCCGTGCCAGCGCTGGCCGAGACTTTCGAGCAGCAGCTGCCGAATGGTCTGCGCGTCATTGTCAGGGAGGACCGGCGGGCGCCGACAGTGGTGCACATGGTCTGGTATCGCGCCGGCAGCATGGACGAAACGAATGGCCGCACCGGTGTCGCACATGTCCTCGAACACATGATGTTCAAGGGCACCCCGAAGGCCGGGCCCGGTGAGTTCAACCGCCGCGTCGCCGCTGCCGGCGGTCGTGACAACGCCTTCACCAGTCGCGACTACACGGCCTATTTCCAACAGGTGCCGGAGCACAAACTCGCCGAGATGATGCAGCTGGAAGCCGATCGCATGCGCCATCTGACCCTGGACCCGGAGGAATTTGCGCAAGAGGTCCGCGTGGTCATGGAAGAGCGCCGCCTGCGCACCGAAGATCACGCACAATCCTTGCTCTTCGAGCAGCTGACGGCCACTGCTTTTCAAGCCCACCCGTATCGCGTACCGATTATCGGCTGGATGAACGATATCGAGAATCTGGCTCCTGCCGACGCGCGCAGCTGGTACGACAACTGGTATGCGCCGAACAATGCCACCCTGGTGGTTGTAGGTGACGTCGATCATCAGGCGGTGTTCGCGCTTGCCGCGCAGCACTACGGTCCGCTGCAGGCGCGCCAGTTGCCAGTCAGAAAACCGCAGGACGAACCGCCGCAGCTCGGGACACGGCGGCTGTCCGTCAAGGCAGCCGCCGACCTGCCGCTGGTGATGATGGCTTACAAAGTGCCGGTCATTCGCCATGTCGAGCAGGACGTCGACCCCTATGCGCTGGAAATCCTGGCCGCAGTGCTCGCCGGCCACGATGCGGCGCGCTTCTCGACGAGCCTGGTGCGCAGGCAACAGCTGGCCGTCGAGGCCGCGGCCGATTACGATTCGACCGCACGCGGGCCAGGCATCTTCTATCTGCGCGCCTCTCCCAGCGAGGGAAAGTCGGTCAGCGAACTCGAAGCCGGATTGCGCGCCGAAATCGCCGCTGTTCAGGAGAGCGGCGTTAGCGCGGATGAACTTGCACGCGCCAAGGCGCAACTGATTGCTGGCCAGATCTACAAGCTCGACTCGATGTTTGCGCAGGCCATGGAGATCGGCCAGTTGGAAGCGGTTGGCATTCCGTACACGCAGAAGCGGCGTTTGCTCGAGAAACTGCAGGAAGTGACTGCCGCGCAGGTTCAGGCGGTTGCCCGCCGGTACTTTACTGACCAAGCCCTGACGATTGCCGAACTCGTGCCGCAGCCCTTGCCGTCGGCGGCGCGCTCGCCGGCCCCGGCTCGCCATTGACGGTCATGACCTGTCGAGATACCCCGGATCATGAAAGTCATGACCGCCCCCTCTTCTCCCTGCCCTTCTCCCGCGGGGGGCGAAGGGAGAATGGTGAGTCGCATACGCGACCTTCACAGCAATGAGTGCCGCTCGATGAACTCCTGCAAATGCTTGCTGCTGCTGGTGCTTTCTCTTGCCGCGCCGCTTTCCGACGCGGCTCCGCGGATCGAGCGCTGGCAGACGACAGCGGGTGCGCGCGTCTTCTTCGTCGAGAACCATGCGCTGCCGATTGTCGACATCCAGGTCGATTTTGCCGCCGGCACGGCTTATGAAAACGAAGCGCAGGCGGGTGTCGCTGCATTGACGCGCGAACTGCTCGAGCTCGGCGTGGCCGGGATGGACGAGACGCAGATTGCCAGCCGGATGGCCGATGTCGGCGCGCAGCTGTCGGGCGAGGTTGACCGGGATCGTGCGTCGCTTGTTCTGCGCACCTTGTCGATGGCCGACAAGCGCACTGTGGCCCTCGACTTGCTGCGCGCGATGCTGAGTACGCCCCAGTTTGAGGCAGCTGTTTTCGAGCGTGAGAAGGCACGTTCCGTGGCTGCGCTCAAGGAAGCGCTGACCCGCCCCGAGACGCTCGCCAGCAGGGCGTTGTGGTCGGCCATGTACGCCGCGCACCCCTATGGACGACAGACGACAGTGGAGTCGGTGGCGGCTCTTGAACGGGCGAACGTGCTCGCTTTTCATGCCGCCCATTACACTGCGCCGCGGGCAACGCTGGCCATCGTTGGCGATCTCTCGCGTGCGCAAGCGGAGGCGGTGGCCGAGGATCTGACCGCGGCACTGCCAGCCAGTCCAGGCATGACGACGATTGCCGTCCCGGAATTGCCGTCATCCAGCGAGCAGCGTATTGCCCATCCGGCGCTACAGGCGCACTTGTTGCTGGGATTGCCAGCACTCAAGCGTGGCGATCCGGATTTTTTTCCGCTGCTCGTCGGCAACTACACGCTGGGCGGTGGGGGCTTCGTGTCGCGCTTGATGAAGGCGGTGCGCGACCAGCGAGGCATGGCGTATAGCGTACATAGCTACTTCCAGCCCCTGGCGCAGTTGGGGCCGTTCCAGATCGGTCTGCAGACCAAAAAGGAGCAGGCTCAGGATGCACTGAAGCTGACTCGCGAAGTGCTCGCCAGCTTCCTGGCGCAAGGCCCGAGCAAAGAAGAGCTGCTGGCCGCCAAGCAGAATTTGATCGGCAGTTTTCCGTTGCGTCTGGATAGCAATAGCGAGATTCTCGGCAGCGTCGCCGTCATCGGTTTTTATGGGCTGCCGCTTGATTACCTTGATCGCTATCCTGACAACATCGAAAAAGTGACCCTCGCCGACATCAAGGCGGCGTTTGCGCGCCGTGTGCGGCCCGCCCATCTGGTGACCGTGATCGTCGCCGGAGACTAAGGACCCAGGCCTTGAATACGGTACGTATCATCGGCGGGGAGTGGCGGCGGCGTTTGTTGCGCTTTCCTGATTCCCCAAGTCTGCGGCCGACGCCGGATCGGGTGCGCGAAACCCTGTTCAACTGGCTCGGCAACGATCTGCGCGGCCTTTCCTGTCTGGATCTGTTCGCTGGCAGCGGCGCTCTCGGTTTCGAGGCCGCCTCGCGCGGCGCAGAGCGAGTGGTGCTGGTCGATAATTCACCCAAGGTTCTGGCGGCGCTCGAGCTCAATGCGCGAAGCTTGGGGATGGCTGGGCGCCTGGAAATTGTGCGCTCGGATGCGGTAAGATTCGCAACTTCCAGCCAGCAGCGCTTTGATGTTCTGTTTCTCGACCCACCGTTCAATGCGGGCTGGATCGAGCTTCTGGCGGCGAGCGTGCCGGCCATTGTCGCCCCGGACGGCGTCATCTACGTCGAGGCCGAAAGACTTGTGGAGTGTTGTGGCGACTGGCGCACGGTGCGCAGTGGGCGGGCCGGCCAGGTTTTCTATCACTTGATGAAACGAGGCGAAGCGGATGGCACTGAATAGGCGGATGGCAATCTATGCCGGGACCTTCGATCCAATGACCAGGGGCCACGAGGATCTGGTGCGGCGCGCGAGCTGCCTCTTTGATCGGGTGATCGTGGGGATCGCCGAGAGCCAGCCGAAGAGGCCATTCTTTTCTCTTGAAGAGCGGGTCGACATGGCTAGCGAGCTGTTGATCCCCTATCCGAACGCCGAAGTCTGTGGCTTCAATGGTCTGCTGATGGATTTCTTGCACGACAAGGGCGCCAAAGTGATCATCCGGGGCTTGCGTGCGGTCTCTGACTTTGACTATGAATTCCAGATGGCAGGGATGAACAGAAACCTCTTCCCGGAGGTCGAAACGCTATTCCTGACCCCGGGCGAGCAGTACATGTTCATTTCGGCGACGATGGTACGAGAAATTGCCATCCTCGGTGGCGATGTAAGCAAGTTTGTACAGCCAGCCATCTGCGAACGGCTGGCCAAACGAGTACAAGAAATTTCAACGATCTGAAGGAAGCACAAGAATGTCTCTGATTATTACCGATGAATGCATCAACTGCGACGTGTGTGAGCCCGAATGCCCGAACGAGGCGATCACCCAAGGGGAGGAAATCTACGAGATTGACCCCAGCAAGTGTACAGAGTGTGTCGGGCACTACGATACGCCGCAGTGCGTCGAGGTGTGCCCGGTCGATTGCATTCCCAAGGATCCGGCCAATCAGGAAAGCGAAGACGTGCTGTGGGTCAAATACGAAAAGCTTACCGGCAATCCTGGGCGGCCCTGAACGCTGGTTCCGCAAGTTTGCCGACGAGCCGTCCCTATCTCAGGGACGGCTTTTTTTTCGAGCGCCCGAGAGCCTCTCGCCGACGCTGGCTGCGGCGGCTATTCGGCCGTGGCGAGGGTCATTTCTCTGGCCATCGCCAGTTGTTGGCTTAGTTTCTGCTTGGCTGCCTTGACGCGGGCGAGCTGTGCCTTGTCGAGTGGCGTTGCAATGGGCAAGGCAATGGCCAGCGGGTCGACCGGCTCTTCCTTGACCCGGAACTCGTAGTGCAGATGCGGGCCGGTCGCCAGGCCGGTTTGGCCAACGTAGCCGATGGTGTCTCCCTGCCGCACCTGCGTCCCTTCGCGAATTCCCTTGGCGAAGCCCTGGAGGTGGCCGTAAGCCGTTGAATAGCTGCCTTGATGCTTGAGTACGATCAGATTGCCATAACCACTCTGGCGCGCCGCTGTTTCGACGACACCGTCGGCAACGGCAATCACGCCGGTCCCTGCGCGTGCCGCGTAGTCCACGCCCTTGTGGGCTCGCCAGGTGCCCAATAGGGGATGCAAGCGTGCGTCGGAAAATCCCGACGAGATGCGGGAAAATTCGATCGGCGAGCGTAGAAAGGCCTTGCGCGGGCTGCTGCCGTCGGCCGCGTGATAAGCGCCTTCTCCCTGTTCCGGCTGAAACCAGTAGGCCTGCAGGACTGTCTTGTCATTGACCAGTTCGGCCGCCAGGATGCGTCCGCTGCGCACGGTCTGACCACGGTCAGTGAAGCTTTCGTACACCAGCGAAAAGCGGTCGCCCTTGCGCAGGTCGCGATGGAAATCAAGCTCGCCGCCAAAAATTTCGACCATTTGCATGGCGATGGCGTCGGGAATGTCGGCATCGTCGGTGGCGGCGAACAAGGAGTGGCGAATTTCGCCAGACTTGATGACTATGCGCCTTTCCAGTTGCAGCGGCACCTCACGAGCAAAGAAGCCGTAGCGGTTGCGTTCGATGACCAGCATTGCGTCCTTGCCGGGTAGCTCCATTGACAAGCTCTGCAGGTTGCCCCAGGCGCCCGTCTCGGCGCTGACGGTGGTGCCGGCTTGCAGGTGCCGCGCGATATCGCGGGCTTGCCGGTTGCTACGAATGAACTGTAGCGCTTCCCCGTCGTAGATGCCCAGGCGGCTCATCAGGCTGGCGACGGTGTCGCTGCGGCGAACACGCTCTTCGCGCACGAATATCGGTTTGCCAGTTTCCAGCAGGGTGATGCCTGGCGCCGGCAGTTTCTGGATAACTGTGCTCAGTTCGACGCCAGAATCCTTGGCCGGTGGGGCAATGGCGAATGCGGCAACCATGCCGAGCAGTGAGACGCCACCGATGGTGGCGGCTGCCCAGCGGTGACGACGTGGTCGGCCGTTCCTTGGGTGTGAATGCGTTAAAATCCGGCTCTCCTTCGACTGTCGGCGACAAAACCGCTGCAGTCTAGCAAAAAACCCTTGTCGCCAGAAGCTCTCTGGGCAGAAACCGTAGAGGTTTGCATGCGCGCTGTTGACCACGACCTCAAGCTGATCAAGCGTGGGTCCGAAGAGTTGTTGATTGAAACCGAACTGTTCGAAAAGCTGAAAAGCGGCCGCCCCCTGCGGATCAAGGCCGGCTTCGATCCCACCGCCCCCGATCTCCATCTCGGGCACACGGTACTGATCAACAAGCTCCGCCATTTTCAGGATCTCGGTCACCACGTACAGTTCCTGATTGGCGACTTCACCGGCATGATCGGTGATCCGACGGGCAAGAACATCACGCGGCCACCGCTATCACGCGAACAGATACTCGAAAACGCCGGGACTTATCAGGAGCAGGTGTTCAAGATTCTCGATCCCGAAAAGACCGAGGTCTGTTTCAACTCCACCTGGTTCGAGCCATTTGGAGCCTCAGGCATGATTCGTCTGGCCGCGCTGCATACCGTCGCACGCATGCTCGAACGTGACGATTTTGCCAAACGCTATCGCAGTGGGCAGCCGATCGCCATTCACGAACTGCTTTATCCCCTTTGCCAGGGCTATGATTCGGTGGCCATGAAGGCCGACGTCGAGCTTGGCGGTACCGATCAGAAATTCAACCTGCTGGTAGGCAGGGAGTTGCAGAAGCACTTCGGCCAGGCGCCACAGGTCATTTTGACCATGCCCCTGCTCGAAGGCCTGGACGGCGTCAACAAGATGTCCAAGTCCCTCGGCAACTACGTCGGAATCAACGAGCTGCCGGGGGAGATGTTCGGCAAGCTGATGTCAATTTCCGACGAGCTGATGTGGCGCTACTTCGAACTCTTATCGTTTCGCGCCAGCGAGGCGATTGAGGAACTCAGGCGCGGCGTGCTTGGCGGACGCAACCCGCGCGACGCCAAAGTTCTCTTGGCACAGGAAATCGTCGAGCGCTTTCATGGCGCCCCCGCTGCCGTGCAGGCACTTGCTGATTTCGACGCACGCTTCCGGCACGGAGCGATCCCCGACGACATTCCCGAGCTGTGCTTGTCAGGCAGTGACTCGGCGCTGAGCATCGCGCAGGTCCTCAAGCAGTCGGGTCTGACGGGCAGTACCTCCGAGGCCTTGCGCATGATCGACCAGGGAGGCGTCAAGGTCGATGGTTGCCGGGTCGACGACAGGCAACTCGTCCTGGCCCCGCGGGGTAGCTACGTGCTGCAAGTGGGCAAGCGCAAGTTTGCGCGGGTAAGCATCGCCTGAGCCTGCTGTCGCGTCGATTAACGGGTGGTGTTGGGGTTGAATTGCGAATTGTTTGCATAGAGGGTTGACGGGCATTTTTGAGCCTGTATAATTCGCCCCTTCGCTGCCGAACACGACAGAAGAAACTTATTTGAAATCAAGTTGTTATGTCGTATTGGCGCGGTTTGAGGAGGCCTTTCGAGGCTGTTGCAAAGAGTTGTTGGCGGGTTTGGCAAGTTTCACGAAGCAAGTATTGACGCCGCCGGAAACGACTGTATAATGCGCCCTCTCGCTGCTCAGGCAGCACGGTGGTTCGGCCAAATGGTCGTTCTGCCAGTTCTTTAAAAATGAGACAACCGATAGGTGTGGGTTCTCGGTCTGGGATGATCTGCTTAGGCAGGTTGTCAAAAAGATGGAGTAACTCGCACGGAAGTAAGACTGCTGGTCTGGGGCGACTTGGGCTGGCAGGAAGAACGTCGAGCGAGGGTTTTAGGATTTGAACTGAAGAGTTTGATCCTGGCTCAGATTAAACGCTGGCGGCATGCCTTACACATGCAAGTCGAACGGCAGCA
>QPGA01000007.1:0-101639 GCA_003332265.1 Candidatus Accumulibacter meliphilus
GTGTCCATCCGGCAAGTCTGCATGAAATTGCCAACGAAATAGGCTAGAAGGCGTCGGAGAAGAGGTTGCCTGCATTTTCCACTTGCGTTCCAACGCCTGTTGGTTTACCTTGCGGTGCATGCAAACGACACTGATCTACCGACACCGGCCGATCTCCGAAGACGACCTTGTGTTCATTCGCCAGTTGATCGCCGACCATCCCGGCTTGAGCCGCAGGGGGTTGTCGAAGCGATTGTGTGAAGTGTGGAATTGGGTGCAGACCAATGGCGCGTTGCGCGACATGGTGTGCCGCGGGATGATGCTGATGCTGCATCGCGAGGAGCTGATCGAACTGCCCCCGGTGCGCAGGGTGGTGCGCAATCCGCTGGCCGATCGCCGGCAGCCGGCGCTAGTGCGCGTCGATGAGACGCCCCTGCAGGCAATCTTCGCTGAGCTTGGGCCGCTGGAGGTGCGCCAGGTCAGACGCACCCCTGAGGAACGCTTGTTCAACAGCCTTCTCGAGCATCACCACTATCTGGGCTATAGCCAGCCGGTGGGCGAGCATCTGAAGTATCTGGTTTATGCCCGGGGGCGACCGGTGGCCTGCCTGGCGTGGTGCTCGGCGCCGCGACATCTGGGCAGCCGTGACCGGTTCATCGGCTGGGGGCCGCAGGCACGGCGGCAGAATATCCGGCTGCTCGCCTACAACACGCGCTTTCTGATTCTGCCCTGGGTGACGGTGCCGCATCTAGCCTCGCACCTGCTCGGGCAGATGGCGCGCCGGCTGTCCGCCGATTGGCAGTCGATGTACGGGCACCCGATCTACTTTCTCGAAACCTTCATTGAGCCACAGCGCTTTCGCGGGACCTGCTACCGCGCCGCCAACTGGCAGTTCCTGGGAACGACCACCGGGCGGGGCAAGGACGCACCGACCCACGCCGCCAATCGTTCGATCAAGGAAGTGCTGGGCTATGCCTTGGTCAAGGACTTTCGCCAGCGCCTGTCGCAGGTGAGCGGATGAGCGCCCCCGAGCACGTCAATGCCACCCAGGCGCAACTCGACGAACTTCTCGCCCTCGCCAGACCGACGTTCCCGGTGCCGCAATACGAGTTGCTCGAGCAGGTGCTGACGACCTTCAGCTTCGTGATGCAGGCCTTGCAGAACGCGAAGACGTCGCTGGCGCGCTTTCGCAAAATGTTGTTCGGCGCTACCAGCGAGCGCAAACGCAAGTTGTTGGAGCAGACCGTGGGGCCGGACGACAACGCCGCGACCGAGCAAGCGGCGACCTCGACTGGCGAGACGGCGCCGGTCGCCGCCCGTCCCGCAGCGAAGAAACCCGCCGCGCCGAAGCCGGGTCACGGCCGCAACAGCGCAGCGACGTATGTGGACTCGCCGGTCATCGAAGGGCTTGTCCCCGATCTGAAGCCGGGCGACCCCTGTCCTGCATGCGTCACCGGCAAGGTCTATGACGCGCCGCCCAAGACCGTCGTCAAGGTGATCGGGCAGCCGCCGCTGGTCGCCACGATCCACAAGCTGCAACATTTGCGCTGCCGGCTGTGCGATGCGACCTTCACCGCACCGCTGCCCGCGGGCAGTGGCGCAGGGAAGTACGACCCCAGCTGTGCGAGTCTGCTCGCCCTGCTGCGCTACGGCAGCGGCCTGCCGTTCTACCGGATCGAAGGTCTGCAAGCGAGTCTCAATGTTCCACTGTCGGATGCAACCCAGTGGGACATCGTGCTCCAGGCCGTGCCGGCGCCGCGCGCCGTCTTCGCCGAACTGAGCCGCCAGGCTGGACAAGGCGATTTGCTGCACTGCGACGATACCCCGGCGAAGATCCTGTCGCTGATCGCCGCACGCCGCCAGCTCGAAGCCGCGGGTCAGACGCCCGCGGCCAAGGCCATCAACACCTCGGGCATTGTCGCCGTCCTCGAACACGGGCAGCGGGTGGCGCTGTACTTTACCGGCCATCAGCATGCCGGTCAGAACCTGTCGGACGTGCTGGCGCAGCGCAGCCCGGCCTTGGCGCCGCCGATGCAGATGAGCGATGCCCTGGCCTGCAACTTCGTCGGCGAGTTTGCGAGGATCATCGGCAAATGCCTGACCCACGGCCGACGCCAGGTGGTCGAGGTGTTCGCGCATTTCCCGCAGCCGTGCCGCTACGTGATCGAGGTTCTGGCCAAGGTCTACGCCAACGATGCGCACTGTCGCGAGGAGACGTTGTCTCCCGGGCAACGCCTCCTCTACCATCAGGCGCACAGCGCCCCGCCGCTGCAGGAACTGAAGAAATGGCTCAACGAGCAATTCACACAGCGCTTGGTCGAGCCCAACAGCAGCCTGGGAAAGGCCTTGAATTATCTGCTCACGCACTGGGACGGGCTGACGCTCTTTCTGCGTCAGGCCGGGGCCCCGCTGGACAACAACCTTTGCGAAAGGGCTCTCAAGCGGGCGATCCTGCATCGCAAGAATTCGCTGTTCTACAAGACCCCCAAGGGGGCCGAGGTCGGCGATATCTACATGAGCCTGATTCATACGTGTCAGCTCTGCCGGGTCAATCCGTTCGCGTATCTGCAGGCCTTGCATGGTCATGCCAGGGAGGTCCTGGCCGAGGCCGCCTTGTGGCTGCCCTGGAACTACCGCGAGCAATTGACCGCTGCCGCGTGAGCCGTCGGCCAAAGCGACAGCTCACGACGCTACGCCGCCAAACGACGCCAGGCCGGTGCTGCACGCGCCTGCGCGGGGTCGCCGGCCATCAACAGCACTTGCAGCGCGCAGGCCTCGAGTTCTTGGGTCGGCGCCGTGCCGTCGGGCCAGAAGGCGAAGCGCCCGCTCGATAGACGTTTCTGGCACAGCCAGAAACCCTGGCCGTCGTAAACGAGGATCTTGATGGCGGTGCGCGTGCGGTTGCGGAAGACGAACAGACCACCGCTGAATGGATCGGCTTCCAGGCGTTGTCGGCAGGCGCCTGCCAGCCCATCAATGCCGGCTCGGAAATCGATCGGCTCGACCGCGACCAGGATCCGCATGTGCGGCGTGATCTGAATCATGCCGCACTCCAGAAGGCGCTGCACAAGCCGGCCAGACTGGCCAGGCCCTGGCCATTAAGTTCCACCCGCATCTTCGTGCCGCGCGTGTTCTCGAGTTCTATCACGCACTCGCACCGCACCCGATCGGTGGGCTCACGGTTGGCCGCAACCGTCAACTCGACGAACTGCGTCTCTCTTCTGCTGGCGGGCAACGGGCGATCCGCCTCACCCTGCGCCTGCTGGCGTCTCTTCAAGCGATCGGCGTCAACCTGCAGTTCCCGCACGGCGACGGGCAGCCCGTGTTCACGGGCAATCGCCACCGCCGCCGCCCACAACTCGCGAGGGATGTGCTCGCCGCGCCCACGTCCGTCTCGCCAGCACTTGAAGCGCTCACGTACCTCTTCCAGGCTCTCGCTGTGCCTTGCTTGCGTCACCTTCACCATATCGTCCATCAGCTGCTCTCCTCATCGCGTTGAACTCGCAACCAACGTTACCAAGGACGTTCAGTGATTTCATGCAAGGTTGCCGGAGGGACACCCGCGCTCGCTTTGCGCCCGGCGCCGCGCTGGCTGGCATGGCTCGCGGAAAACGCGCTGCGCACACGCGCCCGGGTGTTGCGCTGGCTGCCAAAGCGCCAGCAGCCGAAGCTGCGCACGCAAGTGCCACGACGCGATTATCCCGGTGGCTATCAGATCGAAGCGCTGGGGCCTCCGCCCGCGGGTCCGGCGGATGGGGCGACGCTGCACTGCCCGTTTTCCGGCCAGAACAGCGGCGCGGGGAGGGCGACGGAGGGATAATCAAGCGGCGGCATGGGCATTGGACGCCGCGCCCAGGACGAACCATCGAAGCACGACCAAGGAGGAGCAATGGCGATCAGGATCATGGCCCGGCTGACAGCCCGGGCAGGCAGTGAGACCGTGCTGGCAACTATCTTGCGCGACTTGTGCGGCCCGAGTCGTGACGAAAGCGGTTGCCTTGGCTACGACCTGTTCCACAATCAGGACGATCCATGCGAGTTCGTGACCGTCGAGCAATGGACCGATCAGGCCGCCGCCGACGCGCACCTGGCGACGCCGCATGTCGCCGAGGCTGTCAGGCTGGCCAGCGTGCTGCTGGCGCAGCCACCCTTGATCCACCGCTTCAGGCAGCTTGCCTGACGGCGACGCAAGATCGGCGACGAGCGGCGACAATCGTCGTGGCGGCAAGCGTGCTCATGCTTCGCATTGCGGTCGTCGGGCCAAGGGTACGCGACATGGCTGGCCGATGGTCGCTGGCGGCCTGCCGACGGACCGCCCGTCCGGGAGCGGGGCAGTCCTGTGCTCTCAGTTGGTCGAGAGCAGCGGCCGGCAAGCCGCCGGCGTCGTCGGCTCAGGCCTGGGAGTTGAGCTTTTTTTTGCTGGTTGGCGGGCCTCGGCGCTGAACCACCAGTCCAGTTCACTGCCGCAACCGTCACCGGCCGGGATGGCTGCCTGTGGCGTGCACTCGCTGCTGTCGTGTGGGCAGGGCAAGCGGACGTGGAAGTGGGCGTCGTGTCCGAACCACGGGCGGAGCTTGCGTAGCCACGCCGTGTCGCCATCGCTGGCGCACAGCGCACGCTTGATGGCGGCGTTGACAAATATGCGCTCCACGCGGGGATCTTCGGCTGCGGTCTTGAGCAGGGCCTGCTGATCGTCGCCCCACAGGGGGCTCAGGCCCTCGCCGTCCGGGGTGACCATGCTTGGCGGGTCGGCTTGGTTGGCGGTATCACGGTTGGCGACCGCGGCGGACGGGGCGAGCTGGAACCAGATGTCTACATCCAGTCCATTCTGATGGCTGCGGTGCGAACTGGACATCAGCCCGCCTCGGGGCTGGCTCAAATCGCCGATCATCACCAGGTCCGGGCCGCGCCGGGCCTGTTTGCGGGCCAGGTCGGAGACCAGGCGCAATAGATCTGGGTGCCCGTAGAAGCGGTTACGGTAGCGGCGGATACTGACGTAGCCGTCGCCTTCGGCGGGGAGCGTTTGGGCGCCGGCAATGCAGCCGCTGGAAACCCCTCCGATGACCTTGGTGAGGCCGGTGCTGGGGGCTGTTACCTCCGCCCAGGGGCCGGCCAGGGCAGTGCCGGTCACGCCGGCAGTGAGCCAGGTGGCGAGCAGGAGGGCGGCGGGAGTGAAGGTGGCCGGCAGGAGGTCTCGATTCATGGCTGAAAGTCTGCGTAGTAGATGCTTGCTGGCGGGGAAAGTGCGGCTGCGCGCGGCGGCGTTCAGTGCAAAGGAGGTCAAGCAATCAAGGGGCGGTGGCCGCAACAGCAGACCGGGCATCGTCCCCGGTCGGGCAGGCGATGCGCGTGTGGACGGCCCTACTTCTGCGCCACCATCAGGAAAACGGGGTACTCGCGTTGCGCCGCGCCTTCGCCCTTGGTCATGCTGAATGCGGTCGTGAAACCTGGCTTTTCAAATCCGGCCGCTTCGGCTTTTGCCGCCAGTTCGCGACGATCAAAACCGTTGTGGCCCGCGAATCCCTGACCATGAAAAGATCCGTCCTCGGCGTCGAGATCGGCAATGCAGAGGTAGCCTGAAGGCGCCAGCAAGGCGTAGAGACTACGCAGCAGGCCGTCGGTGTCGGCGATGTGATGACAGGTCATCAAGGTGTAGATCAGCTCATAGCGATCCGGCGGCAGGGGATCGGTGACCAGGTCGAGCTTCGCGGCGCGCATGTTGGTGATGCCGTTGGCGGCGATCTTCTCGTTCAACACCGCCAGCATTCCTTCCGAGCTGTCGGCCAGGGTAATCTTGCCGAGCTGCGGCTGCAGGGCAAAGCTAAGCAAACCGGTTCCACAGCCGTATTCCAGCGCCTGCATCTGTGGCGACAGGGCTATCTGGCTTTGAATGGCCTTGCCGACCGCCAGCGCGCGGGACTGCTTGGCGGGATCGGCATCCCAGGTGGCGGCGTTGAGATCGAAGTAATTGGGCGCGGCTGTGTTTGTCATGTGATGAGCAGTGGCCTTTGGGCCAGTAGTGGAGGATGTTCACCGGGGGGGCGTCGCTACGTTTCGCGTCGGCGCTCAGCGCGACTACCCCCTGCGGTTTGTCGGGATCGACCGTGACTCGCTTGCTTCCCCTGGCTTCCCTGGAGGGACGAAGCACGGCCGCCAGCAAGGAGCGTAATACGAAGCGGCCGGCAGGGGAAGCGGTGGTGGCTGGGCGGGGCGCTTCCCCACTTGGCGAGCGCAGAGGAGAGCGCCATTCCGGCTTCGCTGACGACGCCCGACAAGGTCGAGACGCGTATTGGGCGATTTTTGCCGGAGCAGCGTCACTTCGGCGGCAGGCGCTCGGTGGTGGTGCAAAGCCGAGGTGGGAGGGCACCATCTGCGGGCATCAGAGAGACCTCAGCCGATCGCTGCAGAGACCAGACAGCGCCCTCCCGCCGCCGCTTTCCGGCGGCGGGCGCGCCGGCGATCAGCAGGGAGCGGCAAGCTTGCAGGCTTGCCAGAGCGTCAGGCGTCGTCATCACATCCCCGGCAGGAGGGCCGGTCGGACCTGCGCCAGCCAGCTTTCGACGCGTTGTCCGGTCAATCCCGGCTGATTGATCTGGTCCAGCGCCAGGCCAAGGAAATGCTCGCCGTCGACTGACTGAGAAGCAGCGAAATCGTAGCCGGTGGTCGGCCAGCGTCCGACGACGCGGGCTCCGCTTGCCAATAGCGTGCTCTGGATAACAGCGATCGCGTCGACGAAGGCGCCAGGATATTGCTTCTGGTCGCCGACACCGTAGATGGCTGCGACCTTGCCGGACAGGTCGGCGCCCGCCAGTTGCGGCAGAAATGCCTGCCAACTTGGCGGGCACGCGGCGACCGAGCGGCCTGGCAGCTGGCCGCCGCCGTGGGTCGGACTGCCAAGGATCAGGGCGTCGTAGGCGAGGAAGTCGGCCAGCCTTGCGCGGCCGATATCGATCGGCGTGCTCGCTGCGTCACCCAGACTCTTGGCGATGTATTTGGCGACCAGATGCGTACGGCCGCTCTCGGTACCGAAGAAAATGCCGATCTTGGCCATCGTCGTCACGCCGCCAGGGTTCGTTTGTGCTTCGCTGCCGTCGGCAGGCGGGTATCGCTGACGATGGCGTCGGCGGCGTCGAGCAGATAGAGCATCGGATAGTGCATGTTTGCCATGTTGATCTCCTTGTCAATGAAGATTCCTAAGCAAGGAGCATGCCGTGTTCGAGGGCGTCCGATTCCACGCTTTGCCGGCTGGCGGCGCGGGCAGGGCCGGCATCTAAGTCTCCTCCGGAGTGCTCAGCTTGGCGCAGGCGAGAGGGGGGGATTCCGTGGTGCGCACCGAGCAGGCTCACTGCTCGCCTTGCCTCCACGGCGTGCTGGCTCGGTCAGTCCGCCAGCACGCGGTTGCGGCCCTGTGCCTTGGCGTCGTAGAGCAAGCGGTCGGCACGTTCCAGCGTCTGGGTCACGCACTCACCGACGCGGTGTTCGGTCAGCCCGGCGGAAAAGCTGACTTGCAAGCGGTTTTCGCCAAAACTGAGTTCCAGCTTCGTCACCTGCTCACGCAGACGCTCGATGGTGGCTCTGGCAAACTCGATGCTGATGTCCGCCTGCATCAAGACGAACTCTTCACCACCCCAGCGCGCCAGTACGTCCGAGCGGCGCAAGACCGTCTGCGCGCTATCGGAAAAGGCGCGCAGTACGGCATCACCCGCGGCATGGCCATGGCGGTCATTGACGCGCTTGAAATGATCCAGGTCGAGCAGTGCCACGCAATAGCCCCGTCCCGAGCGCAGACTGCGCTGCGTCTCCTGCTCGAGCAGGACCTGCATGTGACGGCGATTCAACAAGCCAGTCAAATCATCGTGTGCGGCCATGAGCTTGATCTGTTCAAGCGCCACGCTCAGCTCCTGCTTTTGCTGGCCCAAGCGGCGGCGAATGCGGCTCAAACGCCCGGCCAAGACCGAAACCGCGGGAACGACGATACTCAGCATCATGAAATGCGCTAATTCAACGGTCGCCGGGTAGGTCTCGGGATTGATCGAAGTCATCAAAGCCATGCTCAGGCCGAAGGCCAATAAAGCAAAAATGCTGATGCCAAAGGCGCTGGCCGCGCGTAGGCCGAACATGCCAAACATCAGAATGATCAGCAAGTTAGGGAACGCAATCGCCCGCACCGGGCCCATCAGCGCATAGCCGCTGGCGCTACAGATAATGGCAATGGCCATCTGCGGCAAAGTAAGAGAGGGGTCCTTGAAGTGCTCTGACCAACCGCAGCGAATGGTCATATAGACGATGACGATGGCGAACAGCGAACTCAGCGTCCAGAGATACAGCGGTTCACGCGGCAAGTGCAGCGCCCAAGCTGCCCACAGTACGACCGCCATGCCCGTGAGCATCAGCAAAAGGGCCAGGCCGGTCTGCGCCACGCGCAAGCGCATGGCCGGGTCGGTGCCGAGCAAGAGCTCGCCAAGGTATTGATTTACGGACATAGGGCGACGCATTGGCTTGGCATGTCCGGGGTAAGTGGATGAAGTCTTGTCTGGTGCTTGCGACAACGAAGTGTAGCGCCTCGCGATGCGCGGAGGTCGTGCAAGTTGCAACGTCGCCAAGCTTCTGAAGGGCGTCAGTTGCTCAGAAGCTGGCGAGCCTTTCGAAGAACCAGAACGATGCCAGAATCCCGATCACATAGGGCGTGGCCGGGCCGGCGTAGCGCGCCAATGACGTCGCCAGCTTGATTCGTCTGGCTAACGCCAGACACGCCAGCACGACGAGAACGAAAGCGAGCTGACCGACTTCGACGCCGATGTTGAACGCCAACAGGGCGAGCGGAATGTCGCCGCGCGGCAGGCCGATGCTGGCCAGCGCGCTGGCGAATCCGAGTCCGTGCAGCAAGCCGAAACAGAACGCGACCAGCCATGGCAAGCGCGCCGTCAGGCTCGCTTCGCCGCGCTGCAAGTGAACGACCTCGCTGGCGAGCAACAGGATGGAAAGTGCGATGCTGGCCTCGACCGGCGGGCCAGGCAGGTGCACCAGTCCAAGCGTTGCGAGTGCCAGCGTGATCGAGTGCGCGACCGTGAACGCAGTGATCGTCCACAGCAACATCCGTGTCTGACGCACGATAAGCATCAGGGCCAGGACAAACAGCAAATGGTCGTAGCCGAACAGAATATGATCGATGCCATGCCGCAGGTAAGCGCCGCTGACCGAGAGCCAGCCGCGCTCCGCGGCGATTTCCAGCCACGGCTGCGAGGGATGGACGAGTGTGGTCGAATGGGTGCCATCGTGCATCTGCACACGTACCAGGACATCGGTGATCGTCGCTTGCAGGCCGAGGATGTCGACACGCGTGCCGGCAAGGCCGCCGGGAGTTTCGATCACGCGGCGCTCGAGCAGAGAATCGGACAGTTCGCGCAGAGCGGGTTCGGTGACGTTATGCGTGCCTTCAGCGAACTTCAGCGCAATTGGCAGCGGCCTTCCCGACAGCACCGGCGTCCGCCACAGCACGTCGTAGCGGCCCGGCGCAGTCTCGTTGATTTCGAGATAGGCGGGACGTGTTTCGTGCGCCCAGGCGCCCGCCGGCGCGAGGAGAATCGATAGCATCGCGCTCAACAATGCCCAGCGCAACAGCGCCAACATCCGCATGCCGCTGTTCATCGAGTGTTTGTGGTCGATGCTGTTCCGGCGACGAGAGCATCCTTTTCATCCGGCGGCGGCAGCACGACTTCGTAGCGCGCGCGCATGGCGGCGAAAACTTTGCGCTTGGCTTCGGCGCGTTGCGCGTTGATCCATTCGGCTTTCACTTCCGGCTCGATCTCATCGAATTGTGGCACCCGTCCCGGCGTGATCGAATCGATGAACACCAGATGCCAGCCCAGCCCCGATTCGATGGGCCCGCGCCAGGCGCCTGGCGTGAGCCCCGACAGCGACTGCGAAAACGCCGTTCCAAAGACACTGGCCACCTGCTCCGGTACGCGTTCGGCGTAGTAATCCTGGAACATGAAACGATCGCCAAGGTCGGCGACTACCGGCGAGTCGGCGGGCTTGTCGACGAGCTTTCCCAGTGCTGCGACGGCCGCATCCCGGGCGCCGAGGCCGCGCTGGTCGGGTGAAAAGTACACCTGGCGAAACGACATCCGGTCCGGCAAAGTGAAGCTCGCCCGGTTCTCTTCGAACCACAGCTTCAGTTGCTCGGCAGCCGGATCGCGGATCGCGGACGTGTCTTCGGCAAGAAACTCCATTTTCTGCGCCAGGCGGCGGCGGACGATGGTGTCGTTCTGGTCGAGGCCGAGCGCGAGCGACTCGCGATAGAGGATTTCTTCGCGAATCCTGTTTTCGATCAGGCTGTGTATTTCCTCCGGCGTCGGCGGGCGCTGCCACTTCGCCGCCCACACCATGGCCATCTGGCGCAGATCGTCGCGCGTGAGCCGGATCTGATTGGCCTGGGATGGAACAACCGCCTGCGGGTTGAGTGCGCCATAAACCGCGAACAGCGCACCGCCGATCACCAGAAACTGCAGCAGTGGCTCGCGCAGCCAGCGCCGCACGCGTGATGGCTGCGGATCGCCGGCTGCGGCAGGACCGCTGCTCATTCCTTTACCGGCTCGACCTCGTAGTTCGCGTAACCGAACTCGTTACTGCGCGCCGCCAGGTACTTGTCGCCCAGCCGGTAGACCGCGACATCGAACTCGCTACCGTTGATGTCCGTGCGCAGACGCCCATCGCGAATCTCGTAGTCGCGGTCACCGCCGTGCATCATCTCGCCCACTTCGTGCAAGTCCGCTGCCTTGCCGTCGACCGAAGTTATCAAGCGCCGGCCGGTGGCGCCGTGGAGGATCTCGAAGCGCTGGCCGGTCACGGAGTTGCGCACTTTCACCGTCTTGCCGACGAGCAGTTCCTTGAGTTGCGCATCGTCGAGCAGCTGCGCGCCCTGCTTGCTCAGCTCCGCGACGGTCAGCCCTGGCTTGCTGGCTTTGCGCGCCTCTGCACTGGGCGTATACCAAATCGGCGAACTCCATGCCCGTTCCTGGATCACGGCAGTGAACCCGGTGCCGCTCGGGGGAACCCTGCCCAATTGCACGGCCTGCATGCTGCTCCAGCGCGGCGTCGGAATCTCGAGCACGCGGACATAATAGAAAGCGTCAAGAGCTGGGTCGAAGTCGGGGTCCGTCCACACCGTTTTCAGCTCCACCGCACCGATGGTGTTGGTGTAGGTGCCTTTCGTGAGATCCACCGTCGACCCGATTGCCGGCACCTTGCCGGTGCTTGGATCGGGCTTGCGCGCCCCCGCCCAGACGACGTCGTAAATCTTCTCGAACGATTGTCCGTTGATGCTCCAGCCCTTGACGACCTGCACACGGTCGAGATTGGCACTGTCGGGATCCTTCGCCGCCCAGACCACGAAGGAAGGCGCCTTGCTTGCCGCTTGCAGCAGATCGGATCCCATCGGGACGCCCGTCGCGTAGGCGGTCTTCACCCACTCCTTCTGCTTGAGCATGCCGGCATCCAGCCCCCAGCCGCCGAAGAAACGCAGCGGGATGCGCACGCCGCTGGTCGAGTAGGTCTCCTTGCGTCGCATGGCGTCGAAGAGTGCGTCGCGCGTGTTCTCCTCGGCCCACACCGCACTCAGGCCGGCGGGGGTGACCCAGAGGCTGTTCAGTCCGAGCACCGTGGCGCCGTTGATGCGTTTCTCGATGCTGTCGTCGACCGTACCGTGCACGCCAAAGAAGTTCTTCTGACGGTAGGGAACGACGCTGACGTGCGAATCGGAGCCACCGACCACGCCGGGCTTGTAGGGATTGAACCCGCGCGCCTGTTCCATGGCCAGGCCGTCCTTGTAGGCTTGCCGTACGTAGCTGCCGTATTCGCGCGGCGGCGGACCTTTCTTGCCGAGCAGATGCCAGACGAAGACTTCGTAGTTGGCGAACTCGTCGTTGGGCGAAAGCCCCGGCGTCGTCTCCGACTGCCCCTTGACCTGTTTCATCTCGGTCAGCGGCTCGTTGCGCAGCCGCGACTCCGCCCAGGCGCGGTCGATCGGTCGGCCTGTGTGATCGACTTCGGTCGGGAACATCATGCCGTTGCTCAGGTTCGCGTTGTGCGAGATGGCCAGCAGATCGTTGCCCGCCGTGCGCTGCTTGTCCATCCAGCTCCAGAGATCACGCGGATCGGGCGAGTCCAGGGGCGTGAACGGCACTTGCGGTACTTTTTTCGAATCGCGAAAGAAGATGTTGCGATGCAGGTTTTTGGAATCCGGGGTGGAAGTCCACTCATAAGCGGCGAAGGTCGTGAACTTGCCCGGCTTGTTGTACCTGTCGGCGATGTCGATGATCCGCTTCCAGACCGGCGCGACGACGGCGGGATCGCTGAACTCCTTGATCGGCAGTCCCTTGGCGATCGCCAGCGACAGCACTTTGAAAGCCAGCAGTCCGTCGGCCCTGACGCCTTCCTCGTAGGCCCGAGCGAGTAGCGGCGAGCTCTTGCGCAGCGGCGACTCCGGATCCATGGCTTCCTGGACCATGCCCATGTACTCGGCATGCTCGGTGACTGCGCCCCAGTCCAGGGGTTTGGTGATCTGCACCTGGTAGCCGCCCGGATGCAAGGTCGGTTTGCCCGTCGCGTACTGATAGAAGGACTCCGGCCCGGTCTGCGTGTCGCCAAATGCGTAGGCGTCGAACGACCAGCTGGTATGTAAATGGGTTTCGCCGTAATAGACATTGCGTTCGGGGTTCTTCTCCTGGGCGAAGCTCGGTGCCGACGTCAGAACCACGAATCCGATGGCGAGCAAGGCGAAGACGATGCTTGTCGGTCTATTTCGCATGGTTGTTTTTCTCCTCACGGGGAAGTGCTTCAGTTTCATGTTGCGCGCCAGCTGCGCCAGAGCATGGAACGGTGTCGCTCCGCGACCGGCGCGCTGGCTGGCTTTGTGCACGCCGATTCCACTGCTGAAAAATGCTAGAACTTCCAGTTGCCGTAAACGCTCATCACCAGCGTGCCGGTGTTGTCGTACGAACCGACCAGGTTGCCGCGACCACCAACGGCGACCGGCGCGGTGCCCTGCAAATCGGTCTTCAGCGTCCCGCCGTAGATGTATTCCGCGGCGACCCCCCATACGGTTGTCTTGCTCAGCTGTTGCTGGCCACCGGCGCCGAAACGCCAGGCGGTGTTCAAGGGCATCAGCGGCGAGACCGTCGAACCATCCGGCTGGAAACCCGAGTCGTAGGCCACTCCGAAGTTGAGCAGCCACGGATCGCTCAAGCGATACTGCGCGCCGGTGGCGACGTGCCAGGTGTCCTTGAAGGGAATGTCGGTGGTCAGGCTGACCGGATTCGAGGTGTCGTCGATACCGATGTGGATCGCCCCGAATTTTGACCACTGCTGCCAGCCGACGCTGCCGAGCAGCGCCCATTGCGGGTCAAGCTGCGTGAAGACGCTGGCCATCACCTGTTGCGGCACCTTGATGCCGACCTTGATCGTCGAGTTCAGCAGACCGGCGTTGTTCAATGCCATTGCGACATCCGGCGAGAGGCTGGAGAACTTTGCCGGCCCCTCGAAGTCGAGATCGACCTGCGAATTCCAGGTCAGCCCGATTCGGGTCCCCTCGTCGATCTCGTAGAGAAGACCGAGGTTGGCGCCCCAGCCCCAGGTCCTGTCGTCCAGCTTCAGCTTGCCGTCGCCGAAGATCGGCGCAAGGTTGTTGATTGCCACCTGGTTCGTATACATCCCGTACATGGCATTCAGGCTCGCACCGAGGGAGAGCTTGTCGTTGACCTTGAAGGCGATACTGGGCAGCAAGGAGAGGCCGAGCATCGTCGTGCTCTGGACGTAGTAACGGCCCGCCCAGTCATTGTCGTACTGCAAGGGGGCGCCGAAATTTCCGGCCAGCGCGAAGCCGAGCTTCAGGTCCGGCGACACGCTGTAGCTGAAAAAAGCGCCACCGCCCGGGAACCAGCCGCCCGATCCAACCGCATAGCCACCATTGTCGTTGCCCAGCAGGGGAGAAGTCCCCGAGCCGATCGAGTATTTGGTGTTGGCCCAAAGCAGCTGCCCCGAGGCCAGCGCCTGCGTGCCTTCCAGCCGTGTCATGCCGGCAGGATTGGTAAAGACGGTCGACGCGTCCTGCGCACGCGCGCTGTAACCCGCCGAAGCGAGGCCGACGTCGGCCGTCCCGACTTCGTAGGCAAGCATGCCGCCAGCAAACGCCTGACCAGTTGCCAAGGTGGCGACAGCGAGGGCGATGAGCGAACAGTAGTGCACAGGAACTTCGCAGCGCCCGTCGGCGGGGGTAGATTTCAAGCGATGCTGGAATAACATGCTGACCTCCATGAAATGTCTGCTGCTGCATTACCTCGGTTGGGCCTAGCCAGGCGTTTGGACGGGCGAAAAACGGTGGCGAAGGACTGCTCATGACGATCTTACGGCAGCGCGCCTTGGCACGGCAAGGGACACGGCAAGCGCGTTAGATGCCCTCCGCCGCTTCGTCGGCATGGCCTCGCATGGCTGCTAAAAGGATTGGCGATTGACGGCTTCTCCCAGTGTAAGTTACATTTCGCGAAAATCCATTCACGTTCGTTCGCAATCATGAAGATGCACCAACCGACCCGCCCGAACAAGGCGTTTCCGGGCAAGTCGCAGCTCGGCAGCTACTCGGATTCGACGCTGGAGATGGATTACAACATCGGCCGCAGCATGGACGTGATTCGTGCAGTGGCGCCCGACACCACCATCGCCGTGCCCCCTGTCCCGAAGACCATTCAAGCGCACTAAACCGTTGGTTCGATGGCGAAACACGCGCGCCGCAGCTGCCAGGTTGCGGCCCGCGGCTTCATCGGCGAACTGCCTTCACAATGAACGAGACATTCATCCAGCCATGCTCACGGATACCGAATCCGCTCCTTTCGCCATCGCTTTTTTCCTGGGCATGGTCTTTTTTCTCGAACTCGGTCGGCGCATCGGCCGACGAATGCACGCGGATACTCCGGAGCGCGCCCCGAAGGGTGTGGGTGCCGTCGAGGGGGCGGTCTTCGCCCTGTTCGGCCTGCTCATCGCCTTCACCTTCTCCGGGGCGGCAGCGCGTTTCGACGATCGCCGCCATTTGATCATCGACGAGGCCATGGACATCGGCACGGCCTGGAGCTATCTCGATCTGCTCCCGGTGAATGAGCAGGCCTCATTGCGCGATCTGTTCCGCACTTATACCGATGCGCGCATCGCCACTTTTGAGAAGCTTCCGGATGTCGCCGCTGCGGAGGCGGAACTCGCTCGCTCGATCGCCTTGCAGGATGAAATCTGGATACAGGCCATCGCACTCTGCGAAGCGAAGAAGGATACCGCCACCACCAACCTGGTGCTGGGTGCGTTGAACGAGATGAACAACATCACCACGTTGCGCACTGCCGCCACCCGCATCCATCCGCCAGCGACGATCTTCGGGCTGCTGTTCGCCATGGGACTTTGCAGCGCGCTGCTCGCAGGATTCGGAATGGCCGGCAACCCAAAGCGAAGTTGGCTGCATATCTTGGGCTTCGCCGCAGCGATCGCGCTCTGCGTCTATGTCATCCGGGACATCGAATATCCCCGGCTGGGCCTCATCCGGGTGACGGCCACCGACCAGGTGATGAAGGATCTCCGCGCCAGCATGAAGTAAACGATGAACTTGTTCCTGCCCGGCAAGCGCAACACCGGCACCGACCATGGCTGGAAAGGCGTACTTCCCGAAGGCGTCAAGGAACACCAATCACCGACCAGCCTCGTCTGGATTCTGGATATTGGGCCGCATTTATTGCACCGGCACGCCTCAGGATTATTTTTGGCAACGCGTACTCGCCGCCAGGTCGTCGTCGCGCACAACGAAAGCCATTCCAAAGCTGCGACGCAGTCATTTTTCTGAACAAGAGGCTGGCTCAGTTTTCTCGGCAATTCAAATCTTCCGGTGCCGCTCGATCAGATCGTGCGCCAACTGGATCTCCTTGGCCTTTTCACTGGCCAGCGCGATCATGTCTTCCGGCAGGCCTTGTCCGATCAACTTGTCCGGATGGTACTGGCTGATCAGCTTGCGATAGGCGCGCTTGATTTCCTGGTCCGTATGGTCTTTCGTCACGCCCAGAGCCTTGTAGGCGTCATCCAGCGCCGCTTCCGTACTGGGTTGGCCCGCGGCGAAGTGGGATTGATTCAGCACCATGTCGATCAATTGCTTGAATGTGGTCTGATCAAAGCCAAGACGGTGGGCGATGTCGGCAAGCACGCCCTCTTCGGGCGGATTGATATCTCCGTCAGCCGTCGCCATCGAGATCAGATAGACCAGCAAGACCTGCTTCAAATGCCGGGTGTGACCACACACCGACATGAACCTGGCGTAGGTCGAGTCGATGGCGAACGCTGGGTCGGCGCCCCGTTTGAACAGGGCGATCGCCTGAACGCGATGCTCCGGGGTCATGCCCAGTTTCTGCATCAACAGCTCGACATGCTCGATCTCGGCTTGCGAGACATGGCCATCGGCCTTGGCCAGTTTGCCCATCGAGATGAACATCGTCTCGAGGAAAACGGCTTGACGAAGCGCATTCTGCAGCGGGTTTATGCCGCCCGCACCATAGGCTCGCGCACGGTCGATGATCGACCCGAGAAAAAGCCCGAGAAGCGCTCCGAAGAACCCGAAAAAGTAGAACCCTGCAACGACGCCAATTAGCTTAAACAAAGCGACTCCCGATAACATTCAAGAAAACGATAGGGCGTATAGCGGTCCCTGGAAATCAGACAGTGGTCTAAGCGTGTCCCTCCGGCAAGCTTGCATGAAATCACTGAACGTCCTTGGTAACCTTGGTTGCGAGTTTAACGCGATAAGGAAAGCAGCTGATGGACGATGCGGTGAAGGTGACGCAAACAAGGCACGGCGAGAGCCTGGACGAGGTACGTGAGAGCTTCAAGTGCTGGCGAGAAGGACGTGGGCGCGGCGAGCACATTCCCCGCCAGTTGTGGGCGGCGGCGCTTGGGATTGACCGTGAACACGGGCTGCCCGTCGCCGCACGGGAACTGCAGCAGCTTTACTCCGATCGCTTGAAGAGACGCCAGCAGGCGCAGGGTGAGGCGGATCGCCCGTTGCCCGAGAGCACAAGCAGAAGTGAGACGCAGTTCGTCGAGTTGACGGTTGCGGCCAACCGTGAGCCCGGCAATCGGGTGCGGTGCGAGTGCGCGATAGAACTCGAGAACACGCGCGGCACGAAGATGCGGGTGGAACTCAATGGCCAGGGCCTGGCCAGTCTGGCCGGCTTGTGCCGTGCTTTCTGGAGTGCCGCATGATTCAGATCACGCCGCACATGCGCATCCTGGTCGCGGTCGAAGCGATCGATTTTCGAGCCGGCATCGATGGGCTGGCAGGCGCCTGACGACAACGTCTGGAAGCCGATCCGTTCAGCGGCGGCGTGTTCGTCTTCCGCAAATGCGCTCGCACCGCCATCAAGATCCTCGTTTACGACGGCCAGGGTTTCTGGCTGTGCCAGAAACGTCTATCGAGCAGGCGCTTCGCCTTCTGGCCCGACGGCACCGCGCTGACCCAAGATTCGAGACCTGCGCGCTGCAGGTGCTGCTGATGGCCGGCGACCCCGCGCAGGCGCGCGCAGCGTCGGCCTGAGCCAGGAGCTCTCTGGCATGACCATGCACAGCCTGCAGATACGCGAACGGATTGACCCGGGAAAGCTGCCACGTATGAATCAGGCTCATGTAGATATCGCCGACCTCGGCCCCCCTTGGGGTCTTGTAGAGCAGCGAATTCTTGCGATGCAGGATCGCCAGCTTGAGAGTTCTCTCGCAAAGGTTATGCCGACTGCCGGATTATGTCGCGCAGGTGGGTTCAGGCGCGCTCGCAGCAAGGTTCGTTGGGTTGCTGACACGGCATAAGCCGTGAGATCTCCTGAGGCTGGCAATGATGCCAGACAAGGAGAGATCACTTGACGACAGATGGATTGCAAGGCGGCATGCCACTGGGGCTGTCTGCTTCCCACCTTGAAGCTTTTCTGGAAGACCTTCGCCGCGCGGGCTACGCGGAACGGACGATTCGCAAGAAACGATCGGTAGAGCGAGCAGGGCATTCGCCTAGCCGGCTTTGCGGCCCGTCGTACCTTTGCCAAGCTATCCTGCGCGCTCGGCCTTCGCCCGCAGGCCGAGCGTCGGCGTATCGGTCGCGGGCCGGCTGCTGTTAGCGGATGCGTAGGTCCGCACAAATCTGGCGGCGACGTGAGCGGGGTGACGTGGACGAAACAGGGGCCCGGCGGGCCCCTGAGTCTTGAGGGTGTTGGCTTTGGTTAGAACGGTGGATCGCTGACCTGGATGTCGCGGCGTGTCACGCGCAACGAATGCCAGCCCTGCCTAGACGTCTAAGGAGCTAGTCAGACCTTGCGGCGGCGGCTCGCGCCGATGCCGGCCAAGGCCAGACCCATGAGCGCGAGGGACGCGGGCTCAGGGATGTCGTTGTTTTCCATGTAGTCGTATTTGACGACGAAGCTCGAAGCGGCTTCGATGCCGATGCTGGCGCCGGCAAAACCGTTGTCGTTCAGGGTCACGACCGTGCCGTCAGCGACCGTCACGAATTGAACCGTGCCAGCGCCTTCGAAGAGGGCGACGAGGCCAGGATTGATTACGCAGCCCGGCATGTCTTCAACAACGCAGAACCACAGGCCTGCGCTGGAATCGCTGGCGTTGCCGGCAGGAATATCGACAGTCTCCATAAGATTGAGGCTGTAGTTAAAGGGGGTGGTTTGCAGCATGAAATTGAACAGAATTCCGCCTGGTCCGTTGAGCGTTATGTCGACCTGGCCAAAGGCTGAACCGTCGCACTTGCCATTACCACCAACCTGGAAGCAGGTCGCCGTTCCCATTGAGGTAAACAGATCGGCAGTGACGTCTTCGATATGAACCGAGTTCAGGCGATTCCCACCGTGCTGCATGGGGTCGAACTGGGCTACGATGTTCGTCCACGTCACGTCGGTCTGGTCCGGTCCATTGACGATCGGGTTCGCCGGGAAGGCCGGGTCGACAAAGATGGGGGTGCCGGCGGCGGTGGCCATTCCGGCGGCGCCAACGAGCAGCAGAGCAGCAGCGATTTTAGAAATATTCATAATAATTCTCCTGATAGGGATGAGTGAGATCTGTTGTCAACCAAGGCCTACGACATGGTCGCTAAAGCAGCTGCGACGTCCCTGCCCAACACGTCCGGTCAATTGCGGACTTGACTATGTATTGGGTTAGGTTCGCTTGTTGAAGCAAACACCGTGCCATGTGTTTGTGATGTGTTTGCAAACAGTATCTTAAGCGTTTTTGGAAGGCGGCTTGGCTCGCTGGCGCGGGGCAGGTGTAAAAAAAATCGACACATTTTCCACTAACGGTCATTGAAGTTGCGAACAAAGGAACAAACGGGGTCAGACCCCTATTTCCCCGGATTGAACCCGCAGCGTCGCGCCTGGCCGTCTGACCGCCGGCTTTGCGGACGGATCAGCGACGAGATGTCGTCCGACATCGTCTCCCTCACCGAGCGGATCGTCGTTCGTGGTCGTTTTCCGGGCGAGCGCAAAGATCTGCCCGGTACTGTTGATGCCGGAAGCGTCGATGACGAAGCCGCTATTGCACAGCAGGGCCTGGACCGATTCGGTGGTGAAGTAGTTGAGATGCTCGCGCATGGCGACGAAGCCCAGCGGCGGGAGCCGCCCGAGCTTGATGCGGCTGGCCGTGCACAGCACATCGGCGGCAATCAGCAGCGGCCGATTGCGCAGCAGCAGACGCAGGCAGGCATCGCGCAGTTTTCTGGAACCAGGCGCTGGCCGCCAGGCCTCTGCCGGAACTTCGACGTACAGCAAACCGCCATCGGCGAGCAGGGCAGCGAGGTCGCGCAGGTATTGCGCCGGTGCCGACACGTGTTCGAGAACTTGACAGCTGAGGATCAGGTCCCAGCCGCCGGGCAGCAGATTCGCGTCGGAAAACGCTTCGATGCCGTCGAGCGTGGCGCAGCCGGAGGGGTCGAAGACCGCTTTTCGGTCGGCGGCAACCGCCGCGAGCATGTGGCCTTCGTTGCCCCCGTGGTCGAGCGCCGAGACGAAATGGCGGGGGGCGGCAGAGCCGGCGAGCGCTTCGCGCAGCGCGTCGATGCGCTGCGTCGAGCGCGACCATTCGACCTGCGCCGCGTGCTGGCGCGGCGTGTAGAACGGTTCCCAGCGCCGGCGTGTGGCAAGGTATTCCGGATTGCGGTAGCCGCGGTAGTAGCGCGCTGTTTCGATGGCGCTGAGGCCGCAGTCAAAAAAACGGAAACCACAAGCGCCGCAATAGGCCAACTGTGTCGCCTGCGGAGGCCCGCCCCAGGCGCGCGCGGCGAGGAAGCCGGAGACGATCTGCGTTTCGTGGCGTAGCTGCTGATTTCCACAGCACAGACAGCCGACGATCGACCGCTGGCGGTAGTCGACAATTTCAGGCAGGCGGGTCGGCATCGTTCGGCGACCACAGGTTGCGCGCGAGTTCTTCTCTGTCGAGGAAGGGGTACATGTCCTCCAATGGCGCCGAGACGATGCGGCCGTCGTCGAGCTGGCGCGAACTCGTGCGTGGTTCGAATGACTGCTTCTCGTCAAGCATCACCTGACACAGCTGCGGACCGGGGGCGTCGAGAATGTCCGGAAGGCGCTTGGCGAAGTCGGCGGCATCGAGGCGCGACGCCGGAATGCCGAAGGCCTTGGCGATGGCGACGAAATCGGGCAGAGCTACGCCGGATTCCGGCCCGGCGCCAGCCAGGCGGCCGAAGAAACTGTTCTGCGAGCTGCGGATCGACAGGTAGCCGCAGTTGTCGAGCACGAAGATCTTCAGTGGCAGCTGGTGCTGGGCAACGGTCTGCAACTCCTGAATGTTCATCATGATGCTGCCGTCTCCGGCCAGGCAAACGACGCGCCGCTGCTGATTACGGCCAGCGAGCGCACCGAAATACGCACCAATCGCAGCGGGCAGGTCGTAGCCCATCGACGCACTGCCCGAGTTCGAAAACATGCGCATGCCGCGCTTGATCGCTGCCGCCTGAAAGGGAACGATGGTCGCCGTGGCGTTGCCGCAGGCGACGATGTCGTCGCTTGCTAGTTGCTCGAAGAGTGTTTCGATGAAGTGGTAGGGGTTGATCGTAGCGCCGGCCGTTACGCGCTGTTCGGGGCGCACGTTCGGATAGTCGAGCAGGCGCTGTTTGCACCACGCCAGCCAGGCCTGGTGAGTCGCGGTTGGACGCCAGTCGTCCAAGGTCTTCGCGAACGCCGTGAGAAAGTGTTTGAGATCGGCAACAATTGGCAGATCGGGCTTCACGGTGGGCTTGTTCAGCTCGGCCTGGTCGATATCGACCTGAATCTTGAATGCCTGCGGCGCGAAGGCCTGCCAGTTGTAACTGACCTGCCGGACGTTGAGCCGACTCCCGAGAATCAGCAAGAGATCCGCGTTCTGGACGGTGAAGTTGCCGGCGCGCGTACCTATCGTTCCGGGCCGACCACAGAACAGCGGGTCGTCCGAAGCGATCAAGTCGTGCGTCCAGGCGGTGGTGACCGGAATTCCGAGACGCTGAATTACGGCATCGAACTCGACAGTGGCGCGTGCAGCGCGCACGCCACTGCCGGTGAGAATCACCGGTCGGTGGGCGCTGTGCAGGCGCTCGACAATGCGCTTGATGTCCGGCATGGATGTCGTGTCGCCCGTTGCGCACGCAGGCACGAAGCGGCGAAGTTCCCCTGGGTCGACGGTCGCGCTTTGCACGTCGATGGGGATGTCCAGCCACACCGGCCCGGGTCGACCGGAAGTCGCCAACAGCACGGCCTGGTCGAGATGCCAGGCGATGTCTTCGGGTCGTTCGACAAGGGCCGCATACTTGGTAATGCCGCGGACCATGGGAACGATCTCGCACTCCTGGTCGCCCAGTTGCCGCAGCCCGGCAAGCGGTGTCGTCGCCAGGCAGGTGGCGCGCTTGACCTGGCCCGAGATGACGATCATCGGCACCGAGTCGGTCCAGGCGCCGAAAACGCCGTTCAGTGCATTGATGCCACCGGGGCCGGTGGTGACGTTCAGGATCGGCGGCCGCTCGGCGACGCGCGCGTAGGCTTCGGCAGCCATGGCTGCGGCCTGCTCGTGATGGAAGAACACAGGCGCGATGTCTGGGTGATGACATAGGGCGTCGTTGAGGAACATGGCACCGCCGCCGGTGACCAGGAAGACGTGGCGATGGCCATGTTCGGCGAATCGGTTGGCGAGGTAACTTGCGACGGTGATCATTGCGAAGGCTGCAGCGGCGAGCCGTCCGCGAGCGCGAGGTCACGCCAGCCGATGACTCGTACCCCGCTGCGCTCATAGGAATCGCTACCGCCATAAATGAGCCATGGTGGTAGCGCTTCGCTGCCGGCAAAGCGTCCCGAAGCCTGGCCGGCGTGCAGGTAATCGCGGGTGAGCGTCTGCCCGGACTTGATCTCTACTGGCTGAATGTGCGTACCGACTTCAAAAACCAGGTCGGCTTCGAGCCCGTTGTTGTCGCGCCAGAAGTACAGGTCGGCAGGCAGGCCAAGGTTGAAGCGGCCCTTGACGAACTCGCCAACGACCCAGGTTTCGAACAAGGCGCCACGACTCGGATGCAGGGCCAGCACTTCTGGCGAGCGAATGCCGAGTAGCCAGCAGGCAAGGCCGCTGTCAAGGAAATACAGCTTGGGCATCTTGACGAGCCTCTTCCCGAAGTTGCGGTGGTAGGGAGGCAGCAGGAAGATCAGGTCGCTCGATTCGAGGACCGAAAGCCAGGCACGTGCCGTGCTGTGCGAAATCCCGGCCTCGCCCGCCAGCGCACTCAGATTCAGCAATTGCCCACTGCGGCCCGCGCACAAACGCAGGAAGCGCTGAAACGTGCCCATGTCCTGCACGTTGAGTACCTGGCGCACGTCGCGCTCTATGTAAGTGGCGACGTAATTGGAGAACCAGTCAGTTGCCATGCTCGGTTGAGTGTGGAGAAGGGGGTAGCCGCCCAGCAGCAGCATCGCGTCCACGCTCAGCTGGCGCGAAGTGGCCGCCATTTCCGCAAATGCGAGCGGCAGTAGCCGTGTCAGTCCAACGCGACCGGCCAGGGACTGGGTCACGCCCGCGAGAAGCCCGAACTGTTGCGACCCGGTGAGCACGAAGCGGCCCGGCGTGCGCTCGGCATCGACCATCCCCTGCAGGTGGGAAAACAGATCCGGCCAGCGCTGCGCCTCGTCAAACACTGCGCCCTTTGCGAAGCGGGCAAGAAAGCCGCGCGGGTCGTCCATGGCAAAAGCGCGCTCGATCGGATCTTCCAGCGATACATAAGCCTTGTCGGCGAAAACTGCGCGCGCCAGCGTCGTCTTGCCCGATTGCCGTGGCCCGGTGATGGCGATGACCGGGAAGCTTTGGCAAAGGCGATGCAGGGTTGCGGCGAGCGTGCGAGGGATCATGCGGTGTTTATACAGAATGAAGATTGAATCGTCAATTTGTATGGGTTCGGCGTGCTGCTCATGGGTGTCAAGAACAAGAGAATCAGTCTGGGCCGGTCTGTCGGGTGGATTGTCAGTCGTCGGAGGGCGCGAACTCCCCGCGTGAGCCAAACCGCACGGCACGGCGGATGAGTGTCAGGCGGCGTTTCGTGGTGCCAATGTGGGTGGAACGAAATAGCGCAAGGTAGGCGATGCCCAGCCAGAATCCGACAGCGTTGAGCCAGTAGAGAGGACGATTGGTGATTCGCGAGCGATAAAAGATGAAAGCGTTGCGCAGGTCGAGATAGATGCGCTCTTCTTCGGTGTGCGGTGAGAAGGTCGGATGCACCCGCTCGTTAGGGGCGTGCCACGAGGTCTCTATGTCGTCAATCACCGCATCGGCGCAGAGATGAATCGTCATGCCGCGGTGTACCAGGCGGTCGGTGAAGTCGAAGTCGTCGTAATAACAGAAGTAACGCGGATCGGGCCGTTCGGACAGTTGCAGGGCTTCGCGACGGAGGAACAGGCCGCCATAGGCAGCTACGTCAATTCGCGGGCAGGCATTCTCCGGCACACGGTCGACATCGCACCCCGCTTCGCCCGCACCAAGCTGCCGTCGTAGCAAGTGCCGTTCGTTGGCAAAATGGAACCAGCCGTAGCTGTTTGGCCGACCGACAGGTAGCACGCCTTCGCGGACGACGACACGTTGCCAAGGCTGCGACGGTCGGAAGGCCTGCAGCGCCAACAGGGATCCGCCGCCAAGTTTGGCGTGCGCCTGGAACAGCCGGTCCACGCAGGTCGGCTCGGGTAGGTTATCGTCATCGAGCAGCAGGAAATGGGTCGCGTCGAGCAGTAGCGCTGCCTCTATGCCGGCAAGGTAGCCGCCGGCGCTGCCGAGGTTAATGGGCAGGAGCACGGGCACGACCGTCGACCGGAGGCTGATATGTTCTGGTGCATGGTTGCCGTTGAAGACCACGACAATGGATGTGACCCGCGCATCGTCCAGGCGTTGGATCACCTGATTGAGAAGAGTGTAGCGCTGACCGTAAGTGACGATCACGGCACAAAGGCGTGGCGACATCGCTTGCCTGTCTATCGGCGCAGGAGGCGTCGGATAGCACGCCTGGCGCGTGGCATCCGGTCAAGCAGTAGATGCACGCTCCGTTTGTAGCGGTACAAGTGGTGTTTGACCAGGATCGCCAGGTCCAGAAGGAAGGACGGGTGTTTGCTGGCATTGTCATCAGGGATGGTCACGTCAAGGAAACTCGTCAGACGCGACTGGCCGGAAATCGCACGTCGAGTGGCCTCGAGAAATCCCAGGGCATGCTTTCTGTCCGGTTCCAGGTGGCAGCCTTCTGCCCACTCGTTCCAAGCGTTGATAAACACTAGGCGCTTCTCTCCCGGAAAATCCCCGGTCGTGCGGCGGATTGCCTCGCTCAACCAGTACTCGTAGTTCGTGGGTGTGCCGTTCAGGACGATCAGCGCGCGATTTTCGGTACGGGCCGTGTTGTCCCATGAGGGAAAAACAC
Source organism: Candidatus Accumulibacter meliphilus (assembly GCA_003332265.1). Taxonomy (GTDB): domain Bacteria; phylum Pseudomonadota; class Gammaproteobacteria; order Burkholderiales; family Rhodocyclaceae; genus Accumulibacter; species Accumulibacter meliphilus. Next base: position 24,965 of record QPGA01000007.1, read on the forward strand.
AGCGAAAAACGTTGGCTGATTGATAGTTCCTGTTCAGATAGGCATCGGCAATCTCGTGGAAGAAGAATGTGTGCCCCTGGAATGGCTTGTGGAAAGCCACTCGGTCATCATGGCTTCCGACGGTGAGGTTGTGGGGCGGGAATTCTACGCCGCTATCGAATCCAAACTGCGCATAGTCTGTGTTGCCATGTGTCAGCGCAGCACAAAGATGGATTTCGCCGATACCGATGGCGTGGCAATAGTCACGCCAGATGCGCACGGTTGTCTTGGCATCTCGCAGATGCTGAGGTCGGTAGACGACCAGGATCGGGGCTCCGTCGATTCGTAGGTAGCGTGAATCCATTAGGAAGGGGCTCAGATCCCGGATGAAATTCAGGTCATCCTCAGGCAAGTAGCGTTGCGCGATGAGAATCTCGTGCTCGGCTGCATCCCAGCGCCGCGTCCAGTTTTCATTTGCCCAGCAAAGGCAGAACGGCATGTGACTGTCTGAATCCGCGAGCATTTCATCTACCGGACGATTCAACAGCCGCTTTCCTGAAAACCAATAGTAGTGGTAACAAAAACCCCCAATACCATATTTGCGTGCCAGCGCTATCTGCTGGTGCCGCGTTTCCTTCAGGCGCAAATCATAGTAGCCCAGGTCGGACGGTAGGTGCGGCTGGTAATGGCCGGCAAAAAGGGCAGTTGCCTTGGTGACGTTGGTCCACTCGGTGAAGCCCTTGCCCCACCAGGCATCGTTTTCCGGGATCGGGTGAAACTGTGGCAGGAAGAAAGCAATTACCCGGATACTGTGCGCCGTGTCGCTACGCTCCGCGGAAATCTCGCCTTGGTCAGAGATGTGCATAATAGAAAATATGGCGACCGCTGCTTGTCTATGACGAAGGTTTGTTGATTGCAGTCAAACGCGTAAGGTCCAGACCTGAGTCGATACCATCTGTTGCGACGACCTTGACCACTACCTGATAGATATTGCCATAGGGATTACGCGCAAGAATGGTTCGCAGATCGTCAGAAAGCATGTTCCACTGTGCGGCAAGTTCGGTCCGCTCTGGAGTACGAATAACGAAGCGCGCCTCGACGATCTTGAGATTGGCATCTTGGAACAAGCGCTGAATATTCTTAATCCCAAAGAAACGGATGTGGGTGCGGTCGAGCAGACCAAAGTCACGATACTCGAAATCCGCATTGAGTAGGCACGCGACAATCGCGTTGTGGCCCACGTGGGGCAGCGAGACGATCAGTTCTCCATCCCGCGCCAACAGGCTTCTTGCCGCGGCAAGGGCCTGCCACGGATCAACGAGATGTTCCAGAACGTCAGCGATGACAATTGACTCGAATGGTCCGTCGTCGGATAGTGCGTCACGCCAGTCCGCCGTGTTTAGATCAATCTTGATGACACGTTTGCAGAATTCTCCGAGTTTTTCGATCGCGCTATCGTCCAGTTCTATCGCCGTCACCTCGCACTGATTCTGCCGGCTGAGCAAGCGAGTAATGGATCCCGGCCCTGCGCCGATTTCCAGGACTTTGCGTCCTGTGCCGACCATCCGCACAACATTGGCGGCCGCTGTGTCGCTGCTCATTTCCACCGCGTACTCGTAGCGGTGCACAGACCCGTTTCTCAGAAACATCCGTAGTTGGAAAGCTAGGGCATGAATTTTTGTGAATAGTCTATTCATAGTCTTTTTTCAAGATATTTTTCTCGGGGCTCTGAGAATAGCAACGCTGGCATCTTCCATTCAGTGCCTCATGAACACGCGGGCGAGAAAGCGCAATGGTTTTGTAATGTGCCAGGACATCGAGTTTTCGATGCAAGATAAGGCTTTTTTGTATGATCTGTTTTCTGCTAACAGATCTTCGATCTCAGAGATTCTTTCGACTGCTGGCAAGCGAGGTACGCAATTTTCTAGTGCCGTTAGGAAGGTCGGTTTAGGCGCTCGGCCATCATGGCAGGCGTCCTGGAAGATGTTTTCCAGAACCGATATCTCTTCGTACAAGGAAGCCGATACTGTGGTGCCCATCAACGCGAGTAGTTCGGAAATTACTGCGCTGCAGGTCCTTTGGCCGAAGTCATGAGGGAACTTGCATTGATATAGAGTGTTGACCAGACCTCGCAATATGACCCAGGCCATAGGGATTGGCTCACGTAACTGCCACTCCTTATCAATCATTATCAACTCGCCGGTTTCGGCGGAAATCAGGTTTGCAGGAATGCAGTCAATAAAAGACCCGGGCACCTGCTGATTTGCGAGTCCGAACGTGGTCGGGGGCGGGCCCTGGAAAAGAAGGCCTAGCCATTGACGACCGAGCTCGGCCATTTCGACAAGCTTGCTTTCCCGTGCCAGTCGTTGGAGTTTGTGGAGTAGCAGGTCTCCTGCAATGTACGCTTCGTCAGGCGACGGTTGATGCAGCAAGGTGAACGGGCCGATCCGAACCTCTTCCTCCTCGTCCGCTTTCCTAGGGGAGAGCTTGCTAACGCGCAGGCCCGAGGGTTCTAGGCGGATGGTCGTCTCAGTTACCCAGGTGGGTCTCCTAGACATCGAATATATTTTTGCCAGCCAAGGCGTTGTCAGTTGTGGGGGCGCAGACGAACTTTCGGCTTCGGCAATAACGAGAAAGGAATTCGCAAGATCGCCGAGCAGACCATTGCGTGCAAGGGGGCGCCACGCAAGGTGTTCATCAAAGATGCGCAAGCGGCGGCCAGAGTAGTCCCGGTCTTGGCTCCGGGCAAGCAGGTTATGCAGGGCAAGGTCCGGAACGGCGCTGGCATCTTCTGCAATCAGGATCTCCGGAAGCTTGTAATCCGGAAACGGCAGCAGGAACCGCGTCGCAGAAAATCCTGCTTTGTTCAGCAGGCGCTGCAGTTCCGCGCGCCCGAAGGTGACAGGCGTGGCGGCACCGTACTGATCCTGAAGACCGAAAAATAGCTCGCCGACGTGGTCCTCGGTGCAGCCGTTGAAGTATTTAAGCCCAAGCTGATTTTCGATGGCCAGCAGGAGGGTTCCACCAGGGGCCAGGAATCGACGCGCGATGGCAAGACATTGCAGGGCGGGATTCTCACCGCCGATGAAAATAGGGGCGTATTCCAGGACACCAATCAGGGTGACGATGTCGAACTGCATGCACGGCTTGAACAATTGGATGCTGTCCGCCACGATGTGTACGTTCGGAAGATCTCGGCAGCGCGCTGCGGTGATGCTTGCACGTACAAGGCTGCCCTCGACAGCGGTGACCGTGGCGCCGGATTCTCCCAGGTAGCGGGTGAGGGCTCCGCACCCACAACCCAATTCCAGGACGTGTTTGTCCTTGTCGATACAAAAAGGGCGCAGCAGGTTTGCCCTGGTCGCGCTGAAGTGATACTCTGTCGGCCAATCGCAAATATGCCGTGCGAGTTCCTTGGATCCAACGCTAAGGTCCGAACAGGAGCGAACAATATCGAGAATTGCCGATTCTGCTGCTAGGCCGTCGGAGTAGCGTATGCCGGCAAAGTTTTTGCGGCGCCACACCCCGTGATCGGGGTCTTTGAAATAGGCGGCATCCATAACCGAGCGGCGCAGGGTCAGCTTGGCGCTTGGTTGGTGGTGGAACGTACCTTGCCGCGGCACGTCCACGACCCAGGCCGCTCAGCCTGTACAAGCGTGTGCGCTGTCCAATAGCCGTGCTGCTTTTGGCACGGGACTAGCAACGTGTCTGCACGTACGATGTCCTGCCGGGCGTAGGCGCTCCAGTCAATCATGCCTAGTGATCCCAACATCCGCGAACAATTGGCTTGAATCACGTCAGCGGCCGCGCGCGTAACGCTGGTGTCTCTGCCGATCACATCGGTGTCTCGTGGTCTGCCGGCAGTCCAACGCTCGGCATCTAGGTCGTACGCGCGATCACTACTCATCGACCGTGATCGCCTGGAGAACGTCAGATACATCCGATGCGGCTAGTAGCGAGGTTGCACTGGCGCGCTGGGGGGTACGGTGTCGCGGTGCTCGCACCTCGCCCCGCGAGCTGACTGTTCGCACGCTATCTGCCAGGCGATAGCGTCGAGAGAACAAGTGCTGCTTGCACAGCGACGCGACGTTTGCTGAAGTGTGTGAAGGTAGATTCTTAATAAAAACCATGTCCGTTCGCCTTGTGATTACTCGATGATGTGCATCAGACGCAGCTCGCCGGCTTCCTCGGCAATCTGTACGCAGCGCGAGCAATCGTCGATTTCTCCCAAAAAAAGACGGTCATCCGGGATGTCCATGAAGTAGGGAACTCCTTTGACCAGATGCGAGTGGTCAACATAGTGCCCACGTTCCCATTCGTCCAGGGAAGAAAAGGAAATGAGTCGGTTGCGGGTACCGCGATAGAAATAGTTGGTCAGAAAAAATCTTTCCCGAAACCTGATGATCTCATTCGGAACCATCCTGGTCGGATGCTGCTTTTGCTGTTTGCGGTCCAGCGAGCCGATGGTTGCGCCGGGCTCTCTGGAGCCATAGCTGGCCAGTGTTTCCAGAGTGCGCGCATCTAGCAAGAACACTCGCCCGCCTCCTGAATCGCAAACGTAGAGCGTGCTCCCAATCAGCTTGAAGCTGCGGCAATAAGCTGCGGCAATATGCGTTTCACGAATGAGCGGGTAGCCGGGCTCGAGCGCCAGTGAAAGTACCCTGGCACCGCCTTGCTGGCTGTCGGTAACCAGTAGCGTTTGGTTGTGAATCAGCAGGTCGTGCGGACGATTAAAGCGCACGGAGGTGTCCAGGGCGTTAGCATGGCTGAGCTCTGGAGAAAGGCAAACGATACGGTGATTGTCGGTGTCGGCAACGAAGTAGCTCGCTCCGGAGTATACGATACGGTGGGGATGGTGGAAACCTGCGAGCACCCGCCATTCTCCTACGTTGGAATTGGTGCTCGAATTCACGAGAATACGATTGTTCCAGCAGTCGACGATCACGTAGAGCCCGTTGACGTACCCGTACTGGGTCGGCGTGTGAAGCCGGGACGCTCGCCGTCGCAGCACTGGAAAGTCCAGGAGCCCGCTTCTTAACCGGTTGACCCAAGTCATGCGCGGGACAGGCTGATTTCAGAGAAGGGGTCGAGCAGTCCGAGATTGCTTCGTTGGGAAACGATCTCGAGTGCGAAAAAGTCGTGGGCGCGGTGGTAGGCAATCATCTGGTTGTCTTCGAAACCGGTACAGTTGAGAGACAGCCAGTAGTGTCCTGCGCGCAGTGGCAGCTTCTGGACGAAGCCGACATCGACGCTCTCTCCGGCGGAGTAGAGGCCAGTTTCGATGGCGTGGAAGAAACTGTTGGTACCAGCGATCTCCATACTGTACTCGTCACGGATCGTGAACCCAAATACCGGATGAGCGACAGCAGAGTGGAAGCGCACCCTGTATGAAATAGTGAACGGCGAGTTGGCGTGCAGTGTCAAGGTTTCTCGCTGATTCTCGTCAGTGATGCTGGCCCTAACGATTTCGCCTTTTCGATTGCCGAACTCGAAGCAATCGGGGTTCTGAGCATGTGGCGATGCGATCCGTGTCGGTCTGTCAGAGGGCAGCAATCGCGATTCCAGGGAGTTGAAAGTTATTGCTCGATAAGCGTCGATGGAGACCCTGGCGGCATCGTCGATCAACATTCTGCCCTTGTCGAGAAGGATGGCGCGTGGGCAGAGGCGCAGGACTTGTTCAACGGAATGGGTGACGAAAAGGACCGTGCAGCCATTTTCGCGCATCTCCCTGATACGGCGGAAGCACTTGATCTGGAAGGCTGCGTCGCCAACGGCCAAGGCTTCATCCACCACCAGGATGTCGGGCGACGTGGCGATGGCAACGGAAAATGCCAAACGGACAAACATTCCACTCGAGTAATGCTTTACTGGCTGATCCAGGAAGTCGCCAATGTCCGCGAAGGCCTCGATGGCGCCAAGGCGCATACGCATTTCTTCGTGGGAAAAGCCGAGAATGGCCCCCTGAAGAAAGACGTTCTCTCGCCCGGTGAACTCGGGCTGGAAACCCGAACCGAGTTCCAACAGCGCCGAAATGCGTCCGCGGGTTACGACGCTGCCATTGGTCGGTTTCAGGATGCCGCAGATAATCTGCAACAATGTGCTTTTGCCGGATCCGTTACGGCCGATGATGCCAACGGTTTCGCCTCTATCGATCTTGAAGTCTATATCCTTCAGCGCTGTGAACTCATGCCCGCGGAAGAGTCGCCGGCCGCTGATCCTGGCGCAGAGTCCACGCAATGGGTTGGCGTAGCTGTAGTACGTCTTTTCGACCTGATGTACCTCGATCAGCGATTCACAGGACATCGGCAAACTCTTCCTGGCAGTACATGAAGAAGCGATATCCCAGAACACAGAACAGTCCACCGAGTGCCAGTGTCACCCACCAGGTGCTCCATGCAGGGGCCAAGCCGTAGAGCACGGCACGTCGTAGATCCTCAATGGCAATTGCAAACGGGTTCACTTGGTTGAGGGCATGGAGAAGCTGCGGAGCGCTGTTGGCTGGGTAGAAAACGGGCAGTGCGAACATCAACATCTGCATCAGGATCGGCATGCCGTGCGCTAGGTCGCGAACGTAGGCTCCGGTGGCCGTGAGGAACCATCCAATACCCAGCATGAACAAGCCGGCGGGGAGCAGGAGTATTGGCGTCAGTAGTGCACTGAGGTGGGCATGGCCGGCGGCAAGTGCCGCCAGTTGCAAGAGTAGAAGATTTGCTGCTCCGTGAATTGCAGCAGCTAAAACCGCAACGATTGGAAGAACTTCGGTCGGAAAGATTATCTTCTTGATAAAGTTCTGATTGGCCAGCAGAAGTTTCGGGGTGGCGATCGCAACTTCCGAAAGTGGGCTGAAGATGGTCAGGCCGCAGTAGATGAACAATGCCATTTCGAGGCCACCGGTCGTCGGCTTGCCGCCGGCGCCCCAACGTCCACCGAAGACACCGCCAAAGACCAGCGTAAACACGCCGAGGAGCAGAAGAGGATAGAGGAACGACCAGCCGATACCGAGTACCGCGCCACGATACTTGAGGATGACCTCACGGCGTACAAGTTGTCCTATGAGGTAGCGGTAAGTGACGAGCGAGCTGAGGAGGTTGTGCTTGGTCATGCGGACGGAGTGCCTCTAGCTCTTCAGCTGTGGTTGCCAGATGGTGATCGGCGCACGATGTGCGCTTGCCTCGGCCCGTGTGAACCGAAGCCGAGCAGCGTCGTCTTTGGTTCCTGCCCACATTGTAAGCGCCACGGCCTGCGGCTGCGACTCGCATCGTGCAGAGGAGTCGCATGGGAAGTGGCACGCCGCTTTGGGCGTATGCTGCGCGTAGCATCGTAGCGGGGTCATTCCCTTTCTTCTTTGAGCCATATGAGCGTGCGCCGCAGGGTTTGGTTGAGGTCGATCGTCGTTTCCAGGCCTAGTTCATGCCGTGCTCGCTCGGTTTGCGGTACATAGTCCTGTGCCGATCGATCGCTCAGTTCGCGGCGGATCACTACGGGGCAATTACCGCCGGAGAGGGCGGCGATCCGAGACGCCAGGTCGAAAATCGAGACTTCTTCGTCCGAGCCGACGTTGTACGGACGGCTGCTTTGCCCGTCGCACAGGATCGTGAGTAGCCAGATGACCAGATCGGCCGGGTGCATGTAGCTTCGCCGTGGCGTGCCATCTCCGTTGATCATGATTGGTCGTCCAGCGATTGAATCGCGCAGGAAATTCCCTGCAGCGAAATGGGCATCCAGTGGCAGGTGTGGACCAACAAAGCTGAAGCAGCGAGCGACCTTGATGCTGACGCCGCGCTGCTCGCCGGTAATGGCGCACAGTAGTTCAGCCATTCGCTTGCCTTCAGCGTAAGCACTGTCGGACGAATTGATGTCGGGGCCGCCCGCAAAGGATTCGGGGATTCTCGATAGCTGCTCAGGCTGGCGGCCGTAAACGGCACCGGAGCTGGTCAGTAGCACGCTCGTTACAGCGCTTGACTGCGCAAATTCGAGTACCCTCTTGGTGCCGTTGACGATCGCGTCAAGCATGATGTCGGGTCGCGATGCATTGAGGGCGGCGCTGCTTTCCGTGGCCGCATGAATGATGTGATCGCAACGGGCTTGCGGGAAAGCGAAGTTCCGAACGTCGCCGCGGTGCCAATGTAGCGCTGGCTGGTTTGCCAGATGTGGTGCCTGTTGTACAAAGGCCGCTGGGTCACGACTGAGCACGGTAGTCGAAATACGGCTGCCGAGGCGTTCGTTGGCGGCGCGTACGGCTTCGAGCAACCAGATGCCGAAGAAACCGGTTCCACCGGTGATGAACAGGTGTTGCCCACTCAAGTTGCGCCAGAGCCGCTCGGAACGTTCCAGGATGTACGTGATGTCTGCAATAGGAACGGGGCGTAGCACGTTTCAGAAGTCCGCACCAAAAAACTGTTCAATTCGCTGTGCCGTGCACTCGAGCATCTCCTCGCTAAGCCCCGGCCACAACCCGATCCAGAACGTGTCGTTCATCACCCGATCTGTGTTGTCTAGCGACCCGGCGACGCGGAAGTTGCGCCCTGCCATGTAGGGCTGGCGCGTCACGTTACCGGCGAAGAGCAGGCGTGTGCCGATATGCTGTTCGTCGAGGTACCTGAGCAGGTCGACGCGGTCGCAGCCGGCTGCCGGATCGAGCGTCAGCGGAAAACCGAACCAGGACGGATCGCTACTCGGCGTCGCTCGCGGCAGAACCAGCAACTCAGCCAGCGGCGCCAGTCGCTGCGTGAGGTAGGCGAAGTTTCGCTTCCTCGCGTCGATAAAGTCAGGCAGGCGATCCAGCTGCGCCAGCGCGCAGGCCGCCTGGATATCGGTAATCTTGAGGTTGTAGCCAAGCTGCGAGTAGGTGTACTTGTGGTCATAGCCGAATGGCAGGTCGCCGTGCTGCTGCGCGAAGCGTTTGCCGCAGGTGTTGTCGCAGCCGGTTGCGCAATAACAGTCGCGACCCCAATCGCGCAAGGATTCGAGGATGCACTTCAGCTGCGGGTTACGCGTGAAGACGGCGCCGCCTTCGCCCATGGTGATGTGGTGCGCGGGATAGAAGCTGAGCGTGCCGATGTCGCCGAAGCTGCCGACCGGGCGACCGTTATAGGTCGAGCCGAGCGCGTCGCAGCAGTCTTCAATCAGCCACAGCCCGTGCTTCCTGGCGATGCGGGAGACTTCAGCCAGGTCGAAGGGGTTGCCGAGTGTGTGCGCGAGCATGATCGCTCGCGTCCGGCTGGAGATCGCGGCTTCGATCTGCGCGGTGTCGATGTTGTACGTGGGTAGCGTGATATCGACGAAAACGGGAACACAGCCATTCTGCAGGATCGGATTGATCGTCGTCGGAAAGCCGGCGGCGACGGTGATTACTTCGTCGCCTGCCTTGATGGCGCGCTCGCCCAGGCTCGGCGAAGTCAGCGCGCTGAAGGCCAGCAGGTTGGCCGACGAGCCCGAATTGGTGGTGAGCAGGTGTTCGACGTTCAGGAACTGCCCCAGCCGTTGCTCGAACTCGGCGTTGAAGCGGCCGCTGGTCAGCCAGCCGTCAAGTACGGCATCGACCATGTTTCGTAGCTCGCCGGCGCCGATGACCTTGCCGGCCGCCGGGATGGCGGTGCTGCCGGGCTGGAAAGCCGCCGTGGCGCACGTCTCCTGCGCATGGCGTTCGACCAGGTCGAGAATCTCGTTTCTCAGTAGCGTGTTGGTCATGTGACGACGGTGCTCTTTGCCGCCTGGCAATAACTGTTGATCTGTTGCTTGGAAACGGCGGCCATGTCTTCACCGCGGGAATGCGCGCGGTGCCAGTCAACGGTCATGCGAAGTGCGCGGTCGAGTGACCAGTGTGGCTGCCAGCGCAGCACCGAGATTGCTTTCGAAGCGTTGAGACGAAGGCCGTGCGCTTCGTGCGGATGAGTGCTTGGATCGCCGCTCCATGCGGCCCCGTCACCCCATATATCGATCAGTTTATCGAGGACCTGCGCAACGCTGTGGGTGTTGCCACCGGACGGGCCGAAGTTCCACGCCTCGGCGACGGCGGGTCCCTGTTGGTACAGTTGCTCGGCGAGCAGCAGATAGCCGGCCAGCGGGTCTAGGGCGTGTTGCCACGGGCGGATCGCCGCCGGATGACGCACCTGCAGTGGGCGCTGCTCGGCGAAGGCGCGCATGGCATCGGGAATCAGGCGGTTCGCCGACCAGTCGCCACCCCCAATGGCGTTACCCGCCCGCGCCGTGGCTACCGCCGTACCGTGGCGCGCGTAATCGGCCGGGTTAAAGAAGGACGAGCGATACGCGGCGCTGACCAATTCGGCGCAGGCCTTGCTGCTGCTGTAGGGGTCGACGCCGCCGAGCGCGTCGCCTTCGCGGTAGCAATGCGACGATTCAGCGTTCTCGTAGCACTTGTCACTGGTGACGACGACGACTGCCCGTACTCCCGGGCTGTGCCGGACGGCGTCGAGAAGATTGACGGTGCCCATGACATTGGTGGCGTAGGTGTCGACGGGCCGTGCGTACGAGGGCAGGATTTCGGCTTGCGCGGCGAGATGGAAGACGACTTCCGGCTGGTGTGTGGTCAGCGCTGAGCGCAGCCGGTCCGCATCCCTGACATCGGCCAGAATTGACACCATCTGTTGCTCGACACGCGCGAGCTCGAAGAGGTTGGGTTGCGTCGCCGGCGGCAGCGCATAACCGATCACCCTGGCGCCCATCTTCTGCAACCACAGGCACAGCCAGCTACCCTTGAAGCCGGTATGTCCGGTCAGCAGAACTCGCCGGCCCTGCCAGAAGTCGGCCTGAATCACCAGTTTTTCCACGGCGCAGTGCCCCCGGCCCAGAGCTCTTCGAGGTGCTTCTTGTCGCGCAGGGTGTCCATTCCCTGCCAGAAGCCGTCATGCCGCCAGGCGGCAAGCTGGCCGCTCTGCGCCAGGTGGCCGATCGGTCCAGCTTCCCAGCTGCACGCATCGCCATCGATCAGTTCCAGTACGCTGGGGTCGAGAACGAAGAAGCCGCCATTGATTCGTCCGCCATCGCCTGCCGGTTTCTCGCAGAAGGCGGTGACACTATCACCTGCCAGTTCGATGGCGCCAAAACGCCCTGGCGGCGTAACGGCCGTAACCGTCGCGCGCACGCCACGCTGACGATGGAAGGTGATCGCTGCGCTGATGTCCACGTCGCCGACGCCGTCGCCGTAAGTGAAGCAGAATGGTTCCTCGTTGTGCAGATGCGCGCGCACGCGGCGCAGTCGTCCCCCGGTCTGCGTTGCCTCGCCGGTGTCGACCAGCGTTACCCGCCATGGCTCGGCATGTCGCTCGTGGACTTCCATCTGGTTGGTCGCCATATCAAAGGTCACGTCCGAGGTGTGTAGGAAGTAGTTGGCGAAGTACTCCTTGATCATGTAGCCCTTGTAGCCCAGGCAGATCACGAAGTCGTTGATGCCGTGGCTGGCATAGATCTTCATGATGTGCCAGAGGATCGGCTTGCCTCCGATTTCAAGCATGGGTTTTGGCCGTACGATGGTTTCTTCAGCCAGGCGCGAACCCGTCCCGCCGGCAAGGATGACCGCCTTCATGGGTGGTTTGAGGGCCTCGGAAGCGCCGTAGGCGCAGCGCCAGGGGCGCTGATTGGTGTCATAAGTGGGGTCTGTCCTCTATTCAACATGCTGCGAAGAGTAGCGCGATCCCCGGCAGGATGCCAATTGATTTGGCCTGTGCCTGCCGGGATCCGAAGCGATATGGCATTGGCCGCGCGTTCGGGCCGTCGACGGCGCCGGTGGCTTTTTCGACGTCCTCCATGAACTTCGACAGTCACGTCCCTTGCAGGACGACTTCGTTTCGCCGCCTTCGACCAGATCGCCTGCCGCTGTGTGGCCAAGTGCGGACTCGAAGTCCAGAGGCTTATCAGTTCTGTGTCGGGGTGAACACGGAGCCGATGTCCGGCGCGGTAATGGCGGCATCGAACCAGGTTTCGACCTGTTCGAGTTTGGCTGCGGCAATCCGCTCGACAATGTCCATCGGGATCGCGCCAAAGCGCTGGGAAAGAAGGCGTTGCAGAGCGCGAGCCTCGCCTTCGAGTTTGCCAATCTGCAGGCCTTCGGCCACCGCCTTGGCTTTCCATTGATCAATATTCGTTTCCAGCATTTCGGTTCCTTTCAGCATGTCATCGAGTTCCGGCAGTGGCAGCCCGGGCATTTTCCGACTGAGACGGTACTGCATCCACTGCATCACCGCGCGGTCTATGGTCTGCTTGAATGGCGATTGGGCGACGGCCCGGCCAAGATAGCGGATCGCCCGTTTCGCGTCATCCGTGTCATGAGTGTGCTCCATCCGGAATATCGCCGCCATGACCCGTTGCAAGCCTTCGAGGTACTCGGCACTGAAGCGCCCCTCATCGAGCAACCAGAATTTCAGCTTTGGCTGAAATTCAGTCAGTACTGCCGGGTGCGGCTGGATCAGGTCGAAGACCTCGGGGCTGTGCTTCCAGCGCGTGTCGCCGTTGTAGATCACGATCGGCAGGACCGGCGGCAGTCCGTCTGCCGGATCGACGGTCTTGCTGCGCACCAGATGGTCGTAGAGCGCCGCAACGTACTGCATCATCCGCACCGGCATGCCCTTGTCGATCGAGGCCTGAAATTCGAGCAGCAGGTAGAGGTAGATGCGTTGGCCTTTTAGTTCGATCGACCAGACCACGTCGTCCTCGCGCTTTTTCATCGCCGGGGTGATGAAGTTCCCGGTTTCCGGGCGCAGCGTGCCGTAGTCCAGCAGTTCGCTTAGGCCGGGAGGGGCAAACACCTCGAGCAGCTCGCGCACCAGATCGGCGTGCGAGAACAGGTATTTGTAGCCCGCGTCGTGAAGGTGAACCATGGCGTCGATTGTAGCGCCTGAGCAAGGGCGAGCAAAGGGAAGGGACGAGAAGGGATGCGTGCCTTGCAGGATCCCTTTGCCTCCGCTGCCATCGAGTGCACCGGTAAACAGCGACTCCTTGAACGTCAGGGCGGACAGCATTTTTCTTCGACGGTTGCACGTACGACGATGTGTGCATGGTTGTCAGGTGGGTCGAAGGCGGCTTCGGCTGGTCGTCACTCGACGTCGACCAGATCGCCTGCCGCTGTGTGGCCACGGGCGGCCTCGACGTCCAGAGGCTTGTCAGTTCTGTGTCGGGGTGAACACGGAGGCCATATCCGGCGCGGTAAGGGCTGCATCGAACCAGGCTTCGACCTGTGCGAGGTCGGCCGCTGCTATTCGCTCGCCAATGGCCATCGGGATCGTGCCAAAGCGCTGGGAAAGAAGGCGTTGCAGAGCGCGAGCCTCGCCTTCGAGTTTGCCAATCTGCAGGCCTTTTTGCTCGCCCAGTAGCATGCCTTCCGCTATCGCCTTGGCTTTCCATTGATCAATATTCGTTTCCAGCATTTCGGTTCCTTTCAGCATGTCATCGAGTCCCGGCAGTGGCAGTCCGGGCATCTTGCGACTGAGACGGTACTGCATCCACTGCATTACCGCGCGATCTATCGTCTGCTTGAATGGCGATTGGGCGACGGCCTGGCCAAGATAGCGGATTGCCCGTTTCGCATCTTCCGTGTCGTGAGTGTGCTCCATCCGGAATATCGCCGCCATTACTCGTTGCAAGCCTTCGAGGTACTCTGCACTGAAGCGCCCCTCATCCAGCAACCAGAATTTCAGTTTTGGCTGAAATTCAGTCAGCACCGCCGGGTGCGGCTGGATCAGGTCGAAGATCTCGGGGCTGTGCTTCCAGCGCGCGTCGCCGTTGTAGATCACGATCGGCAGGACTGGCGGCAGGCCGTCTGCCGGATCGACGGTCTTGCTGCGCACCAGATGGTCGTAGAGCGCTGCGACGTACTGCATCATCCGCACCGGCATGCCCTTGTCAATCGAGGCCTGAAATTCGAGCAGCAGATAGAGGTAGATGCGTTGGCCTTTTAGTTCGATCGACCAGACCACGTCGTCTTCGCGCTTTTTCATCGCCGGCGTGATGAAGCTGCCGGTTTCCGGACGCAGCGTGCCGTAGTCCAGCAGTTCGCTTACCGTGAAAGTCGCGTACGCGACTCACGAACCTCCCTTCTCCCCTTGCGGGAGAAGGGGCAGGGGAAGAGGGAAACGGTCATGACTTTCATAATTTGGGGTGCCTCCACGTGTCATGACCGTTACGCCGGGAGGGGCAAACACCTCGAGCAGCTCGCGCACAAGGTCGGCGTGCGAGAACAGGTATTTGTAGCCCGCGTCGTGAAGGTGAACCATGGCGATGATTGTAGTTCTTCGACAGGGGGTGAGCAAAGCGAACGGACAGCGGCCGGTGCTCCTATTTGGGCTTGGCAAACAGCGCCAGCAGTCCTTCGGCGAGGCTGTTCACGGTCTGCGGGTCCGGTACCGGCAGTCTGAGATAGCGCTGGCCGGTCGCCGGGTCGGTGTGCACCAGGGTTGATTGACGCTCGCCTTGCGACGCTGCGGCCAGTTCGCCGAGCAACTGGGCGCCGGCTGCCAGCAGCGGTGCCCAGGGATCGGCGCCGTCCGGTGCTGCCGTTTCGCCGGTGGCTGGTGCTCCTTGCGCCGTGGCGGCGGGCGAGGTGCCGGGTTCCTCATCACCCACCCCGGTGTCTGGCTGTGTCGCGGCGGCGCTCATCGCGTCGGTCGCGCGCTCGTCGGCATCGGCGTCTGTCATTTCGCCGGTAGCCGCCAACGGCGGCGTGTCCAGGCCGTCGTCTTCGCTGGCGGCCTGGCCTTCGACGGCGCTGGTGGCTTTTTCGACCGCTTCCATGAATTTCGATAGCCGCGTCCCTTGCAGGACGACTTCGCTTTCGCCGCCGTCGAGCACGCCGGCAAACAGTGACTGCTTGAAGGCCAGTACCGACAGCATGCCTTCCTCAATCGTGCCGCGGGCGACGAAGTTGATGACCTGCACGCCGCGCGTCTGGCCGAGGCGATGCACGCGGCCGATGCGTTGTTCGAGCACCGCCGGATTCCACGGCAGATCCATGTTCACGATCACCGCCGCGGCGTGTTGCAGGTTGAGGCCGACGCCACCGGCGTCGGTACTGAGAA
Source organism: Candidatus Accumulibacter meliphilus (assembly GCA_003332265.1). Taxonomy (GTDB): domain Bacteria; phylum Pseudomonadota; class Gammaproteobacteria; order Burkholderiales; family Rhodocyclaceae; genus Accumulibacter; species Accumulibacter meliphilus. The sequence continues at coordinate 39,973 of QPGA01000007.1, forward strand.
AAACCCGGCAGTCGGGGTCGTTGTTGAAGCGGTCGATCAGCGCGCCGCGCTTTTCGCTGGGGACGCCGCCGTGGAACAGCACGTGTTGCCAGCCGCGCTCGCTGAGGCGGCGGACGATCAGCTCGTGCGTGCGCAACCACTGGCTGAAGACGACGACCTTGGCTTGCGGGTCGTCGAGGATGTCGTCGAGCAGCGCGGCCAGTTCGTCGGCCTTGTAGCCATGGTCTGTTTCGTGGTCGATCAGGAAAGTGCTGTTGCACGACATGCGCATGTTCTGCAGCGCGCAGCGCATGCGCAGCTGGTCTTTCTCGGAGAGAAAGCCGGTGTGGCGCCAGCGCTGTACGATGCGCGCCACCTGCGCGCGGTTTTCCTCGTGATGGTCGGCCTGCTGCGGGGTCATCGGTACGAACAGGGTGTTGTCGACGCGCTCGGGCAGTTGTTCGAGCACTGCCGCCTTGCGCCGCCGCAACATGATCGGGGCCAGGGTCTCGCCAATTTGATGCAGCTTGCGGTAGCCGATGACGCGGCCGCGCTCGTCGCGCTCCTGGTGTTCGTCGAGCAGGCGCCAGGTCGGGCCGAGGCGATGCTGATCGACGAACTGGACGATCGAGATGAGCTCCTCGAGGCGGTTTTCCAGCGGTGTGCCGGTGAGTACCAGGGCGTAGGGGCTGTCGACGCGCTTCAGCGCGCGCGCGGCGATGGTGTTCCAGTTCTTGATGCGCTGCGCTTCGTCGACGATCACCAGGTCCGGTGCCCAGGCCTGGATCAGGTCGAGGTCGCGGCCCAGGGTTTCGTAGTTGGTGATCTTGCAGAAATCGTCTTGCGCGTAGCGCGCCTGGCGGATCGCACGCAGACCGCCGATGACCGTCGCCTGACGTTCGCTGAAGCGCGCGATCTCGCGTTCCCACTGATGCTTGAGCGAGGTCGGGCAGACCACCAGCACGCGCTCGGCGGCGAAGTGCCGAGCAAAAATCTCCATCGCCGCGATCGCCTGCACGGTTTTGCCGAGGCCCATTTCGTCCCCGATCAGGGCGCGTCCGGCGCGCGCGGCGAATAGCGCGCCTTCGCGCTGGTAGGGATACATGCCAACCTTGAGCAGCTGCTGCAGCGCGGGGGTGTCGGCGCCGAGCGGATAGATCAGGGCGAGTGCCTTGCGGCGCGCTTCGCCGTCACGCACTTCGGCGACGTAGGCCAGGGCGTCGTCCTGGCAGCGCAGGTCGTGGCCGGTGTTGCGTACCTGGTCGATGAAGTCGGGGAGGTCGGCAAAGTGCAGCGGCGACAGCTGCCAGCCGCTGCTCGCCTCGAAAAGGGCACTTGCCCGGGCCTGCAGTTCGGCGGGGAAGTCGCCACCGAGGCGCAGGCGGACGCGTCGCTGGCCGGCGTAGTCGAGAAACAGCTCGCTGAACGATTCGCGGAAGCCTTGTTCGAGTGCGTGCTTGTCTGCCGCATTGGCGGTGATCCGGGCGAGGGCGAATTCGATGTGCTTGCAGGTGCCAAGGTCGTTGGTGGCGTAATCAGGGCAGGAGCAGCGGTTGTCGCCGGCTTGCGCGCCGCGGATGACGACCCGGTAACGGCGCCGGCTTTCGGGGTTGAAGACCGCGAAATCGGAAAAAACGCGTTCGCTGCCGAGGTTCTCCAGATCGAAAGCCTGCTCGCGGCCGAATTGGCGACGCAGTCCCCTTTGCCAGGCGTCGACCGGCAGGTCCGCCGGTTTGCGCTGGCGCGAGAGGCGCGGCTCGGTCGTGCCGCGGGAGGCGGCCTTGCGGCCTTTTGGGGTGCTTTTTTCGGAGGGCTTGGTCATGGTGTCGGTGGGCGTGGCTGGGTGGAGTCCAGGAGGGGCGCGTTGGCAGTGTTGGGCTGCTGCTGATTATAGTGGGTTCGCGCAGTCTTGCAGACTGGCGCAAGGCTGCTGATCAGCGTGCACTTTTTTCCTGGCTGAGGAAAGTGGCGAGTTCGCGCGGCGTGCTGAAGCGAAGCCGGTCTGCGTCGGGGAACTCGCCGTAGCCCCAGCTCACGGCCGCAAAGCGCAGGCCGTTGGCGCGCGCCGCGGCTTCGTCCTCCGGCGTGTCCCCGACATAAATGCAGTTTTGGGCATCCAGCGACTGCTCGGCGAGGAGGCGGGCGAGCATGCTGCTCTTGTCGGGTAGGCGCGGCGTTTCGCGATCGAGCGCGTACACCTCGGCGAAGTACGGCTCCCACTGCAGGTATTGCAAAATCAGGCGCGTCGGTGCAAGGCGCTTGTTGGTGGCCAGAAAGCAGCGCGCGCCGCTTGCCACCAGGGCTTCGAGCAGCTCCGGGATGTCGGCGAAGACTTCGCTGGCACGGTAGCCACTGCTGTCGTAGTGCGCCTTGAAGTTCGCGGCGAGCGCATCGAGGAGAGCCTCGTCGTCGCTGCCGCTGAGTTCGCGCAAGGTCTCGGCAAGCGGCGGGCCGATGCGTACGGCGGCGAGGGCGATCCGCGGCACGATGCCTTTTTCCGCCAGGGCCTTGCCGAAAGCGTCCAGGATGGCGGCGCGGGAGTCGATCAGCGTGCCGTCGAGGTCGAAAATGATTGCCTGGAACATGGTGCGATCCGATCGTCGAGGCCATGAAATCTCGGAGTGCAAATCCGAGATTTCATGGTGTTCATGTTTGGCGAGAGTGGATGGCGCCGCTTGTCGTTGCGCGTTCAGCGCTTCAGTCGGGCAAACGCACTGGCCATCGCGCCGCTTGCTTGGGGCTGGTTTTGCTGGCGTTGGCGGGCCTTGGCCGAGACTGGCGCCGGCGCCGCGGGTGAGCCTGTGCCCCCCTTCGCGGTGCTCGGCAGCTCATCGGCAAGGCGCATGCTGAGCGCGATGCGCTGGCGTGGCAGGTCGACCTCGAGCACCTTGACCTTGACCACGTCGCCGGCCTTGACGACGCTGCGCGGATCCTTGACGAACTGGTTGGCGATCGCCGAGATATGCACCAGGCCGTCCTGATGGACGCCGATGTCCACGAAAGCGCCGAAGTTGGCGACATTGGTGACCACGCCTTCGAGGATCATTCCCGGCTGCAGGTCCTTGACCGTCTCGACGCCTTCCCTGAAAGCCGCGGTCTTGAACTCCGGGCGCGGGTCGCGGCCGGGCTTTTCGAGTTCCTTGAGAATGTCGCGGACGGTCGGCAGGCCAAATTTGTCGTCGGTGTATTTCTCCGGGATCAACGCCTTGAGCAGGCGGCTGTCGCCGATGCACTCACGGATTCCCTTCTTGATGTCGGCGAGCATGCGCTCGACGAGTGGGTAGGCTTCCGGGTGTACCGCCGAACTGTCGAGTGGGTTGTCGCTGTCGTTGATGCGCAGGAAGCCGGCGGCGAGCTCGAAAGTTTTCTCGCCGAGGCGCGGCACTTCTCTGAGCGCTTGCCGGTTAGCGAAAGCGCCGTGCCGGTCGCGGTGGGCAACGATGTTCGCGGCCAGGGTCGCGCTCAGTCCGGAGACGCGGGTCAGCAGCGGCACCGAGGCGGTGTTGACGTCCACGCCGACGGCGTTGACGCAGTCTTCGACGACGGCGTTGAGCGCCTTCGCCAGGCGGGTCTGACTGACGTCGTGCTGATACTGGCCGACGCCGATCGACTTGGGATCGATCTTGACCAGTTCGGCCAGCGGATCCTGCAGGCGACGGGCGATAGATACAGCGCCGCGCAGGCTGACGTCGACGTCCGGGAACTCGCGCGAGGCGTATTCGGACGCCGAATAGACCGAGGCGCCGGCTTCGGAGACGACGATCTTGCGCAGGCGCAGCTCGGGATGGCGGCCGATCAGCTCGCCGGCCAGGCGGTCGGTTTCGCGCGATGCCGTGCCGTTGCCGATGCTGATCAGGTCGACCTGGTGTTTGCCGGCCAGCAAGGCCAGTTGGTGCAGCGCCCCGTCCCAGTCGCGGCGCGGTTCGTGCGGGTAGATGGTGGTCGTGTCGAGCAGCTTGCCGGTGGCGTCCACGACGGCCACCTTGACGCCGGTGCGCAGGCCGGGATCGAGGCCCATGGTGGCGTGCTTGCCGGCTGGCGCAGCGAGCAGCAGGTCGTGCAGATTGGCGCCAAAAACGCGGATCGCTTCGGCTTCGGCGCGCTCGCGCAGGGCGTTCATCAGTTCCAGTTCGAGGTGCAGCGAAACCTTGATCCGCCAGGTCCAGCGCACGGTGTCGGCGAGCCACTTGTCGGCCGGGCGGCCACGGTCGACGATGGCGAAGCGTCCGGCGATGCGTGCTTCGCAAGGGTTGCTGCCGCTGGCCTGGTCCTGCTCTTCGCTGTCGAGGACCAGCGCCAGTTGCAGCATGCCCTCGTTGCGGCCGCGCAACAGCGCCAGCGCGCGGTGCGAGGGGATCGCCAGGATCGCTTCCGAGTAGGCGAAATAGTCGCGGAATTTGGCGGCCTCGTGCTCCTTGCCGGCGACCACGCTGGCGCGCAGCACCCCGTGCTCTTCAAGGTGATTGCGTAGATGGCCGAGTAGCGCGGCGTCTTCGGAGAAACGCTCCATGAGGATCTGGCGGGCGCCGTCGAGGACGCTCTTGACGTCGGCGAAGCCGGCTTCGGCGTTGAAGTAGCGCTCGGCTTCGCTTTCGGGGGACAGCATCGGGTCGGCAAACAAGGCGTCGGCGAGCGCTTCGAGGCCGGCTTCGCGGGCGATCTGCGCCTTGCTGCGCCGCTTCGGTTTGTAGGGTAGATAGAGGTCTTCGAGACGCTGCTTGGTTTCGGCAGTCTTGATTTCCGCGCTCAGCTCGGCAGTCAGTTTGCCCTGTTCCTCGATCGACGCGAGGACTGCGCTGCGGCGCTCTTCCAGCTCGCGCAAATAGATCAGGCGCTCGTCGAGCAGGCGCAACTGGATGTCGTCAAGACCCCCGGTCACTTCCTTGCGATAGCGGGCGATGAAGGGCACCGTCGCGCCTTCGTCGAGCAGCGCGGCGGTGGCCTGGACCTGCTGTGGGCGGCAGCCGATTTCTTCGGCAATTTTTGCGGCAATACGTTGTTCGGTGGTTGTTGATGGCATCGGTGATTTGTTGGCAGCGTGGCTGACGGAAAAGACGCGCACTATGCAGAATCAAGCGTCAGAACTCAAGGAGCGCGACGCTAACGGTCATGACAAACGAGACACCCCGGATCATGAAAGTCATGACCGTTCCCCCTCTTCCCCTGACCCTTCTCCCGCAAGGGGAGAAGGGAGCTTCGTGAGTCGCATACGCGACTTTCACATTAAGGCGACTGCGGTGGGCGCTGATCGAATTGCCGCTGCCCGACGAATGGGGTTAAATGCTGGCTCTTGGCTGCTCGCCGCAGCGGCCGCCTTGGGGGACCTCATGAAAATCGATCTCGAACGCTTCGGGCTGAAAGATGTGCCCGTCGACGCGGACACCGTGTTCACTTTTGCCGAGGGGCTGGCCGGTTTTCCCGACTGCCGACAGTTCAAGATTTTTCACGAAGAAGGCAAGGCGACGGTCTTCTGGCTGCAATCGCTCGACGATGCTGACTTGAGCTTTCCGATCGTGCCACCGCAGAGCCTGGATCTTGAATACCAGATCGAGCTTTCGGACGCCGACTGCGCCTTGCTCGCTCTCGAAAGCGCCGACGATGCGAGCGTGGGGCTGATTGTTTACCGTAACGAGGCAGCAGGCGGGACGATCGCCGCCAACACGCGCTCGCCGATCATCCTCAACGCGAGCAATCGGCGCGGAATGCAGAAGGTTCTGCAGGACGTTCATCCGACGCTGCTCTACCGTGCACGCTGATGGGCGGGAGTGCGGCGAGGGCCTGTGCCATGCCGGCGATCGCCAGGCTCGCTTGTGTACTGCTCGTCTCGGCAGCCTTGTTGCTTTCTGCGTCCTCTGTCGAGGCAGCGGCGGACACTGCGCCGGCTGGCAAGGTCAAGCGCAGCGAGGGTAGCGTGACGGTCGATCACGCCGGGCAGACGCAGCCGCTGTCGGTCGGTAGCCCGCTCTTCGTCGGCGATCGTATTCGCACCGGAAGCGATGGTTCGGTCGGTGTGACCTTGTCCGACGATACCCTGCTCACGGCGGGACCCAACAGCACGCTGCTGATCAACGAGTTCCAGTTCAATACCACCACTGAGGAGGGCAGTCTGTTGGCGACCCTGGTCAAGGGGACGCTGAGCGTGGTCACCGGCCTGATTGCCAAACAGGCGCCGGAGAACGTGCGCTTCAAGACGCCGAACGTGGTGCTCGGGGTCAGGGGCACGGAGTTTATCGTCGAAACGCGTGGAGAAGGCCAATGAGCAAAGCGTGCTGTCTGTGCGCGCTGCTCTGCTCGCTGAGCCTTGCCGCGTGTGCGCCATTCTCGGATCGCGTCGTCTTGTTGCCCGGACCCGACGGGCGTACCGGCGCGGTGCTGGTCAGTGCCGACGGCGAACAAAAAGTCCTCAGCGAGCCCTATGCCGATGTTCAGGTTGCTGACGGCAAGGTCGTCCTGCTGAAGACCAGCCCGGGGATGGTTCGCGATGACTACGGTGCGCTGCTCGCCATGCAGCCTGCCCGGCCACGCTTGTTCGTCGTCCATTTCGACGCCGGGACGAGCGTGCTGACGCCGGCGTCGCGAACCCTGCTGGCGAGCATGCGCGCGGAGCTGGCGACCCTGCCCGCGGGCGAGGCCGTGGTCATCGGGCACACCGATAGGGTCGGTGCGCTCGAGGCCAACGACCGGCTGTCCTTGCAACGCGCGACGTTGGTGCGCGACATGCTGCTCAGCGCCGGCATCGCGCCGGAGGCGATTGCGGTAGTTGGGCGCGGCGAGCGTGCGCCGGTGGTAATGACCGCCGACGAGGTCGCTGAAGCACGCAACCGGCGCGTTGAAATCAAGCTTCGCTAAGGCCCATGACTTTCATGACCTGTCGAGATACCCCTGATGATGAAAGCCATGACCGTCTACCTCTTCACTTGCAGTGCGCATTCCGGCTGGCACGTCGGAATCGTTCGACGGGCAGGGGACATGCTCACTGCATTCCCCGTCGCACCCCGGCCCTTCTCCCGCAGGGGGAGAAGGGCGGTTCGTGAGTCGCGGACGCGACTTTCAGAGTAAGCGGCTTGGCGAGTATCGGCGCCGGCTGGCAGCCTTCATTCCGCGCTACCTGCCGGGCGTGCTGCTGCTCGGGGTCTTGCTCGCCGACAGCCTGCACTATCTGGAGATCGCTCCACTGCAGCGCCTGGAAGCGGTGCTCTACGACGCCCGCGTGCGCTTTTTCGCGCCGGCGCCGATGGACGAACGGATCGTCATTGTCGATATCGACGAACCTTCGTTGGCCGAGCTGGGGCGCTGGCCGTGGAGCCGGGCGCGGCTGGCCGAGCTGGTCGAGCGCATTTTTGGCGAATACGGCGCCTTGCTGCTGGGTTTTGACGTCATCCTCGCCGAGCCGGACGAGAGTTCCGGCCTGGCTTCGCTGCAGGCACTGGCGAGTGGCCCGCTGCGCGGCAATGCCGGCTTTCTGGCGGCGCTTGAGGATTTGCGGCCGAGCCTGGACTACGACGCTCGTCTCGCCGACGCCATTCGTCGCTATCCGGTGGTCCTCGGCTTTCATCTTTCCAGCGGCGCAGCGGCGGCCAGCAGTGGCGCGCTGCCGACGCCGGTGGTGGGCGGCCTCGCCCCGCGCACCCTGGCAGCGCTCGGCAGCTGGACGGGCTACGGCGGCAACTTGCCGGCTCTGCAGCAAGCTGCCATGGGCGCCGGCTTCCTCAATGCACCGGTCGATGGCGATGGCGTGACGCGGCGCGCCTGGTTGCTGGCCAGCGTTCAAGGGCGGGTGTATCCGGCGTTGTCGCTGGCCATGGCGCAGGTTTTGCTGGGTAACGCCAGCCTACAACTGCAGTTTTCCGAGCCAACTCCCTGGTCGCCAGACGGTGGCGTCAAGGGCACGGCGATCGAGGCGCTGGAGCTGCTTGGCGCGCGTGGCAGGCTGCGCATCGCCAGCGACAGCCAGGCCAGGGTGCTGTTGCCTTTTCGGGGCCCCGAGGGAAGTTTTGCCTACTATTCAGCCGCCGATGTGCTGGCCGCTCGCCTGCCCGATGAGCGTCTGCGTGGCCGTGTCGTTCTGCTTGGGACGACCGCGCCGGGGCTGCTCGACCAACGCGTGACGCCGCTGGGCGAGGCCTACCCTGGCGTCGAAGCGCATGCCAACCTGTTGTCGGCGATGCTCGACGGCCGCCTGCTGCAGTCACCCGCCTGGACGCCCGTGGTGGCGGCCGGCCTGCTGCTGATCGTCGGCAGCGGCCTGCTGCTGGCCCTGCCGCGGCTGTCGCCGCTTTGGGCGACTGCGCTGACGCTGACCACGCTGCTGCTGGTCGTGCTCAGCAACCTGGCCGTCTGGGCCTTCGCGCAACTGCTGTTGCCGATCGCCGGGCTGTTGGCGCTGGTGCTCGGCTTGTTCGCGCTGCAGCTCTTCGTCGGCTATTTTCTCGAACAGCGGGGAAAGCGGCGTCTGACGCAGCTCTTTGGCCAGTACGTGCCGCCGGAGCTGGTCGAGGAGATGAGCCGCGATCCGCAGCACTACAGCATGGCCGGGCGCAGCGCCGAGTTGACGGTTCTATTTGCCGACGTGCGCGGCTTCACCACCTTTGCCGAGACGATGCCGCCGGGCGAGCTGGCACAGTTGATGAACGATTACCTGTCGGCAATCACCGACGTCATTCGTGCGCAGCGGGGGACGCTCGACAAATACATTGGCGATGCGGTGGTGGCTTTCTGGGGCGCGCCGCTCGCCGACCCGCAACATGCTCGGCACGCGGTCGCGGCCGGGCTGGCCATGCAGGCAGAGTTGCAGCGCGTCAATCAGGACTTCGCGGTGCGCGGCTGGCCGGCATTGCAGATCGGCATCGGCATCAACACCGGCAGCATGATCGTCGGGGACATGGGTTCGCGCCATCGGCGCGCCTATACGGTGCTCGGCGACGCAGTCAATTTGGCGTCGCGCCTGCAGGGGCTGTCGACACATTACCGGGCGGGCGTGATCATCGGTGAAGCGACTCGTCAGGCGCTTGGCGATTGGCCCTGCCGCCCGCTGGGCGAGGTCACCGTGCGTGGCCGCAAGGCGCCGGTGGCGATCCACGAAGCGCTCGCCCGCTGAGTGAACCCTGCCGTCGGGAATGCCTTTCGACGCTTTTTCGCTACGCGGGCTAAAGAAGACGCAAGTTACGCCGTAGCTGTCTCTATATAACTAGATAATCGCCAATAACCAGGAGGAGCAAGGAATGGCTGGAGTTGCTTGGAAGATCCGCGCCGTAATGCTGCTTCAGGTGGCTGCGGCGGCGCTGGCCGTGTGGCTGGCGAACAGCGTTCTCGGGGGCGACCTCAAGGCCTGGTTGATGGCTCTCGGCTTTCTGGCGCTGGTCGCGCTGCTGCTCGGCGTGGTCCTTGAGAAAAGCCTGGTCAGCCGTCTGAACGCCTTGAGTGCGGTGATCGCCGGCATGTACGCGGATGGCGACCTGACCGGCCGCGCTGTGGTTCAGGGGAAAGACGAAATAGCCGCCGTGGCGGACGATTTCAACCGCCTGATCGGCAGTTTTTCGACGATCGTCGGCAAGGTGTTGTTCAACTCGCTCGAAGTGGTCAATGCGTCCAAACAACTGATGGGCGACGCCAACCGTGTTGCCGCGGGCTCCAACCAGCAGCGTGACGCGGCCCTGGCCACGGCCGGTGCGATGAGCGAGCTGACCGAGAATATGAACCAGGTCAGCAAGAGCGCGAGCGAAACGGCCGACATTTCGGAAACCTCGAGCGCGCTGTCGACCGAGGGCATGAAAATCGTCCACAGCGCTTCGGCGGAAATGGAGCAGATCGCCGCGTCGGTCAGCGAGTCGGCGCGGGTGGTTTGCGCTCTCGGCGAGCGCTCGAAGGCGATCAGCGGCATTGTTCAGACGATTCGCGAAATCGCCGACCAGACCAATCTGCTGGCGCTCAATGCGGCCATCGAGGCGGCTCGCGCCGGCGACCAGGGGCGCGGTTTCGCGGTCGTTGCCGACGAGGTACGCAAGCTCGCCGAGCGGACCTCACAAGCCACCGGCGAAATCAGCCAGATGATCGCCGCGATTCAGGGCGAGACGCAGAGCGCGATTGCCAGCATCGAAGCCGGCAGCGGGCAGGCTCGCAACGGCGCCGAACTGGCTCAGCAGGCGGCGCAATCGCTGGAGCGCATCAACAGCGGCGCGCGGGCAACGATGGAAAAAGTCGATTCGATCGCCGCTGCCGTGGCCCAGCAGAGTCGCACCGGGCAGAGCATCGCCGATCACGTACGGCGCATCAAGGACATGGCCGACGCCAACAACGCGGTCGCCGCGGAGACGCTGGTGGCCGTCGATCATGTCGAATGCCTGGCCGAGAATCTCCGCGAAATCAGCAACGTCTTCAAGCTTGGCCCGGCCGGCGAGCAGGCGCTGAGCACGCACGCCCGCATGCCGGCGCTGGTCAGGCAGGCGGCGCTGAGCATTGCGCAGCTCTTCGACAAGGCGGTCGATGCGGGCAGAATCAAGGTCGACGATCTGTTTGACGACCGCTACCAGCCGATCGCCAATACGCGGCCACAGAAGTACAAGACGCGTTTCGACGACTTTACCGATCAGCACCTGTCGCCCCTGCAGGAGAGCCTGCTCGAGCAATGCAAGGCGGCGGTGTACGCGATCAGCATCGACCGCAACGCCTATGTGCCGACGCACAACCGGAAATTCTCGCAGCCGCTGACCGGCAACGAGAAGATCGACTTCGTGAACAGCCGCAGCAAGCGCCTGTTCGATGACCCGGTGGGCAAGCGCTGCGGGGCGCACCAGCAACCCTTCCTGCTGCAAACCTATCGTCGTGACACCGGAGAGGTGATGCACGACATCTCGGCGCCGATCTACGTCAAGGGTCGCCATTGGGGCGGTTTTCGGATTGGTTACAAGACCGAAGTTTGAGCGGGCTGGCGGCTTCTGCGGGCGGCCGCCCGCGCATGACGCCGCGGCGTCGCTTGATTTAAGATGCTCGTCGCCAGGCGAAGGAAATGAACCATGTCGGATCTACTAAAGAACATTGACGCGCGCACCAAGCTGGCAGGGACCAACAAGCTGGAGATTCTCTTGTTCTCGCTGGGAACCGACGCGCGCACCGGGCGCCAGGAGACTTTCGGCATCAATGTCTTCAAGGTTCGCGAAGTGATGCGTACGCCGCCGATCACGGCGGCACCGGAAATGCCGGCAGCGGTCGAGGGCATGGTCAGTCTGCGCGGGGCACTGGTACCGGTGGTCGATCTGGCGCGTTATGCGCGGGTGGATACGCAGGCGCTGCGTTCGATCATGATTGTTACCGAGTACGCCGGCCATACGCAGGGTTTTCTCGTCGCGGCGGTGGACACCATTCTGCGTCTTGACTGGAGTCAGATGCGGGTGCCGCCGGCGATGCTGCTGGCCGAGCTGGGCGGGCTGGTGACGGCGGTCACCGAGTTGCCGGACGGTCGCCTGGTGATGTTGATGGACGTCGAGAAAATTCTCTCGGAAACCACCCGCTACGATGACGAGATTGTCTATCGCAATATCAAGCCGCTCGACAATCCCGAGCTGACGGTTTTCTTTGCCGACGACTCGGCCGTGGCGCGCAAGCAGATCGAACGTACGCTGGGCGCGATGGGTGTCAAATACGTCGCTGCGATCAATGGCCGCGAAGCCTGGAACGAACTGGAGAAAGTGGCCGCGTCGGCGCAGACGGCTGGTCAGAAAGTGAGTGAGCTGATCAGTCTGGTATTGACCGACATCGAGATGCCGGAGATGGATGGCTACATTCTCACCAGGAAGATCAAGTCGGACCCGCGCTTCGCGGGCGTGCCGGTGATCATGCATTCGTCGCTCTCCGGGATGTCGAACCAGCAACTCGGGAAGTCGGTCGGCGTTGACGAGTACGTGCCCAAATTCGAACCGCAGCGCTTGTCGGAGACGCTGACGCGCAGGCTGCTGGGTGATCTTCCGGCCACACAGTTGAGCACGTAGTCGTGACCCGATCCCGTGACCTCAGGAGCGATCATAAATGATGGATTTGGCAGAACGAAAAGACCTGCTCGAGGGCATGGATGCGCGCACGAGCCTGGCCGGTTCCAACAAGATGGAGATTCTCCTGTTCTCCCTGGGAACGCGCGAGACTTTCGGGATCAACGTCTTCAAAGTGCGCGAAGTCGGGCGAACGCCGCACATTACCAGGACCCCGAACATGCCACGCGGCGTCGAAGGCCTGATTTCCCTGCGCGGCAACGTGATTCCGGTGTTGTCTCTGATTTCCTTTCTCGAACACAAGGAGCAACCGCGGGAGCACGGCAAGACGATGATGGTCGCCGAGTATTCGAAGCGCACCCTGGGCTTCCTGGTGCACGACGTCGATCGCATCATCCGCGTCGACTGGGAAAGAGTGAAGGCGCCAGAAAGCGTCCTGTCGAGCAACCAGGGCCTGATCACGGCGATCACCGAACTCGATGATGGCAAGTTGGTGTCGATTCTCGACGTCGAGCAGATCCTGGCCAATGCCTTTGGCGAGGCGCTGATCGTCGATATCCAGCGCGCCAACGTTGCCGACGATGTGGGGATGTTCTTCGCCGACGATTCGATCGTCGCCCGGCGCAAGATCGTCGAGGTGCTCGACAGACTGGGCGTGAAACACAAACATGCCACCAACGGGGCCGAAGCATGGAGTCGCTTGCAGGCCATCGCTGCGCACGCCAGCCAGAGCGGGACCAGCGTGCGCGACGAAATACGCCTGATCCTGGTCGATGCCGAAATGCCGGAAATGGACGGTTATGTCCTCACCAAGAACATCAAGGGTGATGCACGTTTTGCAGGTATCCCGGTGGTGATGCACTCGTCGCTGTCGTCCGAGGCCAATCATGCGATGGGCAAGGCGGTGGGCGTCGACGCCTACGTTGCCAAGTTCGATGCGGAGGTGCTTGCCGACACCTTGCGCCCCTTGCTCGAACGTTAATCTGGAAGTCGCGCAAGCGGCTCGCGAATCGCCTTTCTCCCCGCGCGGGAGAAAGGCCGGGAAAGAGGGAAACGGTCATGACTTTCATGATCTGCGGCGCCTCGACATGTCATGACCGTTGAAATAAGAATCAGGAAAGAACCAGGAGTAGAGAATGGCCGATCCAAAAATGAGAATTCTGGTGGTGGACGATTTCTCGACGATGCGCCGCATCGTCAGAAATCTTTTCAAGGAGCTGGGCTTCGCCAACGTCGACGAGGCCGAGGATGGCGTCATCGCACTGCAGAAGCTGCACGCCGGCGGCTTCGAATTCGTCGTCACCGACTGGAACATGCCGAACATGGATGGCCTGCAACTTCTCAAGGCGATTCGCGGCGCGCCGACCCTCAAACATCTGCCGGTGATGATGATCACCGCTGAAGCCAAGAAGGAGAACATTATCGCCGCGGCGCAGGCGGGGGCCAGTGGCTACATCGTCAAGCCTTTCACCGCAGCAACCCTCGCCGAGAAGCTGCAGAAAATTTTTGACAAGATGGGTGGCTGAGATGAGCGACTTCGATCGCGCGGGTGATTCGACCGAACTCGAAGCCCTGTTTGACAGCGTTGCTGCAGCCGTCACCTCGACCGGCACCGCCGCGGGGCCGGCGGCAACAGGCAAACCGTCGCTCCTGCAGCAATTGCGCGAAGTCGAAGCCAAGGAAGCCGAGGAAGCCGAGGAAGCCGATAGCGACGACTTGCAGGCCTTGTTCGAAGCCGTGCTTGCCGCGCAAGCGCCGGCCGTTGCGACCGCGGCTAACGGTCATGACAATCGAGACACCACAGATCATGAAAGTCATGACCGTCTCCCCCTCTTTCCCGACCCTTCTCCCGCGACGGGAGAAGGGAGGTTTGTGAGTCGCTTGCGGGACTTTCACATTAAGGAGAGCGGCGAAGGTGGCGAACAGGAAAGTGGCAACGAGAAAGTGTTTCGACGGGTGGGTCAAATGGCCCGGCAGTTGCACGACACACTCGGCGAACTCGGCTATCACGAGCTTCTCGGCACGGCCGCTGCCGCCATCCCCGATACCCGGGACCGCCTCAACTACGTCGCCAGCTTGACGGAGAAAGCCGCCTGCCGCGTTTTGAACGCCACCGACATCGCCAATCCGCTGCAGGACCAGCTCGAAGCAAGTTCCGCAGCCCTGGCCGCGAAATGGGATGCGTTGTATGCCAACCAGATGGGGGTCGAAGAGTTCAAGAAACTGGCCGACGACACGCGTGCCTTCCTGAAGCAGGGTTTGCCGCAGCACACGGACGCGACCAAGGCACAACTGCTCGAAATCATGATGGCCCAGGATTTTCAGGACCTGACCGGGCAGGTGATCAAGAAGACCATCGCCGTGGCGCAGGAACTGGAGGCGCAACTGATGGGCGTGCTGATCGAAACCATGCCTGGGGAGCGGCGCACCGAATCGGTGATGAGTCTGCTCAACGGGCCGGTGATCAACGCCGAAGGGCGCAGTGACGTCGTCGCCACGCAGCAGCAGGTCGACGATCTGCTCGGCAGCCTGGGCTTCTAGGAGATGCGAAATGAGTGATTTTGCCGGGATGGAAGACCTGCTGCAGGATTTTCTGCAGGAAGCCGGTGACCTGCTGTCGGATGTGGACAACAAGCTCGTCGATCTCGAGAGAAGTCCTGACGACAGTCGTTTGCTCAACGACATCTTTCGTGGCTTTCACACCATCAAGGGCGGCGCCGGCTTTCTCAACGCCGGCGAACTGGTGAAGCTTTGCCACTTGACCGAAAACCTTTTCGACAAGCTCAGAAATGGCGAGCAGACGCTGACGCCCGAGTTGATGGACACCATCATGGCGGCGACGCAGGGGGTGCGCAACATGTTTGGCGAGATCGGGCAGGGGAGGCAACCTGACCCGGCGCCCACCCCGGTAAGCGCTCACTTGCGCGCCGCACTGGCAGGGCCGGTCGCCGCACAGGAGGTCGACACGCCCGTGTCTGCACTCATGGCCGGCAAGGCGCCAACTCCGGCCGCGGCTGCTGCTGCCGGCCCCGACTGGCAGCTACTGCACCAGGCTCTGGTCGGCCGGCAAGCGGTGCCGTCGGTCGCGATGCCGCCGTCGGCGTCGGCCACTGTTTCGCCGTCGCCTGCTGCGTTGGCTGTCAGCGCGCCGCGACCGCGGACAGGGACGGCCGTGGACGCGGTCCGGATGCAGCCACATTTCCCGCCGGAAGGCCGGCGCAGCACCGATAAGCCAGGCGCCGTCGCCGGTGCGGCGCCTGCGGGCCGGCGTGGCGAAGAAAAGGCGGCCGTTCGCGAAACCACCATTCGTGTCGATACGGCGCGTCTCGACCAGGTGCTCAACCTGTCGGGAGAGATCGGCCTGACCAAGAACCGGCTGACCAGCCTGCGTGCCGACATTCTCGCCGGTAGAACCGATTCCGAAACGCTGCAGGCCCTCGACCAGGCGGTCAGCCAGCTCGACCTGCTGGTCTCCGACCTGCAAAACTCGGTGATGAAGACGCGCATGCAGCCGATTGGCCGCCTGTTCCAGAAATACCCGCGCATTGCCCGCGATCTGGCGCGGCAGTTGGGCAAGGACATCGAGCTGGAACTGCTGGGCGAAGAGACCGAAGTCGACAAGACGATGATCGAGGATTTGGCCGATCCTTTGGTCCACCTGATTCGTAACGCCGTCGATCACGGCGTCGAGACGGCTGCGCAGCGGCAGGCGGCCGGCAAGCCGGTGAAAAGCGTCGTGCGCCTCGAAGCGCGTCAGGAGGGCGATCACATCGTGCTGATCATTGCCGACGACGGACGCGGCATGAGCCCGGAGAAAATTCGCGCCAAGGCGATCGAAAAAAACATCATCAGTGAAGAGGAAGCCAATACGCTCGATGATCGGCAGAGCCTGAACCTGATTTTTCTGCCCGGTTTTTCGACTATGGCGCAGGCTTCGGCGGTATCGGGCCGCGGCGTCGGAATGGATGTGGTCAAGACCAATATCCAGAAGCTCAACGGCTCGATCGAGATTCGCTCCGAGCCTGGCAAGGGATCGGTGTTCAGTATTTCGCTGCCCTTGACCCTGGCCATCCTGCCGGTGCTCCTGGTGCTCCTGGGTGAGCAGCCGTTCGCCCTGCCGCTGTCCATGGTCCGGGAGATTTTGCCGATCGACCACGAGCGAATGCAGGAAGTGGGCGGCAAGGAGACGGTCGTCGTCCGCGGTGAGATCCTGCCGGTGATCGCGCTGTCGCGCCTGCTCGGCTGGCCGCAGCTGCAGCGCCCCGAGTATGGCGTCTTGATGCAGACCGCCGAGCGCAGCTTCATTCTCGCGGTCGACAACTTTGCCGGTCGCGACGATGCGGTGATCAAGGCGCTTGACGACTTCCGTCCGCGCGGGGTAGCCGGCGTGACGACGCTGTCGAATGGGCAGATCGTGCTTATCCTCGAGATGAAGGAGTTGCTCAGCGATTTGTCGGCCAACAACGACCGCGAGGCGCGCAGCGCACCGACCAGAGCGCTCGAATTTTTTGCGTAAACAGGTGCATTGGCAGCTTTTTTTTGGGGGGGCTACGGCCCCCCATTTTTTTTGCGCGCCAGCAACAAGTGTTGCTGGCGCGCCACTATTCGAGAATTGGCGTAAATAAACCGTCTTATATGTTTATTTAATATGGTTTTTTCCTATAATAGCCTCGGGACCACTGGGAGCTCGAAATGGCTGAGGAAAGCGACCTCGAAAAAACCGAAGCAGCATCGTCAAGGCGCTTGGAGCAGGCGCGCGAGGAGGGACAGGTTCCGCGCTCGCGGGAGATTGGCACCTTCCTCGTTCTGATGGTTGGCGCGGCGGCATTCTGGCTGATGGGGCCGTGGATGGTTCAGCGGGTATCCGGGTTTTTTCGCCGCGGTCTGGTGCTCGATCGCGACCTGGCCACTGAGCCGACACTGATGCTGGTTCGCCTGGCAGATATTTCGCTCGACGCCTTGCTTTCTTTCGCACCGCTGTTCGCGGCGCTGATCGTTGCCGCGCTGCTGTCGCCGTTTTTCCTGGGCAGCTGGAACTTCTCTGCGAAAGCGCTACAACCTGACCTGAGCCGTCTCAATCTACTCAAGGGCCTGGGCCGCGTGATCTCGTGGAACGGCCTGGTGGAACTGGTCAAGGCCGTGGTCAAGTCGTCGCTGGTCGGGGGAGTTGCCGTTCTCGTCCTGTGGAACGAGAGTGGCGATCTGCTGGCGATGTTCGCGCAATCGATCGAGGTGGCTCTGGCCGGCGCGGGCCATTTGCTCAGCTTCAATTTTCTGGTCATCGTTTCGGCCATGCTCTTGATCGTAGCCGTGGACGTGCCGTTTCAAATCTGGCAATACCACGACAAGCTGAAGATGACGCGTGCGGAAGTCAAGAAGGAAGGCAAGGAACTGGAAGGCAATCCCGAAGTCAAGAGCCGCATTCGTCAGCTGCAGCGCGAGGCCGCCCGCAAGCGCATGATGTCGGCGGTGCCGGCGGCCGACGTGATTGTCACCAACCCCAGTCACTACGCGGTGGCGCTGGTCTACAAGGCAGGCATGGGAGCGCCGAAACTGCTGGCCAAGGGGATGGGCGAGGTGGCGCTCAAAATCCGCCAGATCGGCGCCGAGAATACTGTTCCGACGGTCGAGGCTGCGCCCCTGGCGCGCGCACTTTATCGCCACGCCGAACTCGACCAGGAGATACCTGCCGCCCTTTACGCGGCGGTCGCCGAGGTGCTGGCCTACGTCTACCAGCTGAGCAGCTGGCGCGCGGTGGGCGGCGCCTATCCGTTGCCGCCGCGAGAAATCGCTGTTCCGCCCGAACTCGTCCCGGAGGCCGCGCATGGCTAACGCCGGCGCCATCGTGCTGCAGGATCTCGTCGCCCGCTTCGGGCAGCGGCAGCTCGCCGGTCCGCTGCTGATCCTGGCGATCCTGGCGATGATGGTCTTGCCTCTGCCACCGTTTGTGCTGGATCTCTTTTTTACTTTCAATATCGCCATTTCGGTGATCGTCATGCTGGTTGCAATGAGCGTGATGAAGCCGCTGGATTTCTCCGTTTTCCCGACCGTGCTGCTGGTCACCACCCTCCTGCGCCTGTCACTAAACGTTGCCTCGACGCGCATCGTGCTCCTTGACGGGCACACCGGGCCGGGCGCCGCGGGGCAGGTCATCGAGGCCTTCGGGCATTTCCTGGTTGGTGGCAACTATGCCGTCGGCCTGGTGGTGTTTACGATTCTGGTGATCATCAACTTCGTGGTCATCACCAAGGGTGCCGGTCGGGTCGCCGAAGTGGCGGCGCGCTTCACGCTGGATGCCATGCCCGGCAAGCAGATGGCCATCGACGCCGATCTCAATGCCGGCTTGATCGGTGAGGACGAGGCGCGCAAGCGCCGCGCAACGATTGCTGAAGAAGCGGACTTCTTCGGTTCCATGGACGGGGCCTCGAAGTTCGTCCGTGGCGATGCGGTCGCCGGCATCCTGATCATGTTGATCAACGTCGTCGGCGGCCTCTTCGTCGGCGTCCTGCAGCACGACATGGACATCGCGGCGGCGGCCAAGACCTACACCCTGTTGACCATTGGCGATGGCCTGGTGGCGCAGATCCCGGCGTTGATCATATCGATCGCCGCCGGCATGGTGGTGACCCGCGTCGGTGACGACCAGGATGTCTCGCAACAGTTCATCGCGCAGCTTTTCAAGAATCCCCGGCTGATCTTTCTGAGCGCCGGGATCATTGGTTTGCTGGGCCTGATTCCCGGCATGCCGAACTTCGTTTTTCTGCTCCTGGCCGGTGTTCTGGGCGCCATCGCCTGGCGAATCGAGAAAGGCGAGCGGGTCGCCGCACCGCTACCGGTTGCCGCGGCGCCGGTCGCTGCCCGAGAAACCCAGGAGGCAAGCTGGGCTGACGTCACGGCGCTCGACATCCTCGGTCTGGAGGTCGGCTACCGCCTGATTCCGCTGGTCGACAAGGCGCAGGACGGTGAGTTGCTGCGCCGCATCCGCGGCATTCGCAAGAAATTTGCCCAGGAAGTGGGCTTCCTGGTTTCCCCGGTGCACATTCGCGACAACCTGGAACTGAAACCGAATGCCTACAAGATCTTGCTCAAGGGCGTCGAAATCGGCGACGGCGAAGCTTTCCCCGGGAATCTGCTGGCCATCAACCCCGGTCGCGTTGCCGGCGAGGTACCGGGCACGGTGACCAGGGATCCTGCCTACGGCCTGCCGGCGGTGTGGATCGAGATGGCTATGCGGGAGCAGGCGCAGGCCTATGGATACACCGTCGTCGATGCCAGCACGGTGACCGCGACGCACCTCAATCAGCTGATCCTGTCGCACGCCGCCGAGCTACTCGGGCGCCAGGAGACGCAGGCCCTGCTCGATCACCTGGCCAAGGAGATGCCCAAGCTGGTCGAGGACGTGGTGCCCAAGCTGCTGACCCTTGGCATTTTCCAGAAAGTCTTGCGCAACCTCCTCGAAGAGGGGGTGTCGTTGCGCGACATGCGCACGATCATTGAAACCCTGGCCGAAGCGGCGCCGCGCTCGCAGGACGCGGAGGTGCTGACTGCACAGCTGCGCATTGCCCTGGGTCGTTCGATTGCTCAGGAGCTGTTCCCGGGCGGGGCTGAAATGCAGGTGATGTCGCTGGATCCGCAGCTCGAGCGGATTCTTCTCCAGGCAGTTGGCGGTGGCGGCGATGGTGCCAGTATCGAACCAGGTCTGGCTGATACCCTGCTACGCGAGGCGGTCGCCGCGGCGCAGCGGCAGGAAGACGTCGGCTTGCCGACCGTGCTGCTGGTTCCCGGAAATCTCCGCACGCTGCTGTCCCGCTTTCTGCGTCGGAGCATCCCGCATTTGAAAGTGCTGGCGCACGGCGAAGTGCCTGAAAACAGAACCATCAAAGTTACCTCGATTATTGGAGGCAAGGTATGAACGTCAGGAAATTCATCGCCGCGACCGCGCGTGACGCATTGCGCAAGGTCAAGGAGACGCTGGGGCCCGACGCGATCATTCTCTCCAATCGTGGGATTCCCGGAGGTGTCGAGATCATGGCGGTTGCCGCCCGCGACATGGAGATGATCGTTCCGACCGCCGAGCGCGAGCCAGGGCCACGTCGCAAGGAGGCTGCACCAGGTCCTTCGCTCGAGCCGCACGGCGAGCGCCCGGCGGCCCCGCGACAGGCGCCGGCGTCGGCCGCGTCAGCTACCAGCGCAGCGCAGAAGGCACGCCTGGGACAGCCGCGGCCGTCGCCGCCGTTGTCGGTGCGCGCCAGGCCGCAGGTCGATCTGCCGCGAGCAGTGCCGCCGAATGCGCCGCCGGCGAAAGCCGAAGTCGTTCCGGCGGCCGTGATCGACGAGATTCGCTCCTTGCGAAAAATTGTCGAGCAGCATCTGGCCGGTTTCGCCTGGGGCGAATCGGCGCGCGCCGAGCCGGTGAAGACCGAGATTCTTCGCCAGTTGCTCGACGCCGGCTTTTCGCCACAGTTCGCCCGCCACTTGCTCGCCGACCTGCCGCGCGATCTCGATGCCGCACAGGCGCTGGCATGGGTCAAGGGAGGTGCCGATCGAGGCCTGCTGACCACTGACAGCGAGAGCGATATTGTCGACCGAGGTGGCGTCTACGCGCTGGTCGGGCCGACCGGTGTCGGCAAGACCACCACCACCGCCAAACTTGCCGCCCGCTGCGTGCTGCGGCACGGCGCCAGGAAGCTGGCGCTGGTGACTACCGACGGTTATCGGATCGGCGCGCACGAACAGCTGCGCATTTATGGGCGGATTCTCGGCGTTTCGGTTCATCTGGCCAGGGATGGCGCCGACCTGCGTGCGACGCTGCAGGATCTGCAGCACACGCATATGGTGCTGATCGATACCATGGGCATGAGCCAGCGCGATCGGCTGGTCAGTGAGCAGGTGGCGATGTTCGCTGATAACGACGTCAAGTCGCTGTTGTTGTTGTCGGCGACCAGTCGTGGCGATACGCTCGACGACGTGATCAAGGCGTATAACGGACTGCAGAACCTCGCCGGTTGCATTCTGACCAAGGTCGACGAAGCCGCGAGTCTGGCGTCGTCGCTCGATGTCATCATCCGTCATCGCCTGCGCCTGTACTACGTCTCGAACGGGCAGCGCGTACCGGAAGACCTGCATCTGCCCAATCGCCCTTATCTGGTACACCGTGCTTTCAAGGATTTGCCGGACAGCTCGCCGCATCGTCTCGCCGGCCTCGAACCCGGCCTGATGATGGCCAGCGCCGCAGCCAACGCGGCCCACACGACCAAGGTCGTTTCTGCCGGAGGAGGTCAGCGTGCTTAATCTTCGCGGCGATCAGGCGGCTGGGTTGAGGCGTCTCTTCGGCCGCCCGCGGCTGCGTATCGTCAGTTTCGCCGCCGGCAGCGTCGGTGTTGGCAAAAGCGTTTCGGTGGCCAACCTGGCGGCTTGCCTGGCCCGTCAGGGCAAGGAAGTGCTGGTGGTCGACGAGAACAGCGACGACAGCGTTGCCGCCTACTACGGCGTGCTCGTGCGCCACGATCTGCAGCAGGTGGTGCGTTGCGAGAAGCCTTTGTCCGAGGTGATTCTTTCGGTGGCGCCAGGGGTCCGCGTTCTGCCGGCCGCGAAGGTGGTCCAACGGCTGGCGACTCTGAGTGCTGCCGAGCAGCGCATCCTGCTCGATAGTTTTGGCCAGATTGACCGACCGGCGGACATCGTTCTCGTCGATACCTCGCTTGATCATCCGCTCGGTTTTTCGCCACTTGGCCTGGCGGCACACGATACGGTCATCGTCGTCTCGCCGAACGGCGCGTCGATTACGGACGCCTACGCGCTGATCAAGAAAGTCAGCCTGGGCTATGCCCGCAAGCATTTTCGCATTCTGGTGAATAAGGCGCGGAGCGCGAGCGATGCGCAGGCGGTCCACGACAACATTGCCGCGGTGGCGCACAGTCGCCAGCTCGCCCGTCTTGATTATGCCGGTTACGTGCCGCTCGACGAGTCTCTGCGGCAGGCGTCCCGGCTCTGCCAACCGGTCGCCGCGCTGTTTCCGGAGGCGCCGTCAGCAATGGCCTATCAAAACGTGGTCAGCGAACTGCTCAACTGGCCCGGCGACGACGCCGATACCCGCGGCCTGGAACATTTTGTGCAACAACTGCTACACTTGAGCCAACGTATCGACCCCACAGCTATCTACGCCTGATAGCTCTCTCCCAAAACGTATGTATAACGCCGCTGGTCAGATCAACAGGGAGCAGCTGGTCCAGCGCTTCGCGCCAATGGTCAAGCGCATCGCTTGCCATCTGATGGCACGTCTGCCGGCCAGCGTTCTGCTCGACGATCTGGTCCAGAACGGGATGCTCGGCCTGCTCGACGCGATTGGCCGTTTCGAGGTCGGTGTGGGAGCACAATTCGAAGCCTACGCCGCGCAGCGGGTACGTGGTGCGATGCTCGACAGCCTGCGCGAGAACGACTGGTTGCCGCGCAGCTTGCGACGCAGCTGTCGCCTCATCGAGGCGGCCATCGCGCAGCTGCAACAGCAAACGGGTCGCGCGCCGACCGAAAAAGAGCTCGCCGACGCTCTCGACATGACGCTGGCGGACTATCAGAAGATGCTGCAGAGCGCTCGCGGGCACCAGTTGGTTTATCTCGAAGACCTGATCAGCGAGGAGGGTGAGGATTTTCTGGAGCGTCATCAGGTTGAGGAGAACAGCGATCCGGCGCAGCTCTTCGAGGACGAGATGACCCGTCAGGCGCTGGTCAGGGCGATTGCCGATCTGCCCGAGCGTGAAAAGCTGATGATGGCGCTCTACTATGAGCGGGATCTCAATCTGCGTGAAATCGGGGAAGTGATGGGCGTCAGCGAATCACGCGTTTGTCAGCTGCACAGTCAGGCCGTGATGCGCTTGCGCACGCGCCTGGCTGGCGCTGTGGACAAGAAGCGAAAGAAAATCGAAAAGAATGGATAGGACCAGTGTTCTCGGTCTGCTGATCGGCGTGCTGGCGATTGTCGGCGGGCAAATTCTCGAAGGTGGCCACGTCGGCTCCTTGTCGCAGCCGACAGCGCTGCTCATCGTCGTTGGCGGCACCTTGGGGGCGGTCATGTTGCAGAGTCCGTATGCGACCTTCGTCCGCGGCATCCGCATGGTGAAGTGGGTTTTTCGCCCGCCAGTTTCGGATCCGCAGCGACTGATCCAGCAAATTGCCCACTGGAGCCAGGTGTCGCGGCGTGAGGGCTTGCTGGCACTCGATGCGCTGGTCAATGAGCTGGCGGACGAGTTCACCCGCAAGGGATTGCAGCTGCTCGTCGATGGCGCCGAACCGGAGCGCCTGCGTGAGGTTCTGGAGGTCGAAATAAACACCTTCGACCAGGAAATGAAACTCTCGGCCAGAATCTGGGAGGCGGCTGGCGGCTACTCGCCGACGATCGGCATCCTCGGCGCGGTGATGGGTCTGATTCACGTGATGGAGAACCTGTCCGATCCGTCCAAACTTGGCGCCGGCATCGCCGTGGCCTTCGTGGCCACGATCTACGGCGTCGGCCTGGCCAACCTGGTCTATCTACCGATGGCCGGCAAGTTGAAGGCGCACATCAATCGCATGATCACAGAGCGCGAAATGATCGTCGACGGGCTGGTCGGTATCGCTAATGGCGATAATCCACGCATCATTGAAAGCCGTCTGCGCGGCTATATTTTCTAGACTGTGGCACGTCGAAAACGCGCCGAGGAAGGGCACGAAAACCACGAGCGTTGGCTGGTTTCGTACGCGGATTTCATTACCCTGCTGTTCGCTTTCTTTGTTGTGATGTACGCCCTTTCCTCCGTCAATGAAGGCAAGTACCGAATTCTGAGCGATTCGATGGCCAGCGCTTTTCGCAATGTACCGGCCAACAGCGCTGGCCAGCTGGCGCTGATCGTGCCGACACCGGCGTCCGTGGCGAAGCCCAGTCTGGCCAGCAAGGCGCAGGAGGCCGTCAAACAGAAACAGCGCGAGAGTATGCGCAGCATTGCCAAGGACATTCTTGAGGTGATGGCGCCCCTGGTCGCGCAGGGGAAGGTGCGGGTCCTTGAAACCAGTCGCGGGGTGACCATAGAAATCAACGACAGCATCCTGTTCTCGCCAGGGCAGGCCTTGATTCAACCGCCACTGGCACGCGCCATGGAGGCGGTGGCCGAGGTGCTGGTGGGGACCGATTTCCCGATTACCATCGAGGGACACACCGACGATGTGCCGATCAGCAATACACAGTTCCCGTCCAACTGGGAGCTGTCGGCGGTGCGTGCTACGACCGTTCTGCGCCTCTTCGCGGCAGCCGGCATCGCCGCGCCGCGGCTGACCGCGATCGGCTATGCCGATACGCGCCCGGTCGAGCCGAATGCACTGGCGGACGGGCGGGCGCGCAATCGTCGGGTCTCGATTCTGATCGACTCGGCGATCCCGGAAAAAGGCACCGAAGTCGATCTGCAGGGGCAGGGCGAGAGCGCCGCGGTGGCCGCCGATCCGGCGCCAGCGGAACCACCACTGCCACCGGCACCACCGGCAAGTACAGCAGCTCCGCTGCCAGCACGTTAATGTGAAAGTCGCGCAAGCGACTCACGAAACTCCCTTCTCCCCTTGCGGGAGAAGGGTCAGGGGAAGAGGGGAAACGGTCATGACTTTCATGACTTGGGGGTGTCTCCACGCCTCATGACCGTTAGGCACTATCGCTGATGCGGCGGCCGCTGGGTGGTGCGCTTTGTCCGTCCGGGCCATAGAGATTGCTGGCCGCGTTGCTTCCCAGGAGCACTTCGAGCGCCTGCGCATTGTTCTGCATACGTTCCTGGATCAGCTCGCCATTGACGCGATTCAGTTCGCGCGCCTGGCCGGCGACGGCCAGCAAGGCCGACCAGACGCTGTGCACGCTTGTTTCGACGGGGTGTGCAGCGAGCCAGGCGGCCATGCCCGCGCGATCATTGAGCAGGCCGCTGGCGGCCAGCAAGCGTTGGCGTTGGGTGGCGAGCCTTGCCAGTTCGGCGGCGATGCTGTTCTTCTGGCGCACCAGATCGAGAAGGTCGTCGACTTCGCCTTTGACCAGCATTTGCTGTTCGCGCTCGAGCAGGGCAACAAAGTTCTGCGCCGCGGCGATCTCGCTGTCGACGGTCTGCGCGAACTCGGCACTAGCGCTGAGCTCGCTTCCCTCTGGTTTCGCGGCCATTGGCTCGCCGACGATCAGGTCTGCCGTTGCGCAGCGATCAGTTCGCTGGCCGACTCGATGAGGCGGTCGGCAATGGCTTCGGCGTTGATCGTGAAGCGACCCTCGGCGATGGCCTGTTTGATCTCGGCCACGCGGGTGGCATCAAAGGCCGGGGCCTCTCCCGACGAATGCAGATGGGTTGCCAATTCACTGAGATGCACTTCGGCAGCCGCATTGCTGGTCGGTTTGCTGATGTTGCCGCGCGTGCGGGTGTCACTGCTGACGGTGGCGCTGGCCGTCGTGCTGGTGCTGTCGATCTTCACGGTGTTGCCTCTTGAGCGGTTGTTCTCAATTCATCTATCGGCGCAGAACGGCAAAACTTTAACATTATTTTCAGCAACATCCTGCAGATAGCTCAATAGCTCACTTCAACGATGCCGCCGGGACGTGCGACGCCGCTGACGACCTGCCCGGAAGCGGTGCTTACCCGGACGATCTCGCCGTCGCTGGCGTTGTTGAGGGCCTTGCCTTCGTTGCTGACCGAGAAACCCGCGCCTTTCGACTGCAGCTTTACGCTTTGTCCCTGCTGCACTGCCAAGGGTGCGGTGAGCAGGTCGTTGCGCAGGGGTTGGCCGGCCGCGACGCCGTTCTTGACCGTTTTGCCGATGGCCTGCGCCGGATCGGTCACGATACTGGCCGGCAGACTGCCGAGATCGCCCTGCTGCGCAAAGACGTCCGCGGCGCTGATCACCTGGCCACGATTGAGCTGGCGCGCCGTGACCAGGTAGCTTCCCGAGATTCTGATCTGCACCGGCACATAAATCGTCCATGTCTCGGGTGCCAGGCAACGTACGCCGATGGTGGTTCTTCCCCAGAGCCGACTACCCTGCGGCAGGAAAGGCTCGTAAGCGCTGCATGGCGCCTCCTGCGCGTGCTGGTCGAGACGGCCGATGCTGTAGCTTGCCTTGCCCGGCAAGCCTTGGGTCTGAATGCGCAGATAGTTGTCGAGAGCGGCGCTCAGTGACTCCTGGGCGCTGACCCCGCTGCTCGCGGCGGCGAGAAGAAGAGCGAGCAGCGATTTGGCAAGGCGGGTGGCGCGATGGCGGACGAGCTTGGAGATAGGCATCACGTCATTCTGCCTGATTCCGGCCGCCTCGCGAAGCGGCCCGGAGATGAATGCCCGGCGAGGAGGGCGGCAAATTTTGCCGTGGGGCCGGCAAATGCCGGTCGGCGGTTACAGCAGAGCTCCGGCAAATGCCTGCCGGCTCGCCGTTGACGGAGATGGCACGGCTATTGCTTATTGACTGTCCATGAGAACAGAGCACGGAGGGGCACGCTGATGGTCGGCAAAATCCAGGAGGCGCTTTCCTTCCAGCTGCAGGCATTGACTCTGCGTGCCGAGCGGCAGCAGGTGCTGGCCGCCAATATTGCCAACGCCGATACGCCGCATTACCAGGCCCGCGACTTTGATTTCGCAAGCACCCTGCAGCAGGCGGTCAGTGGTCGCGAGCAGGCGGGTCTGCGTCTGGCGACCCTGGGCCTGGCCTCCTTGGCCACCTTGGCCAACACTTCCCCGCAGCATTTGCCGGGCACGGCGGCGGCAGCCGATCCACTGCAGCTGCTCTATCGGCAGCCGACGCAGGCCAGTGCCGATGGCAACACGGTGGACATGGATGTCGAGCGGGCGCAGTTTGCCGAGAATTCGTTCTTCTACGAAGCGGGCCTGAGCTTTCTGACCGGGCGTATCAATACCTTGCGCTCGGCGATCCAGGGGCAATAAGGAATGAGTGTTTTCAACACCTTCAAAGTGGCCGGTAGCGCCATGACCGCGCAGGCGCTGCGCCTCAACGTGGTGGCCAGCAACCTGGCCAATGCGGATAGCGTGATCAGCTCTGACGGCCAGCCGTATCGCGCCAAGCAGGTGGTGTTCGCGGCGACGCCGATGGGCAGTGCGGCGGCGCAGGGCGTTCGGGTGACGCAGGTCGTCGAGGACAGCAGCCCTGGGCGCCTGCTCTATGACCCGCGTAATCCGGCGGCCGACGCAAGTGGCTACGTGACCATGCCCAATGTGAGCGTCGTCGACGAGATGACCAACATGATCTCGGCGTCGCGCGCCTACCAGACCAACGCCGAAGTCATGAATACCGCCAAACAATTGCTGCTCAAGACCCTGGCGCTTGGCCAGTAGTCACGACGACACCCTGGAGAAAGAAACGATGGAAAGCGTGCAATCGAGCACTTCAAGCAGCGACATCCTGGCGTCGCTCAACGCTCAGACCAGGTCCGGCACCAATCAGCTCTTGTCGACGACCGAGGAGGTCCAGAATCGCTTCCTCAAGCTGCTGGTAACGCAGTTGAAGAATCAGGATCCGCTCAATCCGCTCGACAACGCGGCAGTCACCAGCCAGATTTCACAGATAAATACGGTCACCGGCATAGAGCGGCTGAATACGACGCTCGAGACTTTGCTCAGCACCTTCAACGAGGGACAGGCAGTGCAGGCCGCCGGGCTTATCGGCAAGAACGTCCTGGTCGGCGGTTCCGGGCTGGCTCTGGTCAATGGTCAGGCGAATGGGGGAGTCAATCTTGCCACGCCTGCCGACAACGTGACCCTGACGATTTTCGGTGCTGGCGACAACGTCATTCAGAGCGAGCGCCTCGGCGCCCACGACGCCGGCAGCTTTGCGTTCACCTGGGATGGGATGACTGCTCAGGGCATCCCTGCGCCAGATGGTACTTATCGTTTCACGGTGAACGCGGTGCGCGGTAGTGAAACGGTGGCCGCTGAGGCTCTGCAGATTGGCACGGTAAATGCTTTGGTTAGAGAAAAAGGCAGCTACCAGCTCGACCTGGGTGGGCTGGGACGGGTCGCTTTCGACAAGGTTCAACAGATTCTCTAGGCGTAGGAGGCAAGAATGAGTTTTCAGCAGGGTTTGAGCGGCCTGAACGCGGCGTCTTCGTCGCTGGACGTGATCGGCAACAATATTGCCAACTCCAGTACGGTTGGTTTCAAGAGCGGCAGCGCGAACTTCTCGGACATCTACGCCGCCTCGCTGGGCATCGTCTCCGGTGCCAAGATCGGTATCGGTGTCGGCGTCGGGGCGGTGCAGCAGCAGTTTACGCAGGGCAATCTGACGACCACCAACAATCCGCTCGACCTGGCGCTCAACGGTGGCGGTTTCTTTCGCCTGAGCGACGAAGGCGCGATCAGCTATACCCGCAACGGTCAGTTTCACATCGACAATGACGGCTATGTGATCAACGATCAGCGCTCTCGCCTGACCGGTTACCCGGTCGCGGCCAGCGGGGCGATAACCCCTTCGAATCCGGTCGAATTGCAGATTTCGGCGGGCCAGATTGCGCCGCTGGCGAGCAGCGACCCACTCGCTGGTGAACTGCGGGCGGTGCTCAATCTCGACTCGCGCGACTCGGCTCCGGCCGTGGGGCCCTTCGACTACAGCAATCCGGAAACCTACAATTTCTCGACGGCATTGACGGTTTTCGACACCCTCGGCGTGGTCCACAATCTGACCACTTTCTACGTTCTCAATGGCACGACGGCTCCCGGCGAGTGGACCGTGCACGCCACTCTCGATGGTGCCGATCCGCAAGTCGTGCCGGGCGGCAATCTGCGCTTCAACACGTCGGGTGCCCTCGACCCGGGCTCGGCGGTGCACGATCTGCCCTCGTGGAACCTGACCACCGGTGCCGCGTCGCCGTGGCGGCCGGGGGTCATGGATTTCACCGGCACTACCCAGTACGGCAGCGGCTCGAACGTCGATCGCCTGACGCAGGGAGGTTTCACTTCCGGCAGCCTGGTCGGGGTGGGTGTGAACGCCGATGGCATCGTCCAGGGGCGTTACAGCAATGGCCAGACGCGCAACATGGGGCAGGTGGTGCTGGCCACTTTTGCCGATCCGAATGGACTCTTGAGTCTGGGCAACAACCAGTGGAGCCTGACTTCGCTGTCCGGGCCGGAGCTGATTGGTGCGCCGGCGTCGGGCAGTCGCGGGGTGATTCAGTCGGCGGCCGTCGAGGATTCGAACGTTGATCTGACCAAGGAGCTGGTGGACATGATTACCGCCCAGCGCAACTACCAGGCCAATGCACAGACCATCAAGACCCAGGATCAGATCATGCAGACGCTGGTCAATCTGCGCTAGTGATCGACACTGAGCGAAGGACTGCGGAGGAGCCATGGATCGCCTGATCTACACCGCGATGAGTGGTGCCAAGCAGGTCGTTCTGCAGCAGGCTGGCATCGCCCAGAATCTGGCCAATGCCACGAGCACCGGCTATCGGGCAATGGAGCATCGTTTCCGCGCCGTGCCGGTGCTGGGCGAAGGTGCGCCGACCCGGGCTTTCGTCGCTGACGCCTCGGTGGCCGACGTTTTCGAACAGGGGCCGATCGTGGTCACCGGTCGGCCGCTCGACGTCGCGGTAGACGGCAATGGCTGGATTGCCGTGCAGGCTGCGGACGGTCGTGAGGCCTACACGCGTGCCGGCAATCTCAAGACCGACGCCAATGGCATGCTGAAGACCAGCAGTGGCTTGAATGTCGTCGGTGAGGGGGGACCGATCTCGCTACCGCCCGACAACAACATTGTCATCGCTACTGACGGGACGGTGTCGAGCATTCCGCGCCTGGGTGCCGGGGCCATCAACAGTGTCAACGTGGTCGGCCGGATCAAGCTGGTCAATCCACCGGAAAACGATCTGCTGCGCGGCGATGACGGACTCTTCCGGACGCGCAACGGCTTCGGCGCCCCTGCCGACGAGGACGTCAAACTGGTGCCCGAGGCGCTCGAGGGAAGCAACGTCAACTCGGTTGAAGCAATGGTCAGAATGATCAGTCTCGCTCGCCAGTTCGAGATGCAGATCAAGATGTTGCAGACGGCCGACACCAATGCGCAGGCGGCCAGCCAGCTTCTCTCCATGAACCGCTGATAGGACAGGACAAGCATGATCCGCTCGCTGTGGACCGCCAGTACCGGCCTTACTGCCCAACAGGTGCAGATTGACGTCATTGCCAACAACCTGGCCAACGTCAGCACCAATGGTTTCAAGCAGGCACGCGGGATTTTTGCCGATCTGCTTTATCAGACCCTGCGTCAGCCCGGTGCCCAGTCGTCGCAGACGACGCAGATTCCGGACGGGCTGCAGATCGGCCTGGGCGTGACCCCCGTTTCCACGGGGCGGATTTTCACCCAGGGTGCTCTGCAGCAAACCGGTAACAGTCTCGACATGGCCATCGACGGGGCGGGCTTCTTTCAGGTCCTGCTGCCCGACGGGACCACTGCTTACACGCGTGATGGTTCGTTTCAGAAGGACAACCAGGGCCAGATCGTCACCACCAGCGGCAATCCGCTGCAACCGGCGATCACCATCCCCGAGAATGCCTTGACGGTGACCGTCGGTACCGATGGCGTGGTCAGCATCACCCAGCCGGGGACTCCAGCCACGGTGCAGATCGGCATCATTCAGGTGGCCACCTTCATCAACAATGGCGGCCTGCAGAGCGTTGGCGACAATCTCTACCTGGAGACTGCGTCGAGCGGCACGCCGACGCCGAATACCCCGGGAAACAATGGCTCGGGGGTCGTGGTACAGAACTATGTCGAAGCCTCCAACGTCAATGCCGCGCAGGAGCTGGTACTGATGATTCAGACCCAACGGGCGTACGAACTGAACTCGAAAGTGGTGGCGGTCTCGGATCAGATGCTGGCGCGTCTGACGCAGCTGTAAGGGCTCGATGATGAGTACTGGCCGGGTGAAGGTGAACAAGACAGCGCTGTTGCTGCTTCCCGTGGCCCTGCTGATGGCCGCGTGCACCACTGTGCCGCCGACCAATATCCACCAGCCGATGACCGCGCGCCCGCAGTATCGAAGCGATGCCCTGGCGGCCAATCTGGCAGCTACCGGCAGCATTTATCAGGCGGGGGCCTCGAGAACCCTGTTCGAAGATCGCCGTGCGCGTTATGTCGGCGACACGATCACGGTGACCATCAGCGAGAACAACAACGCGGCGACCAAATCGAACACCAACGTCAGCAAGACCGGCAGCATCAGCGCCACCGCCGGGCCGTTCGCGGGTTCGCCGGCCAACTGGTTCCGGCCCGGGGAGCTGAACGCCAGCAGCAGCAATGTCGCCGCCGGCAAAGGCGATTCGGCGGCCAACAACGTGTTCACCGGGACCATTACGGTGACCGTCATCGAGGTCCTGCCGAACGGCAATCTGCTGGTTTCCGGCGAGAAGCAGGTGGCCATTGGTCAGGGGCAGGAATACATCCGGCTTTCGGGAATCGTCAATCCGTATTTCGTCAACGCCGCCAATACCATCCCCTCGTCACAGATTGCCGATGCACGCATCGAATACAAGGAGAGCGGGGCGATCAGCGAAGCGCAGGTGATGGGCTGGCTGGCACGATTCTTCCTTACCGTCCTGCCATTCTAAGGGTCATGACATGTCGAGATTTCCGAGATCATGAAAGTCCTGACCGTCCCCCCTCTTCCCCGACCCTTCTCCCACGAGGGGCGACGGGAGGTTCGTGAGTCGCGTACGCGACTTCCACAGTAAGGAGAACACAGTGGCCCCGACTATCGTCAGGCAAACCGGCAAAACGCAGGGTCGTGCGGCGGTTTTTGCCGCTCTTGCCGGTTTTCTCGCCCTTTCATTGCTGAGTTTTCCGGTAGCGGCCGAACGGATCAAGGATCTGGCCTCGGTGCAGGGCGTGCGCAGCAACCAGTTGGTCGGTTACGGGCTGGTCGTCGGCCTGGACGGTAGCGGAGACCAGACCACGCAAACGCCGTTTACCACCCAGAGCATCATCAACATGCTGGCGCAGCTGGGCACCACCCTGCCGACGACGCAATCCCTGCAACTGAAGAATGTTGCCGCGGTAATGGTGACCGCCAATCTGCCGTCATTTGCCAGGATCGGGCAGGCCATCGACATTACCGTATCGTCCATGGGTAACGCCAAGAGCTTGCGTGGTGGGACGCTGGTGATGACGCCGCTGAAAGGCGCCGATGGTCAG
This sequence comes from Candidatus Accumulibacter meliphilus, assembly GCA_003332265.1. GTDB lineage: Bacteria > Pseudomonadota > Gammaproteobacteria > Burkholderiales > Rhodocyclaceae > Accumulibacter > Accumulibacter meliphilus. The sequence goes on from QPGA01000007.1 coordinate 72,111, forward strand.
ATCTACGCGCAAGCCCAGGGCAATGTGCTGGTTCCCGGGGTCGGCGCGGGCTCCGCCGGCAGTCGGGTGACAATCAATCACCTGCTTGCCGGCCGTATCGTCGGCGGCGCAACCGTCGAGCGCGAAGTGCCCACGGCCTTGGGGCAGGGCCCCTTTGTTCACTACGAGATGCGGACGACCGACTTCGGAACGACGCAGCGGGTGGTCGAGGTGATCAACCGCGCCATCGGTCCCGGCACCGCGCAGGCGCTCGACGGTCGGCGGGTGCAGGTGATCGCCCCCGAAGACGCGAACAGTCGGGTCGCTTTCCTGGGGCATCTGGAGAGTCTCGAAGTACGGCCGACCAAAGGAATCGCCAAGGTGATCATCAACCCGCGTACCGGCTCGGTGGTGATGAACCAGATGGTGACCATCGAATCCTGCGCCGTCGCGCACGGCAATCTTTCGGTGGTCATCAATACCGAACAGCAAGTCAGCCAGCCGAATGCGCTGGCGGCGGGGCAGACGGTGACCACCACGCAGAGCGAGATCGAGATCAAGCAGGGGGGCGGTACCTTGATGTCGCTGAAGGCGGGTGTCAATCTCGCTGATGTCGTCAAGGCGATCAATGCGCTCGGTGCCGGACCACAGGATCTGCTTTCCATCCTGCAGTCCATGAAAGCGGCCGGCGCCTTGCGTGCCGAGCTGGAGATCATCTGAGTCCTCGTTCAAGACCCCATCCCACCAGCACATCCGCCCATGCAATCAATCACGCTTGCCAGCGATACTGCCAACACTCGCCTTGCCATCGATCCCGCCGCGGTCGCCGATCTGCGCGCCCGGCTTGCTCAGGATTCGCAAGGCGGCATGAAGCAGGTAGCACAGCAGTTCGAAGGCATGCTCCTGCAGTTGCTGCTAAAAAGCATGCGTGATGCGACGATCAGTGGCGGCATGCTGGACAGCCAACAAAGCAGCTTCTTTACCGCCCTTGGCGATCAGCAAATGGCCCTGAACCTGGCCACCCAAATGCCCATGGGCCTGGCAGAATTGATCGAACAACAGCAGTCGGGGCGAGCGGCCAAGGCCGGCGAAGCCGAGGCCACGCATTCAACCAGCGCAAACCTCGCAACCCGCGCAACTCTTGACGCCTTGCAGCAGTCGTTGAGTTCCCTGTCGCCGGCAACTGCGGCTGGCTTTCTCGGTGGCGCTCGCCACCGGGCGGGCCTGCTGGCGAGCACGGCGGGCAGCAGTCGCGCAGCAGCGCTGGCCGTGGAATCGCCTTCGGCGCCACGTGACTTTGTCGATCGTGTCTGGCCACACGCCCAGGCCGCGGCCGCGGCCACCGGTGTCCCGGCACGTTTCCTGGTCGCCCACTCGGCGCTGGAGAGCGGCTGGGGACGGCGCGAGATCAGCCGTGCCGATGGTTCGCCGAGTTTCAACGTCTTCGGGATCAAGGCCGGGCGCAACTGGTCGGGAGCGACGGTTGAGGTCGACACGACGGAGTTTGTCAATGGCGTGGCGCAGTCCGAACGCGCGACGTTTCGCGCCTATGCTTCCTACGCCGAGGCGTTTCGCGACTACGCCGAGCTGCTCTCCAGCAAGCCACGCTATGCGGGCGTGCGTGGCCAGCAGGATGCCGTACAGTTCGCCCGTTCATTGCAGGAGGCGGGCTACGCGACGGACCCGATGTACGCCGACAAGCTGGCGCGCATCATTGCCGGCAACACCCTGCGCCAGGCCCTGGCCGGCTAGGCGCTCGACGGCGCGCGCCGGCAATCGCCTAAATATTCGCGCGGCCCTGCCGTTAACAGAACAATCAAACAGGAGTTCACCGCATGGGCTCAGGAATCATCAATACCGCAGTGACCGGTCTGCACGTCGCTCAGTATGGGCTGCTGACCACCGAACACAATATTGCCAACGTCAACACCCCGGGCTTCTCACGCCAGCGGAGCATCCAGGCGAGCAATGCCGGCTTGCTGACCGGCGCTGGCTTTGTTGGCCAGGGTGCGCACGTGGCCACGGTCGAGCGCATGTACAGCCGTTTTCTGACCGAGCAGGTGGATCGTTCGCAGAGCAGCGCCAGTGAACTGGAGACCTACTACGCACAAATCAGCCGGATCGATGATTTGCTCGCCGACCCGGGCACCGGGCTGTCGCCAGCGCTGCAGGCCTTCTTCGCCAGCGTTCAGGACCTTGCCGCCAATCCTTCGCGGTTGGAGAACCGCCAGGCGATGGTCTCGACGGCGCAGTCACTGAGCGCCCGCTATCAGTCCTTGAGCGATCAACTGGCCGAGATGTACGATGGCATCAACAGTGGAATCACGGCTGCCGTCGCCAGCGTCAATTCCTACGGCGAACAGATCGCCTCGCTGAACGGTCGCATTGCGGTTGCCGAAGCTTCGACCGGCCAACCGCCGAACGACCTGCTCGATACGCGCGACCAGATGGTGCTCGAACTGAACCAACTGATCCGTACCCGCACGACGACCAATACCGATGGCAGCTACAACGTCTTCGTCGGCAGCGGCCAGCAACTGGTTGTCGGCTCACAGCTGGTCGGCATGGCGACCATGGCGTCGAGCGCCGATTCCTCCCGCCTGGTCGTCGGTTTGCGAACCACGGCCGGGGTCCAGGAGATGCCGGAGTCCTTGATCAGCGGTGGCAGTTTGAGCGGCTTGCTGGCTTTCCGCAGCGAGTCCCTGGATAGGGCGAGCAACGAACTGGGCAGCAACGCGGCTTCGCTGGCCTTGACCTTCAATGCGCAACACGCGCTCGGTCAGGATTTCTTCGGTCAGTCGCAGCTCGCCTCGTCGTCATCGTCGACCAGCTTTACGCCGCAGTTCTTTTCGGTTTCTCCGCCAGTGGTGATCGGCAACACCCGGAATCCGCCGGGTAGCCCCCTGGTCAGCGCTGCTTTCGTCAGCCCGCAGCCGTTCAATGGCAATTTCTACGCCGATCTGGGCAACAGTGATTACCGACTCAATGCCGACGGCGCTGGCCTCACCCTGACCCGCCTGACGGACAACAAGCAATGGACGGGGGCCGACCTGGCGGCGGTGAACGCACAGCTGAGCAGTGATCCGCAGGGTTTTGAGCTGGCTTCACCGGTCGCCCTGGTGGCGGGTTCCAGCTATCTGATTCAGCCGACGCGGGGAGCGGCGCGCGGCATCGTGGTGAATCCTGCGCTGATCGCCGACTCGCGTCTGGTCGCCGCGGCCGGACCGCTGCGGGCCGCCGTCGGCACGGCCAATACCGGTTCGGCCACCATTTCATCGGGCCAGGCCGGACCCGGCTATGCGGACGCCGTGGCCGGATTGCCGATCAGTCTGGAATACAACGCTGGCGAACTGCGCAACTTCCCGGTCGGTGCGCGGGTGTCGATCGATGGTGCAGCGCCGGTGAACATCACCGCCAGCGACCAGGGCATTGCCTACAGCAGCGGCGCAACGGTCACCCTGGTGGGCTCGGCCAGCGTCAGTCCGCCCACCGGCTTCAGCTTTGTGATGACCGGTTTGCCCAATAATGGCGACCGCTTCACGGTCGAGATCAACAGCGGGGCCACGGCCGACGGGCGCAACGCGCTGACCCTTGCGCAGCTGCAAACGCAGCACACGATGTCCGGGCAGACGGCTTCCTATCAGGACGCTTATGCGCGCCTGGTGAGCGAAACCGGCAACAAGACACGCCAGTTGCAGGTCAGCTCCGAAGCGCAACAGAACTTGTTGGCGCAGGCACAAGCGAGTCGCGACTCGCTGTCGGCGGTCAATCTGGACGAGGAAGCGGCGAACCTCATTCGCTATCAGCAGGCCTACCAGGCGTCGGCGAAGGCATTTCAGATTGGCGCCTCCCTGTTCGACACGATTCTCGAACTGGCGGCTTAATGTGAAAGTCGCGCAAGCGACTCACAAACCTCCCTTCTCCCCTCGCGGGAGAAGGGTCGGGGAAGAGGGGGAAACGGTCATGACTTTCATGATCTGGGGTGTTTCGATTGTCATGACCGTTAAGGAGACGTAGATGCGGATCAGCAGCAATCAACTTTATGATGCCGGTGTGCGTGGCATGGAGCGCAACCAGAGCCAGCTGCTCAAGCTGCAGGAGCAGATTTCAAGCGGCCGGCGAATCCTTACGCCGGCCGACGATCCGGTCGGCGCGGCGCGAGCGCTCACCGTCACGCAGACTCGTGAGGTCGCCGCTCAGTACGCGCGTAATCAGGGCGCGGCAGCCGATCGCCTGGGACTGGTCGACAGTCAGCTCGGCGCGGTGACCGATCTGCTGCAGAGCGTTCGTGAGCGCGTCATTCAGGCCGGGAATACGATTCTCGGTGACAGTGACCGCCAGGCCGTGGCCAGCGAACTCGAGGCGCGCTTCGCGGAATTGTTGGGAATTGCCAACAGCAAGAATGCCGACGGTGATTACCTCTTTGCCGGTCACCAGGGCGCGACGACGCCATTCGTGCTCAGTGCGGCGACATCGTCGGCAGCACCGACCTCGGTCCGCTATTTCGGTGACGATGGCGAGCGTCTGATGCAGGTCGGGCCGGCACAGCAGATGCCGAGCAGCGTTGCCGGCAGCGATCTTTTCATGAACATCCGTGAAGGTAATGGCAGCTTCCTGGCCGCCGCTGGCGGTGACGGTGGCACCCTTGCCAACCGGGGTGCCGGGGTGATCGACGGCGGCTCGGTGCTTGACCCGCAGAAGTGGCAGCGTGCCTTGAATTCGGATTTCTGGCAGGGAAGCAGTAATCAGGCGCTGGAAATACGATTCTCGTCGCTCGCCGGGACCAGTCAGTACCAGCTGTTCGACGTCTCGACGCCGCCGCCGCCGGCCGCCGCTTTGCCGGCCAGGTCAGTCAGTGGGCTGCTGCCATTTACTGCCGGACAGGCTATTCCACTGCTGAGCAGCGCGCCGGCGGCGGACTTTGGCGCACAGGTGGTAATCAACGGCCTGCCGGCCGATGGCGACAGCTTCAGCGTCACGCCGAGTGGCAACAAAAGCGTTTTCCAGACGATGCAGGAGCTGATCGGCCTGCTCAACTCGCCACTCGCTTCGAGCCAGGCGAGGAGCGAATTCACCGGCCAGCTGGCAGCTCACCTGAACCATCTCGACCAGGCGCAGGCCAACGTCAGTCGCGTGCAGGCATCGGTCGGTGCACGCCTGCAGGCACTGGATGGTCTGAGCAGCAACTCGGCGGCCGTCGATATTCTGCATCAGCAGAGCCTGTCGGCTCTTCAGGACCTGGACTACGCGCAAGCGCTCTCGGACTTCACGCGTCAGCAGTTGAGTCTCGAAGCCGCCCAGAAGTCCTTTGTCACGATCAGTGGCCTGAGCCTGTTCAGCTATCTGTAAGTGATGAACATGCCCAGGCTTCTCCCTGCCGCTCTTTTCCTCGTCACTCTGCTGATGACGGGCTGTGGCAGTGTCGACGTGCAGCCGCCGCCGCGGGCAGCGAGCAGTCCCCCCGACAGCCGCTTTGCGCAGTCACCCGACCCGACCGTCAGCGTCGAGCCTGGCAAGGCAGTCGCCATGGTCGGGGCGGTGGGCCATGCCGCCTCCGCCTATACCGGGCCGGCGGCGAATCTCGGCTTGGCCGCTGCTGGTGCGATCATCGCCTATGTGGTCTACGATCCGCTGGCACCGAACTGGACTATCGAAGAGCGGATGATCGGCAGCGACACTTACCTGCTGTCGATGCGCGCCAAGAGTTTCCGCACCGGCGGCGATGGTGAGTCCGGATTGATTCTCCAGCGGCGAGCGCTGCAGTTGCAGCGCAAACATGGCTTCCTGGGCTTCCGGATTCTGGACTATTCCGAGGGTGTCGAATCGAGCACGCCTTTTACGCATCGCTACGCGGAAGGCACTTTCCAGTTGGTCCGAAGTCATCCCGAGACGGTGCATTAGGGCGCGGCTGGGGAGAAATTGCCGAGCATGGCCTGCAGGCCGTACTCAAAAATATGCTGCATGGGTTGGCTCAGATACGACAGACCGAACACCAATCCAGCGAAGCCGAGAGTGATGGTCAGCGGAAAGCCGATGACGATCAGGTTGAGTTGCGGTGCGGCGCGGCTCAGGATGGCCAGCGCCAGGTTGGTGACCAGCAGCGCGACAAGAATCGGTAGCGCCAGGAGTAGCCCCGACGAGAAGATCAACGCACCGGAACGCGCCAGCTGCCACCAGCTGCCGGTTTCCGGTAGTCCTGCACCGACGGGGATGGCGGTGAAGCTGTGCGCCAAGGTGGCGATGACCATCAGGTGACCATTGATGGCCATGAAAATCAGCAGTGCCAGCAGCCCGAGGAATTCCGAGACCACCCCGGTCTGACCGGCGGTCAGAGGGTCGTAGGCGGTGGCGAAGCCGAGACCCATCTGCAGGCTGATCATGCTGCCCGCCAGGTCGACTGCGGCGAGCACCAGGCGTATGGCGAAACCCATGGCAAAGCCGATGAGCATTTGTTGCGCGAGGATCAGGAGACCTGCACCTGACGCCGGGTCGACCGCGGGCATCGGCGGCAGCGCCGGGGCGATGGCCAGGGTGATCGCCAGGCCGAGGATGAGCCGGATGCGGACGGTCAGGGCGGGGTTGTTGAAAGGCGGCGCGCTGACCAGGACGGCGAGGACGCGTGCTAGCGGGAAGAAGAAGGCGACGATCCAGGCGTTGATCTCGGCCGAAGTCAGGCTGATCATCGCCGCCCTAGCCGACCAGTAGAGGAATGCTCTCGAACAGTCGGCGCACGTAGTCGACCATCAGCCCCAGCATCCAGGGGCCGGCCAGGAGGAGGATCAGAAAGACCCCGACGAGCTTGGGAATGAAGGACAGTGTCTGCTCGTTGATCTGCGTCGCGGCCTGAAAAACACTGACGATCAGGCCAATCAGCAGCGCCGCGAGGAGCAGTGGCGCGGCCAGCAGCAAGGTCATCTCGACCGCCTGACGCGCGATATCCATGACCAGTTCGGGCGTCATGTGGCGAAACTGGCGACCAGCGAACCGAGGATCAGATGCCAGCCATCGACGAGCACGAAGAGCATCAGCTTGAAGGGCAGGGCGATCATCACTGGCGACATCATCATCATGCCCATCGACATCAGCACGCTGGCGACGACCATGTCGACGATCAAAAAGGGAATGAAGATGATGAAGCCGATCTGGAAAGCCGTCTTCAGCTCGCTGGTAACGAAGGCCGGGACCAGCAGCCGCATGGGGATGTCGTCGGCAGACTGGAAGCGCGGTGCGTTGGCCATGCGCGCAAAGAGCGCGATATCTGCTTCGCGCGTCTGCTTGAGCATGAACTTGCGCAGGGGCACGGCGCCGCGTTCGATCGCCTGCAGATAGGTGATTCTGTTTTCCGACAGGGGTAGATAGGCTTCGCTATAGACGCTGTCGAGCACTGGCGACATGATGAAAAAAGTCAGGAAAAGCGCCAGACCGAGCAGTACCTGATTGGGCGGCGAGGTTTGCGTCCCGAGCGCATGCCTGAGCAGCGACAGGACAATGATGATCCGGGTGAAGCTGGTCATCATCAGCAGCGCCGCCGGGATGAAGGTCAGTGCCGTCAGTGTCAGCAGGGTCTGCACCGACAGCGTGAAAGTCTGGCTGCCAGCCGCGCCCGGGGTGCTGGTCAGCGCCGGCAGGCCGCCGGCCTGAGCCCAGGCCGCCAGTGGCGCGAGCGAAGCCAGCACCACCGCCAGTACCACGCGCAGCACGCCGCCGCGGCTGCGTCTAGCGGCCTTCATTCCTGCGCTCGGCGACTTGCTTGAGCCATTGCGAGAAAGGTTTTTCGCCGTCGCCGGCCGCTGGCAACTCGCCTTTCGGTAGCGTATGCAAGGTTCGGATCTGGCCGGGTACCAGGCCGACAACGAGCCAGGTATCACCAATCTCGACCAGCACGATGCGTTCTCTGCTGCCGATGATCAGACCGCCAACGACGCGCATCGGGCCATTGCTGCCGAAACCACGGCCGCCGTTGAGCCGGCGCAGAAAGTAGGCGGCCAGAAACAGGACAGCGATGACCAGTGCCAGTCCGAGAACGCTTTGCAGCATCGTCGCCAGCGACAGGCCAGGGGGCTCGGGAAGCGCGGTCTGCGCCAGCGTGCTGCGTGAAAACAGCGCGCACAGCAGCCAACACGCATTGAACGTCGGGTGGTAAGCAAGGGGCTTGAGGTATCGAAGCAAGAGGGTCGGCCAGCTCGGAATGCTGTTCGCTATCTTAAAGCAAGCGTGGCGAAGCGCATACGCCGTGATTCGCAAAGTCCGTTGGGGAAGGGCCGGTTCGGGAAAGGCCGGCGGTGTGCGGGTGATCCATTTCACTGGCACCAGAGAAGCCGAGGTGGTCTTGCTCACGCTCTACGCGAAGGTTCACCGCACTTTGTCGACGCGCTGCCGTCGGCTTCGGCCGCGTAGCAGAAAGCGGCCGGGGTCGACGGCGTCGACCAGATCGTCGGGCAGCGGCAGAGGGGCAGCGGTGACCAGGCAGGCGAGCAGTTCGCCGGCGAGAGCCGACCAGACGATGCCGCGGGCGCCGAAGCCGTTGATCAGGTAGAGACCCGGCAGGCGCGGCATTTCGGCGAGTGCTTGGGAGGGGGCGTCGGGGTCGATCGCTGCGGCGTCGCCAATGGCGCCGATCATCGGCAGGCGATCGGGGGACAGGGGGCGGAAGCCGACGCGTCCGGCGAGGTCGCGTGCCTGAATCCCGTTGCCGTAGCCGGGCAGGATGAAGTCGAGTTTGGCCAGGTTTTCGGCGTGGTCGCTTTCGCGCAGCGCGGCTTCGCCATCATCGACGCTGAAAGTGGCGCCAGCGCAGCGCAGGCCGTCGATGGCTGGGGTCACGTAGCCGAGGCGGCAGACGACGACGTCAGGCACCGACCCGGCTGCTGCGGCGAGATGCGACACCTGTCCGCGGGCGGCGCGCAGGGGCAGGTGGGCGGTAACGGCGAAATGTCGGGCGGTCGTCGCATTGGCGAGGATCAGTACCGGCGCTGCGGCGATGACGTCGCCGGCGGCATTGCGGGCGCGCCAGAGATCGGCCGGGCGGTCGATCTGCGCGACCTCCGCGGCGTAATGGGTAGTGATGGCCGTGGCATAGCGGGCGAGATTGGCGCGGCACAGCGACCCCGGATCGACCCAGCCTCCGCCGGGGAACCACCAGCCGCCGCTGGCCACCGGCCAGGCGGCGAGTTTCCGCGCCTGCTGACGATCGACGAAGTAGAGTTGGTCGGCTGCCGCCTTCCGGATTTCGACGACCCGCTGCTGGGTGGCCGCGTGCGTTTCGTCGCGAGCCAGATGCAGGACGCCGGTTTGTCCCCAGCGCAGCGGCTGGCCGGCGGCGGTCAAGGCTGCGAAATGGCGGCAGGCGTGTTCGAAGCCGGCCCGGGTCAGGCGCGCCAGGCGGTTGTCGTCGAGCGAAGGGAGCGGGCGCAAGACGCCGGCGACGTTGCCCGAGGCGCCCTGGGCGGGCGCGTGGGCGCGCTCGATGAGGTCGATTTTCCAGCCGCGCGCGGCCAGGCGTTCGGCGGCGCTGCTGCCGGCCAGGCCGGCGCCGATGACGATCGCGTGCGCGTTCATGACCGGGCGGTGCACGGCACTTACTCGGGCCGCATCTGCGGGAAGAGGATCACGTCGCGAATGTTCGCCGAGTCGGTGAGCAGCATGATCAGGCGGTCGATGCCGATGCCGCAACCGGCGGTCGGCGGTAGACCGTATTCGAGCGCGCGCACGTAATCGGCGTCGTAGTACATGGCTTCTTCGTCGCCGGCGTCCTTGGCCCTGGCCTGTTCGAGAAAGCGGGCTGCCTGATCCTCGGGGTCGTTCAGCTCGGAGAAGCCGTTGGCGATTTCGCGGCCGGCGATGAACAGCTCGAAGCGCTCGGCGATTTCCGGGTTGCGGTCGCTGCGTCGGGCCAGGGGGCTGACCTCGGCCGGGTAGTCGATGATGAAAGTCGGGTCCCACAGCTCGGCTTCGGCGGTCTCTTCGAAGAGCAGTAGCTGCAGGGTGCCGAGGCCGGCGGCAGCACTCACCTCGACTTTCATCGCGCTCAGCTTCGCGCGCAGCCAGGCGGCGTCATCAAGTTGTTCGACGCTGTAGCCGGGATGGTCCTTGCGGATCGCTTCGATGATCGTCAGGCGCGCAAAAGGCTTGGCGAAGTCGAGGGTCCGGCCCTGGTACACGAAGGTTTCGCTGCCCAGCGCCTCGCGCGCGCTGTGGCGCAACAGCCCTTCGGTGAAGTTCATCAGGCGGCGATACTCGGAGTACGCTTCGTAGAACTCCATCATCGTGAATTCGGGGTTGTGCCGCGGGCTGATGCCTTCGTTGCGGAAGTTGCGATTGATTTCGAAGACTTTTTCGAGCCCACCGACGACCAGCCGCTTGAGGTATAGCTCCGGCGCGATGCGCAGGAAGAGCTCCATGTCGAGGGCGTTGTGGTGCGTCTTGAAGGGCTTCGCCGAGGCGCCACCGGGGATGGGATGCATCATCGGCGTTTCGACTTCGAGGAAACCGTCGTTGACCATGTAGCTGCGGATCGACTGCACGATGCGACTGCGGACGGCGAAAGTGAAGCGCGAGCGCTCGTTGGTGATCAGGTCGACATAGCGCATGCGGTACTTCTGTTCCTGGTCGGTCAGGCCGTGGAACTTCTCCGGCAGCGGCCGCAGCGACTTGGCCAGTAGCCGTACTTGCGAGCATTCGACGGTCAGTTCGCCGCTGCGGGTGCGAAAGAGGGTGCCGACAGCGCCGACCATATCGCCCATGTCCCAGCGTTTGAATGCCGCGTAGGCTTCTTCGCCGATCAGGTCGCGGCTGACGTAGGCCTGGATACGTCCCGAAAGGTCCTGCAGAGTGATGAACGAGGCCTTGCCCATGACCCGCTTGAGCATGATGCGACCGGCGACGCGCACTTCGACCGGCAAGGCGGCGAGCTCTTCGCGGTCTTTTTCCTCGTACAGTTCGACGATTTTGCCGGCGGTGTTCTCGCGTGCGAAGTCGTTCGGATAGGCGCTGCCGGTCTGCCGCCATTCGGCGAGCTTGGCGCGTCGTTCGGCAATGATGCGGTTCTCGTCGTGCTGCGCGGAGCTGTCCTGCGGGGTGTCGGTGTCGGGCATGATGGCGGTCGGTCTCGGGTGATCAGCGGGGTATCACTGCTTTGCGGGGTTGGCCAGGGTCTGTGCATCGGTGGCTGCACGCTCGAGCAGGAAAGCGCCGATGGCCTGGGCCGTAGCCTTGTCGGCAGGCATGCCGTACCAGCGTGAAAACGCGGTACGCGTGTCGCCCGGATCGTCGCTCGCTGGCGGCAGGTAGAAGAGGCCGCTGGCGCGCCCGCTTTGCGGGTCGAAGAGGATGTAGAGGTGTTCGTCGAGGCAGCCCGCGGAGCTGCAGGCCGAAGTCAGGACGTAGGCGGTGCCGTTGATGTCGACGCGCTCGGCTCGCTTGCCGGCAGCGAGTCGCTGCGTCCATGCCGGGAAGTCGAGTTCGCCGACCGCGCTGCGGTAAGCTTTGGCAAACTCCGGCTTTGCCTTGAGCAGTGCTTCCGGCTGCTGGCCGACATAGGCGTCGAGCGAGCTGTCGAGCGCGGCGGCGAAGGTCGGTACAAAGCTAGGCACAAGCAGCAGGCTGGCCAGGGCGATGGTGAGGAAGGCTCGTGGCATGGGTCAGACTCCCTGTTTGAGACTTGCTTCGATGAACTGATCGAGGTCGCCATCGAGCACGCCCTGCGTATTGCCAACCTCGACGTTGGTCCGCAGGTCCTTGATTCGCGACTGGTCGAGAACGTAGGAGCGGATCTGATGGCCCCAGCCGATATCGGACTTGGCGTCTTCGAGTTTCTGCTGCTCGGCCTGGCGATTGCGCATTTCAGCCTCGTAGATGCGCGATTTGAGCATGGCCATCGCTTCGGCGCGGTTGCGGTGCTGCGAGCGATCGTTCTGGCACTGGACAACGATATTCGTCGGCAGGTGCGTGATGCGTACCGCCGAATCGGTCTTGTTGATGTGCTGACCGCCGGCCCCGGACGCCCGGTAGGTATCGATGCGCAGGTCGGACGGGTTGATGTCGACTTCGAAGGAGTCGTCGATTTCCGGGTAGGCGGTTACCGAGCAAAAGCTGGTGTGGCGGCGCGCGTTCGAGTCGAAAGGTGACTTGCGCACCAGGCGGTGAATGCCGGTTTCCGAGCGCAGCATGCCGTAGGCGTACTCGCCGTTGAGCTTGATGCTGGCTGTCTTGATGCCGGCAATGTCGCCTTCGGACTCCTCGAGCACTTCGACCGTGTAGCCTTTGCGTTCGCCGTAGCGCACATACATGCGCAGCAGCATGGCCGCCCAGTCCTGCGCTTCGGTACCGCCGGCGCCGGCCTGGATGTCGACGAAGCAATTGAGCGGGTCGGCGGGGTTGTTGAACATGCGCCGGAACTCAAGGCCGGCGACATCCTTCTCGATGCCGTCGATGTCGGCCGTAATCGCCTGCAGCGTTTCGTCATCATCTTCTTCGCGGGCCATGGCGAAGAGTTCGCCAGCGTCGCGCAGGACCTTGCCGACCGTATCCAGCGTCAGCACGATATTTTCGAGCGAGCGCTTCTCGCGGCCCAGTTCCTGCGCGCGCTCGGCGTCGTCCCAGACTTTCGGATCTTCGAGTTCTAGAGAGACGGCCTTGAGTTCATCGGCTTTCTGATCGTAGTCAAAGATACCTCCGCAGTTCGGCGGCCCGCTGACCGAGGTCGTCGAGTCGGTTTTCGATGAGGTTGAGCTGTTCGGCTTCCATGTTTTTTCTGATCACTTGAAGAATGAACCGCCCATTATATACGCCCGCCACCAGCTGCCGGGCGGCAGCTTAGGCGCGCGGACGCTGGGTAGCGTCGCCGCTGTTCACTAGTGATGGTGTATCAGGGCTCGCTCACCCTGCTTGGCCACTTCGCTTGCGCAGGCCAAAGCAAGCCCCGTCTTGTGTCTGCTCGGCCAGGGTTTAAGTGCTGATATTAGTGAGATTTCTTGTTATTCTAATGCGCAGGCCGAAGTCGGGAAGTCTCTCTGTGGCCGGCCCCAGCACGCTCTTGACCATGCACTACGAACTGCGTGCTCTGACTTTCAGAGTGGTCAAGAAAAGGAAACTGATCTCGGGAGGAAAGCATGTCAATTTGGCTGGTTGTTCTTTCTTGCGTGTGTGGCGTCGTCGCCTGGTCTTTCAGGTGCGCCCGTGTGCGACCGAGGTCGACGAGGGAAAAGAGGGTGCCTTATTCCCAGCTGCCGTTCCGCGGCCTTGTGATCAGGCCGGGCAGCCACACCTGTGCCGCGGTACGGCAGCTCGCCGGGACACGATTTCTGGCCAAAGAGGTGCCGCGTTTGCCGTTGAATGCCTGTGACGGGGCTGCGTGTCAATGCAGTTACAGCCATTTCGACGACCGCCGGGAAAAGGATCGCCGAGGGACAGCGGCCTTGCCGCAGGGCGTCATGGACGCGCTGGTTAACATCGAACGCCGCGTCGACCGGGACCGCAGAAAGGCCGTGGAGTGCGCCTGAGCGGTGGCTATTGCTGCCTGGGCGGTCGGGTCGCAAGACCGGGGGCAGACTGGGCAAGCGCACCGCTGCGCCTGCTCGTCGGCGGCTGGTTCACGCCGAGGGGTTCTCGATATGCTCGATCATCAACTGCGGCGTCTGCACGCCGTTATAGTCGTTGATCGCCAGCCGGTAGGCGGCGCGGATGGTGTTTCCCGGGGGGTGGGAAAAGTTGAACTGGATGGCGTCCAGTCTTTGCGCGCCTTTGCGCAGGCGCAGCTTGAGATGCTTGTCCTTGAGGATGCGCTGGCTTTCGACGACGAACTCGTCCTCGAACAGCGGTGCCGGAAAACCCTGGCCCCAGACTTCTGCTTCGAGCAGGCGGGCAGTGGCGATCGAGTAATAGCCTGATTCGAGGCCGCCGTCGGTTTCCAGGGTGCGCGTGCGATCGGCCGGAGCCAGTAACTCTTCGGCGACCTGCGCGAAGAGTTCGCGAAAACGCGGCAAATCGCACTCCCTGATGGTCACCCCGGCGGCCATGGCGTGGCCGCCGAAGCGCAGCAGCAGGCCGGGTGCGCGTTTGCCGACCAGGTCGAGCGCGTCGCGCAGATGCAGACCGGGGACTGAACGGCCAGAGCCCTTGATTTCGCCACCATCCCCCTCGCCGCGGGCGAAGGCGAAAACCGGGCGGTGCAGCCTTTCCTTGATGCGCGCGGCGACGATGCCGACGACGCCCTGGTGCCAGTCGGCGTCAAAAAGCGAAACGCCGACTGCTGCCGAGTGAGGGTCCGCAGACGTGGCGGCGTCGGCGCCGGCTTTTTCGATCAGCAGCAGCGCCTGTTCCTGCATGCCGGCTTCGATTTCGCGGCGCTCGCGATTGAGGGCGTCGAGTTGCTGGGCGATGTTCATCGCCCGTCCCGGGTCGTCGGTGATCAGGCACTCGATGCCCAGCGACATGTCGGCGAGGCGGCCGGCGGCGTTCAGGCGCGGACCGATGATGAAACCGAGGTCGCTGCTCGAAGCCTGTGCCGGCGTGCGTCCGGCGGCGCGAAAAATGGCCGCGATGCCGGGCGTCAGCCGACCCTGGCGGATGCGCTGCAGGCCCTGACTGACCAGCACGCGGTTGTTGTGGTCGAGCTTGACGACGTCGGCGACGGTGCCCAGCGCGACCAGGTCGAGCAGGGCCGCCAGCTTCGGTTCGCCGCGGCCGCTGGCGGCCGCGAACCAGTCGCGCTGGCGCAACTCGGCGCGTAGCGCCAGCATCACGTAGAACATCACGCCGACACCGGCCAGTGCCTTGCTCGGGAAGTCGCAGCCGGGCTGGTTGGGGTTGACGATGCATGCGGCAGCGGGCAGTTCGTCGCCCGGCAGGTGGTGATCGGTGATCAGCGTGGCGATGCCCAGTTCGCGGGCGCGGGCGACGCCGTCGACGCTGGCAATGCCGTTGTCGACGGTGACGATCAGCTCGGGGCTGCTTTTTGCTGCCAGATCGACAATGTCCGGCGACAGGCCGTAGCCGTAGGTGAAGCGGTTCGGCACCAGGTAATCGACGCGCGCGCCGAAGGCGCGCAGCGCGCGGATGCCGACCGCGCAGGCGGTCGCGCCGTCACAATCGTAGTCGGCGACGATGAGAATTTTCGCTTGCCGGGCGATGGCGTCGGCGAGCAGCACCGCGGCTTCGCCGGCATGCGTCAGGCGCGCGGGTGGCAGCAGCGACGGGAAGTCGTAGTCGAGTTCGTGGCGCATGACGATGCCGCGGGCCGCGTAGATGCGCGCCAACAGTGGGTGCAGGCCCTGTTGTTCGAGTTGCCACTGGACGCGCGGCGAGACGCGACGGCTGTGCAGGGTGGTCATCACTTGCCTCGGGCGAGCGCTTGCGCGGTTGCCGCCAGCGGCTGTGGGCGACGCCAAAGTTGCCACTGCTCGCCGCGGCCGCTTTCCCAGGCCAGCGCCGCGTAGGCGGTCGCGGCTTCAAGGCGCAGGCGTTTGATCCTGCCGCTGGCGAGCGCTTTCTGCAGTGGCGCAAACCAGTGTTTGTCGAGCCTGGCCAGTTCTTTGCCGTAGGCGTCGGCGTCTTCGTACTGCACCGGGCGCTGCAGCGTGTCGAGAATCACCAGCTGTCGGCTGCCGGCGGGTGTCTGTGCGAGCAGCGCGCCGAGGTCGGCGGGAAGTGGCTGCGTCGGGATGCCGTAAGCGCGGCCCAGGCCGCAGGCTAGTACGTCTGCGCCCCAGATGCCGGCGAAATTGCCGGCGTCGGCGCTGCTGTTCGCTGCGGCTTGCGCGCCAGCGCCCCACAACCACAGGCTGTTGATCGTCGAGCGGCCGGCCTCCTCGCGTTTTTCGTTGGCCGGCTGCCCGTAGAGGACCATTTGCACTTCGTTGAGCAGTTGCCGCAGGTGGCGCGCCTCCGGCGTTTCAGGCAACTGCCGGCCGAGCTTGCGCCCGGCGACGACCGACAGCGGCGGGACGTCGAAATGGCCCAGATTGGTTTCGCCAGCGAGCTGCAGATACCAGCGATCGGCCGTGGCGACATGGAAAGTGCCGACATCCGCGAACTGGCGATTGAGTTCGGCGATGAGCTCCCGCGCCTCGTCGAGGCTGATGTCGAGGCTGCTGCCGTCGGCAAGAATGAGTTTCTCCTGGTGCAGGCGCAGATGTACCGGGTCGGCACACAGCCAGCACGGGTCGGCTCCGGCGGCGGGCGGCGCCTGGCTCTCGCCGAGGACCCGGAAAGCCGCCCAGGGGACGCTGCCGTTGAGGCCAAAGGCGTCGCCGAGGCTTGCTTCAAAGGACTGTGGCGCCCGTCGCTGCAGTCGGCAGCGCGCGATCAGCGTGTTCAGTCCGGGGCAGACGAGGGCGTCGAAAGTTGCGCGGTCGTCGGGTTCGGGCCAGACGAGTTCGGGGACGACAAGAGTGAGCTGCATGCGGGTGGGCCGGAGGAAGCGAGACAGTGGAGGAGGCGCTGGGCGGGAAAGTGGGGGAGAGGGTGGGCTGTATGTAGCGCGGGCAGGTGGTTTGAATGCGGCCCCGCGCTTTCCCTGGAAGCCTGAACGGTTGAACGGGCAGCCGCTGGCGGAAAAAGTGTAGCATAGCGGCTTTGCCGTTTCGGCGCTTCGAAGTACCAACCTGAGATGAGTTCCCGCCGCTGATGGCCCTTCCTTACGAGTTGCTGATCGGCCTGCGCTACACGCGCGCCAAAAAGCACAATCACTTCATTTCCTTCATCTCGCTGATTTCCATGCTCGGTATCGCGCTCGGCGTCGCCGCGCTGATTGTCGTCCTGTCGGTGATGAACGGCTTTCAGACCGAGCTGCGCTCGCGCATTCTGGCCGTCGTCTCGCATGTCCAGATCACCGGCGGCAGCGGCGAAATGGCGGGCTGGCAAGTGGTCGCCGAGCAGGCGGCCGGACAGCCGCACGTGCTCGCCAGCGCGCCCTTCGTGCAGGCGCAGGCGATGCTTACCTCAGGGCAGGCGGTGCGCGGTGCACTGGTGCGCGGCATTCTGCCCGACCAGGAAGACCGGGTCGCCGATTTTCGCCCGCACATGAAGAGCGGCAAGCTCGACGATCTGACTCCCGACAGCTTCAATATCGTCCTCGGCAGCGAGCTGGCGCGCGCGCTCGACGTCCGCGTTGGCGACCGGGTGACGCTGATCGCACCGCAGGGCGTGGTGACGCCGGCCGGGGTGATCCCGCGTCTGAAGACTTTCAACGTCGTCGGCCTGTTCGAAGTCGGTATGTACGAGTACGACAGTGGTCTGGCGCTGATTGACCTCGCCGACGCGCAGCGCCTGTATCGCATGGACGATCGTGTTTCCGGCGTGCGCCTTAAGCTCGACGACCTGTTCAAGGCGCCGCAGGTGGCGCGCGCTCTGGCCAGTTCCCTGCCGATCAATGCCTTCATCAGCGACTGGACGCGCAGCCACGCCAATTTCTTTCGCGCCGTACAAATCGAGAAAAACATGATGTTCATCATTCTCTCGCTGATCGTCGCCGTCGCTGCGTTCAACATCGTGTCGACGCTGGTCATGGCGGTGACCGACAAACAGGCCGACATTGCCATCCTGCGCACCCTCGGTGCCAGCCCGATGAGCATTATGCTGGTGTTCATCGTGCAGGGTGCGCTGATCGGCTTCATCGGTCTCGGCCTTGGCGTCGCCGGCGGCGTCGCCCTGGCGCTCAACGTCGATGTCGTCGTGCCTTTCATCGAGCGCCTGCTCGGCACGCAGTTTCTCGCCAAGGAGGTTTATTACATCTCGAACCTGCCTTCGGAACTGCAGTGGAGCGATGTGACGACGATCGTCGGCGTTGCTTTCGTGCTCGCGCTGGTGGCGACGATCTATCCGAGCTGGCGAGCGAGCCGGGTCAATCCAGCGGAAGCCCTGCGCTATGAGTGAGCCGGTTCTGGCCTGTCAAGGGCTGAGCAAGATCTATCGCCAGGGTGATAGCGAAGTCGAGGTGCTGCTTGGCGTCGATCTTGAAATCCAGGTCGGCGAACGGGTGGCCATCGTCGGCGCCTCGGGTTCGGGCAAGAGCACTTTGCTGCATCTGCTCGGTGGCCTGGACGCGCCGAGCGCCGGCAACGTGCAGTTGATGGGCAAGGATCTGAACAGCATCAGCGACGCGCAACGGGGGACGCTGCGCAACCACCACCTCGGTTTCGTCTATCAGTTTCATCATCTGCTGGCCGAATTTACTGCCCTCGAGAACGTCGCCATGCCGCTGATCATCCGCCGCCTGGCGAAAGCGGAAGCAGAAGCACGGGCCGCGGCGATACTCGGCGAAGTCGGTCTCGGCCACCGCTTGCAGCACACGCCTTCGGAACTGTCAGGAGGTGAGCGGCAGCGGGCGGCGATCGCTCGCGCGCTGGTTACCGAGCCGGCGTGCGTGCTCGCTGACGAGCCGACCGGCAACCTCGATCGGCAAACCGCCGCCGGCGTCTTCGAGCTGATGCTGGCGCTCAACCGCTCGCGGCAGACCAGTTTCGTCGTCGTCACCCACGACCCGGCCCTTGCCGGCCGTGCCGAACGCATCCTGACCCTGAACGACGGTCGCTTGCAGTCGTCGGAGGGCTGAGATTCTGCCTGGCGCGCCAATCGCCTAACGGTCATGACATGTCGAGATAGCCCGAATCATGCAAGTCATGACCGTTTCCCTCTTCCCCAGACCCTTCTCCCGCGAGGGGAGAAGGGCGCTTCGTGAGTCGCTTGCGCAACTTTCACATTAACGGTCATGACATGTCGAGATACCCCGAATCATGAAAGTCATGACCGTTTCCCTCTTCCCCAGACCCTTCTCCCGCGAGGGGAGAAGGGCGCTTCGTGAGTCGCTTGCGCGACTTTCACATTAAAGTTTCGGCGCCTGCTGTCGTTAAGGGTCTTGTGGCACCCTTTGGAGACGGATCACCATGCAGACCCTGTTCGCCCCGGCCATTGCCCTGCTCAACCGCCTTGGCTACACGAAGAAGTTTACGGTCATGGGGATGCTGGCGCTGATCGCGATCGGTCTTCTGGCGGTTAATCTTTACCATGTCACGCAGCAAGTGATCGAGCGTTCGCAGAGCGAGCTGGCCGGTCTCGAAATAATCAAGCCGATCGCCACTCTGGTGCAGCACCTGCAGGTCCATCGTGGACTCTCGTCAGGGGTTCTGAATGGCGACGAGAAAATGGAATACCGGCGCGCAGCCAGGGAAAAAGACATCCAGCAAGCGCTGCAGGCCGTCGCCGCGAGCCTGCCGCCGCAGCTGGCCGTGGCGGATCCGTGGCCGCAGCTCGTCGCCGCCTGGGCGACGATCGAGAAGGAAGGCCTCAAGCTGCCGGTAGGCGAGAACTTCTCGACGCATACCGCCCTGATCGACGAGCTTGCCCGTTTTCAGCGCGTCATCGCCGATCAGAACTCCCTTACCAACGATCCTGACATCGACTCGAGCTATCTCATTGATACACTGGTTGACGAGTTGCCGCTGGCGCTGGAGAACATGGGCCAGCTGCGCGCGATCGGCACCGGCGCGCTGAGCCGGAAGGAGCCATTGGCGATGGCGCAACAGGTCGAGTTGGCGTCTGCGCTGGGCAGGCTCAATGCAGCGGTGGATGGTCTGCGGCGAAATCTCGCCAAGACCGCGCACTACAATCCGGGCTTGCAGGCGGCGCTCGACGCTGCGGGCAAGGACATGGGCGCGGCGGCGGAAAAGTTCGGCGCCATGGTGAACGAAGACATCCTCAGCGAGCGCTACGAAATGCTGCCGGCGGTCTATTTCGCGGTGACGACGCGGGCGATCGAGACGGGTTACAAGGAGATGTTCGACAGCCTGTTCCCGACCCTCGAACAGCTACTGCAGCAGCGCCTACAGCGAGCACAGCGGGAATTGGCCATCAGTATCGCCGTCGCCGCGATTATTCTGCTGATCTACGCTTATGTGTCGATCGCTTTCTATTTTGCAACGCTTGGCAGTATCAAGCGCCTGGCAGCGAACGCGCGAATGATTGCCACCGGCGATCTCAGCGTCAGGGTGGATCTCGGGACGCGTGACGAGCTGAAGCTGGTCGGCGACAGCCTGAACGAAATGAGCGAGGGTTTTCGTGTCCTGATCCAGAAAGTCCAGCGCAGTGCCGGCGAGGTGCTCGGGGCCACCCAGAACCTTGCTGCCTCGGCGGGGAACATTACCAGCAGCAGCACACAGCAGAGGGATGCCGCTTCGGCAATGGCGGCGGCGGTGGAAGAAATGACGGTGGGCATCGAAAACCTCTCGGCCAGCGCCCAGGACGCCAATCAGCTGGCCAGCCGCGCTGGCGAGTTGTCGACCGACGGCAGCCGCGTCGTCGGCGACGTCGTGCACGAGATCGAGCGCATTGCGGAGATCGTGAACCATGCGGCGTCGGTCATCGCCGACTTGGGTGGGCGCTCGGAGAAGATCTCGGCGATCGTCAATGTGATCAAGGAAATTGCCGATCAGACCAACCTGCTGGCGCTCAACGCGGCGATCGAAGCGGCGCGCGCCGGCGAGTCGGGGCGTGGTTTCGCGGTCGTCGCCGACGAGGTACGCAAGCTGGCCGAGCGGACGACGCGCTCCACGAAGGAGATCTCGAGCATGATTGACGCCATTCAGAACGGCTCTCGTGATGCCGTGAGCAGCATGCAGCTGGGCGTCAGCCGGGTCAGCGCGGGCGTCGCGCTGGCCACCCAGGCCGGCGAAGCGATCGGCGAAATTGGCGGCAATGCCAGCAAGGTGGTGGACAGCGTGGCGCGTATCTCGAGCGCACTGCGCGAACAGAGCGTCGTCAGCGCCGAGATTGCCCGCAACGTCGAGCGTGTTGCCCGGATGGCCGGGGAGAACTGCGCGGCAGTGGCCGGCAATGCCGGGACTGCCGCGCAGCTGGCAAGCCTTTCGGAAGGCCTCGACGCCGAAGTCCGCCGCTTCAAACTCGCCTGACTCCCGTTGAAGCGCGCGCGTGACGGCGATTTTCCGTTCTAATGCGGCATGCGCGCCAACATTCTCGCCTTTGCCATGGGGGTCGGGCTTCTCCAGACTTGGGGAAGTTTGCCGCCTTTCGTGCTGGTCGTGGCGATGCTTTTCGGCGCTTCCGCCTGGCTGATCTGGGCGGCTTCGCGTCGGCAGCCGGCGCCGCTCGCCTGGCGGAGCATTTCGGTACTGGCCTGCGCCGTGCTGGGCGTGGCGTGGGCCGCGCTGCTCGCCGAGCAGCGCTTGCAGGAGCGCTTGCCGGCCGATTGGGAGGGCCGTGATCTAGAGGTCGTCGGGGTGGTCGCCGGCTTGCCACAGGACTTCGAGAACGGCGAGCGCTTCGCCTTCGTCGTCGAGGCGGTCGAGGCGGTCGATTCGCTTGATTCGCTTGATTCCCCGCAGCCACTGGTGCCGCCGCGAATCATGCTCTCCTGGTACCAGGGCCAGCGCGCCGACGAGCGGCACGAAGCGCTGACCGCAGTGCCCAGCGCAGTGCCCAGCACTCGTCCGGGCGAGCGCTGGCGATTCACCGTGCGCCTAAAAAAACCGCACGGCAATGCCAACCCGCACGGTTTCGACTACGAAGCCTGGCTCTTCGAGCGCGGCCTGCGGGCGACAGGCTATGTGCGCCCGAAAGGCGTGGCGCAGCGCCTCGATGACTTCGTTTTCGGGCCGGGCTATGCGATCGAGCGCCTGCGCGAGCGGATTCGCAGCTCTTTCCGCACCGCCTTGCCGGAGGCGCCCTACGTGGGGATTCTTGCCGCACTGGCGATCGGCGACCAGCAGGCAATTTCGACAGAGCAGTGGCGCGTCTTCCGGCAGACCGGCGTCACTCATCTGATGTCGATATCCGGGCTGCACGTGACTATGGTCGCCGCGCTTTTTGCGGCACTGGTCGGCTGGCTCTGGCGGCGCAGCGAACGCTTGCTGTTGTGGCTGCCGGCAGCGAAAGCAGCGATCGCCGCCGGCTGGCTGGCCGCTTTCGCCTACGCCCTGCTCGCCGGCTTTGCCGTACCGACGCAGCGCACGCTCTACATGTTGAGCGTGGTGGCGCTGGCGTTATGGTCGGGGCGTAATCTCGGCGCCAGCCGCAGCCTCTTGCTGGCCTTGTTGCTGGTACTGGTGCTTGATCCCTGGGCGGTTCTCGCGCCGGGTTTCTGGCTCTCCTTCGCGGCGGTCGGGGTGCTCTTTTTTGTCGGTACGGCGCGCCTCGGAGTGCGGCCTGGCTGGCGTGCGACACTGGCCCGCTGGGGGACGACGCAGTGGGCGGTGACGGTCGGTACGCTGCCTTTCTTGTTGCTTCTCTTTCAGCAGTTTTCGCTGGTCTCGCCGCTGGCCAATGCCCTGGCCATCCCGGTGGTCAGCTTCCTGATCACTCCGCTCGCCCTGCTCTATGCCCTCGTCCCCTGGCCGCCGCTACTGCAGCTCGACCACTGGCTGTTGTCGCTGCTGATGATCGTCCTGGAATGGCTGGCGCGCTGGCCGCTCTGGCAACAGCCGGCACCGCCGCTGCTGGCGACGCTGCTGGCCCTGCTCGGGGTGCTGTGCCTGCTGCTGCCGCGCGGCTTTCCGGCACGCTGGCTTGGTTTCTGCCTGCTGCTGCCGGCCTTGTTCTGGCCGGCCGCAAGACCTGCGCCGGGCGACGCCTGGGTCGATGTGCTCGACGTCGGCCAGGGGCTGGCGGTCGTCGTGCGCACCGCCGAGCACACCCTGCTCTACGATACCGGGCCGCTGTACAGCGCCGACTCCGACTCCGACGCCGGGCAGCGCATCGTCCTCCCTTACCTGCGAGCGATCGGCGTCGACCGGCTCGATGCACTGATTGTCACGCATCGCGACAAGGATCATTCGGGCGGCCTGGTCGCCATCCGGGAAGCCTTGCCGGTCGGCCGCCTGCTCAGCTCGCTGCCGGAACTGGACGGCGAGCGCTGTGCGGCCGGCCAGAGCTGGGAGTGGGATGGCGTTCGCTTCACGATGCTGCACCCTGACGCCGCCGCTTACCGACTCCAGACCGCCAAAACCAACAACATGAGCTGCGTGCTGCGCCTGGAAAATGCCTCCGGGAGCATGCTGCTCAGCGCGGACATCGAGGCTCGCGACGAGCAGGAACTGCTTGATCGTGCGCCAGAGCTGTTGCGCAGCGAAGTCCTGCTGGTGCCGCATCACGGCAGCGGCACCTCGTCGACGCCGGCGTTCATTGCTGCCGTTGCTGCCCGCGACGTGATCATCCCCGTTGGCTATCGCAACCGCTACCAGCATCCACGGCCGGATGTCGTCGCGCGCTATGCAGGAAGTCGCGTGTGGCGCAGCGATGTCGACGGCGCGGTGCGCATCGAGCTCGCCGGCGGCGTGGCGCTTGCCGCGTATCGCAGCGAACATCGGCGTTACTGGTATGGACAGTGAGCGGAATGGGCAGCGCAAAGCTATCTGACCCGCGGCCGCTTGTCGCCGACCTGCTTGCCCAGCCAGAGCACTGACCACGGTAGGGTCTTGGCGGCTACAATGTGGCATGTCTGCGAGATCACCATTGCCTGCGGCGTGCGAGTCTGTTCGCTCACCGCTCACCGCTTAGCGCCGCCCGATGAAGAGCGCTGGCGATCGATTTTCATCGGGCGCTGGCCTGTTTTGGGGAACGCGATTGCCGGCAGGAAGCGTTGTCTTCATGCCGCCCTGCACAGCGCTGCTGGCGTCGTCCGTCGGCGTCGCCTGCCTCCCCCTGGTCGGGCTTCTGCGGCTGCTGGCGCTCCTGCTGCTCACCGTCACGGCGCTGCACGCCGACCCCCTGCTTCCTCTCAACCTGGGCAATCCGCTGGCCGAGCCACGTTTCGAGTCGGTGGGAGTCGGCATCATTCCGCGCGATGTCGTTCCGACGATGGTCCAGGACCGGGCCGGGTTTTTGTGGGTGGCGACCGGCGACGGTCTGGTGCGCTTTGACGGTTATCGCTTCCGTGCGCAGGAACGTGAGAGTGCGAACCCGGCGGCGCGCAACCTGGGCTGGATCCGCGCCCTGCTCGCCGGCAGCGATGGTCGTCTGTGGATAGGTACCGAATGGGATGGCCTGGCGGTCTATGACCCGGCGACCGAGGGTGTCACTTCCTGGCGCGGCGACAGCAAGGAGAATGCGGGCGTGCTGCCGACCATCCGCGCCCTGGCCGAGGATCGCGACGGCAGTATCTGGGCGGGTAGCGAGGGCGGCGGGCTGGACCACTTTCAGCCGAGCAACGGCAGTGTCGTCAACTACCGACATTCGCCGCAGGCGGGAAGCTTGCCCGATGATCGTGTGCAGGCACTGCTGATCGACGATCAGGGCTCGCTGTGGGTGGGTAGCTGGGCCGGCTTGAGCCGTCGCAAGGCCGGTAGTGATCGCTTCGAGTCGGTTTTCTCAGGCGACGGGGAGGGCCATGCGAGCCTCGCCGGGCGCATCGTGCAGGCCTTGTTCCAGGCATCGGACGGGCGCATCTGGGTGGGCACGCAGCAGGGCGATGTGGCGATCGTCGACCCGGCGACGGACAAGGGCCTGTTCCTCGACTACGCGCAGGACATTGCCAACCAGGGCGCCGTTTCCAGTCTGATCGAGGCGTCGGGCGAGCAAATGTGGGTCGGTCGATCGACTGGCATCGATCTGCACACGGTCGCCGACGGTCGCCTGGTGCAGCGCTTGCGGCACGATCCGCGCCGGCGCTCGGGCCTGGCGGGCAACGAAGTGACGGCGCTGCTCCGCGATCAGGCCGGCCTGATCTGGGTGGGTGGTTTTGGTGTCGGTCTGCAGCGCAATGATCCGAATAACCAGAGCATCTGGTTGCGCGGCGCCGATGCGCAAATCGGTAGCCCTTTTTCTCAGGCCGACGTGCGCAGCCTGCTGCAAGTCGACAATGGCGAAATCTGGGCGGCGACCAACAGGGGCGGCGTGGCGGTCATGGACAGCCTGCTGCGCGTCACCGGCGCGCTGTGGCCGCGGACACCGAAACAGGCGCTGGCGGCCAGCCAGGCAGAAGGGCAGCCGTCGCCACCGGTACGCGTCGAGGCGATGGCCCAGGCCGGCGATGGCAGCGTCTGGCTGGGGGCCGATTCAATGCTCTATCAGTTCAGCCGGGATCATCGGCAAGTGCAAACGCTGCCGCATGCTGGCGGCCTGGTACGACGTTTGCTCGCCGCCAGCGATGGTTCTCTATGGGTGGCTACGCAGGATGGCGTCTTCCGCTGGCGGCCCGGCTCGGCCGAAGTCGTGCGCATCAGTCAGCCGCAGGGGCAAGCGTTGCGCGCCGATATCAATGCTCTTGCCGAGGCGTCTGATGGGAGCGTTTGGGTGGGTAGCGGCAAGGGGCTGTTTCGCGTTGCCGCTGGCGGCGACGAGCTGTTGCCGGTCGAAGCGCCTGCCGGCGCCGGGCTTGGCAACCCTAGTGTCATTGGCCTTCTCTTCGACAGCGAGCAGACGCTGTGGGTGGACACGGCCGTGAGTGGTCTGCATCGTATGCGCGGTTGGGATGGCCGGCAGGCAATTTTCGAGCGCGTCAGCGAACGCCATGGCATCGTCGGGCGGCCGTTTGGTGGCAATTTGCTGGAAGATGCGCGCGGACGCATCTGGACGCAGATGTATGTTTACGATCCCGCCAACGATCGGCTCGACGAGTTGACTGCCGCCGACGGTGCCGATCTGGGCACCGGCTGGTTTCTCTCACGAGCCAAGACGCTTGATGGGCGACTACTGTTTGGCGGCAGCAAGGGCATTCTGGTGGTCAGGCCCGAGCGCTTCGACGCCTCGGCCTACGCGCCACCGTTGTTGATCGCCGAGCTGACCATCAACGGCCAGCGCCAGCCGGCTGGAGGAATCCTCGACGGTCTCGAACTGGCGCCCGATCAGCGCAGCTTCAGCCTGGCTTTTACGGCGGTCGATTTCAGCGACTCGGGCCGTGTGCGCTATGCCTACCAACTGCAGGGTTTCGACCCTGAATGGATCGAAACCAGCGCCGATTCCAGGGTCGCCAGTTACAGTAATCTGTACCCCGGCGACTACGTTCTGCGCGTGCGCGCCAGCAATCGCAGCGGCGCCTGGAGTCCGCATCAACTGGCGATCAAGGTGCATGTGATGCCCGCCTGGTGGCAGAGCTGGTGGTTTCGGCTGCTCATGCTGGCCCTGCTGCTGGCGATGGTCAACGCGCTGGTGCGCTTGCGAACCCGCCATCTGCGCTTGCACCAGATCGAACTGAAACAGATGGTGCACGAGCGCACGGCCGAACTGGAGGCGCTGGCGCTGGCGTTGCAGGGAAAGTCGGTCGCCCTGGAAGAGTCGAGCTTGACCGACCCCTTGACCGGCCTGCGCAACCGCCGCTTCCTGGCCCAGCACATCGACGCCGATGCTGCCCTGGCGGTACGCGAGTACGAGAGTCACTTCAAGTACGGGGCAAAGCTGCGCGCTGAGGCTGGCTTGATATTCTTTCTGTTCGATATCGATTGCTTCAAGCAGGTCAACGACCGCTATGGCCATGCCGCGGGTGACGCGGTGATCAGGGAAATGGGTGCGCGATTGGTTGCGGCGTTTCGCGACACCGACTATCTGGTGCGTTGGGGTGGTGAGGAATTCCTTGTCGTGGCGCGAGCGACGCCGCGCTCGCACGCGGCGGACCTCGCCGAGCGGGCGCGGGCGGCGGTGGCCGATCAGGCTTTCCAACTGGAGGATGGCAGCTTCCTGTCGAAGACCTGCTCGATCGGCTTTTGCTGCTTTCCGCTGTCAATGCAGCATGCCGCCGCTCTGGATTGGGCCGCCGCGGTAAAGATTGCGGATGCAGCGCTCTACGCGGTCAAGGGCGCTGGTCGCAATGGCTGGCTCGGGGCGCTCAGTGCTGGCGGCGAGTCGGCCGAAGCCCTGCTTGCCCGGTCGCGCAGGCCTTTGGCTGAGTGGACGCGCTCGGGTGGCTTGAAGCTCGTCTGCTCGCCGCATCACGACGGTCTGCGGGCAGCCGGTTTTCCGAACACGGTGTCCTCGACTGAGATCAGCTCAGCTGCCGCCGTGGAGTGAGCTTGGGCTTGTCGGTGCGCTTGCGCAAGAGGGGATTAGTGGCTGAGATTGGATTGCATCTGGCGTCCGCCGCTTGCCGCCTGCAGGTGCCACTGCTGACGGTACTGCCCGGCGTTGGCCTCGATCCATGCCAGCGCCCGGGAGTCCCTCTCGTTTGCCGGGAAGTGCTCTACATACGCTTCGATCACGGCGTATTGCTGCTGGAGAAATTCCGCCTCCGAGAAATGCGGTTGCGAAAAGTCGCGGACGAGATCGCGAAAGAATTGCAGCACGGTGTCATCTGAAATGTTCATGGGCTTCGCTCCTTGAGGAGAGTATTACTGGCCGCAATGATCTGGCTGATACTTCTGCAACGGCCATCCTGAGTCGTTCTTGAAGCGTTTCTTGGGTCCAGCGTTCGAGTTTCAGAGTCTATGAGGTGATAAGCGACTTTAACTGTGGTCGCTAAGCTTATGTAAGCTCGGCTTATTGTTTTCCATGGCTGGGGGGGGTTGTCAAGCCTGATCCGACGCTGACAAGCATTTGTCGCCACTAGTGGTAAAAAACTGACACAGGTGCAGATTCGGGCGGGGTAGTTCCGGTACTGACCGCGTCGGGTCCGTGGGCGCAGATTCCAGGCCTGTGCTAGAGTCTCGCCCTTCGCGCCGGGGCAAGCGCTGCCGGCGGCAGGCACGACGCAAGCTCGAGCGGCCGACTAGCCAGGGAAAATGAAACTTGCAGGGAGATTTACCAGATGAACGTCCGCGCTGACCGCTCACCTTGGCTCATTGGGCCGACGCCGGGAATCCTTGAACGTGAGGTGTGCTGTGCCTCAGCCACCGGCTTGCATCGCATGGCCTATACCGAGTGGGGTGAGCGCGACAATCCGAAAGTCCTGGTCTGCGCGCATGGCCTGACCCGCAATGGGCGCGATTTCGACGATCTGGCGCGGGCGATGGCTGCCGACTACCGTGTCATTTGCCCCGATGTTGTCGGGCGGGGGCGCAGCGATTGGTTACGCGACTCGGCGCACTACGTTTTTCCGCAGTACGTGGCCGACCTGATGGTGCTGCTCGCGCGCCTCGATGTCGACAGGGTCCATTGGCTGGGTACTTCGATGGGCGGGCTGCTCGGCATGTGGATTGCCAGCCAGGACGATTCGCCGATTTCCCGCCTGGTGCTCAACGATGTCGGCCCACTTATTCCGGTGGCCTCGCTGCAACTGATTGGCGACTACGTCGGTCGGGCACCGAAGTTCGCGACCTACGAAGACGCCGAAAAGTATGTGCGCCTGGTCAGCGAGCCCTTTGGCCAGCTGACTGACGCGCAGTGGCGCCATCTTACCGAGTACAGCTTGCAGCGGGCCGACGATGGCCGCCTCGAGATGCGCTACGACCCGGCAATCGGTGACCCGTTCCGGCGCCAGATCAGCGTTGGCGACGTCGATCTGTGGCCGCTCTACGATGCCATTCGCTGCCCGACGCTGGTCGTTCGTGGCGCTGACTCGACTGTCCTGACGCGCGCGACGCTTCAGGAAATGGCGAGCCGCGGTCCGCGCCCGCAGACTGTCGAGATTCCCGGCGTCGGACACGCGCCAACTTTTCTCGACGCTCAGCAGATCGCTGCGGTGCGCGATTTCCTGCTGCTCGTCTGAGCCAGCTGAACGCGCCCTTCGTCGATCAGCCGCCGATCACGCCACATGCGACACGAGCGCCACCGCCGCCGAGCGGCGCCGGGTGGTCCGAGTGATTGTCGCCGCCGGCGTGCATCATCAGCGAACGATTGCGCACGTCAGCGAGCTTCAGCCTTGGCGCCAGCACCGGGGTGCTGGCCGTTCCGTCGGCGGCAACGTAGAGCGCTGGCAGGTCGCCGAGATGCCCGTCGCCCCACGGTTCGCCGTGCCGCTGCGTTCCCTGCGGGTCTAAATGCCCACCCGCCGCCAGCGCTGCGACTGGCACGCCCTCCTTGTCAGCGGGGGTGCACGCCGGCTTTTCGTGTACGTGGAAGCCATGCAGACCAGGCGGCAAGCCCTTGAGGTCAGGATAGAACGCGAGGCCGTACGGTGTTTCGACGATGCGTACCGTTCCCACGGCAGAGCCGACGCCCTGGCTGCTCGCCAGGTTCATAGTGACGCTTGTCTCGGCTGCGAAAACGAGAGCCGGGCACAGCAGGCAGACTACAACGCTAAGGGGAGCTTTCATGGGTGACTCCTTGGGTGGAAGAGCGGTTCACTCGGCGGGCCAGTGCTTGTGAGCAGCTTTGTTGAACGCTGCGCCAGCAGCGGCGGGAAGGGATGCGGACCGGTCACGGTGCGAGAGGCCGCCAGGACGGGTCGTGCGGCCATGATAACGACTTGCTGAAGCCGAGCGCAAGGCCGCTGCCGGGGCAAGTACTTTTTCGGCTGCGCTTAAATCCCACTTAACGGTCATTGCAGTTGCGGCCGCCCCGGATCATGAAAGAAAATTCGAGTTGGGAAGCGATGGGTAGAGGTCGCGCAAAGCTTTGGCGGCTCGACCCCGAACTTTAACGTGACCCGCTGAACCGACTCGTACCCCGGATTGCTGCCATCGAGCGCACACATTAAAAGGGCCGTTGGCGACCTGTCGCCTTCAGGCAACTTCG
>QPGA01000007.1:102351-133609 GCA_003332265.1 Candidatus Accumulibacter meliphilus
TCTCTGTGAGTTCGCTCACGCCGCCAGTCGGACCAAATCAGCGTTCCAGTCCAAGTTCCAGTCGCTGATCGTTCGCCGTGGTTACAAACGGGCCATCGTCGCTCTGGCTCACAAAATGTTGCGCACCATCTTCTTCATGCTCAAGCGTGGCGAACACTACCGGGATTCCGCCACCAACTATGAGCAACTTTCCGTGCAGCGCAACGCTTCTCGCTGGATCAAGGCTCTGACTCGCTTCGGCTTCATCCCCGCAGCCGCTTGATTCACAGCAACCCATTTGCATGACCCAAGGCGGTCAGGGTTTCGTGCGTCTTCCAACTGGCTTCTTTCACATTAAGCTTGGCGCGGCACTATCATGCGCCAAGCTTTCTTGTCGAGGTCTTCCAATGACACAAATTCAGCGCGCACTGCGGCGCTTCTACCTGGTGATGTTCGTTGTGCTGTGCCTGCTGCTGGTGCAGTTCTGGCCGTACATCGAGGCCCCCGAGCCGAGCGTTCTTCTCTTCGCTGCGCTCTCGTCGCTTGCTTACGCGGCGATCTTTCTGTCGCCGGTGATGCTGACTGGCTGGGCGCTGGAAATGCTCGTTCGCCCCCGCGGCGAAGCCATTCCACGCTGGAAGCTGGCGCTGGTCTATGGGGCTGTCTACTTGCTCGGCCTGATTGTCGTGTTGCTGGTGTTTATCGATCTACAACTCTTCAAGCTTTACGAATACCACATCAACGCTTTCGTGTGGAATCTGGTGACCACGCCAGGGGGGCTTGCTGCGCTGGGAGCGAGCCAGGAAACGATCAATTCCGTCGTCGTCCTGGTCGCTGTCGCAGCGCTTGCGCTGGCCGTTCTCCTGCTGTTGCTGCATCGCGCGGCGGCCAAATCGCCTGCCGAACCGGGACGTCCCGCGCCGCGCATGGCTGCAAGCCTGGCCGCGCTCCTGTTCCTGACCTTGCTCGTCACCGAAGGAGTCTATGCCTTCAGCGCTTACACCGGCAAGGAGTCGTATTTGCAGGCGGCGTCAGTGCTGCCGTTTCACCTGAATACCAGTGCTAGCAGCTTGTTGCGCCGACTCGGTGTGGCGCCGGCGGAAAAATCCAATATCCTGAAACTGGCCGCGGGAAAGGTCAGCTATCCCTTGCAGCCGATCACCGCGACGGCCCGGGACAAGTACCCGAACATCATCTGGCTGACCGCTGAGTCGTTTCGTTGGGATCTTTTCAGCGCGGAGATTACGCCGAATCTCTGGGCGTTCGCCAAGACCTCGCTGAGCTTCAAACGTCACTACAGTGGTGGCAACCGTACGCGCATGGGGATGTTCTCGATGTTCTACGGCTTGCACGCGCCCTATTGGTACGCTTTCCAGAAGCAGCGGGTACGGCCGGCGCTGATCGATCTGCTGATCGACAAGGGCTACCTGTTCTCATTGCGTACCAGCCAGAGTTTTACCTATCCGGAGCTGGACGATACCGTTTTTGCCGACATGCCCGCGGGGACCCTGATGCAGGCTTTGAACGAGGGTGAGCCGTGGCGGCGTGACGAGCAGAACATCGATAACATCCTCGCCGAACTGGCGGGCGCCGACGGCACCAGGCCGCGCTTCATGTTCATGTTTTTCGAGGCCACGCACGCCCCGTACACCTTCCCGGAGTCGGCGGTCATTCGGCCAGACTACCTGCACGAGGTGAACTACGCCAAGCTGGATTTGCTGACCAACGTCGATGCCATCCACCAGCGCTATATCAACGCCGCCCACTTCGTCGATGCGCAGGTCGGGCGCATCCTGGACGCCCTGCAGGCCAGCAAGCAGTTGGCCAACACCGTGCTCCTGTTCACCGGTGACCACGGCGAGGAGTTCATGGAGAACGGCCATTGGGGGCATGGCCACGGCAACTATTTTCCCGAAGAGCAGATCCGGGTGCCGCTGCTGCTGCACCTTCCCGGTTACCCGGCGCAGTCCTTTGAACATGTCACCTCGCACCTGCAAATCCCGAAGACGCTGATGGACTACCTGGGTGTCTCGACTCCGGCGCAAGCGTATACTCTGGCCGGCGACCTGTTCCAGAGCGAGGACTTCCTGGTCCTTGGCAACTACAACTTCATGGGCATCAAGAACGGTGACAGCAAGCTCGTCTTCCCCTTCACCGGCAGCGAGTTCTTCCGCTACGATGTCTATGATGGGCAGGACAAGAGACTACCCAGAGATCGGCGCCAGCCGGTAATCGACGCCAGTAGTGCCGCACTCAAGCGGGTTATCGCCGAGAGTCGTCGCTTTGTGCAGTAAAGGCGGAGTTTTACCGAGGCTGGTATTGACGACGCCTCTGTTTCAAGGAACAAAATGAAAATTGCAGTGATGGGCGCCGGTGCGGTTGGCTGTTACTACGGCGGCATGCTGGCGCGTGCGGGACATGCGGTGCTCTTGATTGGCAGAGCGCCGCACGTGGCTGCGGTGTCTCGCGATGGCCTGTTCATGGATACGCAATCCTTCCAGGAGCAGGTGCCGATGCAGGCCAGTACCGACGCGAGCGCCGTACGCGGTGCGCGGCTGGTGCTCTGTTGCGTCAAGTCGCCCGATACCGAAAGCGCCGCCGCAGAAATGGCCCCATATCTGGACTCCGATGCTTTCGTGCTGAGTCTGCAGAACGGCGTCGACAACGCCGAGCGGCTGCAAGCCGCGCTACGCCGGGAAGTCGCTCCGGCGGTCGTTTACGTGGCCACCGAAATGGCCGGCCCTGGCTGCGTCAAACATCATGGGCGAGGAGAACTGGTCATCGGAGCGTCGTCATTCAGCGAGGACTTGCTGAAGCTGTTCGCCGACGCCGCCGTGCCGGTCACCATTTCCGACAACGTGGCGGGTGCGCTATGGGCCAAGCTGATCGTCAACTGCGCCTACAATGCCCTGTCCGCGATCACGCAGCTCCCCTATGGTCGTCTGGTGCAAGGGGATGCTGTCGAAGGAGTACTGCGCGACGTGGTAAGCGAGTGTCTCGCCGTGGCGCAGGCAGAAGGGGTCAGTGTCGCCGGCGACTCCTGGCAGGCCGTACAGCAGATCGCGCGCACCATGCCCGGCCAGCTCTCGTCAACGGCCCAGGACCTGGCGCGCAACAAGCCCAGCGAGATCGACCATCTCAACGGCTACGTGCTGCGCAAAGGCGAGGCACTGGGCATCGCGACGCCGGTCAATCGCGCCCTGTACGCCATCGTCAAACTGCTTGAAGCACGATAGGCGCCTTACCGTGAAAGTCGCTTCCGCGACCCACGAATCTCCCCTCTACTGCCCGGGGATAAGGGTCGGGAAAGAGGGGGATGGTCATGACTTTCATCATAAGCGCTGTCTCCTCCCGTGATGAGCTTTGGGCAGGAAGAAATCGGCCGTCTCGAATACCTGACGAGGAAAGCGATGCCCCTTCCAGACCAGATTGCGTTTCAGCACCAGGTCGAAGAGCAGGGGATTGTGTTTCTGGATCTCCGCGACGACGTCGGCCGTCTGCGCATCAAGCAGCCCAAGTCGCTCCAGTTGCTGCAGGGAGAACAAGGGCAGGATGCCGGTCAAGGGATAATCGGAGCCGTTCAGCAGACGTTGGTGCAGATCTTCCGCGAGCAGCAGCGTCTGTAGCGCCTCGGGCGCACGGTTGATCTGGGTGACCGCGGACAGATCGCCAAACAGAAGTTTCTCGTGCGCGGGCTCACGCATCATGCCCAGGAAAGCCTGGAAGTTGCGCAGGCCTCGGGATGGTTTGCCGCTCTCGCCACCCTTCGCGGTTTCCCCCAGCGACGCGCAATGCGCGACGATGACGCGCACGCCCTGTTCCAGCGGGCGCCGCAGTCGCAGTGGATCGCCATAGTCCTGATGCCCGCCGCCCTCTGCTGCCAACTCATGACCACCGTGTGTCAGCAGCGGCAGGTCCAGCCGCTGCAGGGCCTGGTAAAAGCGGTCGCAGCGTGGCGAGGCGGGATCCATTCCCATCGCCGGTGGCAGCCATTTCACCGCCCGCGCGCCGTGTGCGGCGGCCCATTCCAGGGCCTCGATCGCGTCTTCACGATAGGGATGAACCGAGCAGATCCATTCCCAGTTGCTGCGCGTTGCGGCAACAGACTGGGCGTACTCATTGGCGACGAAAAAAGTGCTCAATTCGGGGTGCCGCCGACCATCCGCTGCGTGGTTGTAATCGAAGGCGAGCAGCATCAGGCGCATCCCGCTATCCGGGTCGATCAAACTGGCCAGGCGTGCGAGGAAGGACGCGTCGCCGCCGCCCGCGTCATCAACGCAGGCGGCGTTGGTGTACAGCCGTTTTTGCAGGAATTGGGAAGGGTGCCAGATGCTGTCGAGCGCTGGATTGACCCATTCCTTTGCCGGATCCGAATCGCCGGTGCCGACCAGATGCACATGGCAATCCCATAGCTTGGCCGGATCGAGACCGGCCAGGACATCCCTGACGACAGGATGCTCGGCCAGTCGGTCGGGCAGAGCCGGCGCCAGGCAGGGGTTGATCAGGCCGCGCAGCGGCAGCCAGTCGCGTCCCCACCATGCTGCACCGGCAGCGAAACTCAGGGCGGCAGCACCAAGAAACAGGCGCCTTCTCATTCGGGATACCATGATTTCCTGTCTATACCCACCGCGAGATCATAGCCGGCAGATGCCGGCTATGTGTGCCGACCGGGCGCCGGCAATGCTCCAGGAGGGCAAGCAGCGCTGCGCCTTTACTGCAGGCGACTCGCCGTTGGCATGCGGGCTGCCGGGTCCTGGCGGTAGAAAGCCGCGAGCTGTTCGTAGAAGGCCGGATATTGCGCGCGCAGCACTTCCGGCATCTCGAAGAATGCTTCGCTCATGACGGCGAAGAATTCGCTCGGATTCTCTGCCGCGTAGGGATCGAAAACGGTGTCCTGTGCGCTGGCTTCCGCTTCGTCTACCTGCGCGCAGAAGTCTTCGTAACTGGCGAGCAGAATCTGCTGCCAATCGGCTCGCGAGATTTCCGGTGGCAGGGCCGGGACGCCGTTTGCTTCGCCACTGAGCATGTCCAGCTTGTGCGCGAACTCATGGATCACGACGTTGTAGCCGGCGCCCGCCATTTGCGCGTCGCGCCAGGAGATCAGCAGCGGCCCACCGGCCCAGGCTTCGCCCGAGGCCAGTTCCTGGTATTCATGGACAACGCCGAATTCGTCCTCGACACTGCGCGGAATGACGAACTCGTCAGGGTAAACGACGATACCGACCCAGCCGCGGAAATAGTCGAGGCCAAGTTCGAGGATCGGCAGGCAGCCCTGAGCGGCAATCGAGACGCAGATTTCGTCGCTGAGTTGCAGGCCGCCGGCGACGGTGAACTCCTTCTCGGCGAGAAATTCCTGGGCCAAGGCGCGCAGCCGCTGCTGTTCGTCGGCGTCGAGCGCTCTGAGGAAAGGCAGTGCCGAGACAATTTCCTGCCACAGGGCATCAGGAATCTCGGCGGTCTGCGGCTGTTTTCGCAGCCAGCCGATCAGCTTGCCGATCATGACGTCTTCACCTTTCCCGGCGCGGCGGTGGTCAGGTAAATGCCGGTGAAGATCAGGGCAATGCCGAGGTAGTGGTAGGAGCGCGGAGTCTCGGCGAGGAAGATGGCCGCCAGGAGAGTGCCGAAGACCGGCATCAGGTGGATGAACAGGCTGGCCTTGCTGGCACCGACTTCGCCGACGGCGCGGTTGTAGAAGACGTAGCCCAGAAAGCCCGGGAAAACGCCGGTATAAGCTATACCGGCCAGCGAGCTGGTCGAAATGTGGATCGTCTTGCCCCGGGAAATCTCCCAAGCATAGGCGGGGGCGAGGGCGATCAGGCCGACGACGATGAAGGCGGCGAGCAGCAACATCGGGTCGACACCGACTGGCCGCCACTGCAGTCCGATGGTGTATAGCGCCCAGGTGAATACGGCCACCAGCATCCACAGGTCGCCGATGTTCAGGCTGAGATTGGCCAGCGTCTGCACTTCGCCACGACAGACGATGATCGTCACGCCGACGAACGAAAGCAGCACCCCGAGCCACTCGATGCCGTGCAGGTGCTTCTTGAGGAAGGCCCATGACAGGGCAATGGTGGCGATCGGGATGAACGAGTTGAGCAGTACGGCGTTGGTCGCCGCCGTGTAGTTCAAGGCCACGTAAGCCAGCGTGTTGTAGGTGGCGACGCCTATCAGGCCAAGCACGACTACCGGCTTCCAGCCGCGCCGCAGCAGTGGCCACTGTGCGCGCAGATGCGGCAGGGCGAGCGGCAGGACCAGTGCCAGAGCAATCGCCCAGCGCCAGAACGCGAGTGACAGCGGCGGCACCTGGTCACGGATGGCGCGGCCAAGAACCATGTTTCCGGACCAGAACAGGACGGTCAGCGTGAGCAGCAGGTAGGGGTTTTGCAGGCGGGCGAACATCGGCGGCAGGGGGCGGCAAAGGCGCATTATGCCTGATGCGCCGGCGAGTCCATTATAATTGCCTTATGGTTTCAGTTACTCACTCGGTCGCCGCTCAGGGCGACTTCGAACATTCCCTGCAATCCCTGCTTGACGGCGTGCCGGTCGCTGACGGCGAGCGCATTCGACGCGCGGTGGAGTTTGCCCGGTCGTCCTATGGCGAGCGCCAGTTGGGCAGTGGCGAAAGCGTCTGGGGGCACGCCCTGGGGATGGCCCTGATCGTTGCCGGGCTCAAGCTCGACGCCGATGCACGGCTGGCGGCGCTGCTCTTCGCGCTGCCGGCGCAGCAGGAGCATGGCCTGGCGCTGATCGAGAAAGAGTTCGGGCGCAGCGTTGCGCATCTGGTGGACGGCATTTCGCGTCTGAACCGCGTGCGACCGATCACTCGTGGTTTCGTCGCTCATTCGTCGGAAAGTGACGACAAGAAGCCGCAGGAAATGAAGGCGCAGGTCGAGGTGCTGCGCAAGATGCTGCTGGCGATGGTCGAAGACATTCGCGTCGTCTTGCTGCGTCTGGCCTCGCGCACGCAGACCCTGCGTTACTACGCCGTCGAGCCCGATCCGCTGCGCGCGGCGGTGGCGCGCGAGACGCTGGAACTGTATTCGCCCTTGGCCAATCGGCTCGGCGTCTGGGAGCTGAAGTGGGAGCTCGAGGATCTCTCCTTCCGTTTCATGCATCCGGCGATCTACAAGGATATTGCGCAACACCTCGACGAGAAGCGAACCGAGCGCGAGCAGTTCATCGTCGACGCGGTCGATCGCCTGAAGCGCGAGTTGGCTGACGCTGCTGTCGGCGATGCCGAGGTCTACGGCCGACCGAAGCACATTTTCAGTATCTGGAACAAGATGCGCAAGAAGGATGTCGCTTTCTCGGAGGTCTACGACATACGTGCGCTGCGGGTCATCGTCAAGGATGTCAAGGACTGCTACACGGCTCTGGGTATCGTGCACCACATCTGGTCGCCGATCGGCAGTGAGTTCGACGACTATATCGCCCACCCGAAAGGCAACGACTACCGTTCGCTGCACACGGCCGTGCATTGCCCGGACGGACGCGCGCTCGAGGTGCAGATCCGGACTCCCGATATGCATAAGCATGCCGAGTTGGGAGTTGCCGCGCACTGGCGGTACAAGGAGGGCAGCCAGGCGACCCCGGAAGACCGCTACGATGAGAAGATCGCCTGGCTTCGGCAACTGCTTACCTGGCGGGACGAGTCCGTCGATTCGTCGGACTGGGTCAGACACTACAAGAAAGCGGCCTTCGACGACACGATCTATATCCTGACCCCACAGGGGCGGGTCGTCGACCTGCCGCGTGGTGCGACGCCGGTGGATTTTGCCTACCGCGTGCACACCGACATCGGCCATCGCTGCCGCGGCGCCAAGGTCGATGGCGCACTGGTACCGCTGAATACGCAACTGACCACCGGACAGCGCGTCGAAATCGTTCTGGCCAAGCACGGCGGCCCGTCACGCGACTGGCTCAACACCTCGCTGGGCTACGTGTTTACTCATCGCTCGCGCGCCAAGGTCAGGCAGTGGTTTGCCAATCTGGCGCTCGAGGACATGCTCGCCGAGGGGCGGGCGGTGGTGACTCGCGAGCTGCAGCGCATGGGGCAATCGAGCGTCAGTCTCGACGAGCTCTCGGACCGGCTCGGTTTTGCCCGCCCTGACGACCTGTTCATTGCCGTTGCGCGGGCCAAGCTGAACATGCGCCAGTTGCAGCTGGCGGTGCGTGGCGGCGAGGCACCCCCGGACGACGACGATCTCGCCGAGTTGGCGGTGTCCAGGTTACGGCCAAGCGATGACGCCGAGAAGGGCATTCTGATCGTCGGCATGGGGCGTTTGCTGACGCAGCTGGCGGGTTGCTGCAAGCCGGTGCCACCGGATCCCATTGTCGGCTTCGTCACGCGTGGCAAAGGGGTGTCGGTGCATCGTGCCGATTGCAGCAATTTTTCGAACATGCGCGCGATGAATTCCGAGCGGGTGATCGAAACCACCTGGGGCGGCAGCGAGGAAGGTATTTTTGCGGTTGATATCGTCATCGACGCTCACGATCGTCAAGGCTTGTTGCGCGACGTCTCGGACGTCCTCGCGCGCGAAAAACTCAACGTTATCGCGGTCAATACGCAGTCCAGGCTGGGTAAGGCCTTGATGCGCTTCACTGCCGAAGTGGGCAGCATCCCGCAGCTCAACCGCACGCTGAGCCTGCTGCACGGTGTCGAGGGCGTGGTGGCCGCAAGGCGCGCCTGAGTCGCACCACCGGCCTGGCAGGTTTTGCCAGGCCGGCGCTGACCAGTGCTGCAGCTGCTCGTCAGTCCTTCAGCAGTTCGATCAGCTCGGCTTGCGACGAATGCGGAGTGGTCCGTGAGCCGCGCCGCTGATGATAGCTGCCATCCGCTCCGAGTTCCCAGGCCAGGGTATTGTCGGTGAGGTAGATCTGCAGCCCCTCGGTGATTACCCGGCGCTTCAGCTTGCGGTCGAGGATCGGAAAAGCGAGCTCGATGCGGCGGAAGAAATTGCGCTCCATCCAGTCGGCGCTCGATAGATAGACTTTTTCTTCGCCGTCGGCGAAGAAATAGAACACCCGATGATGTTCAAGTTGTCGACCGATGATCGACCAGACGTTGATGTTCTCGGACAGGTCCTTGACGCCGGCACGCAAGCCGCAGACACCGCGGACGATGAGGTCGATCTTGACGCCGGCCTGCGAGGCTTCGTAGAGCGCAGCGATGGTCTCCGGTTCGAGCAGCGAATTCATCTTGGCGATGATTCGGGAACGCTTGCCGGTGCGTGCTGCCTCGGCTTCGGCACGGATCCCGGCGACGACATTCGGTTGCAGCGAGAAAGGCGCCTGCCAGAGGTGCTTCAGGGTCTGCGCGCGGCCGAGGCCGGTAAGCTGCTTGAACACCTCGTTGGCATCGGCACCGATGTCTTCGTTGCAGGTGAGCAGACCGAAATCGGAGTACAGGCGGGCCGTCTTGGGGTGGTAGTTGCCGGTACCGAGGTGCACGTAGCGGCGCAGGACGCTGCCGCCGGCCTTGCTTTCCTCGCGGCGGACGATCATCAGCATCTTGGCGTGCGTCTTGTAGCCAACAACGCCGTAAATGACGTGCGCGCCGACTTCTTCAAGCTTGGTCGCCCAGCCAATGTTCGCTTCCTCGTCAAAGCGCGCCATCAGTTCGACGACCACGGTGACTTCCTTGCCGTTCTGTGCCGCGCGCAACAGCGACTGCATCAGCACCGAGTCAGTGCCGGTTCGGTAAACGGTCATCTTGATGGCCACCACCTGCGGGTCAGCGGCTGACTGTTCGAGTAGCTCAATGACTGGATTGAAGCTCTGGTAGGGATGGTGCAGCAGGATGTCGCCGCCGCGGATGGCGTCGAACAGGTTGGCATTCTTCTGCAGCACTTTCGGTGTGCCGGGTTTGAAGGGTTGAAACTTGAGGTTGTCGCGCAGCACCCAGTCGGGAACCTGCATCAGGCGGACCAGATTGACCGGCCCGGCGACCCGAAAGAGGTCGCGCTCGGTGAGGTCGAATTGACCGAGCAGGAACTCGGCCATCGCTTCCGAGCAGTTGTTGGCGACCTCGAGGCGGACCGCATTACCAAAGTGTCGCTGCGGCAATTCACCCTGGATCTTGGCGCGCAGATTCTTGACCGCTTCTTCGTCGACGAACAGGTTGCTGTTGCGCGTGACGCGGAACTGGTAGCAGCCAAGGACTTTCATGCCGGCGAACAACTCGTGGACGAACTCATGCAGGATCGACGACAGGAAGATGAAGCAGTATTCGCTGTCCCCGAGTTCGCGTGGCAGCCGGATGACGCGGGGCAGGACACGTGGCGCCTGCACGATGGCCGCGTTCGAGCTGCGCCCGAAAGCGTCACGACCTTCGAGTTCGACGGCAAAGTTGAGGCTCTTGTTGAGCACGCGCGGGAAGGGGTGCGAGGGGTCGAGGCCGATCGGGGTGATCACCGGCATCACTTCGCGGAAGAAGAAGGCGCTGATCCATTCGCGCTGGGCGGGGCTCCAGTCGCCGCGTTTGAGGAAGCGAATGCCTTCACTGGCCAGCTGCGGCAGGATCTCTTCATTAAACAGCGCGTACTGTTCCTTGACCAAGGCGTGCGTTTCGTCGCTGACCAGGGCGTAGACTTCGCGCGCCGTCTTGCCGTCGGTGGTGAGCGCTACCGATCCCAGTTTGAGTTGCTCCTTGACGCCGGCAACCCGGATTTCGAAGAACTCGTCGAGGTTGCTGCTGACGATGCACAAGAAGCGCAAACGTTCGAGCAGTGGGGTTTTGGGGTTCCTGGCCTGCCACAACACGCGCCGATTGAAAGCCAGCAGCCCCATCTCGCGATTCTGGAAGTAGTCCGACGGGAAGCCGTCAGTGGCCTTGGTGAGAGAGGTTTCGGTGGGCGTGGCGACGGTATTCATGGGTTCCTTCCGCGAAAATTGATGGATCAGGCAGGCTTGCTGAAGACAGCAAACATATTACAACCATCGCTCTATCGCTGGTCGCCAATAGCCCTATTTTGTTGTCAGAACGGGACTGTTTGATCACTTGTCGCGCGTTGGCCGGGCTGTCGGCGGTGGTAACATGCTCATCCTGCAAACCTCTTTCGCCGTGTGGACAGAAAAAGAACGGGCATGAGTTACGAACTGATTGCCGGTGTTGATCTGGGTTCCAACACTTTTCGCCTGCAACTTGGGCGTATCGTTGGCGATCAGATTCACCCGCTCGATAGCCTGAAAGAGCCTGTTCGCCTGGCTTCCGGCTTGAGCGCGGAGAAAGTCCTCGATCACGCCGCGCAGCGGCGGGCGCTTGACGCCCTGCGCCGTTTTGGCGAGCGGCTGCGTGGTTTTGCTCCGGAGCAGGTGCGAGCGGTGGCGACCGACGCGATGCGTGTCGCGCACAACGCCGACCTCGTCCTGCCGCAAGCCGAGGCTGCGCTCGGCTTTCCGATCGAAATCATCGCTGGGCGCGAGGAAGCTCGGCTGATCTTCATCGGCGCCGCGAAAGCGCTGCCGGCCGCGACGCATCGGCGTCTGGTGGTCGATATCGGCGGTGGCTCGACCGAGTTGATCATTGGCCAGGGCTGCGAACCCTTGCTGATGGAGTCGCTATTCATGGGGGGAATCAATTTCCGTCAGCGTTTCTTCCCGAGCGGGAAGGTAGACCAGAAGCGCTTCAGCGCCGCCGAAGTGGCGGCCGCTCGGCAGATGGAAGCGGTGGTTACTGACTACCAGCGCTGCGGTTGGCACGAGGCGGTCGGCTCCTCGGGTTCGGCGCAGGAACTTGCCGCCGTGCTTGAGTTGAACGGCCTCAACCCTGAGCGCTGCAGCGGCATCAGTCGCCAGGGGCTGGACCGTCTGCGGCAGCTGATCATCGCCGCCGGCTCGGCGGAACGGCTGCCGCTCAAAGGCCTGCGCCGCGAACGCCTGCAAATTCTCCCCGGTGCCCTGGCCATCATGTCGGCGGTGTTTTCCTTGCTCGAACTTGAACAAATGACCTATTCGGAGGGCGCTTTGCCACTCGGCGTCCTGCACGATCTGCGCAGTCGTTTCGAACATCACGACACGCGCGACCTGACCGTCGCGCAGTTCATGCGCCGCTATCAGGTCGCCGAGGAGCAGGTCCGACGCGTCGAGCGTACCGCCCTGGCCCTGCTCGGACAACTCATCCAGCTCGATTCTCCTGAGCACGAGCGGGAAGTCCACTTCCTGCGCTGGGCCGTCTCCCTGCACGAGATCGGCATTTCGGTGGCGCACGGCAGCTTTCACAAGCATGGCGCGTATCTCGTGAGCAACGCCGACATGCCGGGATTTTCGCAGCGCGATCAGTCGCGCCTGGCGCTGCTGCTTCTCGGCCAGCGCGGCAGGCTGCAGAAACTGGCCTCGCTGCCTGCCGGTGATCCGAACTGGCGGTTGCTCTTCTGTCTTCGGCTGGCGGTCTTGCTGCATCGTTCACGTCACGAGCAGGCACCGCCAGAGCTGGTGATCCGCGAGTCGCCCGAGGGTTTCCAGCTCTCTTGCACGGCCGCCTGGCTGGACGCTAACCCGCTGGCTCTTGCCGCTTTGCGCGAAGAGTCCCTGCTCTGGGGTGGTATCGGCAGTGAGCTGCAGCTCACTGCCCTGGCGCCTGCAGGGACGTGCCAGTGAGGCTCCGATGAACGTCGCCGCGATCGATCTGGTGCAGCAGCCGGGGGGGCTGCAGTTGCGCCTGTCCGGGGACTGGACGCTGGCGACGATGCCGCAGCCGATCGTCAGCTTCGAGCGGCGCCTGCGCGAGCTGGCAGCCGGCAATCCGGCGTGGGACCTGCAGGCCATCGCGCGTATGGACAGCGCCGGCGGGATTCTGTTGTGGCGCGCCTGGGGCCAACAGTGGCCGCCGTCGCTGCTTATTTCGAGCCGGCATCGAGCCTTGATTACGCGTGTTGAGCTCATGTCGCTTGATCTCCCGTCGGCGTGTTCGCGCGACGGCCTGTCGGTGCTGCTCGCCGTCGGTCGGCTGGTCCTCGCCGCGGCCAGTCACTTCACCGGCCTGGT
Organism: Candidatus Accumulibacter meliphilus; assembly: GCA_003332265.1. Classification (GTDB taxonomy): domain Bacteria; phylum Pseudomonadota; class Gammaproteobacteria; order Burkholderiales; family Rhodocyclaceae; genus Accumulibacter; species Accumulibacter meliphilus. Next base: position 115,318 of record QPGA01000007.1, read on the forward strand.
GGCCTTGATCGGCCAGCTTGTCCTGGACCTGTTTTACCTCTGTCGGCATCCAGGGGACATCCCCTGGCGAGAGTTTTCAGCAAACCTCTTCAAGAGCGGTGCGCAGGCGCTGCCGGTGACGGCCTTGATCGGTTTCCTGATCGGAGTCGTTCTGGCCTACCTTTCGGCCTTGCAGTTGGCGAGCTTTGGTGCCGACGTCTTCATCGTCAATCTGCTTGGCATCAGTATCGTGCGCGAACTGGGGCCGGTGCTGGTCGCCGTTCTCGTCGCCGGTCGTTCGGGGTCGGCAATGACGGCCCAGATCGGCGTCATGCGCGTCACCGACGAGATCGACGCGCTGGCCACGATGGGCGTTTCGCAAAGCCAGCGCCTGGTTTTGCCCAAGGTCGCTGCGCTTTCGGTGGCGATGCCGCTGCTGGTGCTCTGGTGTTCGGCGGCGGGGATTTTCGGCGGCATGGTTTCGGCCAATTTGCAGATGGACCTGTCGTATGGCTTTTTCATTGATACCCTGCCCAAGGTGGTGCCGGTCGCCAATCTGTGGATCGGTATGGGCAAGGGCGTGATTTTCGGCTTTCTGATTGCCTTGATTGCCTGTCACTTCGGCCTCAGAGTCAAGCCGAATACCGAAAGCTTGTCCTCGCAGACGACCGCTTCGGTGGTGACGGCGATCACGGTGGCGATTCTGGTCGACGCCGTGGCTGCAATTCTGACTCGCAATATCGGACTGCCGCTGTGAGCGCAGCAGCAGAGGTGGCCCTAACAACGGTACCGGCCATCGAAATTCGCGGCTTGTGTACGCGCTTCGATGCGGTGGTGATTCATCGCGACATCGATCTCGCGGTCGAGGCCGGGCAGATACTCGGCCTGGTCGGCGGCTCGGGCAGCGGCAAGACGACCTTGCTGCGCGAGATCGTCGGTCTGTTGCGGCCCAGCGCGGGGACGCTTAAACTCTTTGGCCAGACGCTGTTCGACGGCGATCATGAGCAGGGGCGAGCGCTTCGCCGCCGCTTCGGAATGCTTTTTCAGCAAGGCGCACTCTTTTCGGCGTTTTCGGTCTTTGACAATATCGCCTTTCCGCTGCGCGAACTGCGCACCCTTGACGAAGCAATGATTCGTGATCTGGTCCTGCTCAAACTGGCGATGGTCGAACTTGAGCCGCGCCACGCTCAGCTGATGCCTGCGGAATTGTCGGGCGGGATGATCAAGCGCGTGGCGCTGGCGCGCGCCCTGTCCCTGGAACCGGAACTTCTCGTTCTCGACGAACCGACGGCCGGGCTCGACCCCGACCGTAGCGAGAACTTCATCACCTTGCTCAAACTGCTGCAGCAGGAGCTCGGCTTTACGGTGGTCATGGTGACGCACGATCTCGATACCCTGCTTGGCCTGGCGACGCGTCTGGCGGTACTCGCGGATCAGGAGATCGTTGCCTGCGGCACGCCGGCAGAAGTGCTGGCCGTCGATCATCCCTTCGTCCAGAAGTTTTTTGCTCCGAAGCGCGTGGCGGCAGCGATTCGACAGGAGGCGAGCTAGCCATGGAAAACCGTTCGCACGCGCTGCTGGCCGGATTGTTCACCCTGTTGCTGGGAGTTGCGGTGGTGCTCTCGGTGTGGTGGATCGGCGGCAAGCACGAGACCAGCCGCGACTATATCGTGGTGACGCGGCAGAACGTTACCGGACTGAGCCTGCAAGGACAGGTCCGCTACCGCGGCATTCGTGTCGGCAAAGTGCAGACCATTGAACTCGACCCGGATGATGTGCGCAACATCCTGATTCGCATCAGCGTAAACGATTCGGTACCGGTGACCCGTGGGACGGTTGCCAAAATGGGCTATCAGGGAGTCACCGGAATCGCGCACGTCCTGCTCGAAGAAACCGGCGCCGATCTGCAGCCACTGCCGGGTAATGCCGGGGAGGCTTCGCGAATTCTCATGCGGCCTTCGCTGATCGAGGAACTGTCCGATGCTGGTGGTGCCACCTTGCGCGCGGCCGGAGAGTTTCTTGGCAAGGCCAACAAACTGCTCGACAACGACAATCAGCAACGTTTCGCGGGTATTCTGGCCAATCTCGAAGCGACCACCGCCAACGCCAACGAAACGATCAGCGAGTTTCGTCAGTTGTTGGCGCAAACTCCGGAGAGCCTGCGTCGGCTCAACGCCACGCTGGCTCATGCCGAGCAGGCGGCGGGCCAGGCGACACCATTGCTGCTCGAAACACGTGAACTGGTCGTGCGTTTGCAGGCCGTCAGCAAGCGCGTCGATGGTTTGCTTGGCGACCCATCGCCGAGCGGGGTCGCCGCGCTCGCGCCGCGTCTCAACGAACTCGGTAGCGAGTTGTCGGCGAACTCGCGGCAATTGCAGCGGGTGTTGCAGATGCTCGAGGAGGCGCCACAAAGTTTCGTTTTTGGCTCGCCAAAGCATTCTCCCGGACCCGGCGAAGCCGGTTTCGTCGCCCCACCAAAGCGTGAAGGATCTCCATGAAGAGACGGTCGATCTGCCTTGCCGCGTGCCTGTTGCTCGCCGCCTGCGCAGGCGGGGCACGCAACAACACCCCAGCCGAGGTCTATGACTTCGGTTTGCCGGCTGCGCGTCTGGCCGAAGGCAGCGGCTGGGCGAAGCTGGCTCTCGAGATTCGCGCAGCGTACTGGTTTGACTCGCCGAGTATCGAATATCGCCTGCTCTACGACGATCCTCTGAAGCTGCGTAGCTACGCCGCCAGCCGCTGGGCTGGTGCGCCCGGACTGCTGCTCGCGCAGCACCTGCGGCAACAACTGGGACTGCTCGACAGCAGCGGACGTACGGCCGTCAGCTGCCTGCTGCGCCTTGAGCTGCAGGAGTTCTCGCAGGTCTTTGAAACGCCGCTGCTGAGTCGTGGCGTGTTGCAGGGAACGGCGCGCGTAATCGACGCCAGGCACCAGATCGTCGCCGAACGTGCGTTCAGCATCGAGCAGCCGGCAGCCGGCGCCGATGCCAGTGGCGGTGTGCGCGCCCTGGTTGTGGCCAGCAACGCCCTCGGGCAGCAACTCGCCGGCTGGTTGCAGGAACTCGAGAAACTTGGCCGGCTGAAGCAGTGTCCGGCGACGATCGCTGGCTGAGGGGCTTTGCCCTGGCCCGCGCAGAGGCTTTTTCTATCGACAGAGCAAGGAGGCAAGATGAGCACCGATATGCCAGTTCAGGACGACCCCTACGTTGTTCGCAGCGATCACCAGGGCGTCGCCACGCTGACTCTGAACCGCCCGCAGCAGTTCAACTCGCTGTCACAGGCGATGATCGCGGCCCTGCAGGCGCAGATTGACGCCATCGCGCCTGATCCAGCCGTGCGCGTGCTGGTCATTGCCGGGGCCGGCAAGGCCTTCTGTGCCGGACACGACCTCAAGGAGATGCGTGCCAACCACGACAAGGCTTTCATGCAGGACCTCTTCCGGCGCTGCGGCCGGATGATGATGGCCCTGACCCAGATGCCGCAGCCGGTGATCGCGCGCGTGCATGGCATTGCGACCGCGGCCGGCTGTCAGCTGGTTTCGATGTGCGACCTCGCCGTTGCCGCCGACAGCGCGCGCTTTGCGACCTCGGGAATCAATGTTGGCCTGTTCTGCGCGACGCCGGGTGTCGGCCTGTCGCGCAACCTGGGTCGCAAGCAGGCGCTGGAAATGTTGCTCACCGGCGATTTCATCGATGCACGGGCCGCTCTACAGCAGGGGCTGGTCAATCGCGTGGTGGCTGGCGACGCGCTCGATGCCGAGGTCGACAGGCTTGCCGGCTCGATCATCGCCAAGTCGTCGGTGGCCATTGGCATGGGCAAGCAGATGTTTTACAAACAGCTCGAAATGGGTCTCGAAGGCGCTTACCAGTACGCCTCCGAAGTGATGGCCTGCAACATGATGACCGAAGACGCGGGCGAGGGAATCGATGCCTTTATCGGCAAACGCAAGGCGGACTGGAGGGGTCGTTAATGGAGTGTTCCATTCTTGATGAGACTTTCGGCCACCGACTTTCGGCAACCATCTCCCACCCACCGTCATTGCGTGCTGGTTTAATGTGAAAGTCGCGCACGCGACTCACACGACTGCCAGTTGATCGGGGCCGCTGGCTCGGGCGGCGTGCAGTGCCTCGATGGCGCGCTTCAGAACGTCCTCGAACGACTGGTCCGTGGCGCTGGCCTGGCTGGCGCCGACACTGACCGTAAAGTGGACGGTGCCGTTCTCGGTCGGGATCGAGATGTCGGCAACCACCGTGCGGATGCGCTCGGCAACCGCGATCGCTGCGCTGATATCGGTGTCGAGCAGGAGCATGGCAAACTCTCCGGCACCGAGTCGCCCGATCATATCCGCGCCGCGTAGACAGGTGGTGGCCGCCTCGGCAAACGAGATCAGCGCCTGGTCACCGGTGGCGTGGCCATAACCATCGTTGATGCGTTTGAAGAAATCGATATCGACTAACAGGATCGAGAGCGGTTTCTGCGCAGAGTCTGCTTGCTGCAATTGCGCGTGGAACGCCGCGACGAAGTGCTGCCGGCTACTGACGCCGGTCAGCCGATCGGTGTTCGCCAGATGCTGCAGCTCGGCGTCTTGATTGGCCAGCGTGCGCAGCAGCTGCAAGGATCGAAAAGCCACCACGGCCAGTGGCACGGTGACGCAGGTGGCCAGCATGAGGATCCACAGGGTTTGTTTCTGCCACAGCGCGAGTGCCTCGTCGTAGGCTACTGAGACGGTCACCAGCAAGGGGAAATCGGGGACCGACGAGTAGCTGGTGAACTGTCGCCGCTGCTTGTCGCCGCTCTCCTCGAGCACCACCGCCTGGTCTTTCTGCAAGAGCTGCGCGCCGGGAAGCGTGACGCCGGTGATCGCTTGGCCGAGCAGTCGCCGGTCGTTGGGCGCTCGCGCCAGAATTGTGCCGTCGGCGCGGAGGAGAGTGATTACCCCGCCCGGCTTGCGGCGCTGTTTCTCGTACACGGTCGTCAGTTTGCTCAGGTCAATCACCGCGACCAGGATTGGGAAAGCCTGCGTGGGCAGACGGCTGGCGATGGGTAGTTCGGAATTTCCCTCCGGCTTCCTGCGTGTGGGGGCGCCGATGAACAGGCCACCGCCTGCCGGCGTGCTTCTGAAGTAGTCGCTGTCGGCGACGTTTGCCAATGGCTCGGAGGAGTCGGAAAGTGGGTCTATCGCCGTGCCGTCGGCAGCCAGCAGACGAATCTCTATGGTGGCGGCAGTGCGGTCGCGAAAGTCCTCGAGCAAGCGCCGAAAACCGGGGGCACTGGCTGGGTCGAGGTCGGGGTTTGCCGCCAGCCAGTTGGCACACGCGGCAAGAATGACTTCGGCCAGACGAAACTGCCGCCGCGTCTGGTCTTCGACGGCGTGGGTCATGCGCTGCAGGGATTCGCGCGTCGTGGCGACGCGTTCATCGCGAGCCGAGACGATCCAGAAGCTCACGGCAGCCCACAAGGCCGCGACAAACAGCAGCGAGAAGACGATGACCGTTCGCGGGCTCGCCCATTCCTCAAGATGCTTTTTGGTGGCCTTGACCATGCTGTGCCTGCCCCTGTCACACGTGGGGAGTCATTCTAGCAGCGTAGTCGCGCTGACGGACAAGCGCGCCGCCGGGGCCGGGATTGTGCTAACGCTGCCAGCGCCGCTCGTCGTCGACGTCCCGGTCTGCGTCGTCGCCGACCACCGTGGCGTCCTCGGCCTCAACATCGATGACCCCGGCGAAGAACTCGATCGCCGTGTCGGCAACCTGCGCGGTGTCGTAGTAAGCGTAGGCGCCAGCGCCAAGCGCGCCAAAAACCGGTATCCAGCGAGAAATCCCCTTGCCGATCAGCCTTTGCGCGATGTGCATGCCGATCTTCAGCACCACCGCCTGCACCTGCGGCCGCGAGGCCCGCTGAACGACAAAACGTTGCCCGATCTGGGCGACCAGATCGCGAACCGCTTGCGCGTCGGTATGCCGGAAAAGACAGTAGATCATCTCCTCGCGGCCCAATTCTGCAGTTTTTCCATAGCAAGCGGCGATGTCGGCGACCAGCTGCGTCTGCAGTTGCCACAGCGAGCGCAGTTCCGGAAGCAGGGTCAGCCAGCCGAGCGGGCCGGGCGGCAGGCTAAGCCCGCTCGAGGTCACAGCAGCGCGTCGTGCTGCTGTGGCGGCAATCGCGCGCGCGCGAAGTTCCGGTTTGCGTGCTTCAAGTTCCGTACTGACCGGTGTATGGCCGACGAAGTCGAGAATCGCCTCGGCGATTCGGGGCCCTGCCTTGAGCTGCGCCTTGCGTTTCGAGAAACGTCTATCTTGCATGGTCAGAGTGCCATTTAATGTGAAAGTCGCGTATGCGACTCACGAAACTCCCTTCTCCCCTCGCGGGAGAAGGGCCGGGGGAAGAGGGGGCGGTCATGACTTTCATGATCAGGGGTGTCTCGACATGTCATGACCGTTAATGTGAAAGTCGCGTCCGCGACTCACGAATAGAAAGTGCCCGTCTGCCGTTTTGCGGAATAAAGCGCCATTTTGCTTCATGCGCTGGTCCGACGCCAGACGCTCGCCAGCCAGGGTTGCTGCGCGCACGGCAGGCCGGTCGGACGATAATAGTGTTCGATCTCCATATAGCCCGCCGCCGCCATGTGTTCGCGCCACGCGGCGAGGTCGTGGTAGCTGGCGTAGCGGCCACTGCTCCAGCCTTCCTCGTTATCGCCACGCGGGTTCGAGCAGAACAAGACGCCGGCGGGCTTGAGGGTGGCGCGCAATTGTCGCAGGACGCGTAGTAGTTCCTGGCGTGGGATATGGAACAGCGAGGCATTGGCGTAGACCCCGTCAAAGTGTGCTTCAGGCAGATCGAGCTTGAGGAAGTCCTGCTGCCAGACCGTACAGCCGCTGTCCTTGCGTGCCATGTCGACGAAGTTCCGCGAACCGTCGAGTCCGATCGCCCGATGGCCGAGCTGGGTAAGCGCTTTGAGGTCGCGGCCCGGCCCACAGCCGAAGTCCAGAACCGTGAAAGGTGCCTGGCCGTGGATATGGCGCAACAGTGCGGCGATGTTTTGCGTCACGTCGTGCTCGCGCGTGCCTGCACGGAAGTCCTCGGCGCGCTGGTCGTAATGGGCCAGGGTCTGGGTGCTGATAAGGTCGAGATCGTCGGGACGTAATGGCATGGCTGGTGTGGGCGGCCGGGTTATGAGCAGCGGGCAAGATGGAATATGGCGGAACGGAGGTGGCCATTGATGGTAAACCATAGGCCCGCCATTTGGCTCGACGAGCTGCGTTTGCTCGCCGACAAGGTCAGCTTGGCGCGACCGGCTGCCGAAAACAGGAAAAGAAATATTCCTGTGCTAATCTACGTGACGGCGTGCGGCCTTGCCGGGCTCGCTGCAGCGGGAGCGATGACGGGCTGACGCCAGGGGAGACGACATAATATGACCCGGGGAAGGCATGCCTTTCCCACCACGAGGGTTCGCCATGGCCACTGAAACCGAAATGAAGCTATCGCTGCCGGCGCGCGCGGCCAGCCAGTTGAGCCGCCATGTCTTGCTGTCGGGCGTGCCGTCGCAGCGGCAACTGCTGATCAATACCTACTACGATACGCCCGATTGCCGCCTGCGCAGCGAGCGGCTGATCGTGCGCTATCGTCAGCAAGGGGGCGACTGGCTGTTGGGCGTCAAGACTGCTGCTCAACTCAGCGGTGGGCTGGCCGAGCGCCAGGAGTGGGAGTGCCCTGGCCGGCCCGGCGAGTTCGACTTTTCGCATGTCGACCAAAGCGCTGTTCGCGATCTTCTCGAGTCCTTGCAAGATCAGTTGCAGCCGGCGTTTGTCACCCGTTTCCAGCGCCACACCTGGCTGCTGGAGCCGCGCGCGGGCGTGCGCATCGAACTGGCGCTCGACCGCGGGACGATCGAGGCCAGCGGTCGTCGCCAGCCAATCCGTGAGGTCGAGCTGGAGCTGCTGTCCGGAGCCGTCGGCGATCTCTTCGACCTGGCCGTTGCGCTGCAGGCCAGCCTGCCTTTGCATCCGGAAGCTCGCAGCAAGTCCGATCGCGCCTATCGCCTGATGCTCGACACGCCGATGACCGCGGCCAAAGCGCTGCCGGTTGCGATCGACGCCAGCTTGTCGAGCATCAGCGCATTTCGTCGCATTGCCCTGTCCTGCGTCAACCAGTTGCAGAGCAATGAGCAAGGTATTCTCACGACCGATGCGCCCGAGTTTGTGCACCAGGCGCGCGTCGCCATTCGCCGCCTGCGGTCGGCCGTACGTGTCTGGCAGCGCCACCTCCCGGCGCCATTCGTGGCCCGTTTTGATCCTCTCTGGCAGGAACTCGCCAGGCATCTGGGGGGGGTACGCAACTGGGACGTTTTCCTGGCCGATACCGCGCCGCTATTGAGTGCGGCCTTTGCCGACCGGGCAGAAGATCAGACGAAAGTAGAGTTGTTGTTTCGCTACGCCCGCCGGCGCTGCACAAACAATCGCCGGGCCGCGCGAGCCGCTTTCAAGTCGGCCACCTATTCGCGTCTGTTGCTCGACTTCTCGGCCGCTCTTCAGGCGTTGCCCGAAGCCAAGCGCGGTTCGCTGGGAGACTTTGTTCCCGCCTGGCTCAACAAGTGTACCCAGCGCGTCAACCAGCGCGCCGCAGAGGCACAGCAGGGCGGCGACGAGGCTCGTCACCGTCTGCGCCTGGCGTTCAAGCAATTGCGCTACGCGCTCGAATTCTTTTCGCCAATTTTCGCCGGGCCCGTATTGCAGAACTACCATCAGTCGCTTACCGCCCTGCAGGAACAGCTCGGGCACCAGAACGACCTCGCGGTCGCCATGCAACTGGTTGTTGAGGCGCTGCCGGGGCGCAGAGCCGAGGGTGTCCATGGCTGGCTGGCGGCGCAAAGCGAGGCACTGCTACCGGAACTGGAAGCGCTTTTGGAGGCTTTTCGACGTCAAGACGCGCCGTGGTCAGCGCCTTCGCCGTGAACGGGTGGGTTTGCGGCGGGTTGCAGTTTTTACAGGTTTACAGCGAGCGGTTCTGAGGTCGTCTCAGCTTTCCTTGGCCGTGCGGTCTTTTTGCCCCTCGACGTAACCGGTAAGTTGCGACTCGAGTTCGTTGAAAGCTGAAGGCGCTTGCTGGCTCAAACGCGACAGCCTTCGCATCAGGCGCTGCTGCGCAAAAGTCTCCGCCGGGTCGGGCTTGCCCAGTAGATACTCCGAGCCGCGTTTGGTCATCACGACCATCGAATTGGACTCGAATCTGTGGCCAGTGAGCGGCGACGTCCTGATGTGCGAGGACGAGGGAAAGCGCGGATTACTGCCATACACGCGCCCTTCGATGCACACCAGTCTTTCGCCCTCACGGGTGATCAGTTCCAGAGTTTTCCAGTTATTGAGGATATTCATAGTGTCCCCGCCCCCATTTTCAATGCGAAGTAGCCAAGCGACTCACCATTCTAGCCGACAAATCAATGCTGCGCCGCCTTTCGGAAGTAGGCCGAATGCCGTGACGTGCTTCGTCAATAGTTGTCTTCGCAGATTTGGTCATGTGTTAATTCAGAGATTTGCAAACCAAGCAAGCTTGTTAAGAGTCCTGCCCGAAGGTGGGAAGCTGGCCGGTCACCGCCGTTACTGTCCACAGCGACTCGTCGGGAGACCGTTCCAGCTATCGCAGCAAGCAGACGTATCTTGGTAGTAGCAAAAACCTTGCCACTTTTGCATAAATAAAGTGACTCCATTAAAGCAAGAGCTTAGAGTTGTTGCGTGTTAACGGCAAAAATGCCGTGTAAAATTTATCGACACTTGCCGCGCGCGAGTGGGCGAGTGAGCCAGTCGGCGAATGACATTCGGCGTTTCCATTGACGGCTTGCTGGGCCGTTGCCGACGCAGCTTTCAAGCGTCCAGCGCACTCTGCAACAGGCAGTTGCTTTCGTCGGCAGCGAGTGCTTCGATCCTGGCCAGCTGTTGCGTCAGTACGGCCAGTGTCGCCTCTGAGGCGTCACGACCTTTGCGCAGGCGGCCGAGGATGCGCGCGCGCAACACCGCTGGCCTGGCCTGTGGCGCGACGATAAAGAAAGCGACTGCCGCCTGCGCGGCCAGGGCTCGGAAGCTGTCGCGCCGGGCGCGTTCGAGAAAGGCGGCGTCGACGATCACCGACCAGTTGGCTGCCAGCAGCTCCTCGGCCAGCTCGTACAGGCGGCCGTAGGTCAGTTCGCTGACGTTCCTGGTGTAGAGGCCGCCGTCTACCGGCGAGCCACTTCGCGCGGCTGCGTCGAGGTCGAACAGGCGCTTGCGCTCGACGTCGGAGCGCAGGCGTAGTGTCGCCGCGGCGGGATCGTGCAGCAATACTCGGCGTGCGGCGCGACTCTTGCCGCAAGCGGAGACTCCGTGGGTGATGATCAATCTTGCGGGGGGCGGGTTCGCCAAGCGTTCGGCGAGCGCCAGGTAATCGTTGGCGTGGCCGCCATCACTGCTCGTCTGCGTGGCCCGCAGCGCCGCCACTTTGGCGCGCACCAGTGCGCGATAGACGGCGTAGAAGCGTAGCACCTGCACGGCGTCGTAGTCGCCACTGCAGGACAGCCACTCGTTGACCAGCCAGGCGGCCAGACCGGGCTGATCGTGGTCGAGGAGATCGATGAAAGTGAACGCGATCTCGCTGGCGACGTCAATCCAGCGCAGATCTTCACTGAATTCGATGCAGTCGAAGAGGCGTACGTTGCCGTCAATCACAACCAGGTTGCCCAGATGCAGGTCGCCGTGACACTCGCGTACCCGGCCGGCCGCTTTGCGGGCGGCGAAGCGGGGTGCCAGCCGCTCGAATTCGCGGTGCGTCCACGCGGCGAGCCGTGCCAGGCGCGTCTGTTCTTCCCGGCCTGGCAGCAGCGGCGCCAGCTCGGCGAAATTGGCGAGGGCCGGTGCCAGCACCTCCTCGGGTTCGCCGAAATGCGTGTCGGCCGGTGCCACTGTCGCCTGCTCGTGAAACTCGGCAATCGTGGCGGCCAGGGCGGACATCTGTTTCGCATGCAGTTTTCGGCGCCCGCACAGGCGATCGAGTCGACCCGCTTCGGCGAAGCGGCGCATTTTGACCGCGAACTCGATGGCCTCGCCGCTGCCGCCGATCTGCGGGTCGGCCGCCGTGCCGCCAATGGCGACGACTTGCAGGTAGAGGTCCGGCGCGAAGCGACGATTCAGGCGCAGCTCGGCCTCGCAGCAGGCTTGGCGCTTGGCGAGCGTGCTGTAGTCGAGGAAGGGCAGGAGCAGCGGCTTCTTGATCTTGTAGGCGAAGGCCCCGGCCAGGAGCAGCCATGAGGCGTGCGTTTCGACGAGTTCGACGCCGGTCGCCGGGTCCGGATAGCGGTCGGCTTCGAGCAGGGCGGCGATCAGCGGGGGTAGCACTTGCCGGCGCCGATCAACGGCCGACTTCGGCCAACAGCGAGGCGATCATCGCTTCTGCCTGGCGCAGGTAGCTGCCGCCGAACAGGTTCAGGTGGTTGAGTACGTGGTAGAGCTGGTACAGCGTTCGCCGCTGTTGGTAGCCGTCGGGCACTGGCCAGGCCTCGCGGTAGGCGGCGTAGAAGCGCTCCGGAAAGCCGCCGAACAGTTCGCTCATTGCCAGGTCGCATTCGCGGTCGCCGAAATGGGCCGCCGGGTCGAACAGCGCCAGCCTGCCCGTTTCGTCGATGGCTGCATTGCCGGACCACAGGTCGCCATGCAGCAGGCTGGCGCTTGGCCGATGAGCGGCGAAGAAGGCGGCAAGATTCTCCGCCAGCCGCTCACCTTTGGCGATCAGTCTGCCCTGGTAGCCGCCCGCTGCGGCGAGTGCGAGCTGTGGTTGCAATCGCTGCGTGGCAAAGAACGCCGGCCAGCTAGCCCGCCCGGCGTTGAGTTGTGGCGTACGGCCGATGAAGTTGTCGCGATGCCAGCCGTACTGTGGGCCGCTGATGCGATGCAGTTCGGCGAGCGAGCGGCCCGCCGCCGCCACCTGCTTCTCTTCTCGCAGGCCGTGCAGGCGCAGGTGCTCGAGGACCAGGTAGGCCTGCCCGCCGGCGCGGCCGTGGCCGACGACGCGTGGCACGCGCAGCGCCGGGCAGGCCGCCAGCGCCTGCAGGCCGTCCGCTTCGGCGACGAACATGTCGAGCAGGCTGGCGTCATTCAATTTGACGAAGCAGCGTCGTTGGCCGCTCTCGAGCAGCAGCGTGCGCGAGATCGAACCACCCCCAATCGGTGTGCCGGCGTCGATCGCGGTGGGCTGCGCTTCGCGGTCGCCATCGATCAGCGCACGCAGCGCGTCGCCCAGTGCAGCATTCATGGCCAAGCTCGATTTCATGTGCTTCCCGCCAGGGCCGAGGCTGACGTCAACTCACTTGTTGACCACTTCAGCCTGCGGGCGCGGTGCCAGATTGACACGATTGCGACCCTCGCCCTTGGCCGCGTAGAGCGCTTGATCGGCGCGTGCGATGAACTCTGCGGCCGACTCGCCAGCGACGTAATCGGCGATACCGATGGAGACGGTGATGTTGCCGATCAAGAGCTGCTTGCTGCCGCTGGTCCTGATACGGCTGGCCGCGACCAACGCGCGCAAGGCCTCGGCCAGGCCGACCGCGCCGCCGCGCGGCGTTCGTGGCAGGATCACGGCAAACTCTTCGCCACCAAAACGAGCAGCTGTGTCCTTGCCTTTCACGTTGGCCCTGAGCATTTCGCCGACGCCGGCCAGCACCTTGTCGCCGAACAGGTGACCGTGGGTATCGTTGAGCCGTTTGAAACGGTCCAGATCGATCATCAGCAGGCATGGTCCGTGGCCGGAAGGGAGGTCTTGTTGCAGGCAGGCGGTCAGGGCCAGATCGAATCCCCGGCGATTGGCCAGCCCGGTCAGGCCGTCGACCAGGGCTTCTTCGCGGGCACGCGCGACCTCGTGGCGGAGCTCCTGCGCTTCACGACTGCTGTTCTCCAGCCGCTCCTGCAGGTCACTGATCGCCTTCTGCATGTCGCGTGTACCGCGCAGGATCTCGGCGAGACCGGGTGGCTGTGCCTCCTTGGCATTTGCCGGGTGCTGCAGGGTCGCGCTCCAACGTTCCAGCGAGTCGCTGTAATGTGAGGCCTGATCACCGGCATGAGTTGCCGAGTCGGCGACCTGGCCGACAAGGTCGCCGACGCTGTCGCCGATACGCAGCGCGGTTTTCGCGTCCAGGTCGGCGACGTGTTTGTAATACAGCGCGCAGGCGGCGGGGTCGTCGAGCTTGCCTTCGGTCGTGAGGCGCGCGTCGAGTGCTATTTGCAGGTCCCGATTGATGCCCGACACATATTCGTACCAGATCGCGTAGCTGAATGGATGCAGGCCGGCACCCTGCTGGCTCATGCGTTTCACTGCCTGGCGCAGAAACTGCGCTTTGCTCAAAAGTGTGCTCGTACCTCATTGTCGTTCTCTCTTGTCCTGGTGGTCAGCAAGCGGTCTTTGCAAATTCGTCACCTGCCGGGCTTGCTTACGGCGGCGGCTTGATCCTGCCCTGCCGTAGCAGATGCTCGACCCTTCAGGTGGCCGCGGTCGGCTGAACAAATAACCCTGCATCTTCGGGCAGTTGGCCTGGCGCAGGAACTCAAGCTGCGCGCGGGTTTCGGCGCCTTCCGCGATCACTTCCAGCCCGAGGCTGTGCGCCATGGCGATGATGGCGGTGGTAATACCGGCATCATCGGCGTTGTCCGGCAGGCCGCGGACGAAGCTCTGGTCGATCTTCAACATGCCGATCGGAAAGCGCTTGACGTATGACAAAGACGAATAGCCGGTGCCAAAGTCGTCGATCGAAAAATGGACACCGAGTTTGCGCAGACGATGGAAACCGTCGATCCGTCGTGCCTCCGGCTCCATCAGGATGCTCTCGGTCAGTTCAAGTTCGAACTGGCTGGCCTCGATGCCCGTCGCGGCGATGATTATCGCAACCGAGCCCAGGAAGTCGTGCGTGCGCAACTGTCGCGCCTCCTGAGCCGAACGCAACACGTAGCGCGCCCGGTGACCGAGAAGCGGCCAGTTGATCGGCTTGGAGATGAAGTCGCTGGCACCCGACTCGTAGGCCTGGTTGGCCGATTCCATATCATCCATGCCGGTGACCATGATCACCGGCACCTCGCTCATGTCCCGGCGTTGGCGAATGTGTCTACAAACGGCAAAGGCGTCGACTCCCGGCATCTCGATGTCGAGCAGGACCAGTGCGGGAGGTGGCCCAGCCAGCAGTTCGATCGCTTCTTCGCCGTCGGCCGCGACGCCGACTTCGAAGTCGAATTGCGCCAGCGTTTCCTGTTCGAGCATGCGCATCACAGGGTCGTCGTCGACGATCAGGACTCTCGGTCGTGTGGTCGCCTCAGGCAGTAGCATGGTCTGGACTTTCGGCAAGGATGGTCGCCAGCAAGGCGAGTACGCGCGGGAGCTCGAATTCTACTACTTCCAGCAGTGGCTTCGCGCCGTCCTCGGCTTCTTTGCGGGCGAGTGTTTCGCGTTCCCTGCATAGCTTTGCCAGTTGTTCGGGGCCGACATTCGCGCTGCTGGATTTCAGCGCATGCGCGCTCCTGCGCAAGGCTTCGGCGTCGCCTGCTGCGGCAGCGGTTTGTGTCGCTGTCGTTGCCAGTGGCAGCCAGCGCTGCAAAGTGGCGAGCAGGCGCTCACGGGAGAAGGGCTTGCTAACGGTCATGACAATCGAGACAGCCCAGATCATGAAAGTCATGACCGTTTTCCCCTCTTCCACGACCCTTCTCCCGCGACGGGAGAAGGGCGATTCGTGAGTCGCTTGCGCGACTGTCAAAATAAGTTAATCGTCTTTTTCTCAAGGCAATAAACCTAACGGCAATCCGCGGCAAGAGCTTTAGCCCGGAGCGTGTGTTTGTCGCCCATCATCGCCCGGTCGACATTCGCGTGTGCTGCCCTCGCCGCGAGCTGGCGGACCACCGCCATGAACGGGGAATGGGAGCAGAACCCGGATGGTCGAAAGCGACGCACGGGCCTTGGATGACATGGCGGGGTCGGCAAAGGGCACCATGATGGCCAGCCGGCCGGCCATCATCCGGCAGTAGCGGCTACGCCTTCACCGCCCGTACGGCGCGGCGCAGCAGGTAGCCGAGCAGAATCGACGCCAGGGTCAGACCAAGCAGCGAGGCCAGCCAGAAGCCGGCGGCGCCCATTGCCTGTCGGGCATGAAAGGCTAGCCACCAGCCACCGAACAGGCCGACGCCCCAGAAGCAGACGACGTGTACCAGCATCGGCACGAACGTAATCTTGTAGCCGCGCAGGGCGTGCGCGGCAATCGTCTGTATGGCGTCGAAGACCTGGTACAGGGCGACGTAGCCGATCAGCGCCAGGGCCACCGCCTGTACCGCCGGATCGTCGGTGTAGGCGGCGGTCAGCGGCTTCGCGATCAGCCACAGCAAGAGGCCGAGCAGCGTCGACAGCACACCGGCAAGCAGCAGTCCGGCGCTGATCGACAGTTCGGCACGCCGCCAGTCGCGTGCGCCGGCGGCATGTCCGACCTGGGCCAGCGTGGCGATGGCCAGCGCCAGTGGCAGCATGTAGCAGATCGCGGCGAGGTTGGCGACGATGCGGTGACCGGCGACGACCGTTGCGCCGAGTTGGGCGATGAACAAGGCCATCAGCGTGAATGAGGAAATCTCGACGAAGCTCGAAAAACCCATCGGCAGGCCGAGACGCAGCAGTTCCGTCAGCGGGCGGCGGCGTGGCAAATGCCAGTCGGCGAGCAGTTTGTAAGGCTGCAGCGCCTTGGCGAACAGCAGGTAGCCGGCAGCAGCGAGCATCGAGAACCAGCCGACGACGGCGTTCGAGACGCCGCAGCCAAGGACGCCGAGCGCTTCGCCGCCCCAACGCCCGGTGACCAGCAACCATGCCAGCAGTGCGTGCAGCAGGGTGCTGACGACACTGATGACCAGCAGTGGGCGGGGTTTTCCGAGAGCGTTGCAGAAGGCGTGGAAAGTTCGGTAGAGGAGTACCCCGGGCAGTCCCACGGCGAGCAGGCTCAGGTAGGCGCGCGCTTTCTCTTCGACGCCCGCGTCGATCCTCGAGAGCGCGAACAGCGGCTCGGGGTGGAGCAGGATCTGTACGCCGGGGATGGCCAGCAGCAGCGCCAGCCAGAAGGCCTGCTGCAGCGTGCCGGCGATCTCCTGCTCGCGGCGGGCGCCGCGCAGGTGGGCGACGCTTGGCGCGACGGCCTGCAGGATGCCGGCGAAGGCAAAGAGCACCGAGATGTAGATGCCGCCGCCAACGGCCACCGCCGCCAGATCTTCGGTCCCGTAGTGGCCGAGAAGGGCAGTGTCGATGATCATCATGCCCATCGACGTCAGCTGCGCGATCAGCATTGGTGTCGCGTGCGCGACAATCAGGCGGGACTGCTGGGCGAGCATCGGTGGCGGGAGCGAAGAGGGCCGCCAAGGCTACCCGATTTTTCCCGCGCGCGGGTCGGCGGCGGCCACCATGCGGGTTCGTCGCGGCCGTTTTCCGAAACGCTCAGGACATGTCGAGAGAATCCTGATGATGGATGTCATCACCCTCCCCCTTTTCGCAGACCCGTCTCGCGCAGGGAGAAAAGGGCGCTTCGTGAGTCGCATACGCGACTTTCACATTAACGGTCATGACAGGTGGAGACACCCCAAGTCATGAAAGTCATGACCGTTTCCCTCTTCCCCTGACCCTTCTCCCGCGAGGGGAGACGGGAGTTTCGTGAGTCGCTTGCGCGACTTTCACATTAAGGATTGCGGAGGGGCAGTTGAAAGATGACCGCAGTTGTACTAGGGTTTCCACTTTTGGCCACCACGGAGAGCAAGGAAATGGTCGCAGCGAGCCAGGGTACCGCTTACGAAGCCATCGAAATCGCCAGCCGCGACGAGATCTCGGCGTTGCAGGTCGAACGCCTGCGTTGGTCGCTGCACCAGGCCTACGACCACGTCGACCACTATCGGCGCAAGTTCGACGAGCATGGCGTCCACCCGGATGACTTGAAAACTCTCGCCGACCTGAGCAGCTTCCCGTTCACCATCAAGGACGATCTGCGCGAAAACTACCCCTTCAAGATGTTTGCCGTGCCACGCGAGAAGGTGCTGCGGGTGCACGCTTCCTCGGGGACGACCGGCCAGCCGACGGTCGTTGGCTACACGCAGAACGATATCGACATGTGGGCGACGCTGATGGCGCGCTCGATTTATGCCGCTGGCGGGCGGTCCGGCGACATGGTGCATGTCGGCTACGGTTACGGACTGTTTACCGGTGGCCTCGGCGCCCATTACGGCGCCGAGCGTCTGGGCTGCACGGTGATCCCGATGTCGGGCGGGCAAACGGAAAAACAGGTGCAGCTGATCGCCGATTTTCAGCCCGACATCATCATGGTGACGCCGTCGTACATGCTCAATCTGGCCGACGAGTTCGGCAGACAAGGCGTCGCCGCCGATTCGACGCGCTTGCGCATCGGGCTCTTCGGTGCCGAGCCGTGGAGCGAGTTGATGCGCCGCGAGATCGAGACCACTTTCGGCATCGACGCGATCGACCTCTATGGGCTGTCGGAAGTGATCGGCCCCGGCGTCGCCAGCGAATGCGCCGAAAGCAAGGACGGACCGGTGATCTGGGAGGATCACTTCTATCCAGAAATCATCGACCCGAGCAGCGGCGAAGTGCTTCCCGACGGCAGTCACGGCGAGCTGGTGTTTACTTCGCTGAGCAAGGAAGCCTTGCCGATCGTCCGTTACCGGACGCGCGACCTGACTCGTTTGTTGCCGCCGACGGCGCGCTCGATGCGCCGGATCGACAAGATCACCGGCCGCTCGGACGACATGTTGATCATTCGCGGGGTCAACGTTTTCCCGTCGCAGATCGAGGAATTGATCCTCAAGCAGCCGATGCTGTCGCCGCATTACCTGATCGAAGTCTGGCGTGATGGTCACCTCGACGCCGTCGACGTCAATGTCGAGATCAAGCGGGAGTACCGCTACCGGCTGGCGGTGGACAAGGAACACGTGGCGAACACCCTGCAGCACCACATCAAATCCTTCATCGGCATCACTGCGCAGGTGCGCATCATCGACATCGGTGGTATCGAACGCTCGCTTGGCAAGGCGCGTCGGGTGATCGACAAACGACCGCCCGAGTGAACGCGCGAGTGAACGCCTTGGCGAGGCTTTGCCCAGCAGCCGGAAGGGATGCATCGAGCGGCGCAGCGAAGGGCTGGGATGATCTCAGCGCTGAAGCATGACGACGCCGGCCCAGTAGTGGCAAGGCGTTGCGGTGGGCAGGCAAAAAAAACCTTCGCACAAGAGGGCTAGACGGCCGGGCGGACTTCTGGCAGGATAGGTGGAGCGTAATCAAT
>QPGA01000061.1 GCA_003332265.1 Candidatus Accumulibacter meliphilus
GAAACGGGGCGATGGCCCGGTTACTTGGGCACCGTCAGACGAAAGGGACGGTAACGGACAAACCGAACCTAATGCTACCGCGCTACATCTCGACTCTACTCTATTCTGGAGGGTACCAAAAAATCGAGAAAAGCGGCACTTTGCAGGTTAGGTCGATAGCATACACCCAGGCCGCTGCAATGACTGCTTTCGGCCGACTTCCCCAGCGTCTCTTCATGGCCGATTGCGCTCATTCGGCAGATTTGCCGTGATCGGGCGACGGGCGCCGCGGCGGAGGGGAACGGTGTACAGCGTGCCGCCCGCCAGTTGATGCCGGACATCACCGGCAGCAGTCGATGGCTGAGAGGGTGGAGAGGGCTGAGTGCGGACTGAGCGAGGAATACCTGCTCGGCCGCGTTCGAGAAGCTGCCGTGCTTGGTACCGGCCGCGAAATATCGCAATTGGCAGAGTTCCATGGTGACGCAGTGGTACGCATGCGATCGTGATTCGAGATGCGACCATCTCTATGCAATGTTTTGCAGATACGAGTCGTTGGGGTCTAATAGCGCCATCTGACCAACGCGAACAGCGGCAGCCACCCGCTGCCAGAACCCAGGCCCACCCGGTCGCCGTTCGCCGAGGAAACACTTTCTACAGAAAGTGGGATCGCAAGGCTCTCATCCCCGAGCCTGCTGACGGAAGCCAGGCAAAGGCCCGCATCTGGCGGGCCTTTGTTGCTGCTCGAGTCACCGTTCGTGGCCGACGCCCGCCCGAGGACATGAAATGACAAACCTCTAGGTCGACGATGGGCGAGAGCGACCCAAGCCTAAGCCAGGTTTTCCCTTCCGCTGCATCTCACAAACCGCTGTTTCGGCAGCCGGGTGGGTATGCAGGTGCGCCTCAAGCGGGCAGCGCCGCCGGCATGAAGGACACGCGCCCGCTGCTCAGGTAGGCCTCGCAGCGTTCAATGTATTCGTGCGTGCTCTTGGGCATTGGCGTGCGTGCGCGCGCGATATAGAACACCAGGTCGCGGCCGTTGCGCAGCAGCCGCAAGCCATCCGACAGGCTGTGCAGCGGGCTGCCTGGGCGCTTTTCGCCCGCTTCCGCCGCCGCTTGCGGCGTGAAGTGGGCCAGTCGTTCACCGGCGGTGACCAGGTGCGACCAGACGTCGAAGATGCCCGGGTCGGTGCGTAGGGTTTCGGTCTTGACCTTGGCCGCGTTGGCGAAGTCCCGAATCGGTGTTTCGACCGTCTCGAAAGTGGGAATGCGGCTGAAGTTGCTGATCATCGCCGCGGCGAGCAGGTCGATGTCGCGCATGCTCTGGCCGATCTTGACGTAGCGGCTCTCGTAGAAGTCCTCGACAGGTATCGAGAAGGCCCGGAAAGGTTCGCCCCACAATTCATCGATTCCTTCCTCGCCGCTGCGGTGCAGGACGCAGCGGCCAAGTTCCATGGCTTCGAGCAGGCAATGGCCGCATTCGCGCATCAGGGCATTGTCACAGAGGATCTCGATGCCATCTGCCTGCAACTCGACCAGTCGCTTGAAGATGTCGGTGGCGCGGTTGAAGAGGGCGCCGGCGAGCATCCCGGCCTTGACCCGCCGCCGCGCCGGTTCGGCTTCCGTCGCGTAACTCTGCCGCGCTTCGCCCAGTCGGCAGCCCGGAATGTTGAGTCCATGCTCGGTGTGATTGAACAGCCGCCGGGCGAGTGCTTCGATCAGCGATTTCTTCCCTTGCAGCGAATCGACCGGTACCGGATAGGTCTTGATCCAGTAGCCGTCGTAAAGCACACGTTCTTCGTCGGCGATGACTCTTCGCGTTCCCTCGGTCGGCAGTTGCTCACAGGTCGAGGCAGGTTCGAGGCAGTATACATTGTTCATCGGGCTGACTTCCAGAAGACGGTCGTCAGACCTGCAGCAAGAATCATGCTCGTGTTGCACTGCTTGGTACGGATTTTAACCACTCCTAGTGCACTGCTTTTATACGATAAATTTTCTTCAGCAGATACGGCGCTGCCAGGTGTGCTCCTGGGATGTGCATCGCGGGCCCGAAAACGGGTTTTTCTGCACCGCGAAGGCGCATCGCTTCCAGCCCCGTCTGAGAGCTCGTTGGGAAATTTTCAGGCAAGCAGCGCGACGGCCTTGATCTGCGCCTGCAGCGCCAGGCCGACATCGCGCGCATGGATCTTGCCGCGGACGCGAGCGCCGACTCGCCCGTCATGGCGAGAGACGTCGATCTGACCGTCGCAGAACGCCAAGTACCAGGCCTGAATCGACTTCTTGCTCAGATGCCGCCGACGAGTGCCGAGAGAATGGCGTCTTCGCGACTGGCCAGCTCGCGCAGTATCTGTTGCAGCTCTCCCCGCTCCAGCCGCTCGCGGCTGATCAGCGGACCCGGGACGGACAGGCTCATGGATTCATTCGCAGTTGTGCACATTTTCTGTGGATAAGTCTGTGAAGTAGTTGCCCAAAAACCCTTCAAACGCCCTGATAGCAAGGTGACGGCTTACTTTGCCGTAAAATAGGGCACAGAGTTTACTGTTATTAATCAGTTAGATAAGAATAAGCGACTGATTTGGAAAGGATTTGCGTCGACTCTCTTAGGACGAATCATTTTCTGTGCATAAGTAAAGGGGGGGGCGTGTAAAAGTTCACGTTCTTGCTCTCAACTTCTGCTGTAGCGGTGCACCGTTTCGACGAGCGCTGTTACACATACAGGTGGGGAAAGTTGTGAAATGCCGTGCCCGCGGTTGTCGGTTGACGGTTGACGATGGGGCCGGTATTCCCGGAACCATAGCCGTCGAGAATTTTTTGCGCTTCGTCGCCAATCGTGTCAGGCGAGGCAAAGGGCCCCATTAAGATCGATCTTGCCTTGCAGCGCGAGCTTGTGGTCGATGCGCTGGCGCGCTTCACCACAATGTCTATGGTCCAATCGAGATCCCGTGCGCTCCCGCACTGGGGGAGCCAGGGCCAGGGCGCCATCCTGCGCGAGGACGAAGCGCTGTGTCAGCCCCAACCGCTGCCGGAGCACGAATTTTTAACCAACGCATTTGCCTCCTGGTAGCTACCAATGCGCAAAGGTCCAGGCTCAAGCAAGACGAGCGCTCATCGTCCGTCGTGCGAGAACTCGTGCCTGTGGTCGTATGACTTTTCACGGACTCCCGGGCCCAAATGCCGGATTGCCGGCGCTTGATGAAGGCTCATATACTCTGGTTGGCAGCGTTGGATTCTTGCGGCGGCAGGAACAATAGCGGTCAGAGGCGAAGCTTATTTGGGTTTTGTTCTGGCAGTCGCATTGTGGATCATCGACGAAATTTTCTTCAATCTTGTTAAAAGTGTTTTTTTCAATGAACTCTCCGGTAATCATAGCTGCGTCACCGATTTGGCAATCAAAAGCCGAGCTTTTCAGTAAGGCTCTAGGTTCTGTTTGTCTTTCTGGGGAAAAGCCAAGTCAGTTGTTGGAATCTGCTTCCAGCCTGGGAACGGGTTTGTATTTGATTGTTGGGGAAAGGTTGCGACTTGATAACAAAAACGGGTTGGTCTTCGAGATTGATTTCGACCTTGATCATATTAATTATCGGAAAAAACAAGTTGGGAAAAAAAACCTCCTTGCCCGGGCGCTGGGAATAGAAAAAGGTATCACTGGAGTCGTGGACCTCAGTTGTGGATTGGCCCGCGACGCAGTGCTCTTGTCGCAGTTGGGCTTTCAGGTTCAGGCCTATGAGCGGTGTGCGGTCTTGTGGTCTATGCTTGTGGAGGCACAAAAACTGTCGACGAGAGCAGAGGTGAAAACGATTCAGTTTATAAAGGAGAACAGTCTGGATGTGCTTTCCCGGTTGTCGCAAGCGGAGCTGAGGAAACAGAGTTTCTATTTCGATCCTATGTTTCCAGCAACAAAAAAAGATGCGCTTCCAAAAAAGGAAATGCAGATTTTTCGAGAGCTTGTGGGCCCAGACCTGGATTCCGTCGATGTTGCAAAACGGGCTGCCGAAGTGAAAGTCTCAAGGCTGGTTATTAAGAGGCCTCGCAAAGCTGAACCGCTATTTGAGAAGCCGCGATATTTTTTGGAAGGCCGGCTGATTCGTTATGATGTCTATCAGTTTTAGAGCGCACGGTCCGGATGGCCATTCTTCCATGGGTAGACCACATATCCGTTGCGGGTATTAACGTGAAAGTCGCGCAAGCGGCTCACGAATCTCCCTTCTCGCCTCGCGGGAGACGGGTCGGGGGTGAGATGGGGAATTCAGGGAGCATGCTCCCTGCTCGTCGAACGATTCCGGCGTGCAAGCCGGAATGCGCACTGCAAGTGGAGGGGGAAACGGGCATGACTTTCATGATCCGGGGTATCCCGACATGTCATGACCGTTAGCGTCTCAGACGCCGTAAAAGCTTTGCCTCGCCGGGCTCCACCCTTGACGGCGCCCTCGAGGCTCACGGCGCTCCCCTCGTTCGTTGGCGTGTGTTGGGGAAGCTAGGGAAGTTTTTCTGGTGGTTTCTGACGCTTTCATGTCCTCGAACCGTGAAGTGATTGACTGCGGCGCCTTGCGTCGGTAATACTTACCGGTGAAGCTAGCATGCGCGTCTATTCGCAGGTTCATTCAGGCCGACAAGAAGAGGAATATCAACATGTACAAGACTATTCTGGTACCCATCGACATGGCGCACGTCGTCGAAGGCAAGGCAAACGTCGATCTTGCTGCAAGCCACGGCGCGCAGGGCTCGAAGGTCATTTTGCTGAATGTGGTGGAAGACATTCCGAACTGGGCAGCAATCGACCTGCCGGCAGGTCAGTTCGAGAAATCCGTCGAATTGACGAAGACGGAACTGAAAGCGATAGCCAAAGCCAGCGGCATGCACATGGATGTTGATGTAAGAATCGGCCATTCCTACGATACCATTCTCAAGGTGGCCAAGGAGAAAAAGGTCGATTTGATCATCATCGCGTCACATCGACCCGGCTTCCAGGATTACTTTCTCGGCTCGACCGCGGCCAAGGTAGTGCGTCACGCGAACTGTTCAGTACTGGTGGTTCGCTAGACCCGTTTCTTGTCCTGGCGTCGCCCCGGGATCTCGATAACCGGCGCCCGACCTACTGAAATCCGTAGCCCGGTTTGCTGTCTTCCTCTCGCGGGGGGCAAACACATCGAAGCTAACGGTCATGACATGTCGAGACACCCCTGATCATGAAAGTCATGACCGCCCCCCCTCCACTTGCAGTGCGCATTCCGGCTTGCACGCCGGAATCGTTCGACGAGCAGGGAGCATGCTCCCTGAATTCCCCATCTCGCCCCCCGGCCCTTCTCCCGCGAGGCGAGAAGGGAGTTTCGTGAGTGTCGCATACGCGACTTTCACATTAAGGGTACCCTCCGGATCTGCGTTTAGGGTGTCCCGGGCATCGCCTGTAGTGCGTCAGAAATCATCGCCACTGACTTCCAGTTGCGCGTCGCCTGGGCTACGCAGGCCAGAGCCTTCGACACAGAATTTCCACTGTTCCTGACGACAGGCGTGAATCTTCCCTGATCTGCTGACCTCAGTACGAACCAGCGAGATCATGGCCTCGTCACCTGCAACGAGGTGCGTCGTCATGGCTTCGGCTGTTTTCGCTGTCGAAAAAACTTACAGTTGCCGCCACAGCGCACCGACTAACAGGCCAGAACTCCAAATAATTCAATGGCATGTGATCTATGGCATAAATAATGCTTATAGGTGGCGACTGGCTGACCGACGCCTTGTCTGCTGATTCGACGCAAGTGCCGTGAGAACCCCGTATTGGCAGCTCGCTTGACCGATGCGAGGGTAAATCCCTTGTTAAACAGTGGGTGTTGAAGCGCAGCGTCGGCGAGGAGGCTGTCCTTGGCAGGCTCAAGGTCCGCCGGTGCAAGAACTTGGCGCAGTGTTGCTTCACGGTGGCGAACGCGGTGCGCCGGAATCGTTCGTCGGGCAGAGCATGTTTCCTGGATTCCCCGTCTCACCCTGGCCCTACTCCCGCAGGCGGAGACCGGAGCTTCCTGAGTCGCAGACGCGACTTTCACATTAGCTTGAGTAATTTGCTGCGATGAATCTTGATCTGAAGACCGCTCTCAACCTTGTCTTTCTTGCGGCATGCCTTAGCCCCCTGGCTGCTCACGCAGAAGATCGTAGCTACGACGGCTCGGGCAACAATTTGGCCAACCCGAGCTGGGGAGCTGCCGGGACCACGCTGGCGCGGGCGGCCGCCGCGGCCTATGACGATGGCCTCTCGGCTTCTCGCGGCAGCACGGGTTCCGGCCTTCCCAATGCGAGGCTGATCAGCAACCTGGTCGTCGCGCAATTGACGATGTTGCCGAATAGCCACCAGATGAGCGACTGGGTTTTTCAATGGGGACAGTTCGTCGACCACGATCTCGATTTGAGCAACGCTGCTTCTCCGCCAGAGCCGTTCAACATAAGCATCCCGGCCGGCGACCCGATGTTCGATCCCGCTTCCACGGGAACGCAGATAATGCCTTTTCTGCGCTCGAATTACGATTCGTCGACCGGCATCAGCAGCCCTCGCGAGCAGATCAACGAAATTACGTCGTATCTCGACGCGTCGATGATTTATGGTTCGGACGAAGCGCGCGCGCTGGCGCTGCGAACGCTCGGCGGTGACGGCAAACTCAAGACCAGCGCGGGAGATCTTCTGCCGCTCAATACCTTCGGCCTGGACAATGGCAGCGGTGGGTCGGTCGATCCGACCAAGTTCTATGTCGCCGGCGACGTGCGCGCCAACGAACAGATCGGACTCACTGCCGTGCACACCTTGATGATGCGCGAGCATAACCGCCTGGCGGAACAAATCGCCATAGTCAACCCCAGTTGGGATGATGAGGCGATTTATCAACGAGCCCGCAAACTGGTTGGCGCCGAAATCCAGGTCATCACGTTCAACGAGTTCCTGCCGGCGCTCCTGGGCGATGCCGCACCGAGCATCGTCAGCACCTACGATGCGAACAGCAGTGCGGCGATCCTCAGTGAGTTTTCGACGGCATTGTTCCGGGTCGGTCATACCATGCTCTCGCCGCAATTGATGCGTGTGCAGAACGATGGAACGGCAGCACCCGGTGGGCACGTGCTCTTGCGAGATGCCTTCTTCCAGATGGAAAACCTGAGTGGCGCGGGCGAACTCGAATTCTTTCTCAAAGGGCTGGCCTCCGACAAACAGCAGGAAGTCGACATGCACGTGGTCGACGACGTACGCGACTTTCTCTTCGGGGAACCGATCCCGGGCGGGTTCGACCTGGCATCGCTCAATATCCAGCGCGGACGCGACCACGGCCTGCCCGGCTACAACGAGATTCGTGTCGCCTTTGGGCTGCCGGCCTATACCTCGTTCGACCAGATCACCGCCGATATGACTGTGCAAAGCGGCCTGGAAATGCTTTATGGCACGGTCGATAGAATCGACGCCTGGGTCGGCGCTCTAGCCGAAGATCACCAGCCGGGGGCGGCCGTGGGAGCGCTGATCGCCGCGGGTCTGAGGGAGCAATTTGAACGCACTCGCGACGGCGATCGCTTCTGGCTCACGAACGATCCCGAGTTGTCGGGCGACCTCGACTGGCTGCTGTCGACGCGGCTCTCCGACATCATCCGCCAGAACACCAGCATCACCAACCTGCAGAAAAACGTCTTCTTCATGGCGGTTCCCGAACCGAATACGGCGCTGCTCGTGCTGCTGGCGGGCCTGGCCGCGATGCGTCGTCGACGGCTCGACGGCAAAAGGCAGAACTGAAAAGGCTCCTGTTGACGGGCCAACGCCGGCCGGCATTGGCGAAGCAAGGGTAAGCGGCCCTCTGTTTTGCGTGGGCTTGCGGGGTGAAAGCGCCGCCAGGCCGTTCGGTGTGCCTGGATGGACAAGGCGAGCCCGGCGCGGAGAGCCAACCGGCGGCTGTGCTATCATGCGTGGTTTACGATTTTGCGCTGCCTGGGCCCTTCTTCTGCCGTGTTCAACTGCGATCTTCATTGCCATTCCACCTGCTCCGACGGCCTGCTCGCGCCCGCTGATGTCGCCGCGCGGGCGGCCGCCAACGGCGTCGACCTGCTGGCGCTGAGCGACCATGATTCCCTCGAAGGCTTGCCGGCGGCACGGTCGGCGGCAGCAGCGGCCGGCATGGGTTTCGTCAACGGCGTCGAGATTTCGATCGAGTGGCAGGCGCTGCAGATTCATATTCTTGGCTACGCTTTCGATAGTAGCCATCAGGCGCTCAACGCCGGTCTGGAAAGTATTCGCGCAGGGCGCGTGGATCGCGCACAGCGGATGTCGTCCGAGCTCGAGAAAATAGGTATTGCGGGCGCTTTCGACGGTGCGATGCGTTACGCGGCCAATCCCAGCCTGATCAGTCGTGCGCATTTCGGCCGCTTTCTGGTCGAGACCGGAGCGGCCAAGGATTTGCGCAGCGTCTTCGAGTCCTATCTGGTTCCCGGTCGACCGGGTTATGTCGATCACCGCTGGGCGACTCTCGCCGATGCCCTGGCCTGGGTCCATGCCGCCGGGGGGCTGGTGGCGGTGGCGCATCCCGGGCGCTACAAGCTTTCGCGTGCCGAAATGCGTCGCTTTCTGGCCGAGTTCAAGGATCTCGGCGGGCAGGCGATCGAAGTCGTGTCGGGCAGCCACACGCAGGAGCACGTCGAGATTTTCGGGCGTTACGCCAGGGAGTATGGCTTTCTGGCCTCGCGGGGCTCCGATTTCCACGGACCGGGCGAGAGCTATTTTGATCTGGGGCAACTGGCTGCCTTGCCGGATGGGCTGAAACCCATCTGGAAAGCGTTTTGAGCCGGGGAGAGAGAGCGATGGCGCAGTACGTTTCGATACATCCCGATAACCCGCAGCAGCGACACCTGAAGCGGGCGGCAGAAATCGTTCGCCAGGGCGGCGTCATCGCCTTGCCGACCGATTCCAGCTACGCCCTCGGTTGCCAACTCGGCGACAAGGCGGCGGTCGAGCGAATTCGCAGTATCCGTGGTGTCGATGAGCGCCATCTGTTGACGCTGATGTGCCGTGACCTGTCGCAGATTGGTCAGTTCGCACGCGTTGACAATGCCACCTATCGCTTGCTCAAGGCGACGACGCCGGGCAGCTACACTTTCATTCTCGAAGGAACACGGGAGTTGCCACGGCGCGTTCTGCACCCGAAACGGAAGACCATCGGCCTGCGCGTGCCGGCGCATGCCGTCACCCTGGCCTTGCTCGAAGCGCTTGGCGAGCCGCTGCTGACTTCGACGCTGATTATTGCCGGCGACGAGGGACCGCTGACCGAAGGCTGGGAAATCCAGGAGCGGCTCGAAAGCCAGCTCGAATTCATCCTTGACAGCGGCAATTGCGGCATCGAGCCGACGACCGTTGTCGATCTGACCGCTGCGCTGCCGACCTTGGTCCGCGCCGGACTGGGGCCTTTGGCGCCCCTCGGCCTCGATTGAGGAAGTCTCCATGCAAGAAATGATCCAGACCGTCGCCATCGCCGCCTTGCCGGTGATTCTGGCGATCACTCTGCACGAGGCGGCGCACGGCTACGCGGCGCGCCATTTCGGCGATCCGACGGCCTGGCAGGAGGGGCGCATCACGGCCAACCCGCTGAAGCACATCGATCCGGTGGGCACTATCCTGGTACCGATCATCATTCTGCTGCTGTCTACCGGTGGCATCCTGTTTGGCTGGGCCAAGCCGGTGCCGGTCAATTTCGGCCGCTTGCGCCACCCCAAGCAGGACATGCTGTGGGTCGCCGCCGCCGGGCCGGCCGCCAATCTGGTCATGCTGTTGTTCTGGGCGACGCTGATGAAGCTGGCCGTGACACTGCCGATCCATTTCTTCAGCGTACCGATGGCGCGCATGGCGGAAGTCGGCATCCTGGTCAACCTGGCCTTGATGGTGCTCAACCTCTTTCCATTGCCACCGCTCGACGGCGGTCGTATCGCGGTCAGCCTGTTGCCGCGAGATCTCGCCTGGCGCTTCGCGAAGCTCGAGCGCTTCGGCTTCCCGATCCTGCTGCTGTTGTTGTTTACCGGCATTTTGAGCAAGCTCCTGATGCCGGTGATGGGTGCCGTGATGGGCATGATTTACTTCATTTTTCAATTTTCCGGCTGAACGTCCAGAGAGCGAACATGTACGCAGAACGAGTCCTCTCCGGTATGCGCCCGACCGGCAGCCTGCATCTTGGCCACTACCACGGCGTGCTCAAGAACTGGGTCGAGCTGCAGCACCAGCATCCCTGCCTGTTTTTCGTCGCCGACTGGCACGCGCTGACCACCCAGTACGACGATCCACAAGGCATCGTCGCCGCATCCTGGGACATGGTCATCGACTGGCTGGCGGCCGGTGTCGATCCGCAACGAGCGACGCTGTTCATCCAGTCGCAGGTGCCCGAACACGCCGAATTGCATCTCTTGCTGTCGATGATGACCCCGCTCGGCTGGCTGGAACGGGTGCCGACCTACAAGGACCAGCAGGAAAAGCTCGAGAGCAAGGACCTGTCGACCTACGGTTTTCTCGGTTATCCGCTGCTGCAGTCGGCGGACATCCTGATCTATCGTGCCGACAAGGTGCCGGTGGGCGAGGATCAGGTGCCGCACATCGAGTTCTCGCGGGAGTTGGCGCGGCGCTTCAATCACCTCTACGGACGCGAAGCGGGCTTCGAGGACAAGGCCAGGGAGGCGGTCAAGAAGCTGGGGTCGAAGCGCGCCCGCTCCTATACGCAGCTACGCACCTATTTTCAGCAGAACGGTGACAAGACGGCCATCGAGCGTGCGCACGCGCTGCTCGACGAAGTTCCCGGTCTCGAGCACGCCGACCGCGAGCGGCTCTTTGGCTATCTCGAAGGCACCGGCAAAATGATTCTCGTCGAGCCCGGCGCGCTGCTCACTGCCGCGTCGCGGATGCCCGGCCTCGACGGCCAGAAAATGTCGAAATCCTATGGCAACACGATCACCCTGCGTGAAGATGCGGCGTCGGTGACACACAAGGTACGGCGCATGCCAACCGACCCGGCGCGCGTGCGTCGCGACGACCCGGGTGATCCGGACAAGTGTCCGGTCTGGCAATTGCATCAGGTGTATTCGGACGCGGCCTGCCAGGCCTGGGTGCAGCAGGGTTGTCGCAGTGCCGGTATTGGCTGTCTGGACTGCAAGCAGCCGGTGATCGATGGCATTCTCGCCGAGCAGGCACCGATGCGCGAGCGCGCGCAGCCGTACCTGGACGACCCGCGCCTGGTGCAGGAGATCATCGCCGAAGGTAACCACAAGGCGCGCCAGCTCGCTCGCGAGACGATGTGCGACGTGCGCGAGGCGATGGGCTTGAACTACAGCTGAGCACCGTTTCGAGGCGCACGGAAATGAGCGATAGCGCGATCATGGCCGCAGCAGAACAGCCGCCGCCTCCTGAAGTGCTGAGTCCGCTGGCCCGCATCTACGGCCAGCCGCTGACGCAGTTGCCGCTCGACCTGTATATCCCGCCAGATGCCATGGCGGTGATGCTCGACGCCTTCGAGGGTCCGCTCGATCTGCTGCTGTACCTGATCCGCAAGGCCAATGTGAATGTCCTCGACATTCCGATGGCGCCGCTGACCGCACAGTATCTGCTCTACGTTGAAGCGATGCGCAAGCACAATCTCGAACTGGCTGCCGATTATCTGGTGATGGCGGCCATGCTGATCGAGATCAAGTCGCGCATGTTGTTGCCGCGCCCAAAGGTCGACGCCGACGACGAGGCCGACGATCCGCGCGCCGAACTGGTGCGCCGCCTGATCGAGTACGAGCAGATGAAATTGGCAGGGCATGGGCTCAACGAGCTGCCACAGGCCGAGCGCGATTTCGAGTGGGTCGAGGTGTGGGTCGAGAAGACCTTGTTGCGGCGTCTGCCCGAGGTCAGCGTGCTGGATTTGCAGGATGCCTGGCGGGGCATTCTCCGCCAGGCCAGGCTGCACTCGCATCACCGGGTGCAGCGCGAGGAATTGTCGGTGCGCGAGCACATGACGCTAATTCTGCGTCATCTGCGCGATGCCGGCGGCTTCGTCGAGTTCGTCGATCTCTTCGACCCGCAACAGGGGGCCCCGGTGCTGGTCGTGCACTTTCTGGCGCTGCTCGAACTGGCGCGCGAGCACCTGCTGGAAATGACGCAGGTCGAAGCCTTCGCGCCGATTTACCTGAGGTTGAGCGATGAGCGGAACGAATCTCGATAAGCCGCCGAGCACTGACGCACTGCCGGGCACTCCCGCCGACCTCAAGCGGGTGCTCGAGGCGGTGCTCTTGAGCACCCGCACGCCCTTGTCGATGTTTGACCTGGGCAAGGTATTTGACGAGCGGATCGGCGCCGACCTGCTGCGCGCCCTGCTCGACGAGTTGCGCCAGGAATGGAGCATGCGCCCCCTGGAGTTGCTGCAGGTGGCAAGTGGCTGGCGCTTTCGTACGCGCGCCGAGTTCATGCCTTATCTCGAGCGACTGAACCCGGAAAAGCCGCCGCGCTATTCGCGCGCCGTCCTCGAAACGCTGGCCATCATTGCCTATCGTCAGCCGGTGACGCGCGGCGACATCGAGGATATCCGCGGTGTCACCGTCGCCACGCAGGTCATCCGGCTGCTCGAGGAACGTGGCTGGGTCGATGTCGTCGGTCATCGCGACACCCCGGGGCGGCCAGGACTGCTAGCGACGACCAGAAAATTTCTCGACGACCTCGGCTTGCGCAGTCTGGCCGAGTTGCCGCCTCTGCAACAAATCAATTCAACACTGGACCTCGCTGATGGCCAATAGCAAGCGCAGATTGCCTGCCGCCCCTTCTCGTTCCCCGCGCCCGGCGGCAGCCGGCGCTCCTCGGCGACGTCCGATCGATGCTCCGTCGCCCGAGCCTGCGGCCACCGAGGAGGGCGCTCGTCGCCGGCTGGCGCCGAGCCCGGCCCTTGATCCGTCAAAACGTGGCCGGCACCAGGACGTTCCCAGCAAGCCTGAGCGCCTGCACAAGGCGTTGGCGCAAAGCGGCATCGGGTCGCGGCGGGAGATGGAAGAGCTGATTGTCGCCGGGCGGGTCAACGTCAATGGCCAGCCGGCGCACGTCGGGCAGACGGTCAGCCCCGGCGACCGGGTCAAGGTCAACGGGAAACTCGTGAGTCTGCGCTTTTCCAATCGTTTGCCGCGGGTGATCCTTTATCACAAGCCCGAAGGCGAAATCGTTTCACGCAACGACCCCAATCATCGCCCGACGGTGTTTACCTCGATGCCACGCCTCTCCACCGGACGCTGGGTGGCGGTTGGCCGGCTGGACTTCAACACCAGTGGTCTGCTATTGCTGACCACCTCCGGGGAACTCGCCAACCGCCTGATGCATCCGCGCTATCAGTTGGTGCGCGAGTATGCGGTGCGGATTCTCGGCGAAGTTACGGACGAGTCACGCCAGCGTTTGCTCGAGGGTGTCGAGCTCGACGATGGGCCGGCGCAGTTTGCCAGTTTTCAGGAGGCCGGCGGCGAAGGTGCCAACCGCTGGTATCGCGTCTCGCTCTTCGAAGGCCGCAACCGTGAGGTGCGGCGCATGTTCGAAGCCGTCGGCGTTTTCGTCAGTCGCCTGATGCGCGTTCGCTACGGTCCCCTTGCGCTGCCCCCGAGCTTGAAGCGCGGGCAGGTCCTTGAGCTTGCCGAGGGCGAGGTGAAGCGCTTGCTGGCGGGCTTCGACATGGAGAACCCGGAAGGCGATCGCCCGCCGCGGCGCAGCCGCGAGCGATGAACACGCCGCGCGAGAGCTCTGTCAGCTCGCGGGCCGATTTACGTCGGCGACTATTTTCGCTATAATCCAACGGTTTTCCGGTCGCCCCTTGTGGGCACAACTTTTCGGGGATGGGCGTTTCGCCCATTTTTTATTTGCAGCCATGGATGTGCACGAAGTTCTTGAAAAAACGGTGTCCGGCCTCGGCTACGAGTTGGTCGATGTCGAGCGCAGTCCGCGTGGCCGTGTGCTGCGCGTCTTCATCGACAAGCCGGACAAGCCGCGCGGCGTCGATGTCGAAGACTGTGCGCTGGTCAGCAATCAGTTGTCGCGGGTATTGATGGTCGAGAACTTCGATTACGATTGTCTCGAGGTCTCCTCGCCGGGGATCGACAGGCCGTTGAAGAAGGAGGCTGATTTCGAGCGTTTCGCGGGGGCCGAGATCACTCTCAAGCTGCGCTTGCCGTGCAATGGCCAACGCAACTTCAAAGGTGTCCTGCAGGGTGTGCACGAAGGCAGGGTGCGCTTGCAGATCGATTCGGGCGAGGTGGTATTCGACCTGGTCAATGTTGACAAGGCGCGTTTGGTGCCCAACTTCGACCTGGCAAAATCGACTGATAGGCTGGTTTAGGAGGTAATGAGCAAATGAGCCGCGAAATCTTGCTGCTGGTAGATGTCCTGGCACGTGAAAAGAACGTCACCAGAGACATCGTCTTCGGCGCGCTGGAAATGGCGCTGGCGTCGGCTACCAAGAAGCGCATCCACGACGACGCGAATGTTCGCGTGGTGGTCGACCGCGAAACCGGCGATTTCGAAACCTTCCGCCGCTGGGAGGTCGTTGCCGATCCTGACTTTCTTGACGAGGAGGAACAGCTCCCCTTGTCGGAAGCGCAGGTTCAGGATCCCGAGGTCGAGGTCGGTGACTTCCTGGAAGAGGCGCTGGAGCCGATCGATTTCGGTCGTATCGGCGCGCAAGCGGCCAAGCAGGTGATTCTGCAGAAAATCCGCGACGCCGAGCGCGAACAGATTCTCAATGATTTCCTGGCACGCAAGGAACATCTGGTGATCGGTGCCATCAAGCGCATGGAGCGTGGCAACGCGATCATCGAAACCGGCAAGATCGAAGCCTTGCTGCCGCGTGACCAGATGATTCCGCGCGAAAACCTGCGTGTCGGCGATCGCGTCAAGGCCTATCTGCTGCGTATCGATCGTGCTGCCCGCGGGCCGCAGTTGATTCTCTCGCGAACGGCGCCGGAGTTCATCATCAAGCTGTTCGCGCTGGAAGTTCCGGAAGTCGATGACGGCTTGCTGGAGATCAAGGCGGCTGCCCGTGACCCCGGCATGCGCGCCAAGATTGCGGTGAAATCCAACGACCAGCGTATCGATCCCATCGGCACCTGCGTCGGCATGCGTGGCATGCGGGTCACGGCGGTGACCAATGAACTGGCCGGCGAGCGCGTCGACATTGTCCTCTGGTCGCCGGATCCGGCACAGTTTGTCGTCGGTGCGCTGGCGCCGGCGGAAGTCAGTTCGATCGTCGTCGATGAGGAAAAGCATTGCATGGACGTGGTGGTCGACGAGCAGAACCTGGCGATTGCCATTGGTCGTGGTGGCCAGAACGTTCGTCTCGCTTCGGAAATGACCGGCTGGACGATCAATCTGATGACCGAAGACGAGGCGCAAACAATGGTCGAGGCCGAGGCGGCAGCGATGCGCGTATTGTTCATGGAAAAGCTCGATGTCGACGAGGAAGTGGCAAATATCCTGATCGAGGAAGGGTTCTCGACGCTCGAGGAAGTCGCTTATGTGCCGGTCCACGAAATGCTCGAGATCGAGTCCTTCGACGAGGCAACGGTTCAGGAGCTGCGCGAGCGTGCGCGAAATGTTTTGCTTACCGAAGCGATTGCTACCGAAGAGAAGATCGAGGAAGTCGCCGAGGATATGCTGAGCCTTGAAGGGATGGACAAGTCCCTGGCCGGAAAGCTGGCGGGAAGCGGTATCAAGACGCGTGACGATCTCGCCGATCTGGCGGTCGACGAGCTCACCGAGTTGACCGGCATGGATACCCAGCGGGCTAAACAACTGATCACCACGGCGCGTGCGCACTGGTTCGAGTAAGCGGGAAAAAGGAATTCATATGGCGCAAACAAGTGTTGCCCAATTTGCTACCCAACTGAAAATGCAGGCGGGTGCCCTGCTCGAGCAGCTGAATCGCGCCGGTGTCACCAAGCGCGAGGCGGATGATCTGCTCTCGGAGCAGGACAAGTCCAGGCTTCTGGAGTACCTGCGGCGATCGCATGGCGGTGAGGCCAAGACCAAGATTACCTTGACGCGCAAAGAAACCAGCGAGATCCGGTCGCAGGATTCGCACGGAAAATCGCACACGGTCCAGGTCGAAGTACGCAAGAAGCGCGTTCTTGTAAAACGTGAGCCGACCGAGGCGCGAGCCGCTGCCGCAGTGCAGCCGCCAGTGGCCGCTGCAGCCGCCGGTGGGGGTGAGGAAATCGCCAAGGCAGCCCTGGCGCCGGTGTTTGAGCCGGTGCTCACGGACAACGCTGCGCCGGCGCTTGTAGCCGCTGTCGAGCCGGTCGCCGAGCCGGCTGTCGAAGAAAAAGCCGAGCCAGTGCGCGAAGCGCCCGCCGAAGTGCTCATCGAGACGCAGGCCGAAGCGGTGCTTGAAGCGAAGGCCGAAGCAGTGGTCGAAGCCGTGGTCGAAGCAAAGGCCGAAGCCGTGGTCGAAGCAAAGACCGAAGCGGTAGTCGAAGCGAAGGTCGAAGCGAAGGTCGAAGCGAAGGTCGAAGCGAAGCGCGAGCCCGTGGTCGCGGAAAATGCCAGGCCGCCTGCCAGGAAAGCCAAGGTCGAAGCCGGCGGCAGAAAAGTGGTGACGCGGGCATCGATCATCGGCGAGGAGCAGCAGAAACTGCGCGCCGAGGAAGAGCGGCGTAACGCCGAGTTGCGTGCGCTGCAGGAAGCCGAGTTCAAGAACAAGCAGCAACGCGTTGTCGACCTGGCGCGGGCCAAGCAGGATGCCGAAGCCAAGGCCGTCGCGGCCAAGGCCGCCGGGGTTGCCAAGCAGGTCGCCGCACAAACCGCCAGCGAACGGCCGGCGGAAGACAAGACCT
The DNA here is from genome assembly GCA_003332265.1 of Candidatus Accumulibacter meliphilus. Taxonomy (GTDB): domain Bacteria; phylum Pseudomonadota; class Gammaproteobacteria; order Burkholderiales; family Rhodocyclaceae; genus Accumulibacter; species Accumulibacter meliphilus. The sequence goes on from QPGA01000061.1 coordinate 16,798, forward strand.
TGCACAAGCCGGTTGGCAAGCCTGCCAGCACCGACAAGAAAATGCCGGAGAAGAAAGCAGCTCCCGACAAGAAGGGTCAGTGGAAGAACGAAGGTGCCAACAAGCGGGCGGGGCTGCGCACGCGCGGCGCAACCGGTGCTGCCGGCTGGCGGGACAACAAGCATGGCAAGCGCGGCGGTCGCGGTAGCAGTGCCGATGAAGAACATTCCTTCCAGGCACCCCTCGAGCCGGTCATGCACGACGTTTCTGTCCCGGAGACCATCTCGGTCGCCGACCTTGCCCACAAAATGGCCGTCAAGGCCACCGAGGTGATCAAGGCACTGATGAAGATGGGCTCGATGGTGACCATCAATCAGGTGCTCGATCAGGAAACGGCGATGATCATCGTCGAAGAAATGGGCCACAAGGCGTTTGCCGCCAAGCTCGACGATCCGGATGCCTTCCTTGATGACGAAGGCGTCGACCACAAGGATGCGCCGCTCGAACCGCGTGCGCCGGTGGTGACCGTCATGGGCCACGTCGACCACGGCAAGACTTCGCTACTCGACTACATTCGCCGTACCCGCGTTGCCAGCGGTGAAGCGGGTGGCATCACCCAGCACATTGGTGCCTATCACGTTGAAACAGCGCGCGGCATGGTGACTTTTCTCGATACGCCGGGTCACGAAGCTTTTACGGCGATGCGTGCCCGCGGCGCCAAGGCCACCGACCTGGTTATCCTGGTCGTTGCTGCTGACGATGGCGTCATGCCGCAGACGCGCGAGGCGATTCACCATGCCAAGGCCGCCGGCGTACCGCTGGTGGTGGCCGTGAACAAGATCGACAAGCCGGGCGCAGAACCCGAACGCGTGAAGCAGGAACTGGTTGCCGAACAGGTCGTACCCGAAGAGTATGGCGGCGACGTACCGTTTATCCCGGTTTCGGCGAAGACCGGGCAGGGTATCGACGAGTTGCTCGAAAACGTTCTGCTGCAGGCCGATATGCTCGAACTCATGGCGCCGAAGGAGTCGCCGGCCAAAGGTTTGATCATCGAGGCGCGGATCGACAAGGGTCGCGGACCGGTGGCAACGATGCTGGTCTTGTCGGGAACGCTGCGCCAGGGCGACGTCGTGCTGGCTGGCCAGGTCTTCGGTCGGGTGCGCGCCATGCTTGACGAAAACGGCAAGGTGATCAAGGAGGCAGGACCGTCGATCCCGGTCGAAATCCTGGGTCTTTCCGATGTCCCGGCGGCCGGCCAAGAGGCCGTGGTGCTGGCCGACGAACGCAAGGTGCGCGAAATCGCGCTCTTCCGTCAGGGCAAGTACCGCGACGTCAAACTGGCGACCAAGCAGGCGGCCAACCTCGAGAGTATCCTCGATACGATGACCACCGCCGAAGCCAAGGTGTTGCCGTTGATCATCAAGGCCGACGTGCAGGGATCTCAGGAAGCGCTGGTGCAGTCGC
>QPGA01000062.1 GCA_003332265.1 Candidatus Accumulibacter meliphilus
TCGCCAACGACTATGACGGTCTGCAGATCGGCACCCTTTCCGAGAGACGTTTCAACGCCGACGAAGCCAAGAGCCTGCTCGTCAAATCGTGTGGCAAGCGTTACTGCCCGGTGGTCATCGACGCGCTGCTGGATCTCCACAACGCACCGATTGAAGATGGCGAGCACGAGTTGCAGGTGCCGGTAGACAGGCTCCAGGTCGGGATGGTACTGGCCCGCGATTTGATAGCGCGTGACGGCAGCTTGCTGCTCGCCGCCGACTACCTGCTGGACGCCAAGCTGGTACGCGAGATTCAGGCCTACGCGAAGCGCGAAGCCTTGTCGCTGGTACTGCACATCCGCCGCGACAGCATGCCGCAGTAGCTTCGAGGAGGAGCCCCGAAATGCCCCGTATCCTGATCGTCGATGACGAAGACAGCATTCTCAAATCCTTGCGCAGACTCCTGGCGATGACGCCCTGCTCAAGCGGCGGCAAAGTGTTTCCGCTGACCGTGGATAGCTGCAATGACCCCGTGCAGGCCCTGGAGAATGCCTTCGAGACGCCTTATGATCTGGTGCTCTCCGACTATCGCATGCCGGGCATGGACGGCGTCGCCTTCCTCAAGGAGTTTCGCGAGCTGCAACCGAACGCCGCACGACTGATTCTTTCCGGCTACACCGACCTGAATGGCTTGATCGCGGCGATCAACGAAGCGGGCATCGTCCGCTTCATCGCCAAACCGTGGAATGATTACGAGCTCGTGGCAACCATCGGGCAAGCCCTGGCGTTTCAGGAACTGCAGAACGAAACCCAGAAGATCGCCGACCAGGCACGCCTCAAGCAAGGCCTGCTCAGCGCCGAAGATTTCGAGCGCCAGCGACTGGAAGCGCTGGAACCGGGCATCACACACGTACTATGGGGGCCCGACGGCTCGGTAATGCTCGACCCGGACGCGCTGAAGCGCGACTGAGACGCCCGGCGCGCAGCGCAGGCATGGCTGGCGTGTCAAGACCCGCGGCAAGACCTTGCCGCCGGCTTCATGAAAAGCTGCACACAGCCGCACTTAGGGCGTATCGTTCGCGGACACGCTCGTAGGCCAGCGTCGAGCTGCGGCCCCTGACTCCCGTCAGAGTCGACCGGCCGGGAAGCCTGGCGACGGCGCGTCTGCTCCACACAACACCGCGAGGGCGCTTTGTCCGAGGCAGCTCCTACCTTCGATCCACCTTTATCCCTGACTGCCTTGCTGCGGCCCGAGGACATTGACCGGCTGTGCGCATCCCTGAGCCTGCTGCTCGATTCTCCGGTCGCCCTCCAGGACCTGTCTGGCACGGTGATTGGCGGCGCAGCGGCGCTGCCGGCTGACTCGCGGATCGAGATCCTGTGCGCACGCGAAGCTGTCGCCTACCTGCAGGCGCCGCAGGCTTTGCCCGCCGCGCGCCAGGCAGCGGCCAAGGTGATCGCACAGCTGCTGCTCGCCGCGGCGACCTGCCTGAGCAGCGAATCGGCCGCCCACCGGGACGAACAACAGGCCGCACAACGGGCGCACGCCGCAGCACTGGCGCAACAAAGCGCCGCGCTCGCAGAATCGGAAGCCCGGCAGCGGGCCCTTTCGGAAGACTTTGCCGGCCGTGTCGCCGCGCAGGTGGCTCTGCTCGACGAAGGGCAGCGCCAGTCTTACCAGGCTGAACGCCTCGCCTCGGTGGGAGCTCTGGCCGCAGGCGTTGCGCATGAGATCAACAATCCAATCGCTTTTGTGCGCAGCAACCTGCGCACCGCCGAGACCTATCTTGGCAAGTTGGCAGACCTGGCCACGTCGCTCAAGACGCTGGCGGGTGGCAAAGCGCTCATCGCCGCAGCCGACGTCGACTTTCTTCTCGAAGACTTTTCAGCGCTGCTGCACGACAGCATCGGCGGCGTCGACAGGGTGGCGCGAATCGTCAGCGATCTGAAGGGTTTTTCGAACATCGACAAACCGGAGGAAGATGTCGTCGACCTCAACGAACTCATCAGTTCAGCGTGCACGATGGCCGAGAAAAGGCTTCCCCCCGGCGCGGCGCTGGTTTGCGTGCTGGGTGTCGTGAAACCGCTCCTGTGTTTACCCGGCCATTTGGCGCAGGCCTTGCTGGCAATCCTCAACAACGCGGTTCAGGCTGTCGAAGCTCGGGGAGCGACTGGCGAAGTGCGCGTGTGCAGCCGTTTCGACGGTCGGCAGGCACTGATCGAGGTCAGCGACAACGGCGCCGGTATCGAGGCCAGCGCTCTGCCGCGCGTCTTCGATCCTTTCTACACCACCCGGCCGGTCGGCAAGGGAACCGGCCTGGGGCTAACCATGGCGCGCGACATCATACGCGCGCATGGCGGCGAGATCAGCTTTGACAGCGTCGTTGATGGCGGCACCACGGTTACCGTCAGCCTGCCGGACTGAAGACCATCAGCGAGAAAGTGAAGCAGCGGAGGCATCACCATGAGCAAGGACAAAACCGATTCCGCACCGTCCCCGGGGCCAACGGAAGTAGACCAGCCAGCGGCCCCCGAGCGCCCAGAGCACATCGAACGCGCGCGCTTTCCGATCGTCGGCATCGGTGCCTCGGCCGGCGGGCTGGAGGCGTTCGAGGAGTTTTTTCACCATCTGCCAAACGACTGCGGCCTGGCTTTCGTGCTGGTGCCGCATCTCGATCCCGGCCATGCCAGCCTGCTGACCGAGATCCTGCAACGCTCGACGTCGATGCCGGTCGTCGAGGCCGAAAATGGCGTGGCGGTGGGCGCCAATAGCGTGTACATCATTCCCCCCAACCGTCAGATGGCCATCGCGCACGGCCAGCTGTGGGTTGCCGTGCCGGAGGTGCCACGCGGCCAGCGCATGCCGATCGACGCTTTCCTGCGCTCCCTGGCCGATGACCAGGGCGACCAGGCGGTCGGCGTCATTCTCTCGGGCACCGGCAGCGACGGCACCCTGGGAATGCGCGCCATCCACGGCGCCGGCGGCATCACGCTGGTCCAGGAGCCGAGCTCGGCGAAGTTCCCAGGCATGCCGGCAAGTGTCATTCACGCCGCTTATGCGACCCATGTCCTGCCGGTTGTCGACATGCCGAAAGTGCTGCTGGCTGCTGCGCGCCAGCTCACCAACAACATTCATCAGTCGCCGGAGGCGAACGCGGCGAGCGAGGCGAATGCGGCGAATGCGGGCGCTATCGACGCCGTGCTGGCCCTGTTGCACGCCAGCACCGGCCACGATTTTTCACACTACAAGAAAGGCACCATCGGCCGGCGCATCGCGCGGCGAGTGCTGCAGCACCGGCTGCGCAGCATCGACGACTACCGCACCTATTTAGCGGCCCATCCGGAAGAAGGGCGAGCGCTGTTCACGGACCTGCTCATCAATGTCACCCGTTTCTTCCGTGATCCCGAAGCCTTCAAGATCCTGAAACAGGAAATTCTGCCGCAGCTCTTCGCCGACAAACCCGCGGACTACGTGTTCCGCATCTGGGTAGCCGGCTGCTCCTCCGGAGAAGAGGCCTACTCGGTGGCCATCCTGGTGCGCGAATTGATGAATGAAACGCGGAAGGCATTCAAGATCCAGATCTACAGCACCGATCTGGACGAGGAGTCGATCGCCAAGGCCCGCGCCGGCTTCTATCCGCCCAACATCGCCGCCGATCTGACGCCGGACCAGCTACACACCTACTTCCTCCACGAAGATGCCGGCTACCGGGTCAGGAAGGAGATTCGCGAGATGCTGGTGTTCGCCGTCCAGAACCTCATCAAGGATCCGCCGTTCCGCCAGCTGGACCTGATCTGCTGCCGCAACGTCATGATCTACCTCGAGCCGGAACTGCAGAACCAACTGATTCGCTCGCTGCACTACGCCTTGCGAGCGAACGGGGTGCTCTTCCTGGGACCGGCCGAGAGCATCCGCACGCATCCCGAACTGTTCACGCCGCTCAACGGCAAATGGAAGTTCTACCGGGCAATTGCCGCCAGCAGGCCGAAACGCGCCATGCTCCTCGGTGATCTCTCGTGGCAGACGGGGAACAGTGGCCGCGCCGCAAAGCGGGTGGCCGGCAAGCTCGAGCCGACAAATCTCGCGGAACTCACGCGGCGCGCGCTCCTGCAATCCTTCGCGCCGGCCTCGGTGGTGACCGACACCGCCGGCAACATCGTCTTCGTGCACGGCGACACCGCCAGGTTCCTGCGCCCGGCACCAGGCCAGGCGACACTCAGCGTCGTCGACATGGCGCTCGAGAGTCTGCGCGCCGAACTGGACGCCGCCCTGCACCGGGCGGCCGAAGACGGCACGACGACCTGCGGACGCCAGGTTTCGGCGAAGATCGATGGTGAGATCCGGAACATCAGATTGAGCGTGCGCCCGCTAGCCGGCGCAGACGGTCATCAATTGCTGCTGGTGAGCTTTCAGGAGGACACTCCGACACCGACAAGGCAGGCGTCCACTGCCGCAGTCGATCGGAGCTCAGCCGAGATGCGGCGCATCGAGGAGCTCGAAAGCCAGCTCGCGCGTACCTGGGAAGCGCTGCAGTCGACCATCGAAAGGCAGCAATTGGCCAACGAAGAGCTGATGTCAAGCAACGAGGAATTGCAATCGACCAATGAGGAACTGCAGTCCACCGTCGAAGAACTGGAAACATCGAAGGAGGAACTGCAGTCGATCAACGAGGAACTGGTGACAGTGAATGGCGAGCTGCAAGCCAACAGCGATCATCTGACGAAGACACAGAACGACCTCAAGAACCTGCTCGACAACATCAGCGGCGGTATCATTTTCCTCGACCAGCAGCTGTGCATCCGGCGCTTCACCAGCGAGGCAGGCGAACTCTATCGTCTGCAGGCAGGCGACGTCGGGCGGCCGCTGGCCGATATCAAGTCCACTATCGAAACGCATGAGTTGCTGATCGATGCCCAGGCGGTGCTCGACAGCGAGCGGCCGGGGGAGCAGGAAGTACGTACCAGCGCCGGCAAGTCCTATCAGGTGCGCCTGAAGCCTTATCGCACGCTCAACGACGACATCGACGGCGTGGTCATGACCTTCGCCGATATCACTGCCCGCGTTGACGCCAATGCGCGTGTCAGAACAGCCCAGCTGTTTTCCGAGAGCATCGTCGATACCGTGCGCGAACCCTTGCTGGTGCTTGACGGCGAGCTGCAGGTGATTGCCGCCAGCCGCGCCTTCTACCAGCGCTTCGAGGTCGCGAAGGAAGAGAGCATCGGCCGGCAGCTAAGCGATCTTGCCGACTGGCAGTGGGATCTCCCGGCCTTTCGCGAGCAACTGCTGAACATCCTGCCACGCGGCGCAGCCATTGAGGGCTTCGCGGTCGAGGCCAACACCCACGGCGGCCGGCGAATGAAAATGCTGCTCAACGCCCGTCGCCTCGCCGGTACACAGCCACTGATCCTGCTCACCATGGAAGAAGTCCGTAGCCCCTGAAGCCATCGCGGCCGGTATTTGATCAGTCGCCGTCCCTGCCAAAGCGTTCCCTCCAGGCGCGAAAAGCGTCGCGGATCTCGCTCTTCAGGTGCTCGTCGTCCCAGGGCTTGCTGAGGTATTTGTGAATCGAGCCCTTGTTGATGGCGTCAGTGACCGCGCTAATCTCCGAGTAGCCGGAAAGGACCATGCGCACCGTCTGCGGATAGAGTGTCTTGACGCGGGCGAGAAGCTCGGTACCGGTCATTACCGGCATGCGCTGGTCGGACAGGATCACCGCCACCGACTCGCGCGCCAGGACCGCGAAGGCGGCTTCGGCGCTACCGGCGACGAGAACCCGATAGCCCTCACGCCGCAGCAGGCGCTTGAGTGCCGAAAGAATGCTCGGCTCATCGTCCACCAGCAGAACCGTCGGCGGCGCAGCATCCGCATTGCTTCCCAAAGCGAGCCGCTTGCCGGCGCTGCGCAAGGCAGACACCTGATCCGCGGGCAGGGGGCGCGAGAAATAATAGCCCTGCATCTCGTCGCAGTCGCAGCGACGCAGATAGTGCATCTGTTCCTCGGTCTCGACGCCTTCGGCAAGCGCAATCTTGCCGAGCTTGTGCGACATGGCGATGATCGCCTGCACGATCGCGGCGCTGGCCGGATTGCTGGTGATATCGCGAACAAATGACTGGTCGATCTTGACGACATCGATCGGGAAACGCGAGAGGTAGGCAAGCGACGAATAGCCGGTACCGAAGTCGTCGAGCGAAAGCCGTACGCCGAGACCCTTGAGCCCTTCGCTGGTCCGCATGGAAGTCGCGACATCGAGCATCATCGCCCCTTCGGTGATCTCCAGTTCGAGCGTCTGTGGAGCGATCTGGTGCCTGTTCAGTGCCTCGCCAACGCTCTGGCAGAGGTTGGCAACGCGGAAATGCCGCGCCGACAGATTGACCGCCACCTTGATCGGCGGCAATCCGGCGTCCAGCCATTCGCGCATCTGACGACAGGCCTCGCCGAGAACCCATTCGCCGATGGCGATGATCAAGCCGCTCTCTTCGGCCCAGGGAATGAATCGACCCGGCGGGATCATGCCCTTCTCAGGATGACGCCAGCGGAGCAGAGCCTCCACGCCGATCAGCGCGCCGGTCTGCAGACTCAACTGCGGCTGGTAATGCAGCAGCAGCTGCCGCTTCTCGATGACCTGGCGCAGGTCGAGGAGCAGTTCGCGACGCTCGGAATCTTCCGTGTTCAGCTGCCCGTCGAAGCGGGCGGCGCTATCGCCACCATTGCGCTTGGCAGCTCGGGTCGCGCTTGCCGCGCCGGCCAGCAGTTCGCCGGGCTCCTCGCCGTCGGCAGGGAAACAGGCGAAACCGAGCGACGACGTCACCTCGAACCTTTGCTCGCCGATGACGAAGACTGGCCGCAGTGCCGCCAGCAGAAGGCTCGACAGTTCCTCATAGCTGTCGCCCGAGGTCTCCTCCGGAACGCCAAGCAGCAAGCCGAACTCGTCGTTGCCGAGACGAGCGACGGCGTCCGCTTCGGGCACGCTGTCGGCGAGCCGCCTGCCGATCTCGACCAGCAGGCGATCGCCCGTTTCGTGCCCGAAGACGCGATTGATGCTCTCGAAATCATCGATATCGATATGGACCACGGCGATGCGCGTAGCGGCCGCGGTGGCTGGGCAGCGCGTCAGTCGTGCCAGCTGGTTGAGAAAACCGACGCGGTTGTGCAGCCCGGTCAGCGCATCGCTGCGGGTCACAAGCGCCAGCCGAGTTTCCAGCTCGCGTTGTCGCGACGAATCCTCTCCGATCGCGAAGTAGAAGCGAAGCTGCCCATCGTGATCATCGATCGGCGAAATGGAAAGTCGCTCGGTGAACACCTGGCCGTCCTTGCGCTGATTGATCAGCTCACCGCTCCAGCTGGCACCGCTGCCAAGAGCGGCCCACATCGCGTTATAGGTCTCGTCCGGGGTCAGCCCCGAGCGAAACATCTGTGGCTGGCGGCCAATCACTTCCTCGGCGCTATAGCCGCTCATTGCCAGAGTCGCGGGATTGGCGAAGAGGATGTTCCGCCGCGCGTCGGTGATGAGGATCGAGAGCGGGCTGTTCTGCGCGATATCGCGAAAAAGCAGCGCCGATTCCAGGCTTTCGTGCATGCGCGTGACGTCGGTTCCGACCAGAAAGATCGGCGCCAGGATGGTATCGGCGCCGACACGCTGTTCAATCGACCACGAGATCCACAGCCGCCTCCCGTCACCGGCCGTCAGCGGCGTTTCCACCTGGCGAACTCCACCGTGCGCGCCGATGTCGCGCAGCTCGGCGAGGAATTCGGGCGGGCGTTGCGTATCCGCGCCGAGCAACTCGGTCAATGGCCACCGGAAAACCTGCCCGAGCCGGCTGTGGCCGAGCAGACGCAGGCCGAAGCTATTGACGTACCAGACCTTGAGTTGGACATCGACACGGATGACGATCAGCCCGAGTGCATCGTAGATGGACGCCTGTGGGGGGTCGGAAATCAAGTGCTCACCTCTTCGTGTTCAGGCTGCGGACCGGCGACCGGCAAGCAGATGCGGAAGCACGTCCCTCGCCCTGGTTCGCTGTCGACGCTGATCGTGCCCGCGTGGCGCTGGACGATTTCCCGGGAAATCGGCAAACCGAGACCTGTCCCCTTGCCGAGCGGCTTGGTGGTGAAAAAAGGCTCGAATATCCGTCGCTGCACGTCTGCTGCCATGCCGGCGCCGCTATCCTCGACTTCAACCCAGACGTAGTGACCGTCCTGGCCGCTACGCAGGCTGATCGTTCCAGCACTCTCGATCGCCTGCCCGGCATTGATCAGCAGATTCATGAACACCTGGTTGAGCTGCGCGGGAATGCAGCGCACCAGCGGCAGCTCGCCGAGGTCACGGACGATCGTTACCTTGTACTTGAGTTCGTTCCAGACCACGTTCAAGGTGCTCTCCAGCCCACGGTTGAGGTCGGCGTCCTGCCATTCGGCTTCCTGGACACGCGAAAAATCCTTGAGGTCGGCGACGATCCTGCGCACCCGTTCCAGCCCCTCGGCGGACTCGGCGAGCAGCGCCGGGATGTCCTCGCGCAGGAAGTCCACTTCCGCCGTCCGCCAGGCCTGTTCGACCGCCAATCGCGCCGGATGATCGGCAGCGAGCGCGGCAACTGCCGGCACGGCAAGATCGACGACCGCAAACAGGCGCGCGACGTAGTTCGTCAGCGAACCGAGATTGGAACGGACGAAGCCGACCGGATTGTTGATCTCGTGCGCAACGCCGGCCGCAAGCTGGCCGACAGCGGCCATTTTCTCGGACTGCAGCAACTGCGCTTGCGTCCGCTCGATGGCTTCCATGGCCTTGAGCAGTTCGGCCTGCTCGCGCAGCAATTCGTCATTGCTTGTCGTCAGCGCGCAGGTTCGTTCCGCGATCTGCTTTTCGAGACTGGCGTTGACTCCGACCAGGGTGCGACGCGCCACCTGCAGTTCTTCGTTGACCTGAAGCAGGGATCGGTTACGTGCTGAAACGACGCCGAAGAGGTCAATCAGCGCTTCGGTGAGCACCGCCTGCGCAGAATCGTCCTTTGCTTCCCCTGCCCGCCGCACGGCTTCGGAAGGCGTGTGACCGCTGGCAATCAGACGCAGTTGCGTGGCCATCAGTTGATCGTCGACCAGGATGTGAAAGATCAACCAATTGCCCAGAAAGCGCAGCAACAGGCTCCCATCGATTTGCCCATCGGCATCGACCGCGCGGCGCATGATGCCGATTTCCTCGACGAAGCCGCGATGTGCACTGGCCTGCTGGCCGATGCTCGCGGCGTCCATTCCAGCCGCGCCCATCAACTGCTCCTCATCGCGAAAATGCGTCACCGCGTACTCCGCGAGACGATCGAGCAGGATTTCGACCTCATCGGCCAGAACCGGCTCCTGGCGCGCCAGCAGGGGCGCGACATCGTTGACCAGGTCGAGCAGGCCATGATGCTGGCGATCAACGAGCTCGATGCCGGTGACGAAATGCGGGCTCCAGGTGATGAATGCCATTGATGCTCTACCTTCTCGATGATCCGCTCGCAGCGACGGGAAACGCTGGCCGGCGGAAAGCCACGCGGACTCAGGCCACCGTTCTGACACCGGCCTGGCTGGCGTCGATCGGCAGGGTGATGCGAAAAGTCGTGCCGCGACCGAGTTCCGAACGGAAGTCGATGCGTCCATCGTGCTTGACAATGATCCCGAATGCAATCGACAGACCGAGCCCGGTCCCCTTGCCGACCGCCTTGGTGGTGTAGAAAGGCTCGAACAAGCGCTTCTGAACTTCCGGTGACATGCCGCGCCCGCTGTCCTCGATCTCCACCCAGACCGACGCCAGACTACCCGCGTCATCGGCGTCGGTACCGGTACGGATGACAATGGTTCCGTGTGCTTCGATCGCCTGCGCAGCGTTCACCAGCAGGTTCATGAACACCTGGTTCAGCTGCGAGGCCAGGCAGCGGATCATCGGCAGCGGCGTGTAGTGGCGCTCGACGTCGGCCTTGTACTTGAGTTCGTTCCAGACGATGTTGATCGTGCTCTCGAGGCCTTGCTCCAGATCGGCCCACTGCCATTCGCTCTCGCCGACCCGCGAAAAATCCCGCAGGTCGAGAACGATCTTGCGCACCCGTTCGAGGCCTTCCTTGCTTTCACGAATCAGCTTCGGCAGATCTTCGACGAGATAGGCATGATCGCTCGCCGCCTTCAGCCGGCGGACTTCGTCGAGCGCGCTGCCGGCGGCCAGCGCCGGTAGCCGAGTTGCGATGCCGCTGTAGGCGGCATCAATGGCCAGCAGGTCTTCGGCGTACTCGCCGAGGGTACCGAGATTGGAGTAGACGAAGCCGATCGGGTTGTTGAGCTCGTGCGCGACGCCCGCCGCGAGCTGGCCGATCGCCGACATCTTTTCCGACTGCAGGAGCTGCAGATGGGCGTCTTCGAGCTTGCCGTTGAGTTCCGTCACTTCGGCGAGGCGGCGGGCCAGCGCAGCCTCTGCCCGTGCCCGCTGGACGACGCTCCAGACTTCGTTGCCGACCATTTGCACCGTCTCGACGTCGAAGTCGTCGTAGGCAGCAATCCTGTTACCAACGCCAACGATCATGCGCACGGCGCCGTGCTCGATTACCGGCACCGAGATCAGCCGCTGCAGCGGCGCATGCCCGTCCGGCAAGCCGCACTTGGCCGCGTACCCGGCGTAATCGTTGAAGCACAGCGCACGCTTCTCGCGGCAGCAATCGGCCCAGATTCCGGCCTTGCTGATCGGATAGTGGGTATCGAACGCGGCCGTGCAGACGCGCTTCGCGCCAGCACTCCACGTCGACAATTCGACCAGATCCTGATCCTCGTGGATGGAATGCAGAAAACCGACTCTGCTGGCGGTCAGTTTCTCGGCGACCTCGAGTCCGTAAGCGAGAAATTCCTTCTCCGGCAGCGTGCCGGCGTGTTCGTTGATAGCGAGCAGTGCCTGCGTCCGCTGTTCCAGGCGGTAGCGACGCGTGACATCGAGCGCAATGCCGCCAAGCAGCTCGTGCCCGTCATCCTGCCGGATAATGAAACTTGTCGTCTGATAAATCCGCTCAGCGTAGGCCAGCTCCACGACTTCGGTCTCGCCGGAAGCCAGGACGCGCTGATCGAGGCTGTCGATCGTCGCGCCAAGTTCGCCAGGAAACAGCTCGCTATTGCTGCGCCCGACGATCTGCTCGTCGTCGAGATTCAGTACCGCCTGAAAACCGCGGTTGGCGAACAGGACGCGTCGCTCCCGATCCTTGATGGCTGCCAGGCCGGGCAGGTGATCGAGGAAACTCTTCAGCATCGCGCGCACGCTGCGCGAATCCTGCTCGGCAATCTTGCGCGCATCGATGTCTTCGATGACCGACACGAAGTGCCGTGGCGAGCCGTCGTCATTGTTGATCAGCGATACGCTCAAATTGATCCAGATACAACGACCATCCTTGCGAAGGTAGCGCTTTTCAAGGGTATAGCTGTCGATTTCCCGCCGCAGCAGGCGCGCGAGCTGTTCCAGATCCAGTGCGAGGTCATCCGGATGGGTAATATCCTGGAAACTCAGGGTGAGGAGCTCCGTCTGCGAGTAGCCGACCAACTCACACAGGCGCTCATTGACCCGCAGCCAGCGACCGTCGGGAGCGGCGAAGGCAATGCCGGCAGCGGCCTGGTCTACGGCGGCACTCAGCGCGGCTTCGCTGGCGCGCAACTGTTCCTCGATGCGCTTGCGGGGGGTGATGTTCTGCACCAGGGCAACAAAGTGGTCGATCGAGTGATCGGACCGGCGAATGGCCCGCGCCGCAATGTAGACATCGACGATCTCACCGCTCTTGCGAATGAAGCGCTTGTCTAGGTCGTAGCCATCGATTTCGCCGGTCAGCACGCGGTTGAAGTACGCGACGTCAACTGCCAAGTCGTCCGGGTGCGTGAACTCTGCCCAGGTCATGCGTTGCAGTTCGTCGTGCTCATAGCCAAGAATATCGCACAGCGTACGATTGACCGTCAGCCAGCCTTTTTGCGGGGAAGTGGTGGCCATGCCGATCATCGAGTTCTCGAAGACGCTGCGGAAGAGCTGCTCGCTTTGCCGTAAGGCATCCTCGTCGTGTTTGTGGGCGCTGATGTCGGCGATCACGCCGGAGAGCGCCCGCCGCGCGCTGCCGGGGACGATGACCGCATGCGCAACGCTCCTCAGCCAGCGCACGCCGCCATCGCTCGGCCGCACGATCCGGTATTCGATCTCCGGCACGTCCTGCCAGCCGGCGACGGCCTCGCGAAAGCGGCTGTCCATCGCCGCACGGTCATCGGCATGAATGATCGCCAGCCAGCCCTCCCAGGTATGCGGGTAGGCCTCGTCGATACCGGCGATCGCGTACACGGCCTCGGTGACCAAAAAGCGCGCGCTATCGATATCGAAGGAGTAGAGACCGAGCCCGCCGACCTCTTGGGCCTGGCGTATCCACTGATCGCGTTCGAGCAGGCTGGCGTTGTTAACCACCTGCTGCCGCCGGCTACGACTGAGCAGCCAGCCGCAGGCCGCGGTCAGCAGGCCAAACAAGGCCACGCCGACACCGCCCAGCCAGGCTGTTTTTCGCCAACCGGCGAACAGGGCAACGGCCGGCTGCCCGACCACGACATAGAAACCGAAAAGCTCGCTACGCGCGTAGGCGACCAGTCGCTCGCCGGCAGTACCACCACCCGCCAGAAAGACGCCGCTTTCCGGCGCCTGGCTGGCAGCATCGCGCAGTGCCGCAAAAGGCGAGGTTTTCGCGACCATCGCCGGTTGCGCCACGACCCAGCCGAACTGCGCGTCGACGAGCCCGACGTAGCCCTCCTTTGCGCCCGGCAGTCCAGCGGCCAACATCTTCTCCAAACGATCGATGGGAATGGCTGCCACGACCACGCCGGAGAAGCCCTGATCCACCTGTTTGAGGCGGCGCGCCAGAACGATCAGCGGCGTGCCGGTGGTCCGGCCGAGCAAGGGCGGCGAGACCTGCAGCCCGGCCTGCGGGTCGGCACGCAAACGAATGAAATAGTCGCGGTCGGCAATGTTGGCCCTGATTCTTCCCTCTTCCTCCGGCGCGTAGATGACATCGCCGTTGGCGTCGGTGATGCGCATGAAATTCACCGTCTGATGCCGTCCAGCAAACCGCCGCATCCAGGCTTCGAACGGCTGCCGACCACTCGCCAGTTGCTCGGCATACTCTTCGGAGACGGCTCGCAGACTGACATCGATGCGCTCGTACTGGCTTTCGATGTCCTTGGCGATCAGACGGACGACCATCAGCGCCCGGGCGCGGACCAACAGCTCTTCGCTGCGCCAAGACTCGTCGAGAAAATACCAGGCGCCAGCAGCGACCAGCAGGTTGATGCACAGTATTGCGGCAGCAAGATAGCGGGAGAAGTGTGCGTCGGGCAGCCAACGGCGCTGCCGCGCACCGGGATCTGGCGCCGCCTGATCTGCCACTGGGGGCGAGCTGTGCTCGGACATCGTTCGGCCACCGTTTCCCGGTCGGCACTGCAGCGCCGGCAGCACCGGCCAGCGCCGGGGACGACGGACGGAGCGCCTTGCCGGACGCACGTGGGCTACTCAAGCGGGTCAGCATAAGCTCAGCGAAGCAAAAAGGCTATCGTCGATACTGCATATCGCACAGACTTCGTGCATCATGGTCCAAGTCGGCTACCAACAGGCTGATGCTAGGCTGGCCTGCGCTGCCCGCGATGGCCGCGTGAATCCAGGGAGACGCCAAAACATTGCTCAAGCTGACAAAGACACCGCTCCGCGGCGCATCACCGCCATGAGCTTGAGCATCCGCCAGGGCTTGCTCCTGTTCCTGATGCTCGCCAGCCCGATGCTGGCCAGCGTCGTCGGCCTCGGCCTCTGGGGCACCTGGCGCAGCGAGCAGATCCTGAAGCAGGTCTTTGTCGTGGAAGTCGCAGCGACCCAGCAACTGCTCCTGGTCGACCAGCAGATCGCGCGCGTGCGCGTACGCATGTATGGCGTGCTCAACGACGATATCGGTGTCGACGGCGCCCGCATCTACCTCGCCCAGGCACGGCGGGATATCGGGCGCGCCTGGCAAACTTATCGCACGGAGATTAAACGGGAAGGTGCAGCCGACGAAGAGGAGCAGACGCTGATCGATACCATCGCCCCGGCCATCGAGGAACTCCCGGCGCTGCTTGACCGTCTCGACGGCTTCCTCGCCAACAAGGACGGGCCGGCGATCAACAACTTGTTGAAAGAGGACTGGTGGGCCGTGCAGTTGCAAGTGGTGACGCCGATCGGCAAACTGATCGGCCTGCAGGAAGAGCACGTTGCCGAGGCTTACGCACAGTCACAGGACGTTTATCAGAAAACGCTGGTCGGCACCAGCATCCTGCTCGTGGTCGGACTGGCAATGTTCCTCTGGTTTTCGCGGCGCGTGTTCACTCATGTCACCGAGAAACTCGACGTCATCGAAGAAGCGCTGACGCGCATCGGTCGCGGCGACTTCAACACCCGCGTTGGCGGCAGCCATGGCGGCGAGTTCGGACGTATCGTTGCAGCCCTCGATCAGACGGTCGATACCCTGCGCGCTGATCGAGTGGCGGTCGACATCCTGCGCCAACGCCAGGCGTCGGTCCTTGAATCGATGGCCGAGGGGCTCTATGGCACTGACGGCGAAGGCCGCATCAGCTACGCCAACTCGGCCGCAGTGCGGATGCTCGGCTGGTCCATTGACGAGATGCTGGGCAAGAGCCCGCACCAGTTGTTTCACCACGCACGCGCCGATGGTACCGCCTATCCGGTCGCCGAATGCCGGCTCGATCATGCTCGCTTGCATCAGGAGTTCTACCGCTCAGCCGACGAGTGCTTCTGGCGCAAGGACGGCGGCATCATCGAGGTCGAAGTGGCCGCCGCACCCATCATCGCCGCCGAGCATTCGGTCGGTGGTGTCGTCGTCTTTCACGACATCGGCGAGCGAAGGGCTGGCGAAGCGGCCAGGCAAGAGTTGCTGGAGGAACTGCGCCTGCGCAACGTGCAACTG
Organism: Candidatus Accumulibacter meliphilus; assembly: GCA_003332265.1. Lineage (GTDB taxonomy): Bacteria > Pseudomonadota > Gammaproteobacteria > Burkholderiales > Rhodocyclaceae > Accumulibacter > Accumulibacter meliphilus. The sequence continues at coordinate 14,956 of QPGA01000062.1, forward strand.
GGCAGCATCCAGGGCGAATTAAGCCGCCAGGAAGAGCAACTGCGCTCGCTGCTCGAAAACCTGCGCGACGGAGTCATCACCATCGACACCGAAGGCTTGATTCGCTCGGTCAATCCGGCGATCTGTACCCTCTTCCAGCAAACGGAGGAAGCGCTGCACGAGCAGAATCTGACGATGCTGGTCCCCCCGGAGCAGCGCCAGGCGCATCGCACTGGCCTGGCACGGCATGTGGCAACGGGAGAAGCACACCTGATCGGCCGCACCGTTGAAGTCGAAGGGCTGCGTGCCGACGGCTCGCGCTTCCCGATCGACCTCTCGATCAATAGCTATTCCGTGCGCGGCGAGCGCTTCTACAGCGGCATCGTTCGCGACATCAGTGCCCGCAAGGCAGCCGAGGCGCAGCTGCACACGACCATCGAGCGCTTGACCGAGCTCAACCGCAAACTCGAGGAAGCGCAGAACCAGTTGCTGCAATCCGAGAAAATGGCGTCGATCGGTCAATTGGCCGCCGGCGTGGCGCACGAGATCAACAACCCGGTGGGCTTCGTCAACTCCAATCTCGGCAGTCTCAGGAAGGAGGTCAAGGACCTGCTGGGCGTCATTGACGCCTACGCGCTGGCCGACCCGATTCTCGCCGACCATCCGGCCGTGCTGGGCGCGATCACCGCGGCCAGGGATGCTGCCGACCTCGATTACCTGCGCAGCGACATCGGCGCGCTGATTGACGAGTCACTCGAAGGCCTGCAGCGGGTGCGCAGAATCGTCCAGGACCTCAAGGATTTCTCGCGCGTGGACAGTGCCGAGTGGCAGTTCGCCAACCTCGAAGCAGGGCTCGACAGCACCTTGAACATCGTCTGGAACGAGATCAAGTACAAGGCCGAGGTGCATAAGGAATACGCCGGAGTTCCCGAAGTCGAATGCATTGCCGCACAGGTCAACCAGGTCCTGCTGAACCTGCTGGTCAACGCCGCGCACGCCATCGAGGGTCGCGGAACGATCACCCTGCGCACCGGTTTCGATGCCAATGAGGCGTGGGTCGAAGTCGAAGACAGCGGCAAAGGAATCGCACCGGAAGACCTCAAACGCATCTTCGAGCCCTTTTTTACCACCAAGCCGGTCGGCGAAGGGACCGGCCTCGGGCTGTCGCTGGCCTTCAGCATCGCGCAACGACACCGCGGACGGATCGAAGCCAGCAGCGCGCTCGGTGTGGGCTCGAAGTTCCGCCTGCGGCTGCCGGCAAAGCGCCTGCAGGCCAATGCACCGGTGCCCGCTAACGCCGGTGGCCAGGGGGAAAATTCGGGATGAGCACAACCGAGCGCGTCTGGTGCATGCTCCACTCGGCTTGGCGCGGCGTCGGCAGCCCCTGCATCAGGCTGGCACAGACCGACAGCCGCCGGCATCCGGCCAATCTCCGCGGCCGCGATCAGGCGTGCTCGATCGGCGGCGCGACCTTGAAAACCTCGGCCAGGGTGCTTACGCCAGCAGCCACTTTCATCGCTCCCGAGATGCGCAAGGGCTTCATGCCTTCGCGGAAAGCGAGTTCGCGGATCTTGGCAATATCCTTGTTTTCACTGATGGCCAGCTTGACGTCCGGCGAGAGCGTGAGAATCTCATACAGGCCGACGCGTCCGAGGAAGCCGGTCATGCGGCATTCGAGGCAGCCCACCGAGCGGTGGAAACGCGCCGGACGATTGGCTTTCCACGGCGCGACCAGCTGATCCCACATCGTCTCCTCGAGCGCATTCGCCGCGTGCTCCTGCTTGCAGTGTGGGCAGAGAATGCGCACCAGGCGCTGCGCCATCACGCCAAGCACGGTGGCGCTGAGCAGGTAGGAGGGGATGCCGAGGTCGAGCAGGCGGGTAAGCGCCGCCGGGGCGTCGTTGGTGTGCAGGGTGGACAGCACCAGATGGCCGGTAAGCGCCGCCTGAATCGCCACTTCGGCAGTTTCGAGGTCGCGGATTTCGCCGATCATGATGATGTCCGGGTCCTGGCGCATCAGCGCCCGCACGCCCTGCGCAAAACCGAGGTCGATGACGGTCTGCACCTGCAACTGGTTGAACGCCGGCTCGACCATCTCGATCGGGTCTTCAATGGTGCACACGTTGACCGCCGGCGTCGCCAGTTGCTTGAGCGTCGAGTAGAGCGTCGTCGTCTTTCCCGAACCGGTCGGCCCGGTGACCAGAATGATCCCGTTCGGCCGTTCCGACATCGTTTTCCAGCGCGCCTGGTCGTCGTCGGTGAAGCCGAGTTCGGTGAAGTCGCGGACCAGCACTTCCGGGTCGAAAATACGCATCACCAGCTTCTCGCCGAAAGCGGTGGGCAGGGTCGACAAACGCAGTTCGGCTTCCTGGCCCTCCGCGGTGCGCGTCTTGATGCGGCCATCCTGCGGCCGGCGCTTCTCGACGACGTCCATGCGCCCGAGAATCTTGACGCGATTGACCATCGCCGCCATGACGCTCATCGGAATCTGGTACACCTGATGCAGCATGCCGTCGATGCGGAAGCGGACGATGCCGATTTCGCGCCGCGGTTCGATGTGGATGTCGCTGGCGCGCTGTTCGAAAGCGTACTGCCAGAGCCAGTCGACGATATTGACGATGTGCTGGTCGTTGGCGTCGAACTGGCGATTGGTCCGGCCGAGTTCGACGAGTTGCTCGAAGGACGACAGATTGCCGCTCGGACCACCCAGCTGGGCGGCCTTCTTGACCGAGCGTGCCAGATTGTAGAACTCGATCAGATAGCGGGCGACGTCGACCGGA
>QPGA01000063.1:0-10432 GCA_003332265.1 Candidatus Accumulibacter meliphilus
CTCTTCCGATCTTGTTGCACTTCGTCGCGCCCTTCTTCGATCACGCGTCGCTGTTCACGGGTCGTGGGCTGCGCCCCCTCGAATGGAACGAGGCACAGCCTCTTCGGGACCAGGTCTCGCACCATGAGATCGCCTCCCGGCTCGGCGACAGCGACATTCGCTTCCGTCAGGCCGGCGGCGACGAATCGGTGCTGCAACTCTTCTCCGTTCGCCAGTACCCCCGCTACTTTCGTCTGGCGGGCATGAACACTCTGATCGGTGACCCCTACCAGCTCGCCCTGTCAATGCCGTGTCCCTTCCTGATCACCATGGGGGCAGTGGCGCTCGACTACGAGGCGGTCCGGAGCAAGGCGCAGATGAAAGCGACCCGCGCGACGCAGAGCGCCGGCTCGTACATGGCGCACTTCCAGCCCGACCTGCAGGAACGCAAGCGCGACTGGGACATGGTGCTCAAGACCTTCGACAGCGGTCGCACGGTGGTCGGGATGTATCACCAGATCTGCCTCTTGGCCAAGGTCGCGGACGCCGGACGCTGCGAGCACGCCGTGCGCGCGGTCTGGCGCGCCCGCGGTTTCGATCTCACCAAGGATTTCTATCTGCAGCACCAGGCGCTGGCAGCGGCCTTGCCGATGACGCTGACGCCCGCCCTGCAGGCGGACGTGCGTCAGTTCGGGCGGATCAGCACCAAGACTGCCGACAACGCAGTAATGATGTCACCGCTAATCGCCGAGTGGAAAGGCACGCCGACGCCGGTCATGACCCTCTTCGGCCGGCGCGGCCAGGTGCTCGGTTTCGATCTCTTCGACAACACCGGCGGCAACTTCAATTTCGCGGTCGCGGCGCTGTCGGGTTCCGGCAAGTCGGTCTTTGTGAACGAGATGACCTATCGCTACCTGGGTGCCGGCGCCAAGGTCTGGATCATCGACGTCGGGCGATCGTACAAGAACCTCTGTGACTTGCTTGACGGCGAGTTCATCGAGTTCTCGGACGAGCGGCGCAACACCCTGTGCCTCAACCCGTTCTCGATGATCATCGATATCAACGCCGACATGGAAATGGTCCTGCCGCTCCTCGCCCAGATGGCGAGCCCCCGCGAACCGCTGGACAACTACAGCTACACCGCGCTCGGCTCGGCGATCAAGCGCGTCTGGGACGCCAAGGGCCGAACCGCGATGATTACCGACATCTACACCCTCCTGCAGACCGGCCGGCTGTCGAGCGAAGGCGAGTACGAGCGCGACCTGAGTCGCCTGGCGACGGCGCTGGAGCCCTATACCCGGCACGGGGTCTATGCGAGCTACTTCGAGGGGGACGCCAATATCGCCTTCGACCGGGATCTCCTGGTCCTCGAACTCGAAGAGCTGAAGGCCAAGAAGGACCTGCAGTCGGTGGTGATGCAACTCATCATGTATCGCATCACCCAGGAGATGTACCGCGACCGCTCCCGGCGCAAGCTGGTGATCATCGACGAAAGCTGGGATCTGATGGGCAGCGGTGCCAGCGGCAGTTTCATCGAAGCGGGCTATCGTCGCGCCCGCAAGTACGGCGGCGCCTTCGGGACGATTACCCAGTCCGTGGACGACTATTACAAGAACGAGGCGACCCGGGCGGCGATCAACAACGCCGACTGGCTGTTCCTGCTGCGCCAGAAACCAGAAAACATCGAGCGCCTGGGAACGGAAGGAAAACTCGTGCTCGACGAATGGCTCAAACGCCAGCTCGCCTCGGTGAGTACCGAGCACGGCCACTTTTCTGAAATCTACATTCACTCGCCGGTCGGCTCCGGTCTCGGGCGACTCCTGCTCGATCCCTTCTCGATGCTGGTCTATTCCACCCGCGCCGAGGATTTCCAGGCGATCAAGCGTTTGCGCGAGCAAGGGCTGTCGGTCTCGGAGGCGGTCGAGCGGCTGGTCATTGAACGTGGATCACGGTAAAGCGGAGCGGTCATGAGTCCTTTCAGAACAGTGTTGCTTACCGGCGCCCTGACGCTGGTGCTGGGGGCTGGCATCCTGGCGTCCTGGCTGCACTTTTGGCCTCTGGAGATGCCGCGATTTGCGCGCGTCAACATCGGGGCACTCGTTGCTCAGCAGCAGCAATCGCTGGTCGAGCGGGTCAAACCGGGCATGGACGCCACGGAACAGGCCAGGCTCTTCGAGGACGCCAAGGGCTTCGGGCTGCGGCTCGACGCAGCCCTCGACCAGGTCGCGCAGGAGTGCCAATGCGCGCTGATCAATTCAGCGGCCTTGCTCAAGGCCTCGTCCGCTGCGGCGATTCCAGATCTTTCCGCACGGGTGGCGGAATTTGTTGGCACGGCGCCTGCAAGCCCGTCGGCGCAGTGATCGATGCGATCCCTCGTGATGGCCGTGTGCTGCCTCTGCTTCGGCAGCGCCTCAGCGAACAGCGGACTGGAGTACCCGTCGATGTGGATCTGTGACGAGGATCGGTTCAACTGGTATTGCGACATCCCGCCGGAAGCGGAGCCGACCGACAGCCCTACCGAGAACCCCGAAGCGAAGGCGCTCAGGGAGGAAGTCGAAGCCGTCGCGGCCCTGAAGGCCTTGCGAGAAGACGCCGAGCGGAAGAGGGCGCTGGCCATCATCAAGCCGACCCCGGAGAACTTGAAGCGCTACATCGTTGCGCAGGAAGCGCTGATGGATCGGGCGTCCGTCTTCTCGGACGTCTGGCGGCGCGTCATCTGGGCGAATCCCGAACTCAACTACCAGTTGCGTAACCCGTCCAACAACGCCGCCATTCAGGTCCGCGATACCCAGCGCTCGCGCAAGGCAAGCGAGACGCTGGCCGGGCTCGCCGGCGAGTGGGGGATTTTCTTCTTCTTCCGCTCGGATTGCCCGTACTGCCATCGCTTGGCGCCGACCCTGAAGTGGCTCTCCGAGCAGTACGGGATCGCCGTGTTTCCGATCTCGCTCGATGGCGGCGGACTACCCGAGTTTCCACAGCCCTCGCGGGACAACGGCATGGCCGCTGCGCTGGGCGTCAGCGTCGTGCCTCTGGTGGTGCTCGGTAACGTCAAGGATCGCCGGCTGCTTCCGATCGGCTCGGGTGTGCTCTCGGCGCAGGAGATCGTCGAGCGCATTTACATCCTGACGCAAACGCGTCCCGGCGAACTCTATTGAGGCGGACAGTGACTACTCCAGGCTTCCGGCGAACGCTCGCCGTCACACTCGTCCTTGCGGCCCTGACCAGTCAGGCAAGCGCCAACGTTTCGCAATCGATGCAGGACTGGTTCAACGACATCGGGGCCTACGGCAACGTGACCGGTGCCAACGCCTACCGCGGGCAGACGATGAATTTCTATACCGGCGGCAGTCTCTACATGCGCACGCCGGTGCGCAACTACCCGCTGGCGAGCATCACGCCGCCGTCGTTCCGGGCGGGTTGCGGCGGTATCGATCTTTATGCCGGGTCGTTTTCTTTCATCAACAAGGACCAGTTCGTCGCGCTGCTGCGAAACATCGGCAACAACGCCATTGGCGCCGCGTTCAACATGGCGCTCTGTTCGATGTCCCCCGACCTCTGCGACCTGCTGAAATACCTGCAGGACCAGGTGTCGAAGATGAACAACCTCAACATCAATTCCTGCCAGGCCGCCGAAGGAATCGTCACTGCCGCCGGAAGCCTGTTGACCGATCGTACCCAGGAGAAGGAAGGCAAGACCGCCGGGGCCAGTCTCAACCTGTTCGGCGACGTCTTCGAGTCCTGGGACGAGTGGAAGAAGAGCCGGGTCACGGCCAGAAACATCCGGACGGCAGCCCGAAACGCGTCAGCGGGCTCTCGCGAGCTTTTCGAGCCGGGCAACGTCGTCTGGCGATCGCTGTCGCGCGTCTCCGGCGTCAGCGATGAGACCAAGGAACTCCTGATGAGCTTGACCGGCACGATCATCGTCACGCCTCCCGGCGAGAACGGTGACGAGAAAGCGCGGTGGACCTATCTGCCCGGCGGCAACTTGACCTTCCGGCAGTTCGTCGGTGACGGCGGAGCTACGACGGTGACCCTGCCGGGTCTCAAGTGCGGTGTCGATACTGCCGAGTGCATGAGTCCGACCTTCTCGGAGACCGCCTTCTCCGTGACGCCGTTCTCCCGGCAAGTGAGGATCCGGATTGCCGCGATGCGCGACAAGATCGTCAACCGCGATGCCTCCGGCCAGTCGAACCTGGATACCGCCCTGATCGGCACCTCGTCGCTGCCGGTCTGGAAGATGCTCGCGGTATCGAGCAGTATCCCGGGGGGTGACCGGATCACCGAGGACTACGCGCAGCTCATCGCCGTCGATGTGGCCTACGCCTACTTCACGAACCTCTCGAAGACTCTGCGCAACGCGCTGCAGAACGAAACCGGCAAGAGCGGCCCCGATGCCGTCGCGGCGGCCGAGAAGATTTTGATCCGGCTGAACCAGATCGAGCAGGAGGCGCGCGACATGCTGCGGGCCGAATACCAGAAAGGCATGCAGGTCGTCGAACTGAGCCGTTCGCTGCAACTGCTGCATCAAAGCCTGAATGCCGGGATGCCAACCAACATTTTCCAGTCGATGATGGTCTTCAACCGCTAGTCACGACGGGCATCAGCAGTAGGGGAACACACAATGTACGAGGTCTATGCCTACTGGAACGTCGCCGAGTTGGAGGCGATGTTCAATGCCGTCGCCGCGATCATGGGCAGCGGCGACTACCTCGGGCTGTTGCGGACCATGGCGATCGTCGGCGTGATCGTCGTCGTCATCGCCACCCTGAGCGGACGCGAGCGGCTCGACGGGATGTGGAAATGGCTCTTCTTCCTGGCCATCTTCCAGGCGCTCCTGCTGGTGCCCAAGGTGACAGTGACGATCATCGATCGCACCGGCAACGAGCCGCCGCGTGCGGTGGCCAACGTGCCGATCGGGCTGGGTGCCTTTGCGCACGCGATGAGCAAGGTCGGCGACTGGCTGACCGGCGCTTTCGAAACCGTGTTCTCGCTTCCCGACGATGTGCGCTTCCGCAAGAACGGCACCCTGTTCGGCCACCGTGTGCTTGCCGAGCGTCTTGCCGTGAAGAGTGGGAATCCTGTGCTGACCAGCAACCTGCTGGAGTTCTACCGCGAGTGTGTCGCACCCGATGTGGCAACCGGCTACATTCGCATGAAGGAAGACATCATCGAGGTCAATAATGTCTGGGCCAGCCTGAATGGCAAGACCAACCCGGCGCGACTGGTGACCGTGCGCGACATGGGCGATCCGACGCTGCTGAACACCGTTGGTTGCGATGTCGCCTATCAGAGCCTGACCACCCAGATCACCGCCGAATCGAACCGCCAGCTCACATTACTGGGCTCGCGCCTCTATCCGAGGATGAGCGAGGCCGACGCCGGAGCGGCGATCGTCGCCTCGCTGGCCACGTCGACCAACTATCTCCTCGGCGTTGCGGCCTCGGCACAGGACGCCGTGAAACAGGCGATTGTCGCCAACTTCATGATCGATGCCCAGTACCTGGTACCCGCGCAGCTGGGGGATGCCGCCAGCGCGCAGACCAACCTGGCGATGGCGCAATCGCTGCGCTCGACCAGCGACTCGTACAGGCTGATGGCGCGCATTGCGGAATCGACGATGCCCAAGGTACGCAATGCCATCGAACTCGTTCAGTACGCGATTTTTCCGGTCTTCCTGCTTTTCGTGGTGATCAGTGGCCACCAGGCTGGGGCAATCATCAAGTCCTACGCCACGAGCCTGTTCTGGATTCAGCTTTGGGCACCGCTTTACGCAGTGATGAACTTCATCATCACCATGTATTCGCGTAGCCACTACACCAACGGTAGCGCCGGCGGCGGCCTGGCGATCGAGCAGATGAGTTTCCTGAATACCGCGATCATCAGCGACCAGGCGATCGCCGGGATGCTGGTGATCTCGATCCCGGCCATTGCCGCGGCCATCGTCAAAGGCGGCGAGGTCGGCCTGCAGGCCGTCGCAGGTCTAGTGGCGCCACCGCGCGACCCCGAGAAAATCGCCAGCGCCCTGGCCATGGGCAACATGCAGATGGGCCACGCCTCGCTCAACAATGTCAGTCACGACACCCAGAAGGGCCTGACGGTGGACATGAACCCGAGCCTTCGGCAGGGGATGACCAATTACCAGGCGCGCGGGGGATTCGACTACAGCCACTTTTCTGGTGGAGGCTTTGTCGTCCGCCAGGGAAAAAGTGACGTCCGTGCCGACATGGCGCTCAACGATTCCCTGGGTGCCGCGGCGAAAGAGAACTACGAACGTTCCCAGCAGGCCACCCGGCAACACTCCGCGGAGTACGCGGAAAGTGCGCTCGCCGCGCTCAAGCAGGAGGCCGGATTCGAGCGCAGCCACAGCCAGGGCAGCAGCGATGGCACCGGCTACCGCCACGGCATGGGCTCGAGTCGCAACCACGAGGCGAATGACAGCCTGCGCCAGGTCGATCAGTGGGCCAAAAAACTCGGCGTCAGCGAAAAGGTGGCGATGGAAATGATGATCGGCGCCTCGATGGGCATGAATACGCCGAAGCTCCTCGAGATCGCCGGGCTTCGCGGCGGTGTGGAACTCGCCGCCAAGCTGCGCAACTCTGCCGACGCCTCGCGATCGCTGGAAGAGATGGCCCAGTTCGCCAGCGAATCGAGTTTTGGTAAAAAGGTCGGCACCGTGCTCGACAACGGCTGGGAGCGCAACTATCGAAGCACCGACGACGGCAGGACTTCGGGCAGTGAGGGGATGCGTGCATCACTGGATCACGCGCGGCAGTCGCGCGAAGCCTTCAGCGCCTCATTGCAGGAAACGGAAGGGCATCGGCAGATGTGGGAGCTGTCGCACAGCGGCCAGCTGGGCTCGAATCTGCAGCTCCAGGATCACTTCATCAAGGATTTTCTGCTGCCCAAGCTCGATTTCAACTACGAGACGTTCCAGGGGATCATGGGCGATCCGTACAAGCTGCGTCCCTACATTGCCGAATACACCGCGCAGAACTACGACCGGATGCTCGGCGAGATGGCCGGTCAGGTGCAGGGGGCAGATGCAGTCGGCGCGCGGCATGCGGCGGATCGAAGCAGCGTTCCCGGTGCCGCTGCGGTCGGGCAGGCGGGGGAAGGCTACCGGGGACAGGTGACGGGCAGGGCGGCAGGTGCCGGTGTCTCGGCACAGGGGCGCCCGAGTGATCAGACCGCGCATACGGCGATGCGGGAATTCTCGACGAACGCGTATGCAATACGGGACCGCAAGGAGGGAGCGGCGCAGACGCAGCAGGAGACCGCGACGCCCACAGATTTCAGCAAGCTGAACCCGGTGTCACCGGTCGGTAAGGGTGCGGCGGTTGTCGGTGAGGTCGGGAAAGCAGCGGGACGGGTGGTCGAGGGGCTGAGCGGGGATGATCCCGGTCAGTATGTTCGGGACACGCTGGCGGGGAAGAAGAAGCCTTGATCCGACGCGGTCGTCATCTGGAGAAAGGAAGCTTTTTGCCCAAGAGCCGCGATCAGCCACCGGTGAGGTCAGCGGCGCGCCGTTCCAACGGTTCGAGTGCCACTCGTTGCGCCGCGTTCGCCACCGCATGTGCGCTGCGCAGGTACTGTGGTCGGTCATGCCTGGCGAAGTCTTCGATCATCTGATCGACAATGCTCGCGAAGTCCGCGGCCGCAGCGGTCTTGGCCAGGCAAGGAAAGTAGGCCGCAAACACGCTGCGCCACTCGGCGCCAAGTTGCCAGGAGCCGCCCTCGTCGGCGAAGAAGATCACGTCGTCGTGTCCCTCGTCGATATGCCGAAGCAGCCCGAAAAGAAGCTCGAACGCCTGGCGGGCGACTTCGTATTGTCCGCTGTCCACGGCACTGATGCATCTGCGCAGGAGACGCTTGAACTCGGCAGTGAAGGCATCCGTGCCCCACGAATGTTCCGCGCAGTTTCTGGAATTCACCGCGAAGTCTTCGAAGTAGCGACCGGCCAGACTATCGACGTGGAACGTCTGCACTTCGTCGAGCAAGGCGTTTGGTGTCGCCCTTGCTTCTGACGCGCCGTCTTCTACGTGCACGTAGTCGCCCACGAGAGCCTGCAATGTCACCCTCGGCACGAGTTCTATTGCCCGTTCGGCGATGATCAGCAGATCGCCGCGGCTCATTGCTCGCAGCTCCTTTCGCAGGCTCTCCAGATCGGTGTTGCGGCTGGTCATCCTGGGGCCTGCACCTGAAGCAGAGGAGGGCGCTGTCCTTCCATGAACGATCGCATCACGCTGCTTTCATCCGGGCGCGTCGCGCCACGCGCGGAGGGGAACAGCGCTGGAGGATCCGTTTCCAGCCGTTGCGGGCGGCAACGGCCTCGCGCAGAATGTCCACGTACTCCAACGCATCGACGCGTTCATCGGGCGGCATCGATCCCCGCTCGTGTTCTGCGAGCAGCTCTTGCCTACCCCGCGGGCTGTCGCCAAGCGAGTGCAGGCGGCTGTAGGCTTCGCAGGCGTACGCGAAAGTCTCGCGCTTGCCGTAATCGATCTCCAGCAGCCACTCACGCGTCCGAGTCTTCCGTAGCCCGATCGTCTCGCGCTTGCAGTTGTGGAAAATGTGCGCCGCTTCGTGGACAACGAAATCTTCGAAGCGACCGGGCGCGTCGAAGGAGGTTGCCGACAGATAGCAGCTTGTCTCCTCGCTCAGGCCCAGCAGGGGGGGAGCGTCCTCGGCGAGGAGCTCCGCGCCCAGTCCCCCGAGATAAAGGTTCGCCAGATCCCAGGCGGTGGCCAGCGATTGCGTGTTTTGCAGCTGCGCGTCGATTGTGGCCGGGGTGAGAAGAATGACCGAGCGTTCGAGCAAATTGAGGACCGACGCCTGTTCGGAGGCCGGGAACAGCCCACGTACCATCGGTGCCACTTTTCCGCGTGTGAAGGCAACGACGTCGATGTTGGCGACTGTTTCCGGGAATGCGATGTGCACGGTACGGCTATGGACCGCGGAGATCAGTGCCGAGCGCAGCGCGGCGTCGCCGCCGTGGATGCGGGCGAGGAAGTCGTTCCCCGGCCAGGCGCGGAAGTGGGCATCGTGCTCGCCGCTGCGAAGGTAGCGTTCGGTAGCCTGTTCAGGGGTTTCGGGCATCGGTCTTCATCCTTTGGAAGGCCTATTGTCTTCGCAAATCGATATTCCAGCACGGGTATTGTCCGGGTCGCGTTGGGCGCGCCGGGACGAACGTCGACGACGTCAAGTACTCTCGGCCCATCAACGAAAGATCCGCCTGTCGCTGGCCATGAATGGGCGCACGCTTGCCACGGATCCTTCTGTTCGCCGTCGTGAGCAAATTCTGCAGCGGCAAGCGAAGCGCCAAGATAAGTCTGCGGACGAGCAGGTCGGTGTGGGTGGATTTGCGAGGTGACCGGAAAGTCGAAGCGGGGTTGCGGTTCGATGAAAGGGCGCTTTGGTGCGTGGCAACGCTCGCGTGGCCGAACGCGTTTCGGACGTGCCCCCGTTGCGAGCGGCGCGGCTCACAGGGGCTCGGCATCATCATTAACCGGCTACTCGCCAACGCCATTCTGCGCTCTCTGGTCCGACACAAGTAGGTGGTCGAGTGCGCGCCTGCATTTGATGGCGCAGGTTGGGTCGGGCTCCTTAGCTGACCGCGCGGCCTAGCGATGGGTAGATGAGCACTGTCTGGAGAGGCCTGAGGGAGGCCTCATTTGGTGGCTTTCAGCGATGAGCAGACAGTCGAGGTTTTTTTTGAAAGCCGACGACGTTAGCCTGGAGCGCTCAGCCGTAAGCGGTCAATCGGCTGGGCCTGTGACTTTCTTCGCCTGACCGGCCGCTATGCGCCGGTAAGCAGCCGGTGGGCGCAGAATGGCGTCCGTCGGCAGTCGGCCAGGAAGAGACGTTCAGCGCGGCTCAGCGATGTTCCGGCGAATGTCTGGTCCTACCGCAGAGGCGACATTGGTCGACCGTCAGAAAGCAGCAGCTTACAGCGGACACACGACGGTGGCGTCGCCGTCGGTCGCCCGGTAGGCTGTGCGCCCCGAAAACCTGTCGGCGTGGATCTGAAGGGTCTTCCACGTCCCCGAGCCGGCGCGGTATCAGGTGCATATGAACGTGGGGCACCGTTTGGCCTGCCGCGACACCGTCGTTGATGCCGATCGTGTACCCACCCGGAGCGAACTCGCGTTCGAGGACCACTAGGGCCTGGTCAACCAGTAACAGCATCGCGATTTGCTCGCACCGTAGGAGTTCAAAGAACGAACCGACGTGTCGCCGCGATATCACGAGCGTGTGTTCGGGCGAGACCGGGTACGCGTCACGCACCACCACGGCTAGGCATTGCATCTACCGAGGAGATCGTCTATGATCTTGACATGGTCACTCAGCAACCCACTTCCGGGTACGTAACGTCTTACGAGAACCCCGACACGGATGGAGTTGCGTGCAGCATCGCTCTGGCTGCGCTCCTAAGCCGACGATTTGGATCGACGTT
>QPGA01000063.1:11983-16692 GCA_003332265.1 Candidatus Accumulibacter meliphilus
TAACCGATCGCTGCTGGCACGACGGCCCGGACGGGCCGCGGCCTGAGCTCAAACGTTGAGCGTCAGCTTTTCAAATCGGGCTACTTCCGCTCTGGGTCGATTGCTGCCAGTGGCCTGAAGAATCTGAACGACTGCTCTCAGTCAGATCCGGCCTTTGGCGCTCGGCCTCAGCAGTAACTGTTCTGGCTGGCCGCTTGTGGTTTTGGAGCTGCCACTGAGCTTTTGTGGTTTGGTGACCGCAATCGACCCTGAACTGCCTGATGACAATTGCAAGTTCCATGGCAGGTCTCTGATCAGGAAGCTGCCGCTCGGCTCTCCTGGTCATGAGACGGCCCATTGGCAAGAGCCGACCGTGGGCTTCAGCTCTGCCGAGGTTCGCAATGCATCGGGTGGTGACACAACTGTTTGGGCTACCCCAGTTGGGAGGCCAAGTGCCATCGATTATCGACCGACTACCACCGTCGAGCTTTCACCGCTCACCACTTCAGATGGCCATGGAACACGATCACCGCCTTTTGCGCTTCCTGGATGGCAGCTATGCCTTTGTTCAGGCGGTCGGGAATGGCCTGGGCTGGCTAGGGCGCGCCCGCGCGGCTGTTGATCAGTGCGACATACGTCGTCTATTGGTCTTACCACGCGACGCGCTGATCGAACTCGTATTCCGGTGCCGGTTGCGCTTGCGGATCGATTACGCCCGATCCACTGTCCTGCATCTCCCACAACGGCGGCCCCCTTGCTGGCCGCAGACGCGGTGGCGAAGTCGGCTCACCCAGATGACCGAAAATCTCCTGGATCACCGCAATCATCGGTGATGAAGGCGATGATCTTCATCTCGCCGCCGCACTTCGGGCACAGCAGGGGCAGCGCCTCATAGATGCGCGCCAGCAGCAGTGCCCAGACGTAGCGAGTCGCCTGGCGATGCGCCGGCTCTGCCGGAGCCGCATCCCGCGGGATTGGCTCGACCATTGTCGGTTCAGAGGCCATTTCAGTGGGATGGGTCAGTGCGGTGACAGCGTACCGCAGTGGCGAGTGCCAGCACCCCGTAGTAACGGTGACGATGTTTGCGCGGCGGCGGAATGAGCACCGCCAGACGATCGAGCAGTTGCCTCGGGGTCAGCATCAGGCTGACACTTCCGCCCGGGCCGGGCTTCACGCTCACATACACCAAATGCTCGGTGTCGATTTCACGCAAACGTTCCAGCGAGAAGGGGCGGGCGCAATACCGCAGCAGACGCTCAGAGCGTCGCGCTCGTGCGCCTCGATGCGCACCTCGGCATCGACCGCGAAGCGTCGTTGCGCGAGCACTGGCCGACATCGTCCGCGCCCGCCTGCCTCGCGACGCGAAGCCGCTGGCCAGGAGTCCGACTGCCATCAGCGCCAAGCTCGCCGGTTCGGGGACGGCAAGAATGCTCGCATCGTCGGGCGCCAGATCGGCGATGAAAGCCTGGCTGCCGAGGGCCGATCGCGTCCAGGCGATGTACGTGTACTGCGCGGTTGTGAAGCCGGTGGAGGGCAGCAGCGACCACGGGATCTGGGCGCTGACCGTGTCACCGAAGATATTAATGTCCGAAGGGTCAAGGAGGGTAACAACCGGCGGGCTGAAGGCGGAGGCGAAGGTCACCACTCTGCCGTTGCCGTCGTAATCGAAGCGCACGACCGCATCGAGCAGAATGGTCGAAGGGCCTACTGCCGGCGGTCCCGAAGTCACCAGCCGATCGGTTCCGCTGCCGCGGTTGACGCCCCAGAGATAGTAGGGCGTTGCGGTCGAACTTCCGATCACACTGTCCATGGTCAACGACAGTTCCACGTAACCCGATGCGTAGTTCGCGAAGCCCGAGACGATGTCGAGATCGCTGTTCTGCGGACCGATGTAGCTGGGCGACAAGAAGTCGCCCAGCGGGTCCGCTAAGACGGTCGCCGATGCCGTGGGCGGCACCAAGACGGTCGCCATGCCCAGCAGCAGCATCAACCACCCTACGGTCCCGAAAGCGCCGCGACTTTTGGCCTGCGCACGGCCAGCGCTGTTCTGCAATGACGACATGACCCACCTCCTTCAGTTTTAAAAAAGGATAGGAACTCCGGTGCCATTTTAGGAAATATATCGCGGCTTTCAGTCTGAGTCAATCGTGAATTTCGTGCCGCAGGTACGCGTTTCCCCCGACGAGCGACATACGTTCGTCTATTGGTCTTACCACGCGATGCGCTGATCGAACTCGTCGTCCGGCGCCGGTTCCGCCTGCGGATCGATCTCGCCAGGCCCGCAACCCTGCATCTCCCACAACGGCGGCCCGCTTGCTGGCCGCAGACGCGGTGGCGAAGTCGGCTCACCCAGATGACCGAAAATCTCCTGGATCACCGCAATCATCGGTGATGAAGGCGATGATCTTCATCTCGCCGCCGCACTTCGGGCACAGCAGGGGCAGCGCCTCATAGATGCGCGCCAGCAGCAGTGCCCAGACGTAGCGAGCCGCCTGGCGATGCGCCGGCTCTGCCGGAGCCGCATCCGGCTGAATCGGCTCGACCATCGTCGGTGCAGAGGCCATTTCAGTGGGATGGGTCAGTGCGGTGACAGCGTCCCGCAGTGGCGAGTTGGGTGCCAGCACCCCGTAGTAGCGGTCATCGGCGGCATCGGCGGGGTCAGGCGGCATCGGCGGGGTCAGGCGGCATCGGCGGGGTCAAGTCCCGCTTTGTTACACGCAAAGTACAACGTGCTCGGCGCAAGTAGCACCGGTTCCCGCCGTTCCAAGAGATCGATCCGGGCGGCCGCTTCGGCCGAATTGCGGTATCAAGGCCACCACCCATGAAGGTCGGCTCGCGCATGAATTACCAGCCATTCAGCAACGCCTCTTTTGCATTCCGTGAGCGTCTCTTGATGGCCGACAGCTGACATCCGTCGGCCCCTTGACGGCGCTCCTACCAAAAGCCAACGCTCAAGCTCAAGCATGCCGAAACGCGCAGCTATCGGTAGTCCCCACCCTCAATCCCTTCTACCGCGGCGTTGTGGATTAGGCTGATTACGCCTTCGGCGATCTGCCCACAAATCTCTTCGGGCAGGTTTAGTTCCTGACTCAGTCGATTCATGGCGCCGAAGTGGCGCGTCAGCGCATGATCCATCTGGTCGAGATCGATGGAGGCCACTCTGGGGATCACCTCGATCGTGTCGCACAGCAGCTTTCCAGCATCTGGATTGAGTCGTCTGCCTGGGAGAGGAAGAAGAACCAGTAGGGCCACTCGTGGTCGAGACGCTTCAAGTACGCTCGCACCTCTGGAATCTCAAAAAGCTCGCGCGGGTCGTCGTTGTAACCATCGATTACCAGACTGACGCGACCGCAAAACTCAAGGGCAACTTTTCGGTCAGCCGTCAGCTCGCGCAGAGACGCCAACGGCTCATTGACGTCGCAGGTTTCTACCTGCCGGCGCGAGAACATCAAGACGACGGGTTCTGAAATGGCAGGTCGCAAACGCTGGTTCATACACGTTCCACGAACGTTGAGGAATCGTTGCGGGACGAATTGACCGCCCGGGTCACTGGGTAGGCGATCATATCGCCACATTCGGCAGGGCGAAGCATCGCCCGCAGCGTTTCTGTATCGGCGTTGGCCGGGTCCAGCCATTCGTCGTAATCGTTGGCGGACAAGATCGCGGGCATCCGGTCGTGGATGGGCATCATCAAGGAATTGGCGGCGGTCGTAATGATGCAGCACGAGTGGATTTCCTCCCCGTTGGGCGATACCATCGTTCGGTCAGCCCGGCCAAACCCGAACAGCTCGCCTTCATCCTGCGGACGGATGTAGTACGGCTGCTTTACTGTGCGACCCGTTTCCTGAACGGACTTCCACTCGTAGAAACCGTTGGCAGGCACAAGGCATCTGCCGCGACGAAAGGCGGTGCGGAAAGCGGGTTTCTCCGCGACGGTCTCGCCACGGGCGTTAATGAGTTTCGCGCCGATGGTAGCGTCCTTGGCCCAGACCGGAACCAGTCCCCATCGGTAGAGGCTGGCAACTCTCACACTTTGCGATCCCGAATGAACCACCAGCGCCTTCGTCGTCGGTGCAATGTTGTAGTGCGGCGCGAAGTCGAACTCGTGAGCAAGGTCGAACTGCTCCCGAATGCGGTAGGTCGGACCGTAGAGGGCATACCGACCGCACATCTCAATGGACCTTCGGAACGTCTTCGCGCAGACGACGCCAAAGTGCTTCTATGATCACCAGGGATGCATCATCGGCATTTGGCGTGCCCGTTGATTCCAGCAGCCGTCCGTTTCCCGAATGGAGACCAAGGTTGTTGCGAATCCACGTCCCCAAACCGAAGTGCAAGCCGATGAGATCGGGTTCCGACAGGGAAGCAATGCGTGCTTTGTCGTCGTCCGGCAGGGTGGCGATCACTACGCCGACCGCTTCGTCAATCGTCGCTGGCCACTGCTTTTGAGTCATCGGCGTTGGGCCTTCCGCCAATCCCACGGCGGGATCGGTGAAGCATCCGCCCAAAGCCCGGCGCGCTTGGCGCGTGCCTCGTGTTCCGCAAATTCATACCGCCCCGCGTCCTCGGCCGACTGATCCTTCGCGTACTTCTCGTACCACCACGCGAGCCCCATCGTGACCTGCGCAAGGCCTGCGTCCAGCGTCTTTGGGCAGGTCGGGCAGTCGGAAGGTTGCACCATCACCTTGCCCACGATACGGCGGTACCGGTCGCGCTTGTTCCACTGGACG
>QPGA01000064.1 GCA_003332265.1 Candidatus Accumulibacter meliphilus
GGTCCCTTCCCTCGACCGGGGTTATGTTGTCCCGCGATCTCGATCGGTACTATGAACCCCTCCGACTCCTGCCTGCAGCCGCTGCGCTTTCGTTGCCTTATACGCAGCGGTCGGTGGTCTCCCCACCCCCACAGACAGGTCTCCAGCACTGGGCAATAAATCTTCAAGAACATGCCATCCCTGCTACCCCGGGAGTCGATTGACGCCACTTCCGTTATTCCAGCGCCCACCCAACGGCCTTCCCCTTCCGTCCACAGGGTCGGCTTCTCCAGCTCATTTACGAGGCTACTCATAGGTTCACTTACGTTACGGCCTGCTCTCTTGCTGTTTGGAAACTCACGACCCCGTGTCACCACGACGCCGCTTCCTCATGCTACCGGGGCGTACGGACAACTCCCCAGACGGGACTTCAACCCGCTAGACTTACTGCTGTTACTGCGAACAGACGGTCATGACTTTCATGATCTGAGGTGTTTCGATTGTCATGACCGTTAGCCGGCGAGGGTGAAGAACAGGAGAACGACCGTGGAACCACCGTGACTGATATGCAAATCACAAGTCTTGATCAACTTGATGGGCTTTCAGGCGAAGTATTGTGGAGAGGATTTCGTAGCCGACGCACGTGAAAAGGCACGTGAAATTAAACCAAAAAAACCCGCAAGGCCAGTGGCAAAGCGGGTTTCAGTTGATCCGTTGGCGGAGAGAGCGGGATTCGAACCCGCGTTAGGATATTATCCTAAACACGCTTTCCAGGCGTGCGACTTAAACCACTCATCCATCTCTCCGGAAGACCGCGAATTCTAGCAGAAGCTGACGCCAACACCAAACGTGAAGCGAGCCAGAAAGGCAGAACACCGGGCCTCTCTAGTCCAGGCCAGGCGGCGCCGACAGTTCGGCCGCCTGACGCTGGCGCAGCGTTTCAAAAAGGCAAACGGCGGCGGCGGCGGCGACATTCAGCGATTCGCTGGCAGCGGCCATCGGGATGCGCAGATGCCGACTGGTTTGCGCAGCGACTTGCGGCCGGACGCCAAGACCTTCGCTGCCGAAAACCCAGGCCAGCGGTCGGCCAAGCGTAGCGCTGTAGAGAGTGCTCGATGCGGCCGGTAGCGTGGCAGCGGACTGACCACGATAGGCGGCGAGAAAGCGGCTCAAATCACTGTTTTCGTGGATGTCGAGCTGGAAATGCGCACCCATCGCCGCACGCAGGGCCTTTGGCGACCAGGCTTGCGCGCAATCCTCCGAGAGCAGGATCTGGCGAAAGCCGGCAGCGGCAGCGCTACGCAGAATCGAACCAAGATTACCCGGATCCTGAACGCCATCAAGCAGAACCGCATCGGCGACATGATCGCAGCCGCTCGCCGGCCGTGGCTGCGCAACGACGGCCATGATGCCACTGGGCGTATCGACCAGCGCCAGATCGTCGAACAAGGCATCGGCCAGGACGCTGATACGACTACCCGCTGGCCGGCTCTCGAGATAGCGCGCATTCTCCGGCCGAGCAGCACCGCCATCGCTGACCACGATCTCTTCCGGCACCCCGCAGCTCTGCTCGTAGGCTTCGATGAGGTGCATGCCGTCAAGTAGCACGTGGCCGCTCTTGCGCCGCTCACGACTGCTTTGCGAGAGTTTCAGGAGTGCTTTGTAATGGGCATTGTCGCGCGAGCCGATCCGTTTCATAAGGCGCTGAGCCGCGCCACCGGTGCGAAGCTGCGGCGGTGCTGCGGACTCGCGCCCTGTTCGCGCAGCGCCTGCAGGTGAAATGCGGTGGGGTAACCCTTGTGGCGATCAAAACCGTACTGCGGATAGCTGGCGTGCAGCACGAGCATGCCGGCATCGCGGCAGGTCTTGGCGAGAATCGATGCGGCGGCAATCGCTGCGACCTTGCCGTCGCCGCCGACGATGGCTTCGACGGAACACGACAGCTGTGGACAATGACAGCCGTCGACCAGTGCATGACTCGGGAATACCGGACCCTGAGCGCCGGCGAGCGCCGCGACGGCACGCTGCATGGCCAGCAGGCTGGCCTGCAGGATGTTGATCCGGTCGATCTCCACGACACTGGCTTCAGCGACGGCCCAGGCCAGTGCGCTGCCGCGAATCTGTTCGGCGAGCGCTTCCCGCTTGCCGGCCGAAAGTTTCTTCGAGTCGTTCAGGCCGGCGATTGGCCGACCTGGATCGAGGATCACGGCGGCGGCGACCACGGGTCCCGCCAGCGGCCCGCGGCCCGCTTCGTCGACGCCGCAGACCAGACCTTCAACCGGCAACAGCAAGAGCATCGACGCGTCGCGCTGTTGTTGGCAGGCAGGCGATGACTGCGTCAGCTGCCTTCTCGGCGGCGTTCTGCCGCAACTGCAAGTGAATCGCCCGAAATACGGACTTGATGCGCTCGCACGCCTCTTTGTCCGCATAGAGATTGAGCAGTGCCTGTGCCAGATTCTCGGCGGTCGCTTCGTCCTGGATGAACTCCGGAACAACAAATCTGCCCGCCAGGACGTTGGGCAGACCGACATAGGGCAGGTAGCCCATACGGCGCATCATTCGGTACGACAGCGGCGCCATCTTGTAGACGATGGCCATCGGCCGCTTGAGCAGTGCGGCCTCGAGGGTCGCCGTGCCGCTGGCGACCAGAACTGCATCGGCGGCCATCATCGCCTGATGGGCGTGCCCGAAGAGCAGGCGTATAGGCAACTGCTTCGCCCGCCGGCGATACAGTGCGCTTTCGAACAACACGCGCGTTTCGCGCGTCGTCAGCGGAGCCAGAAAAATAGCCTCCGGAATCTGCTCGTGCATGCGGCGGGCGGTGTCGATGAAAGTCTCCGCCATGTACTGCAGTTCGGACTGGCGGCTGCCGGGCAAGAGCGCGAAGACCGGCGTCGCTGGCGAAATGCCGAGCAGCGTCCGCGCCGTACGGCGACCGTCTTCGAGCGGCAGCATGTCGGCCAGAGGATGGCCGACATAGCTCACGGGAATGCCCTGCTTCTCGTACAGCGCCGTCTCGAACGGAAAAAGTGCCAGGACCCGCGAAACTGCCGCACCGATGCTGTGGATGCGTTCGCCACGCCAGGCCCAGATCGACGGGCTGACGTAATGGACGCAGGCAAGGCCACGCCGCTTGAGCGCCTTTTCGAGCGATAGATTGAAATCCGGCGCATCGACACCGATGAACACGTCCGGCGGGTCAGCCAGCAAGCGGCGCTTGAGATCGCGGCGGATGGCGGCAATCTCGCGATAGTGGCGAAGCACTTCAATGTAACCGCGCACGGCCAGCTTTTCGAGCGGATGCCAGGCTGTGAAACCCGTAGCGAGCATCTTCGGGCCACCCACACCAAAAAAAACAGCCCCCGGAAGCCTCGCCTGCAAGGCCTGAATCAGCTGACTGGCGAGGAGATCGCCGGAGGCTTCGCCAGCGACCATGGCGATGCGCAGCGGTGCCGCAGCGTTCATCGAATGATGCCGCGCTTCGATGCCGCGAGGAAATCCAGGAGCGGCTGGATCTCCGGATGAACGAGCACCTCTTCGTTCAGCTTGGCGCGCGCCTCATCCAGCATCAGCCCCGACTTGTAGAGGGTCCGGTAGGCGCGCTTCAAAGCCAGCAGCGCCTCGGGAGAAAAACCACGCCGCTTGAGCCCTTCGGCGTTGATCCCAAAGGGACTGGCGGTGTTTCCGGCAGCCATCACGAACGGCGGAACATCCTGTAGAACCACCGTCCCGACGGCGGTCATGGTATGAGCGCCGACACGGCAGAACTGGTGCACCCCTGTATAGCCGCCGAGAATTGCCCAGTCATCGATATGCACATGGCCGGCCAGCTGCGCGTTATTGGCAAACACGGTATGGTTACCCACTTGGCAATCATGCGCTATATGCACATAGGCCATGATCCAGTTGTCATTGCCGACGCGGGTGATACCGACATCCTGGGCAGTCCCCAGGTTGAAGGTGCAGAATTCGCGAATGGTGTTGCGGTCACCGATCTCCAGTCGCGTCGGCTCACCGTCGTATTTCTTGTCCTGCGGCACCGCACCGAGCGAATTGAACTGGAAAATCCGGTTGTCACGACCGATGCGCGTCCGCCCGGAAATCACCACATGCGGACCGATCACCGTGTTGTCGCCGATTTCCGCGTCTTCGCCGATGATCGAATAGGCGCCGACTGAAACATTGCTGCCGAGTTGCGCGCCAGGCGCGACGAGCGCACTTTGATGAATCATGGCACCTGTCACACCCCGGCTCCGCTGACATCGCGCTTGGCGCACATCAGTTCGGCCTCGGCGACGATCTCGCCGTCGACGCGGGCCTCCGCCTTGTATTTCCAGATACCGCGCATCTGGCGCAGGATCTGCACGTGCAAGTGCAACTGATCGCCGGCGGTCACCGGCTTCTTGAAGCGCGCGCCGTCGATGCCGACGAAATAGAAAACGGAATTCGCGTCGGGCTTGGCGCCCATGGTCTTGAAAGACAGGATGCCGGCCGCCTGCGCCAGAGCCTCCATGATCAAGACTCCCGGCATCACCGGGTGATGCGGAAAGTGACCGACAAAAAATGGTTCATTGACAGTGACGTTTTTGTAGGCATGGATGGACTTGCCGAGCTCGAAATCGAGCACCCGGTCGACCAGGAGAAAGGGATAGCGGTGCGGCAGATGTTCGAGGATTTCGTGGATGTCCATTGCGTTCAAGACCTGTTCTCCCTTTGTTCGAGTTTCTTTTCAAGTTCGGCGACCCGCTCGGCGAGTCTCGCCAGACGCTTGATCTGTGCCGCATTGTGCAACCATTCCTGGTGCCCTTCGAGCGGAAAGATGCTGGTGTATTGCCCGGCTCGGGGCAGGCTCTTGGTCACCATACTGCCCGCCGAGATATGCACGTCGTCGGCGAGCTCCAGGTGGCCGATGATCATGCCGGCGCCGCCAACGGTACAGCGACGGCCGATGCGGGTACTGCCGGCGATCCCGACACAGCCGGCCATCGCCGCATGCTCACCAATACTGACGTTGTGACCAATCTGAATCTGATTGTCGAGTTTGACGCCATTGCCGATCACCGTGTCGTCCAGTGCGCCTCGGTCGATTGAGGTATTGACTCCGACTTCGACATCATCACCCATCACCACCCGACCGATTTGCGGGATCTTGACCCACTGCTCACCGTCCTTGGCAAAGCCAAAGCCGTCGCCACCGAGCACCGCACCGGCGTGGATAATCGCCCGCTTGCCGATCACGCAGCCGTCATAGACCACGACGTTCGGGTAGAGCACGCAATCGTCGCCGATCACGACGTCATCACCGATCACACAGCCCGGGTAAAAAGTGACATTCTCGCCAATGTGCGCGCGCTCGCCAATGACGGCATTCTCGCCAACACTTACCGATGGTCGCAGCTCCGACTTGACCACGGCGCCCTGATGGATGCCGGGCCGACGTTGCCGGAACGGATTGAGCAAGGCAACGACGCGCGCATAGTAGGCGTAGGCATTGGGGTGCACGATTCGCGGTAGCGAGGTCTCGGCTGAAAACTGCGGCGGCACGATGACCGCCGTCGCCCGCGTTATTTTCAGTTGCTGCAGGTATTTGGAACTGGCAAGAAAGGCGATGCGCCCTTCGCCGGCTGAAAGGAGGCTGGCGACCTGCGAGACAAGCACCGATCCGTCGCCTTCAAGCACTCCGCCGAGGGAGGCGACGATCTCGTCCAGCCGTAGCCCCCCTGACACCTCCACTCCGTTGCCTGGTGAGCTAACGGTCATGACATGTCGAGACACCCCAGATCGCACCACAGATCATGAACGTCATGACCGTCCTCCTCCACTTGCAGCGCGCATTCCGGCTTGCACGCCGGAATCGTTCGACAGGCAGGGAGCATGTTCCCTGAATTCCCCGTCTCACGCCCGGCCCTTCTCCCGCAGGGGACGAAGGGCGGTTCGTGAGTCGCGTACGCGACGTTCAAATTAAGGGCTTATTTTCCGTCCCGGGGATCGGACAAGGCCTGGATCACCTTGTCAGTGATGTCGAGTTTCGGGCTGACCCAGACCACATCCTGAACGATCAGGTCGTACTTCT
Organism: Candidatus Accumulibacter meliphilus; assembly: GCA_003332265.1. Lineage (GTDB taxonomy): Bacteria > Pseudomonadota > Gammaproteobacteria > Burkholderiales > Rhodocyclaceae > Accumulibacter > Accumulibacter meliphilus. The sequence goes on from QPGA01000064.1 coordinate 6,053, forward strand.
CGTTTTCGGCAAGCTGCTTGATCGCCTTGTTGGCCTTTTCGATGATTGCCGCGTTCTCTTCGTTCTGGCGCAGGTTCAGATCCTCACGGAACTCGCGTTGCTTGCGTTGAAACTCTCGCGACAACTCACCAAGATCCTTCTCCTTGCTACGACGCTCGGGCTCGGCCATGGTCACACCATTTTTCTCCAGCGCTTCCTGCAAGCCCTGCACCTGCTTCGCCAGACGTTGTAAATCCTGGTCGCGCTTGGAGAACTCCTGCTCAATCTTCTTGGCCGCGCGCACGGCAGCGGGTGCGTCGCGGAAAAGACGCTGGGTATTGACGTACCCCACCTTGAGTTGATCCACCGCCGACGCATAGGACACGGGCAGCGAGGCCATCAACGCAACCAGCAGTCTGGCAATCGTCTTCTTCAAGCTTGTTCTCCTGGGTTAGAAAGTCGTTCCAAACTGGAACTGGAACTTCTGGAGTTTATCATTACTTTGCTCGTTGATCGGCTGACCGTAGCTGAATTTCAGCGGCCCGAGAGGCGAAATCCACGCCGCAGCGAGGCCGACCGAGGTCCGCAAGCCCTCTTCGGCATAGGTATAGTTATCGGTGAAAACATTGCCGGCATCAAAAAAAGGACCGAAGCGGAAGGACTTGTCGATGCCCGGAAACGGCATCAGGATCTCGGAATTGAACACTGCCTTGCGTGTGCCGCCGAGGCGAGTATCGGGATATAGCGGATCTACCGGACCCAGGCTGGCGGTATCGTAGCCACGTACCGAACCTACACCACCAGCATAGAAATTCTTGTAGAAAGGCAAGGTCTGCCCCGACAAACCCTCCCCGTAACCAAGGTCCACATTGAGCATCAGCACAAGGTCCTTGACGAGTTCAAAGTAGTGTTGATTCTGATAGCTCGCCCGATAAAAAGTCAGGTCGGCACCGGGAATCGCCACCTCCAGTCCGGCTCGCTGGGTTCCACCTCTGGTCGGATAGATGGCGCTGTCCCGCGTGTCACGGGCCCAGCCCAAAGTCGTCGGCAGGGTGAGGTTGGAGTCGCCGTGCTGCGCCTGGAACTGGATATACTGGCTTGGCGTTGCCAGGGTAACCGGCGTTATGTCGATATTGGTTTGATCTATCGCCAAACCGAAAGTAAGCGAGTCCACCTCCGTGAGCGGGTAACCAAAGCGGATCCCACCACCGTAGGACGTGGACTGGAACGCGTAGCCGAGAGAAGTCGGGTTGAGCGTCCGATAGTAGAGATCGAAGCCCTGACTGATACCGTCAACGGTAAAGTAGGGATTGGTATAGTTGATCCCCAGAGTACGGTTCAACTTGCCCGTATTCAACTGCAAAGCCAGGTACTTGCCGCTACCAAAAATGTTCGACTGCGATATCGAACCTGAAAGGATGACCTTCTCCGAACTCGAGTAGCCGGCGCCGAGTGAGATATTGCCGGTCGACTTCTCGGCCACATTGATGTTGACATCAACCTGGTCAATGGTCCCGGGCACTGGCGGTGTCTCGACGTTGACTTCGCCAAAGTAGCCGGTCCGGTCAATCCTTTCACGCGATTTCACGACCCGGTTTGCGTCGTACCAGGCGCCCTCCATCTGACGCACTTCCTGACGAATCACCTCGTCGCGCGTTTTGGTGTTGCCGGTGATGTTGATGCGCCGGACGTAGGCACGCTTCCCGGGATCGACGAAAATCGTGAACGCCACCAGATGCTTTTCCTGGTCGAGTTCTGGCGCAGCGTTGACGTTGGCAAACGCGTAGCCTTGGGCACCGAGTTTATCGGCAATCGATTTCGTACTCTCGTTGAGTATTTTGCGCGAAAAGACGTCGCCCGGCTTGATCTTGACCGATTCCCTGAACTCTTCTTCCGGCAAGATCAGATCGCCGGCGAGTTTCAGCGACGAAACAAGATAAGGCTCGCCTTCCTTGATGCTGATCGTGAGGTAGATGTCCTTCTTGTCGGGACTGATCGAAACCTGCGTCGATTCGATGTTGAACTCCAGAAAGCCACGATCCAGGTAGTAGGAACGTAGCGTTTCGAGGTCTGCTGCCAGCTTCTGTTTCGAGTATTGGTCACTCTTGGTGTACCAACTGATCCAGTTTGGCGTTTTCAGCTCCATCACGCTCAGCAGGTCCTTCTCCTTGATGGCATGGGCGCCGACAATGTTGATCTCCCTGATCTTGGCGGTGTCACCTTCGTCGACGTTGAAGTTGATCGCCACGCGATTACGGTCCAGCGGCGTGATGGTGGTGGTGATGGTCACTGCATACCTGCCACGCGACAGATACTGGCGTTTCAGTTCCTGCTCGGCTTTCTCGAGCGTGGCTCGATCGAAGGTGCGCGAGACGGCGATCCCCACCTCCTTGAGGCCCTTGAGCAACTGTTCCTTGTCGAACTCCTTGAGGCCGACAAAGTCGATCTGTGCAATCGCCGGTCGCTCGTGGACGACGACGATCAGCACGTCGCCATTTATTTCAACGCGCACATCCTCGAAGAAGCCGGTGGCGAACAAGGTCTTGATGACCTGCGCCGCCTTCTCGTCATCCATCGTTTCGCCAACTTTGACCGGCAGATAACTGAACACGGTCCCGGCTTCGACGCGTTGGATGCCTTCGACACGAATGTCTGAGACCGTAAACGGTTCCATGGCCATAGCGCCAGCAGCAAAAAGGGTGGCCAGCAGACCTGTGAGCAGCGATTTGTTCATGAACTCAGCCGGAAAACAGTCGATTGATATCGTTGTAGAAAGCAAAAGCCATCAGCATGAACAGGAGTGCCATACCGATCTTCTGACCGATTTCCATGCTGCGCTCGGAAACTGGCTCACGCTTGATGATTTCGACGAGATAATACAGCAAATGCCCCCCGTCCAGAATCGGGATCGGCAACAGATTCAGGACACCGAGACTGATGCTGACCAGCGCCAGGAACTTGATGTAATAGTCCACTCCTAGCCTCGCCGATCGGCCAGCGTAGTCGGCAATGGTCACCGGCCCACTGATATTTCGCCACGACACCTCACCGGTGATCATCTTGCCGATCATCAGCAGGGTGAAGGTCGACTTGTCCCAGGTTTCCCCAACCGCCTTGCTCAGTGCCGCCAGCGGGCCATAGCTAACGGTGACCATCAACTCGGCTCGCGACCGATCGCCATCGCTCACTGCGACGCCAATGCGTCCGACCTCCTGCCCCTGCTCGTCGACCGAAACCGGGGTCACCGTGACCGTAATCTGCTCCCCATTACGCAGCAGGTCCAGAGCAAGCGGCCTGCCAGGCGAGCCGCGGACGATGTGCACGAAGTCTGACCAGTTGCCGATCGCCTGCGCATCGACGGTCAGCACCTCGTCTCCTGAAAGCAATCCAGCGTCGGCCGCAGCGCTGTTAGCACTGACCGTCCCGAACACCGCCGGCAGTTCCGGGCGGAAGAGGCTCAGGCCAAGCCGTCCCAAGGCGTCCCCCTCCCAGCCCGACTGACGGACAGGCGAAACATCGAGACGACGGAGGCTGATCTCGTGGCGCGCGTTGATCACCTCGAGGTCGATCAGATCCTGATCGACCGCCCGTTGCAGCAGCAGCCAGCGCATCTCCTGCCAGGTCTGAACTTTTTCACCAGCCACCTTGAGCACCAACTCACCGTCTTCCAGGCCGGCTGCAGCGGCGGCGCTGGCCGCCACCGGCGCAGACAGCAGCGGCTTGAACTCCTCGGTACCGTGCCAAAAAAGTCCCCAATAGAGCACGATGGCCAGCAGAAAGTTGGCCGCCGGCCCTGCGACAACAATGAGCATTCGCGACAGCACCGGTTGCCGGTTGAAGCTGCGCGGCAAGTCTTCGACAGCAACCTCGCCTTCGCGCTCGTCGACCATCTTGACGTAACCGCCCAAGGGGAAAGCAGCAATGGCCCACTCGGTGCCGTCCGCCCCCAAGCGCTTCGCCCACAGCGGCCGCCCGAAACCGACTGAGAAACGCAGCACTTTGACGCCCACCCAACGGGCGGCCAGATAGTGACCGAACTCATGCACCACGACCAAAATTCCGAGGGCCAGAGCGAATGCCGTCAGGTAGTACAGAAAGCCGCTCATTGTCGGCCCAGGGCGACGACGAATTCCTCGGCGGCGGCGCGCGCCATGCGATCGGCGGCAAGAACTTCGGCCAGCGAGTCCGGCACGCGGGTTGCCGGTAGCTGGTCCATGGCGCCAGCAATGACTCGGGGAATCGCCGTAAAGCCGATCCGCCCGTCGAGAAAAGCTTCGACCGCAATTTCGTTGGCGGCATTCAAGGTCGTTGGCGCGCAACCGCCTTCCTTGAGCGCACGATAAGCCAGGGCAAGGCAGGGAAAACGCTCCAGATCTGGGCGCTCGAAATGCAGCGATGCGACCTTGAACAGATCCAGGGGCTCGACGCCGGCGGCCATGCGCCGCGGGTAAGCCAGCGCATGTGCGATCGGGGTGCGCATGTCCGGATTGCCAAGTTCGGCGATGACCGAGCCGTCAGCGTATTGAACCAGGGAATGGATGATGCTTTCCGGATGGATCACCACTTCGATGCGCTCGGCCGGGACGTTGAACAGCCAATGCGCCTCGATCACCTCCAGACCTTTGTTCATCATCGTCGCCGAATCGACCGAAATCTTTCGTCCCATCACCCAGTTCGGATGCGCACAAGCCTGCTCCGGAGTGACCGCAGCGAGGTCAGCAATCGCCGTCAGGCGAAACGGACCACCCGAGGCGGTGAGATACAGACCGAGCACCCCGCCGTCGTCGAGGTCACCCGCATAACCACTCGGCAAGGACTGAAAGATCGCATTATGTTCGCTGTCGATCGGCAACAGGATGGAACCATTTTGGCGAACAGCACGCATAAAGACCGCGCCGGCCATGACCAGGGCCTCCTTGTTGGCGAGCAGGATCTTCTTGCCGGCGACGGCCGCTGCCAAAGTCGGCGGCAAGCCGGCCGCACCGACAATGGCCGCCATGACGGTGTCAACTTCCGGCAGGGCCGCCATGCGCAGCAGCGCATCAGGGCCGTAGCCAACCTCGGTCTGGCAGCCGACGGCGAGCAAGCGTGCCGCCAGTTCGGTCGCCAGCGCCGCTTCGCCGACCACCGCATGGCGCGGCTGAAACTCGAGGCACTGCTCGAACAGGCGATCGATCTGCCGATGCGCACACAGAGCCACCAGTCGATAGCTTTGCCGATGGCGGCGAATGACGTCCAGGGTATTGACCCCGATCGACCCGGTCGACCCGAGGATGGTCAGGTTTTGCACGGCGCTGCCAGCGCTGCCAGCTCTCACGAGAAGCTCAACAGCCAAACGAGTGCCACCAGCGGCAGTGTCGAGGTGAGACTGTCGATACGGTCGAGAACTCCCCCATGACCTGGCAATACCTTACTGCTATCTTTCAGCCCCGCCTGGCGTTTGAGCAGCGACTCGAAGAGATCGCCGACGACGCTGATCGAGGTCAGCGCGATCAGCGCGACGAGCAACAACAGGGGCTTCTCGGCCAGCACCACAGGCAGTTTCGACGACAACAGAAAGCCATAAGCGACGACTGCGACGCCGCCACCGATTGCCCCCTCCCAGGTTTTTCCCGGGCTGATATTGGGCGCCAGCTTGTGTTTCCCAAAGCGGCGGCCGGCAAAATAGGCAGCAATGTCCGCCAGCCAGACGACGGCCATGATCGCCAGCAGGGCGAGAGGGCCCGCTTGCCGTAGCTGTACCAGGGCCAACCAGGTTGGCAGGATCAAGAGCAAACCGGTGAGCAGGCCAAACACCGCGTTCGACAAAGGCCAGCGTTGATGAAGCCAGATCGGCACCGCGAGCAGCCAGAAAGCGGCCGCCGGCAAATAGAGGAAGGCACCCAGACGCCACGCTGCCGGCTGAGAAAAACCGGTGCCAAGCCCAACAGCCGCCGGTTCGACGGCACTCAGCAAGGCACACAGCGCGACGGCGAGAACCCCGAGCGCCATCCGTGCCACAGCAGCAAGGCGCATCAACGCCCCCCACTCCCAGGCGGCGATGGCGGCTATCGCCGTGACGAAAACCAGCCAACCCGCTGACGACAGGTAGAACAGCGCGGAGAAGAAAGCGGCAAACAGGAAAACCGCGGTGATCACCCGCGTCCTAAGCATCTCTCCGTCCGCTCATCGCTGCCGCGGTGGTCGCAGGAGAATCGCCAAGCAGCTGCCCGAGCTGCTCGCTGGTTCGTCCGAAGCGGCGTTCGCGCTGCTGAAAAGAGGCCAGCGCGGCATCGAAAGCCGCCGCATCAAATTCCGGCCAAAGCAGGTCAGTGAAATAGAATTCGGAATACGCCAGCTGCCAGAGCAGAAAATTGCTGATCCGTTGCTCGCCACCGGTGCGGATGAACAGGTCGGGCTCAGGGGCATAGCTCATCGCCAGATGCGGCGCTAGGTCACGCTCGGTCCACGCGCCGTTTTTTCCCGGCTCGCTAAGCAACATGCGGTTGACTGCCTGAAGAATATCCCAGCGCCCACCGTAGTTCGCGGCCACCGTCAGGATCAAGCGCTCGTTGTCGGCGGTCCGCGCCTCGGAGCTGCGGATCAGCGCCTGCAGTTCCGGCTCAAAGCGTGACAAATCGCCAACCACCCGCAGGCGAACGCCATTACGATGCAGCTTGCTGACTTCATCCTTCAAGGCCTTTACGAAGAGTTGCATCAGAAGGGAAACTTCCTCTTGCGGACGACGCCAGTTCTCTGAACTGAACGCAAAAATCGTCAGGAACTCGATACCCCGTTCAAGACAGGTCCTGACCGTGGCACGCACCGTTTCGACGCCGCGATGATGGCCAGCAAAGCGCGGCAACAAGCGCTTCCTGGCCCAGCGCCCATTGCCGTCCATGATGATCGCCACATGCCGAGGCACCGCCGACGCTACCGGAACATCGCGAGTGGAACTGGCGAAAAGAGCCATTTCTATGACTGCTCCGAAAGCCCTAGATAGCCATCAACTCGGTTTCCTTGTGGCTGAGTTGCTGATCGATTTCCGCCACGTGGCGATCGGTGAGCTTCTGAATATCGTCCTGGGCGCGGTGCTCCTCATCCTCGGAGCACTCCTTGTTCTTGAGCATTTCTTTCAGCGTCGCCATGGCGTCCCGCCGCAAATTGCGGACAGCGACCTTGGCACCTTCGGCCTCCGCCTTGACGACCTTGATCAGATCGCGGCGGCGCGCCTCGGTCAGCATCGGCATCGGCACGCGGATCAGATCGCCTTGCGACGACGGATTCAGCCCCAGGTCGCAGTCGCGAATGGCCTTCTCGACCTTTGCCGCCATTCCCTTTTCCCAGGCCTGAACTCCGAGCGCACGGGCATCAATCAAGGTCACGTTGGCGACGGTGTTGATCGGCACCATCGAGCCGTAGTATTCGACCTGCACATGGTCGAGCAGACCGATGTGAGCGCGTCCGGTGCGTACCTTGGCGAGGTCGCCGCGCAGCGCCTCCAGGGACTTGTGCATTTTCGCTTCTGTCGTCTTCTTTACATCTGCTATGGACATCTTGGTCTCCTTCAGCAATACACCAGGGTGCCTTCGTGCTCGCCCATCGTAACCCGCCGCAAAGCGTCCTTCTTGAAAATAGAAAAGACGTTGATCGGCAACTTCTGGTCTCGGCAGAGTGCGAAAGCCGTGGCATCCATCACCGCCAGGCTCTGGGCGATCGCCTCGTCGAAGCTGATCCGGTCATAGCGGATGGCCAGCGGATCCTTCTTCGGATCGGCCGAGTAGATACCATCGACCTTGGTCGCCTTGAGCACAATTTCAGCACCGATTTCGGCGCCACGCAGAGCGGCTGCCGTATCCGTGGTGAAGAAAGGATTGCCGGTCCCGCCAGAAAAGATCACCGTTCGACCCTGTTCGAGATAGCGAATGGCCTTGGCACGAATGTACGGTTCGACCACCTGCTCGATGTTCAGCGCTGACTGGACGCGCGAAACCATTCCGGCCGAACGCATGGCGTCGTGCAAGGCCAGGCCATTCATCACCGTCGCCAGCATTCCCATGTAGTCCGCCTGCGCCCGGTCCATGCCGGATGCGGCGGGCGCAACACCACGAAAGATATTGCCACCGCCGATCACCACACCAACCTGGACGCCCATGTCGACAATGCCCTTTATTTCGGCAACGATTCCCGCAATGGTCTGCCGGTTGATGCCGTATGCATCGGAACCCATGAGGGCCTCACCGGAGAGTTTGAGCAGGATGCGCTTGTATTTCGGCGAGTTATCGGACATCGTCGGCTGGCTCCTTGGTCGGTCTGGGTACGGGTCGTCGTTTACTTCTGTGCAGCGGCAGCCTGAGCAGCCACTTCGGCCGCGAAGTCGTTGCTTTTCTTGGCAATGCCTTCGCCAACGACAAACAGCGTGAAGCCGGCAACCGACGCCGCTTTGGCCTTGAGCAATTGCGCGATCGTCTGCTTGCCGTCTTCTGCCTTGACGAAGACCTGGCCGAGCAGGGTCACCTCATTGAGGAATTTCTGCACTGAGCCCTCGGCAATTTTTTCCAGCATCGCTTCCGGCTTGCCCGCCTCTTTCGCTTTCTCGATGGCAATGCGCCGCTCGCTCTCGATCAGATCAGCGGCAACGCCGGTCGGATCGAGCGCTTTCGGCTTGCCCGCGGCGATCTGCATCGCCAGGTCTTTGCCCAGTTGCTCGTCACCACCCACGTAGTCGAGCAGGACGCCGATCTTGGCACCGCCATGAATATACGAAGCGAGCCGGCCTGTGGCTGGCATGCGCACGAAACGCCGAATCGACATGTTTTCACCGATCTTGCCCACCAAGGTGGTACGCGTCGATTCAACGGTCCCGTCACCCAACGGCAGGGCCGACAAGGCAGCCACATCGGCTGGATCATGGCTGGCGACCAGCGCCGCACAATCACTGGCCAGCTTCAGAAACTCATCGTTCTTGGCGACGAAGTCGGTCTCGGAGTTGACTTCGACCAGCGTACCCACTTTGCCGTCAGCCGACAGATGGATCGCCACCACACCCTCGGCGGTAATACGACTTGCCGCCTTGCTCGCTTTCGAACCAAGCTTGACGCGCAGGACTTCTTCAGCCTTGCTCAGGTCGCCAGCAGCCTCGGTCAGCGCCCGTTTGCACTCCATCATCGGCGCGTCGGTTCTCTCGCGCAACTCTTTAACCATGCTTGCGGTAATTTCCGCCATTTCATTCTCCACTTGTGAACACGGCCGGTAGTGCCGGCCGTGCCTCACTGAACATTCAGGACAAACAGACCGACGGCGACAGCACGCCACACGGCCGCAGCAGTCGACGATCAGTCGTCGCTGGCCTCTTCAATGAACTCGTCGCCAGAAACCGCTTCGATGATTTCCTCGACAAACTGGCTACGCCCCTCGAGAACGGCATCGGCAACACCGCGCGCGTACAAACGGATGGCGCGCGAAGAATCGTCGTTACCCGGGATAACGTAGTCGACGCCTTCCGGCGAGTGGTTGGTATCGACAACCGCCACCACCGGAACACCCAACTTGTTGGCCTCGGTAATGGCGATCTTGTGGTAACCCACGTCAATCACGAACAGCGCATCGGGCAAGGTCACCATGTCCTTGATGCCACCGATCGACTTGAGCATCTTGTCCAGTTCGCGCGTGGTCATCAGCGCCTCTTTCTTGCCCAGGCGCTCAAGAGAACCATCTTCGACCATGCTTTCCATGTCCTTGAGGCGCTTTATTGACTGCTTGATCGTCTTGAAGTTGGTCAACATGCCGCCCAGCCAACGCTGGTCGACGTAGGGCGAACCGCAACGCGAAGCTTCCTCGGCCATGATCTCGCGCGCCTGGCGCTTGGTCCCGACAAACAGAATGTTGCCTTTGTTGGCCGACAGCTTGCGCACGAAGGTCATGGCTTCGTTGTATTTGGTAAGCGTTTTTTCCAGGTTGACGATATGAATCTTGCTGCGGGCGCCAAAAATGTAAGGCGCCATTTTGGGATTCCAGAAACGTGTCTGGTGACCGAAATGGACGCCGGCCTCGAGCATCTGACGCATCGTTGTAGACATATGTTTTTACTCTCTATTCAGGGTTTGACCACCATCCGCCGAGCTACAGTCTGCCGTGTTATGTTGGCAGGCACCCTTGAACAGGCGAATGTGCGAAATGAGGCATGCCTCGTCGGCACACCCGCTGCGCCACAGCGGCGCAGCTTCCCGCTTTGCTGACCGCGGCCAGCAAAACCGGGCGATAGTACCATCAAGAGCCCCTCCAGTTCAAATGACTTCGCAGACAGGCAGCCCTGAAGCATGACCCAGCCGAATCGGGCCCGTTTGCCGGTAACGCCCGCTTTTGCGGCCGAGGCGGTCAGATTGTGGTTGGCTGGCGGCAAAGGACG
>QPGA01000065.1 GCA_003332265.1 Candidatus Accumulibacter meliphilus
TCTTCAATAACTATCGCCCACAGTTCTACTTCCGCACGACGGATGTGACCGGTGCCATCTCGATGCCTGAAGGCGTTGAAATGGTGATGCCTGGTGACAACATCCAGATGACGGTCAAGCTGATTGCACCGATCGCCATGGAAGAAGGTCTCCGTTTTGCTATACGCGAAGGTGGCCGTACCGTCGGCGCCGGTGTGGTTGCAAAAATCATCGAGTAGGTTCAATAAAGACGGGGGTCGCTGCATTGTCGGCGCCCCTAGTCTCTGCCGCAGGGGCATAGCTCAACTGGCAGAGCGTCGGTCTCCAAAACCGAAGGTTGGGGGTTCGATTCCCTCTGCCCCTGCCAACAAGTAATCAAAGAAGTAAGCAAAGCGGACCACATGGCCGATAAGTTAAAGTTTGCGTTGGCGGTATTGCTGCTCGTCGCCGGCATCGCTGGCTTCTACCTGCTCGCCGAGCAGGCGATGATCCTGCGTGTTCTTGCTGTCTTGGCCGGAGCGGCGCTGGCCGTCGCCGTTGCCTGGCAGACCGAGCCGGGGCGTCAGTTTTTCGGCTTTGCCAAGGATGCCACTACCGAAGCGAAAAAGGTGGTCTGGCCGTCGCGCAAGGAAACCGTCCAGACCACCGGTCTGGTGTTCGCATTTGTAGTGGTGATGGCGGTCTTTCTCTGGTTGACCGACAAGGGCCTGGAGTGGGTTCTCTACGATCTGGTTCTTGGCTGGAGACAATCATGAGCATGCGTTGGTACGTCGTGCACGCCTATTCGGGCTTCGAGAAGAGTGTGCAGCGCGCGCTGCTCGAGCGCATTCAACGGCAGGAAATGGAGTATGCCTTCGGCCAGATTCTGGTGCCGGTCGAGGAGGTTGTCGAGCTCAAGATGGGTCAGAAGAGCATTTCCGAGCGAAAATTTTTCCCCGGCTACGTGCTGGTCGAAATGGAAATGAACGACGACTCGTGGCACCTCGTCAAGAGCACGCCAAAGGTCACCGGTTTTGTCGGAGGCACGGCCAACAAGCCGACGCCGATCTCCCAGAAGGAGGTCGACAAGATCATGCAGCAGATCCAGGAGGGCGTTGAGAAGCCGCGTCCGAAAGTTCTTTTCGAGCCGGGCGAGATTGTCCGCGTCAAGGACGGTCCTTTTACCGATTTTCATGGTGCGGTCGAGCAGGTGAACTACGAGAAAAATCGTCTGCGTGTGTCGGTGACCATCTTCGGTCGCCCGACGCCGGTCGAGTTGGAGTTCGCTCAAGTCGAGAAAGCCTGATCCAGAAAGTGGGTCGCGGTGCGTGGCAGTCGTGGCGCACCGCAGTAGTGCGGCTCCCGGGCCGCGTTTGTCGTTTGGGGAGCGCTGTCACGAGCGCGTTTGAACCCGTCTAAAGGAGATTCCTAGCGTGGCAAAAAAAATCACTGGTTACATCAAATTGCAGGTACCTGCGGGCAAGGCGAATCCGTCGCCCCCGATCGGACCGGCACTCGGCCAGCGTGGCCTGAACATCATGGAGTTCTGCAAGGCTTTCAATGCCCAGACGCAGGGCATGGAGCCGGGTCTGCCGATTCCAGTGGTGATCACCGCCTTCGCCGACAAGAGCTTTACTTTCATCATGAAGACGCCGCCGGCGACCGTTCTGATCAAGAAGGCCATTGGCCTCCAGAAGGGTAGCCCGAAGCCGCTGACCAACAAGGTCGGCACGCTGACCCGTGCGCAGTGCGAAGCGATCGCGACACAGAAAATGCCCGACCTGACGGCGGCTGACATGGATGCAGCAGTTCGTACGATCGCCGGCAGTGCCCGCGCGATGGGCGTCACCGTGGAGGGGTTTTGAGATGGCGAAACTAAGCAAGCGTCAAAAAGCTGTGGCGGGCAAGGTCGATCGCACAAGCAGTCTGGCGGTCGGTGAAGCGCTGAAGCTGGCCAAGGAATTTGCGACAGCCAAGTTCGACGAGTCGATTGATGTCGCCGTCTGTCTGGGTGTCGATCCTCGCAAGTCGGATCAGATCGTTCGCGGTTCGGTCGTTTTGCCGGCCGGTACGGGTAAAACGATCCGTGTTGCCGTTTTCGCCCAGGGCGAGAAGGCTGCGGCGGCCCTCGAGGCGGGCGCCGACATTGTCGGTTTCGAAGATTTGGCCGCCGAGATCAAGTCCGGGGTGATGAACTTTGATCGCGTGATTGCCACGCCGGATGCGATGCGCGTTGTCGGTCAACTGGGTCAGATTCTCGGGCCGCGTGGGCTGATGCCAAACCCGAAAGTCGGGACGGTGACCATGGATGTGGCGGCCGCGGTCAGGAATGCCAAAGCCGGGCAGGTTCAGTATCGCACCGACAAATCCGGGATCATCCACAGCACCATCGGGCGTGCATCGTTTGACGTCGACCGCTTGCGGCTCAACCTGAAGGCGCTGGTCGATGCGCTGATCAAGGCCAAGCCGGCAAGCTCCAGGGGCCAGTATCTGCTGCGCATTGCCGTCTCCAGCACCATGGGGCCCGGGGTTCGCGTCGATGCGTCCACCCTGTAGGTGTAAGGGGATAGCAACAAGCGTAGCGCCGCAGCAAGCCACGTCGTGACCTGCTGCGGCAAAGAACTTTGTTGGGCCGTTTGCGGTGCCTTTCGGGTGCCGTTGATGGATCGTCAAAGACCGCAGGTGCCGAAGGTTTTTGCCAGAGGTTTAAGTGTGCAAGCAGCCTGCAGAGATGGTGTGCCCAGAAAAGGATTTCGCAGCGAACGGCTTCGGCCGTCGCTGCAAGCCCTGATCCAAGGTCGCCGTGGGTGCGGCGCATCCTGATGGATGCGCCGTCTGTTGACTTGATAGGAGGAAGGGCCTGTGGGTCTTAATCTTGATGAAAAGAAAGCTGTCGTGGCCGAAGTGTCGGCCAAGGTGGCTGGCGCACAGACGATAGTCGTGGCCGAGTACACCGGCTTGCAGGTGGCTCATCTGACGCGTTTGCGGGCACAGGCACGCGCTGCCGGTGTTTATCTGCGCGTACTGAAGAACACTCTGGTGCGTCGGGCAGTGCAGGGTAGTCCATTCGACGAGTTGTCCGGGCAGCTGACGGGACCGCTGATTTACAGCATCTCGGAGGATCCGGTCGCCGCGGCCAAAGTGCTGTACGACTTCGCAAAGACCAATGACAAGCTGGTCGTGAAAGCTGGCAGCTACGCCGGTGAGCTTCTCGACGTCGCTGGCGTGCAAAGACTGGCCGCGATTCCGAGTCGCGAGGAATTGCTGGCCCAGTTGTTGGGCATGATGCAGGCGCCGGTGACCGGCTTTGCCTGCGCACTCGCCGCCTTGGCCAAACAACGTGAAGAGCCGGAGGCCGAGGCGGTCGCCTGACCGCAGACCGCAGACCGCAGACAGCACTGGCAGCTTTTACAAATATTCAGATTTTGGAGTTTATTGATTATGGCGATTAGCAAAGAAGACATCCTGGAAGCCGTTGGCGCAATGACGGTAATGGACCTGAACGACCTGGTGAAGGCGTTTGAAGAGAAGTTTGGCGTCTCGGCCGCCTCCATGGCCGTCGCTGCACCTGGCGCAGCTGCGGCGGTGGTTGAGGAGCAGACCGAGTTTACGGTCATGCTCATGGCTAGCGGCGAGAAAAAGGTCGAGACCATCAAGGTCGTCCGCGCGGCAACCGGTCTCGGCCTCAAGGAAGCCAAGGACCTCGTTGATGGCGCACCAAAGGCGGTCAAGGAAGGCATTTCCAAAGCCGACGCCGCCGCTCTTGTGAAGCTTCTTGAGGATGCGGGAGCCAAGGTCGAGGTCAAGTAATTCCGACCGAGCGCTTGGGCTGGCAGCCTTTCGGCTGTCAGCCCTTTTGTGCTTTTCCGGAAACGGCTTTGCGTCGTGGACGCACTGCCGTGCAGCGTGCAAACGCAATCATGAGTGGCGCAAGCAGGTCGAATACGCGAGTAATCGTCGCTGTGCCAATCATATTGCTTTTGTCCGTTGCGGACTGGCGGGTCTTGCGACTTTCGCCGGTGCGCACTAGAGGTTTTGCCGTCTGAGTTCGGAGCGACCATGAACTACTCCTACACCGAGAAAAAGCGTATCCGCAAGAGCTTCGCCAAGCGCGCCAGCGTGCTTGAAGTGCCGTACTTGCTGGCTACCCAGTTGGAGTCTTTTTCTGCTTTCCTGCAGAAGACGACACCCGTAGCACAACGCAAGAACCAGGGTTTGCAGGCTGCGTTTTCCTCAATATTTCCGATTGTCAGCCATAGCGGAAATGCGCGTCTGGAGTTCGTCAGCTTTGCGCTTTCGGAGCCGGCGTTCGACGTCAAGGAGTGCCACCAGCGTGGCCTGACTTTCGCCTCGGCCCTGCGCGCAAAGGTTCGCCTGGTCATTCTCGACCGCGAGACTCCCGACACAATCAAGGAAGTCAAGGAGCAGGAAGTCTACATGGGTGAAATTCCCTTGATGACTTCCACGGGCTCCTTTGTCATCAACGGTACCGAGCGCGTGATCGTCTCGCAGCTGCACCGTTCGCCGGGAGTGTTCTTCGAGCACGACCGGGGCAAGACACACAGTTCGGGGAAATTACTCTTTTCGGCGCGGGTCATTCCTTATCGCGGCTCATGGCTCGATTTCGAGTTCGACCCCAAAGACCTCCTCTTCTTCCGCGTCGACCGGCGGCGCAAGATGCCGGTTACCACCTTGCTGAAGGCCATCGGACTGTCGCCGCAGACGATTCTGCGCGAGTTCTTTGACTTCGACACGTTCATTCTCGGCAAGAGCGTCATCGAATTCGCGCTGGTTCCCGAGCGCTTGCGCGGTGAAGTCGCACGCTTCGACTTCAACGATCCCTCCGGGACGCTGATCATCGCCAAAGACAAGCGCATCACTGCCAAGCACATCCGCGAACTCGATGCTGCCGGAATCAAGCAGGTTGCCGTTCCGGATGACTTCCTGATCGGACGCGTCGTCGCCGAGGACGTCATCGATCAGGGTAGCGGCGAGATCCTGGCCACTGCCAACGACGAGATCACCGAGTCCCTGCTGGCGAAACTCGTCGAGTGCGGTGTCGAGTCGCTGCATACCCTGTATATCAACGACCTCGACCGCGGCGGTTTCATTTCGCAGACTCTGCGCGTCGACGATACGCAATCCAGGCAGGCCGCTCGTGTGGCCATCTATCGCATGATGCGTCCCGGCGAGCCACCAACGGAAGAAGCGGTAGAAATCCTTTTCAACGGCTTGTTCTACTCGGACGACCGTTACGACCTGTCAGCCGTCGGACGCATGAAGTTCAACCGTCGGGTGGTCCGCAAAGATGTCGTCGAATACAAGATCATGCTCAAGCATGTGCCTGCCAAGCGCGAGGGCCTGGTCACTCTGCTCAAGGAGGCCTTGGGTGAAACGGCGCCAGGCATCGCGCTTCTTGGCGAGTTGAACCACGGACCTCGGGCGGTCGCCGAGAACATGACCGAAGCCGATGCGCGGGCGTTGTTCGAACAGCTGAAAGCCGCTGGGGCCAGTGGCGAAGCACGCGAGCAGTTGACTCTGTCGCCACGGGACATCGTTGAAGTCATCAAGCTGCTGGTCGAGTTGCGCAATGGTCGCGGCGAAGTCGATGACATCGACCATCTCGGCAATCGCCGTGTTCGCTCGGTCGGTGAGTTGGCCGAGAACCAATTCCGGGCTGGCCTGGTACGTGTCGAGCGCGCGGTCAAGGAACGTTTGTCGCAGGCGGAATCGGACAATCTGATGCCGCACGATCTGATCAACGCCAAGCCGATCAGTGCGGCGGTGCGGGAGTTTTTCGGTTCCAGCCAGCTTTCGCAATTCATGGATCAGACCAATCCGCTGTCTGAAATCACCCACAAGCGCCGTGTTTCGGCCCTGGGCCCGGGCGGTCTGACACGCGAGCGTGCCGGCTTCGAAGTGCGCGACGTGCATCCCACGCATTACGGCCGCGTCTGTCCGATCGAAACGCCGGAAGGCCCGAACATCGGCCTGATCAATTCGCTGGCGCTGTATGCGCGGACCAACGAATACGGCTTTCTCGAAACGCCCTACCGTACGGTGGTCGACGGCCAGGTGACCGATCAGATCGAGTACCTCTCGGCGATCGAAGAAGGGGCGTATGTCATCGCTCAGGCCAACTCCGAGCTTGGTGAGGCAGGCGTGCTCAGCGACGATCTGGTGACCTGTCGCGAGAAAGGTGAAACCATTCTTGCCGAACCGGCGCGCGTGCAGTACATGGACGTCGCGCCAAGCCAGATCGTTTCGGTCGCCGCTTCGCTGATTCCCTTCCTCGAGCACGACGACGCCAACCGCGCCTTGATGGGCGCCAACATGCAGCGCCAGGCGGTGCCTTGTCTGCGTCCGGAAAAGCCGCTGGTCGGTACCGGCATCGAGCGTACGGTCGCTGTGGACTCGGGGACGGCCGTGCAGGCGCTGCGCGGCGGGGTGGTCGATTACGTCGATGCCTCGCGGGTCGTGGTGCGCGTCAACGACAACGAGACCGGGCCGGGCGAAGTGGGCGTCGATATCTACAACCTGGTGAAATACATCCGTTCCAACCAGAATACCAACATCAACCAACGGCCGCTGGTGCGCGTCGGTGACGTGATCGCCAGGGGTGACGTGGTCGCCGATGGGGCGTCGACCGACAAGGGTGAGCTGGCACTTGGTCAGAACATGCTGGTCGCCTTCATGCCGTGGAACGGCTACAACTTCGAGGACTCCATCCTGATCTCGGAGCGGGTCGTTGCCGAGGATCGCTTTACTTCGATCCATATCGAGGAACTGACGGTCGTGGCGCGGGACACCAAGCTGGGTCCCGAGGAAATTACCCGCGACATCGCGTCGCTTGGCGAGTCGCAACTGGCGCGCCTCGACGAATCGGGGATCGTCTACATCGGCGCCGAGGTCGAAGCCGGCGACGTGCTGGTCGGTAAAGTGACGCCGAAAGGCGAGACGCAGCTGACCCCGGAAGAGAAGTTGTTGCGGGCGATCTTTGGTGAAAAAGCGTCCGACGTCAAAGACACCTCGCTGCGTGTCCAGTCGGGAATCGCCGGCACGGTTATCGATGTGCAGGTGTTTACTCGCGAGGGTATCGAACGCGACAAGCGTGCGCAGTCGATCATCGACGATCATCTGCGCAGCTACAAGCTGGACCTCGCCGATCAGCTGCGCATCGTGGAGCGCGATGCCTTCGCCCGGGTCGCGCGGATGATCATTGGCAAGCCGGCCAATGGTGGGCCGAAACGCTTGGCCAAAGGGGCGGCGGTCACCCAGGAGTACCTCGACGGGATCGAGCCGCATCACTGGTTCGACATCCGCATGGCCGACGAAGAAATCGCGCATCAGCTGGAATCGCTCCGCGATGGTCTTGAGCAGACGCGCAAGGGCTTCGACGTCGCTTTCGAAGAGAAGCGCAAGAAGCTCACCCAGGGCGACGAATTGCCGCCCGGCGTGCAGAAAATGGTCAAGGTCTACGTCGCCGTCAAGCGTCGCCTGCAGGCGGGCGACAAGATGGCAGGCCGGCACGGCAATAAGGGCGTTGTTTCACGCATCATTCCGGTCGAAGACATGCCGTATATGGCCGATGGCCACCCGGTCGATATCGTCCTCAACCCGCTCGGCGTCCCGTCGCGGATGAACGTTGGACAGATTCTCGAGGTCCACTTGGGCCTGGCTGCCAAAGGCCTGGGTTTCAGGATTGGCGAAATGCTTCGCCGCCAGGCGACGGCAACAGAGGTGCGCGGCTTCCTCGATCAGATCTACAACAGTACCGGCAAGTCCGAGGATCTTGATCAACTGAGCGACGGTGAGATTGTCGAAATGGCCGGCAACCTGGAAAAGGGCGTGCCTTTCGCGACGCCGGTTTTCGACGGCGCCAAGGAATCCGAGATCAAGGGCATGCTGGCGCTTGCCGGAATGCCGGAATCGGGGCAGATGACCTTGTATGACGGCCGCACGGGTGAGCGTTTCGAGCGTCAGGTGACGGTTGGCTATATGCACGTCTTGAAGCTCCACCACCTGGTCGACGACAAGATGCACGCGCGCTCGACCGGTCCGTACTCGCTGGTTACCCAGCAGCCGCTGGGGGGTAAAGCCCAGTTTGGTGGCCAGCGTTTCGGCGAGATGGAAGTGTGGGCGCTCGAAGCCTATGGTGCTTCCTACGTGCTGCAGGAAATGCTGACCGTCAAGTCCGACGATGTGAATGGCAGGACCAAGGTGTACGAGAACATTGTCAAGGGTGATCACAAGATCGAGGCCGGTATGCCCGAATCTTTCAACGTACTGGTCAAGGAAATTCGTTCGCTGGCGATTGACATCGATCTCGAACGTTTCTGATTGTTTGCCGAGGGGTGAGCGTTACGGTCGGTCTGCCGGTCGTCCGCTCGCGGCCCCTGACACCCCCACTCCTAACTGGAGCAAAAGATGAAAGCACTGCTTGATTTGTTTAGGCAGGTGACGCAGGAAGAGCAGTTCGATGCGATCACCATTGGTCTCGCTTCGCCGGACAAGATTCGCTCCTGGTCCTATGGCGAAGTGAAGAAACCCGAGACGATCAACTATCGTACCTTCAAGCCGGAACGCGATGGTCTGTTCTGCGCCAAGATCTTTGGCCCGATCAAGGACTACGAGTGCCTCTGCGGCAAGTACAAGCGGCTCAAGCATCGTGGTGTGATTTGCGAGAAATGCGGTGTCGAAGTGACGCTGGCGAAGGTTCGCCGCGAACGCATGGCGCATATCGACCTGGCTAGCCCGGTGGCCCATATCTGGTTCCTGAAGAGCCTGCCTAGCCGTCTGGGCATGGTGCTTGACATGACCCTGCGTGATATCGAACGGGTGCTCTACTTCGAAGCCTTCGTGGTCTACGATCCGGGCATGACGCCGCTGGCACGTGCGCAGCTGCTGACCGAGGACGACTATCTGGCCAAGGTCGAGGAGTACGGAGACGACTTCGATGCGGCGATGGGTGCCGAAGGCATCCGCGAACTGCTCCGCTCCATCGATCTGGCTCGTGAAGTCGAAACGCTACGCTCCGAACTCGAGACGACGACCTCGGAAACCAAGAGCAAGAAGTTCTCCAAGCGCCTGAAGATTCTTGAGGGTTTCCAGAAGTCGGGGATCAAGCCCGAGTGGATGGTGCTCGAAGTGTTGCCGGTTCTGCCACCTGACCTGCGTCCGCTGGTGCCGCTGGACGGTGGCCGCTTCGCGACCTCGGACCTCAACGATCTCTATCGCCGGGTCATCAACCGCAACAATCGCCTGAAACGCCTGCTCGAACTCAAGGCCCCGGAAATCATCGTCCGCAACGAGAAGCGGATGCTGCAGGAAGCCGTCGACTCGCTGCTCGACAACGGTCGCNTGCGTCCGCTGGTGCCGCTGGACGGTGGCCGCTTTGCAACCTCGGACCTCAACGATCTCTACCGCCGTGTCATCAACCGCAACAATCGCCTGAAGCGCCTGCTCGAACTGAAGGCGCCGGAAATCATCGTCCGCAACGAAAAGCGGATGCTTCAGGAGGCCGTCGACTCACTGCTCGACAACGGTCGCCGCGGCAAGGCGATGACCGGTGCCAACAAGCGCCCACTGAAGTCGCTGGCCGACATGATCAAGGGCAAGGGCGGTCGTTTTCGCCAGAACCTGCTCGGCAAGCGCGTCGACTACTCGGGTCGTTCGGTCATCGTCGTCGGTCCGCAGCTCAAGCTGCACCAGTGCGGTCTGCCGAAACTGATGGCCCTGGAGCTGTTCAAGCCGTTCATTTTTAACCGTCTCGAAGGCATGGGTCTGGCGACCACCATCAAGCAGGCGAAGAAAATGGTCGAGACGCAGGAGTCCGTGGTCTGGGACATCCTGGAAGAAGTCATCCGTGAGCATCCGATCATGCTCAACCGGGCACCGACGCTGCACCGTCTGGGCATTCAGGCGTTCGAGCCGACGCTGATCGAAGGCAAGGCGATCCAGCTGCACCCACTGGTTTGTGCGGCCTTCAACGCCGACTTCGACGGTGACCAGATGGCCGTGCATGTGCCGCTGTCGCTCGAAGCGCAGATGGAAGCGCGGACCTTGATGCTGGCCTCGAACAACGTCCTTTCGCCGGCGAACGGCGAGCCGATCATCGTTCCTTCGCAGGATATCGTTCTCGGTCTCTACTACGCCACTCGCGAGCGCATCAATGCCAAGGGCGAGGGGATGATGTTCCCCGATCTCGCCGAGATGACGCGCGCCATGCAGGCTGGAGAACTCGATCTGCACGCACGCGTCTCGGTGCGCATTTCCGAGTACGAGAGTGACGACGACAATGGCTGGCAGGAGAAGGTGACGCGCTACAAGACGACCGCCGGGCGCGCCCTGCTTTCCGAGATCCTGCCGAAAGGGCTTCCCTTCAGCCTGATCGACAAGCCGCTGAAGAAGAAGGAAATCTCGAAGCTGATCAACGCCGCCTTCCGCCGCTGCGGTCTCAAGGAAACCGTCGTCTTTGCCGACAAGTTGATGCAGAATGGTTATCGCCTGGCGACCCGCGCGGGTATTTCGATTTGCTCGGACGACATGCTGGTGCCGGCGCAGAAGCGCGAAATCATTGCTGCGGCCGACGACGAAGTCAAGGAAATCGAAAACCAGTACACCAACGGTCTGGTCACCAACGGCGAGCGCTACAACAAGGTGGTCGATATCTGGGGACGTACCGGTGATCAGGTGGCCAAGGTGATGATGGATCAACTCGGTCACGAGGAAGTCGTCAATCGTCACGGTGTGAAGGAAAGGCAGGAGTCGTTCAACTCCATCTTCATGATGGCCGATTCGGGAGCGCGCGGCTCTGCCGCGCAGATTCGGCAGTTGGCAGGCATGCGCGGGCTGATGGCCAAACCGGACGGCTCGATCATCGAAACGCCGATTACGACCAATTTCCGCGAAGGTCTGAACGTTCTCCAATACTTCATCTCGACGCACGGCGCTCGCAAGGGTCTTGCCGATACCGCCTTGAAGACCGCCAACTCGGGCTACCTGACGCGTCGCCTGGTCGACGTGACGCAGGACCTGGTGGTCATCGAGGATGATTGCGGGACGAGCAACGGGGTTACCCGCAAGGCACTGATCGAAGGCGGTGAGGTCATCGAGGCCATTCGCGAGCGGATTCTGGGCCGCGTTACGGCGGCCGACGTGATTGACCCCGATTCACAAGAGACCCTCATCGAGCAGGGAACGCTGATCTCCGAGGACCACTGCGATCTGATCGACCGATTGGGAATCGACGAAGTCAAGGTACGTACTCCGCTAACCTGTGATACGCGCTATGGTTTGTGCGCCATGTGTTACGGACGTGACCTCGGCCGCGGTTCGCCGGTCAACGTTGGCGAGGCGGTCGGAGTCATGGCTGCGCAATCAATTGGCGAGCCGGGAACGCAGCTCACCATGCGCACGTTTCACGTTGGCGGCGCAGCCTCGCGCGCGGCGGTGGCTAGTCACGTCGAGACGCACAGCGCCGGTGTGGTGCGCTTTACCTCGACCATGCGCTATGTCACCAGCGCCAAGGGCGAGAAGATCGTCATCACCCGTTCCGGTGAGGTTTTGATTACCGACGATAGCGGCCGCGAACGCGAAAAGCATAAAGTGCCTTACGGGGCGACGTTACGCGTCGTCGACGGTGAGGCGGTCAAGGCCGGTATTCGCCTGGCAACCTGGGATCCGCACACGCGGCCGATCATCGCCGAATACTCGGGTCTGGTGAAGTTCGAGAACGTCGACGAAGGCGTCACCGTCGCCAAGCAGATCGACGAAGTGACCGGCTTGTCTACTCTGGTGGTCATTGATCCCAAGCGCGGCGGCAAGGTGCCCAGCAAGGGGCTGCGCCCACAGGTCAGGCTATTCGAGCCGGGTGGGGAAGAGGTCAAGATGCATGGCAGCGATCAAGCCGTGACCATCACTTTCCAGGTTGGCGCGATCATCAATGTCGCCGACGGACAGACGATTTCGGTTGGCGATGTGCTGGCGCGACTTCCCCAGGAATCGGCAAAGACCCGGGACATTACCGGTGGCTTGCCGCGCGTCGCGGAATTGTTCGAAGCACGGACGCCGAAGGATGCCGGTATGCTGGCCGAGTTCACCGGCACCATGTCCTTCGGCAAGGACACCAAGGGCAAGCAGCGCCTGGTGATTACCGATCTTGACGGCGAAACCCACGAGTACCTGATCCTGAAGGACAAGCACGTCCTGGTTCACGATGGGCAGGTGGTGAACAAGGGCGAGTCGATTGTCGATGGTGCGCCAGACCCCCACGACATTCTGCGTTTGCTGGGCGTCGAGGCATTGGCGGTCTACATCACGGACGAGGTTCAGGACGTGTACCGCCTGCAAGGTGTCAAGATCAACGACAAGCACATCGAAGTGATCGTTCGCCAGATGCTGCGCCGCGTGAATGTGGTGGACGCCGGTGACAGCAAGTTCATCAAGGGTGAGCAGGTCGAGCGCGCACATCTCCTCGATGAAAACGACTTGATTGTCGCCGCAGGCAAGTTGCCGGCGATCTACGAACATGTGCTACTGGGGATTACCAAAGCCTCGTTGTCCACTGATTCCTTCATTTCGGCAGCGTCGTTCCAGGAAACGACGCGGGTGTTGACGGAGGCGGCGATCATGGGCAAGCGTGACGAACTGCGCGGCCTCAAGGAGAACGTCATCGTCGGTCGTCTGATCCCCGCGGGTACCGGTCTTGCCTATCACAACACGCGCAAGAAGAATCTCGCAGGCGAAGACGTGGCTGCCGGTGTCGGTTTGCTCGACGCCGATCCTGCAGCCTCTGAGGAGAGTGCCGAGGACGAACCGATTGCTTGACTTGGCGCGTGATAGACCCTAGAATCGCCGGTCTTTGTCGCCGACCATGTCCAGTGTGTCGGCTGGTCACTGAAATCGCCAAGGCGGCCTATCGGGTCCGCCTTGGTTTTTTTGCAGACGTCATGTGGTCTTCACGAGCGTCTCTGCACTGAATAGAAGGGTAGAAACATGCCAACCATTAACCAGTTGGTGCGCAAGCCTCGCGAGGCTGTCCGTACCAAGAGCAAAGTCCCTGCGCTGGAAAATTGCCCGCAAAAACGGGGAGTCTGCACGCGTGTGTACACCACCACGCCGAAGAAGCCGAACTCTGCCTTGCGCAAAGTCTGCAAGGTGCGCTTGACGAATGGCTTCGAGGTCATTTCGTACATCGGTGGTGAAGGGCACAACCTGCAGGAGCACTCGGTGGTGCTGATCCGTGGCGGTCGTGTGAAAGACCTTCCGGGTGTTCGTTATCACACCGTTCGTGGCTCGCTGGACACCCAGGGTGTCAAGAAGCGCAAGCAGGGTCGTTCCAAGTACGGGACCAAGCGCCAAAAGGCTGCTTGATTTTCGTCCGAGTAAGGGTCGTTCCCCATGGGCGGCCGGGAGGGCTGGGCGCGTTGCCTGGTTCTTCAACTGAATTGTGACTATGAGAGGTTGTTATGCCCCGTCGTCGTGAAGTACCGAAGCGCGATATTCTGCCGGATCCGAAGTTCGGTAACGTTGATGTGTCGAAGTTTGTCAATACGATCATGATGAGCGGCAAGAAGTCTGTTGCCGAGCGCATTGTCTATGGTGCTTTTGAGCAGATCGTGACCAAGACCGGCAAGGATCCCTTGGAGACCTTTGGCCTGGCTCTCGGCAACATCAGGCCGCTGGTCGAAGTCAAGAGTCGCCGTGTTGGCGGCGCCAACTACCAGGTGCCGGTTGAAGTTCGTCCGAGTCGTCGCATGGCGCTGGCCATGCGCTGGTTGCGTGAGTCGGCCCGCAAGCGTTCGGAGAAGTCGATGGGTCAGCGTCTGGCCGCCGAAATCCTGGAGGCCTCCGAGAGTCGCGGCGGTGCCGTCAAGAAGCGTGACGAAATTCACCGCATGGCAGAAGCCAACAAGGCATTCGCGCACTTCCGCTTCTAGGTCATACCCAAAGCGTTGCCGCCTTGCGGCGACGATCGCTCTTTATTCGTGAAGGTCTATTACTGTGGCACGTAAAACCCCTATCGAGCGCTACCGAAATATCGGCATCAGCGCTCACATTGACGCCGGCAAGACGACGGTGACCGAGCGTATCCTGTTCTATACGGGTATCAACCACAAGATTGGTGAAGTCCATGACGGTGCTGCAACCATGGACTGGATGGCGCAGGAGCAGGAGCGCGGTATCACCATTACTTCGGCTGCAACCACCTGTTTCTGGAAAGGTATGCAGCTTGACCGCCCCGAGCACCGAGTCAACATCATCGATACCCCGGGTCACGTCGACTTCACCATTGAAGTCGAGCGCTCGATGCGGGTTCTCGATGGCGCGTGCATGATTTATTGCGCGGTTGGGGGTGTGCAGCCACAATCCGAGACCGTCTGGCGTCAGGCAACCAAGTACAAGGTGCCGCGCCTGGCTTTCATAAACAAGATGGATCGGCAGGGTGCGGACTTCTTCAAGGTTCTGGCGCAGATGAAGACCCGTTTGACCGCCAACCCGGTGGCCATCGTGATTCCGATCGGCAAGGAAGACTACTTCGAGGGTGTCGTCGACCTGATCAAGATGAAGGCTGTCGTCTGGGATGAGGCCTCGCTGGGCATGAAGTTCGACTATCGCGAGATTCCGGCCGAGTTGCTGGCGGAAGCTAACGAGTGGCGCGGCAAGATGGTCGAGGCGGCGGCTGAATCCTCGGAACTGTTGATGGACCGCTATCTCGAAAATGGTGACCTCGACGAGGCCGATGTCATCAAAGGCCTGCGCGCGCGTACCCTGGCTTGCGAGATCCAGCCGGCCCTTTGCGGAACGGCTTTCAAGAACAAGGGCGTGCAGCGCATGCTCGACGCGGTGATCGATTTGCTGCCGTCGCCGATCGACATTCCACCGGTCACCGGCGAGCTGGAGAATGGCGAGCTGGGCAGCCGCGAGGCGTCCGACAGTGCCAAGTTCTCGGCGCTGGCTTTCAAACTGATGACCGACCCCTATGTCGGGCAGCTGACCTTCATTCGCGTCTACTCCGGGGTGCTCAAATCCGGCGACTTCATCTACAACCCGACCAAAGGGCGTCGCGAGCGTATCGGGCGCGTGCTGCAGATGCACGCCAATAACCGTGAGGAATTGAAAGAGGTGCTCGCCGGCGACATCGCGGCTTGTGTCGGCCTCAAGGACGTGACCACTGGCGAGACGCTGTGCGATCCGACCGCGGTGATCACGCTTGAGCGGATGATTTTCCCGGAGCCCGTGATCCACGTCGCAGTCGAGCCGAAAACCAAGCCCGACCAGGAGAAGATGGGTATCGCGCTTGGCCGTCTGGCGCAGGAGGATCCGTCTTTCCGCGTGCGTACGGATGAGGAGTCCGGGCAAACCATTATTTCTGGTATGGGCGAGTTGCACCTGGAGATCATTGTCGACCGCCTGCGCCGCGAGTTCGGGGTGGATGCCAACGTTGGTGCCCCACAGGTGGCCTACCGTGAATGCATCAAGAAGTCGGTCGAACAGGAAGGCAAGTTCGTCAAGCAGTCCGGAGGGCGCGGTCAGTACGGCCACGTGTGGCTGAAGATCGAGCCAAACGAGACCGGCAAAGGCTACGAATTCGTCGACGCCATCAAGGGTGGTACGGTGCCGCGGGAGTACATTCCGGCGGTTGACAAGGGCTTGCAGGATGCGATTACCAGCGGTGTGCTGGCTGGCTTCCCGGTTGTCGATATCAAGTTCACCCTCTTCGAGGGCTCTTACCACGACGTCGACTCCAATGAAAATGCTTTTCGTATGGCGGCATCGTTTGCCTTCAAGGAAGGGATGCGTCGCGCCCAGCCAACCCTTCTCGAGCCAATGATGGCGGTCGAAGTCGAGACGCCGGAAGACTATATGGGTAACGTCATGGGCGACCTCTCGAGTCGTCGCGGCATGGTTCAGGGAATGGAAGATGCGCCGGGGAACATCAAGCTGATTCGCGCCGAAGTGCCGCTGGCGGAGATGTTCGGTTATTCGACCACCTTGCGCTCGCTGTCGCAGGGTCGTGCGACCTACTCCATGGAATTCAAGCACTACGCCGAAGCGCCGAAGAACGTCGCAGAGGCCATCATCAACAAGAAATGACGCTGTTTTTGAGGATAAGGTAATGGCAAAGGGAAAATTCGAGCGCAACAAACCGCACGTCAACGTGGGTACGATTGGGCACGTTGACCACGGCAAGACAACGCTGACGGCGGCGATCACGACCATTCTGTCGAAGAAGTATGGCGGTACCGCCAAAGCCTACGACCA
>QPGA01000066.1 GCA_003332265.1 Candidatus Accumulibacter meliphilus
GATCTGCCGGGCATCGACGCGATCATGCAGGCGGCCGGCGCCAAGGGCGCGCTCAAGGCGCAGCGGGTGGTGCTGGTCGGCAACAAGATTTCTCCGGGCAACCCGTCGACCAAGCCCGATGGCACGGTGGTGCGCACACTGTGGGGCGAACTCGCCTGGCAACTGGGCGGCAAGAAAGCTTTCGCCCGCGTGCAGGCCGACGACGAGAACGCGACCAGCCCCGGCGACGTGCTGCGCGAGCTGTTCAACGATTACGGCCCCTGCCTGATCCTGGTCGACAAATGGGTGGCCTATGCACGCCAGCTCCACGACCAGAGGACCTGCCTGCCGGCGGCTTCGAGACGCAATTCACTTTCGCGCAGTTACTGACCGAATCGGCCAAGCTGGCGAAGAACTGTCTGCTGGTGATCAGCCTGCCGGCGTCCGATACCTCCGGCGCGTCGCCGAATTTGCCAAACTCGCAGGCCGACGACGTGGAGGTCGGCGGCACGCGCGGCCGCGAGGCGCTGGATCGCTTGCGCAATGTCGTCGGACGTGTCGAATCGTCGTGGCGGCCAGCGAGTGCCGAAGAAGGCTTCGAGATCGTGCGCCGGCGCTTGTTCCAGCCGTTGGGCAACCAGGCATTCAAGGACCGCGACGTGGTCGCGCGTGCTTTTGCCGACTTTTATCGCACGCAGCAGGCGGAGTTTCCGCCGGAGTGCCGGGAATCCGAGTACGAGCAGCGCATCAAGGCGGCGTAACCGATTCACCCGGAAATCTTTGACCGGCTGTACACCGACTGGTCGACGCTGGTGAAGTTTC
This sequence comes from Candidatus Accumulibacter meliphilus, assembly GCA_003332265.1. Classification (GTDB taxonomy): domain Bacteria; phylum Pseudomonadota; class Gammaproteobacteria; order Burkholderiales; family Rhodocyclaceae; genus Accumulibacter; species Accumulibacter meliphilus. Next base: position 802 of record QPGA01000066.1, read on the forward strand.
AGCGTACGCGCGGCGTGCTGCGGCTGATGGCGGCGGTAATTCACAGCCTCTGGGAAAAGGGCGACCGCAACCCGCTGATCCTGCCGGCCAACGTGTCGATCGACGACGCGCGCGTACAGTCCGAACTGACGCGCTAGCTCTCGGACAACTGGGTGCCGGTGATCGAGAAGGACGTCGACGGGCCGAACTCGCTGCCGCTGAAGCTGGACAGTGAATTGCCCAACCTGGGCAAGTTCTCGGCCTGCCGGCGGGTGGCGCGCGCGATCTACCTGGGCTCGGCGCCGACCACGGCCGCCGCGCACCAGGGTATCGAGGACCGCCGTGTGAAACTCGGCTGCGTCATGCCCGGCGAATCGCCCGCGGTCTTTGGCGATGCCCTGCGACGGATGGCCGGCGCGGCAACCTACCTCTATCAAGATGGCCCGCATTACTGGTATTCGACCCAGCCGACGGTGACCAAGCTGGCCGAGGACCGCGCCGAGCAGATGAAACGCGAGCCGGACAAGGTCGCGCACGAGCTGGAGCAGCGCCTGCGTAAGGACCTCGCGCGCAGCGGCGACTTCCCGCGCATCCACCCGATGCCGGCGAGCGGCGCGGACGTGCCCGACGATCTCGACGCGCGTCTGGTGGTGCTCGGCGTCAATCATCCGTACAGCAGGGAAGGCGGCAGCGCCGCCGAGCTGGTGGCCAGGGCAATCCTGGAAAACCGCGGCAACACACCACGCCTGTACCGCAATACGCTGGTCTTCCTGGCCGCCGACAAGACGCGCCTGGAGGATCTCGACGAAGCGGCGCGCAAGTTCCTGGCGTGGAAATCGATTCTCGATGAGCAGAAGAACCTCAACCTGACCCCGTACCAGGTCACCCAGGCCGAGACGCAGAAGACATCTGCCGACGGTGCCGTGACGGCACGACTACCCGAGACCTATCAATGGCTGCTGGTCCCGGTGCAAGGGACACCGCAGGCGGCGACCACCTGCGAGGCTCTGCGCCTGCAGGGACAGGACGCGCTGGCCGTGCGCGCGAGCAAGAAACTGCGCACCGACGAACATTACCTGACCAGCTTCGCCCCGACACGCCTGCGCATGGAACTCGACCGCGTGCCGCTCTGGCGCGGCAAGCACGTGGCCGTGAAGCAACTGGTCGACGATTTCGCGCGCTACCTCTACCTGCCCCGGCTCAGAAACTCCAGCGTGCTGCTCGATGCGATCGGCGATGGCGTGAACCTGCTCACCTGGATGCAGGACAGCTTTGCTCTTGCCGACAGTTTCGACGCGGGCGAAAGCCGCTACAAGGGGCTGCGCGGCGGTACGATGGTGACGCTGGTCGACGCGCATGCGCCGGATCTGGTGGTGAAGCCCGATGTGGCCAGCACGCAGCTGGAGTCCGAGCGTAGTGCGCGCCCGGCGGATGGGGTGACAGGACAGTCGCCTGCGGGAGGCAACGCCGGGACAGCGTCTCCCCCGCCAGGCACGACGCAGACCAGTTCAGTCCCGCCAGGGACAGTGAAGCCAAAGCGCTTCCACGGCACGGCGATCCTCGAGACAGCACGCGTCGGACGAGACGCCAGCCGGATTGCCGATGAAGTCATTTCGCACCTCGCTGGACTCGTTGGCGCGTCGGTGAGGGTAACCATTGAAGTGGAAGCAGAGATCCCGGATGGGGCGCCGGATCATGTCGTGCGGACGGTGACCGAGAACAGTCGGACGCTGAAGTTTACGAGTCAGGGCTTTGAGAAGGAGTAGGCGGAGATTGGCGAAGGCCCGGCCAGCAGGCCAACGACGATATCGGTTCGCTACACCACAAGCCGTATGTGTTGCCTGTGATTTTCTTCGCTGCGCTACACGGGTAACACTTGGGCGGGGGTGAGGCGGGGAATTCAGGGAGCATGCTCTCTGCCCGGCGAACGATTCCGGCGTGCAAGCCGGAATGCGCACTGCAAGAGGGAGGGGGAAACGGTCATGACTTTCATGATCCGGGGTATCCCGACATGTCATGACCGTTAGCTGGCGTGCCGGGTTTTTTTGTGTGCCAGGTGCCGCAAGTAGCGCATCAGCAACGCACGGGAAACGGTGACTATTGGCACATCGAGGCAACGAGCGGGCTGGATTACCCTTGCTGCTTCTGTCATTATTGCGGCTGGCCAGACTGGGCGTCAGCTGCTGTCCGCTGCACGAGATGCCTGAGGCTGCGGCCAAAGTGACTGCCGAGCATGGCTCTTGATGTCAAGATGCAACAACAAATTCGTCGAAGCCGTGACAGGCACTTCGCGTCCCCTGGGAAAGCTTCATGCGTATTACGGTTCCCCATTTCATGGCGCTGACCGCGGGCGCCGTTGCTTGCGCGCTCCACTCGCGGGCAGCCGCCCGAAGCGCGGAGGCGCAAATACTTCCGCTCGCTCTCCGGCAGCCGGACTGCGGCCCGCGTCGCAGGGCGCGTCTGGCCGGTTTTTTTCCGGGATCATCGTTTCCGAGGAAGAGTGTGCATGACTGATCCCTCCCAACGCCCCGAGCTCGAACGGGTGCTGCTGTCGTTTCGCCAGGCGTTCATGACCGTTGGCGCGTTCAGCTTTTTCACCAATCTGTTGATGTTGACGCCGTCGATCTACATGCTGCAGCTCTACGATCGTGCACTCGGGAGTCGCAATCCGACCACCTTGCTGATGCTGACGCTGATTGCGCTCGGCCTGCTGGCACTGATGTCCTTGCTCGAATGGATCCGCTCGATGGTCCTCGTCCGCGTCGGCGCTCGCCTCGATCTCGACGTCAACCAGCGCATCTTTAATGCGACCTTCGAACGTAATCTACGCCAGGCAGGCCAGAATCCTGCGCAGGCCTTGCACGATCTGGCGTCGATGCGCCAGACCTTGACCGGTGCCGGGCTGGTGGCGCTGACCGACGCGCCGTGGATGCCCATCTATTTGATCGTGATTTTTATGCTGCACACCCATCTCGGCATCTTCGCGCTGGTCGGAGTCCTGATTCTGGTGACGCTGGCGCTGGTCAACGAGCGCGTCTCGGCGGGGCCTCTTGGCGAGGCACAAAAGCTCTCCATGGCGGCCAACGCGCAAGCCAACAACAACCTGCGCAATGCTGAAGTGATCGAGGCCATGGGCATGCTGCCGGCGATTCGTGGGCGCTGGTTCAAGCTGCACCAGAAATTCCTCGAGCAACAGGCGCTGGCCAGCGATCGTGCCGGCATGCTGACCGCGATGACCCGCTTTGCACGCATCTCACTGCAGTCGTTGGCGCTGGGCTATGGCGCGCTGCTGACCATCGAGGGAGAGATGACGGCGGGAATGATGATCGCCGGCTCGATTCTCGTTGGTCGGGCGCTGGCGCCGGTTGAGGCCCTGATCGGCAACTGGAAGCAACTGGTTTCGGCACGTTCCGCTTACAAGCGCTTGAGCGAACTGCTGGGCATGTACCCGGCGCGCACTGCCGGAATGCCGCTGCCCCGGCCGCTTGGCCAAGTGGCCGTCGAGAACGCGGCGACGGGGGCTCCGGGGAGCAAGACGCTGATCCTCCGGAATGTGAACTTCAAGCTGCAGGCCGGTGAGGTGGTCGCCGTGATCGGTCCCAGCGCTTCCGGAAAGTCGACGCTGGCGCGTTTGCTGGTTGGCATCTGGCCAACGCTGGCTGGATCGGTGCGCCTGGACAACTCGGAAATTTTCAAGTGGAACAAGGACGAGTTGGGCCCGTATCTGGGATATCTGCCGCAGGACATCGAGCTTTTTGGCGGTTCGGTGGCGGAGAATATTGCCCGTTTTGGCGAAGTCGATTCGGACCAGGTCCTGGCGGCCGCGCAGGCCGCCGGTGTCCATGAATTGATCCTGCTGCTCCCCAACGGTTACGACACGCCGCTCGGGGAGGGGGGGAGCGCGCTCTCGGGTGGCCAGAAGCAACGCATCGGTCTGGCGCGCGCACTTTACGGCGACCCGGCTTTTATTGTCCTCGATGAACCGAATTCCAACCTCGACGATCTCGGCGAGGCCGCCCTGGCCGACACCATCCGGCGCCTGAAAGCGAAAAAGCGGACGGTGGTCATCGTCACCCACCGGATGACCACCCTGGCGGTTGCCGACAGTATTCTGGTGATGCACGAGGGGACGGTGAAGGCGCACGGTCCGCGCGACCAGATACTGGAGGCGATGCGCTCAGCCAACGCGCCGAATGCGGCAAATGCCCCAACGTCACCGTCAGCCGGGCGTAGCGCAGGCACGGCTCGACCGGCGACACCTGCGGCGGCCAGTGGTCTTCCATCGACGCCCGTCGTCGGCGTCTGATTTACCAGGCAGAGGACGATGGCAAAGAAATTGTTCGAGCGCAAGAACGCTTCCGACAGCGAAATCACTGAACTGACCGACGTCTCGGCCGAAACGGCCAAGGCCGCTGCCAGTGGTGTGGACATCAATCATCGCCGCGTTTCCCGAATTGGCTGGCTGGTACTGGCCCTGGGTTTCGGTGGCTTCATGCTGTGGGCGGCGCTGGCGCCGCTCGATCAGGGCGTGCCGGCCAGCGGGCAGGTGGTGGTTACGGGAAATCGCAAGACCGTACAGAATCTGGGCCCGGGAATGGTCGAGGCGATTCTGGTCAAGGACGGTGACGAAGTCAGTAAAGGCGACGTCCTGCTACGGCTCGACTCGACGACGGCGCGCTCGCAACATCAGGTGACGCATAGTCAGTGGCTGGTGGCGAAAGCGACCGAGGCGCGCCTGCTGGCCGATGTGGCGGGACAGTCGGAGATCGTCTTTCCCGAGGAACTGTTGAAGAACAAGGACGATCCGCGAGCGGCCAGCGCGATGGCCGTACAGACGCAGCTTCTGCGGTCGCGGCAGGCGGGACTGCAAGCCGAACTGGGTGCGATGCAGAATATGCTGGCGGGCCTGCAATCCTACGCCAAGGGACTCGAGGCGACACAGCGCTCGAAAGAGCAACAGTCGCGCTTGCTGCTTGAAGAACTGAAGGGGTTGCGCGAGTTGGCGGCCGAAGGCTATCTGCCGCGCAATCGCCTGTCGGAGCAGGAACGCCAGCTGGCGCAACTCAATGGTGCCATTTCCGAGGATCTCGGCAATCTCGGGCGTGCCCAGCAGAGCATCGGCGAGACCCGGATGCGCATGGTGGCGCGCCAGCAGGAGTACCACAAGGAGGTCGAGAACGCCCTGTCGGAGGTGCAGAAGGAAACCAGCTCGCTGGAGAGTCGCCTTGAAGGCCTGGCTTTTGAACTGGACAACACCACCGTGCATGCGCCGAGTGAAGGCATCGTCGTCGGCCTCAGCGTGCACACCGTTGGTGGTGTTCTGGCGCAGGGAACGCCCTTGATGGACATCGTGCCGAAAAACGAGCCCTTGCGCATCGAGGTTCAGATTCCTACCGACCTGATCGACAAGGTCCGCCCGGGCCTGCCGGTCGAGATCACTTTTCCGGCCTTCAACCAGCGCACCACACCACAGATACCCGGCGAGTTTGTGCAGGTCGACGCCGACGCAACGACCGATCCGCAAGGCAGGCTGCCGCCGTTCTACCGCGGCAAGGTCTTGGTTACCGAAGCCGGCATGAAGAAGCTGAAGATGCACGAAATCAAGCCCGGAATGCCAGCTGAGGTATTCGTCAAGACCGGCGAGCGGACAATGCTCAACTACCTCTTCAAGCCGCTGGTTGACCGTATGAATGCCGCACTGACCGAGGAGTGAGTGAGTGAGTATGCGCAACTGCCTGCTCGGACTGAGCGCCTGCAGTCTGGCGCTGGTGTCTTCGGGCGCCTGTGCCGCGGGTCTGCTCGATGCCTATCAAGCCGCACGCCAGAACGACCCGGCCTTTCAGGCGGCGCGCTTCGAGCGCGACGCTGGCCAGTACGCGATCGACATCGGGCTCGCCGGCCTGCTGCCGACGATTTCGATTACCGGCAGCTATTCGAAGAACACCGGCGAACGCGAGTCGACGGTGGCCAATGTGACCCAGGACCTCGACTACAACGACAAGCAGGGGGCGCTTACGCTGCGCCAGCCGCTCTTCAACTACGAGAGCTACGTGCGCTATCAACAAGGCGGTGTGCAGGCCGCCTACAGCAACGCCGTGTTTGATCGCAAGGAAGCGGAACTGGCCAGCAAAGTGTCGACCGCCTACTTCGAGGCCCTGCTGGCGCTCGAGAAATTGACACTGACCGATGCCGAAATTGCCGCCTATGGCGCCCAGCGCGAGCTTGCCGAGCGCATGCGGCGCGGCGGCGAAGGGACGATTACCGAGATTGCCGAGGCCGAGTCGAGGCTGGAGTTTGCTCGCGCCGGTCGCGCCGAGGCGCTCGACCGGGTGGCCGTGACGAGGCGCGTACTGGAAGGCATGACCGGTGCGCCGATGCGCGATCTGTGGGTGCTGCGACCGGATTTCATGCCGACGGGCATCGCGCCGAGCCAGCTCGACGAATGGTCTGCGCTGGCACAGGAGCACAACCCGGAGATCCGGGCACAGAGGAAGGTCGTCGAGCTGTCTGGCCTGGAAGTCGAACGTGCGCGCGCTGGCCATTTGCCACAGCTGGACCTGGTGGCGCGGGCGATGAAAGCGGAGAACGAGACCCTCTCGACCCTCAACCAGAAAAGCTCGATCAACACCGTCGGCGTGCAGCTCAACATCCCGCTGTATGCCGGTGGCCGGGTGAATGCCCTGACCGGGCAGGCGGTGGCCAATCGCGGGCGCTCGATGGCCGAACTCGATCTCGCCACCAATGAGGTGATGGTCGAAGTCAAGCGCCAGTTTCTGGCCGTCGAGACAGGGATTGGCAGGGTCGCCGCCTATCGCAAGGCGGTTGACGCCAGCATCGTCGCGGCCGAAGGAACCAGACGCGGCATGCGGGCCGGAATCCGCACCAATACCGACGTTCTCGACGCCGAAAGGCAAATGTTCTTTGCCAAGCGCGATCTTGCGCAGGCGCGCTACGAGTTCCTCGCCAGTACCTTGCTCCTGAAAACGGCTGCCGGAGTGCTCTCGGAAAAGGATATCGCGGAAATCGAGGCCTTGCTGGTGCCGCAATACGACGGCGGGCAAGCCGCGCCGGCTCTGGCCAAAGGGTCTGGCGGGGCGCCCTAGCCAAGCCAGACCGATCATCCTTGGCAGCGGAGGCACGATCCTCGTTCAGATATGGCCGGCATCAACGCCTGCCGCCAACAGAGCATCGCGCTGCAAGTATAGTGGCCGTTCTCAATAGTACTAGGGACCGCCCGACGGCAGAGGCGAGAAGCTACGGCGGGGGGCTCGAGAAGCAATTTGTTGCATGTAACATGATTTTGGTCTAGTGTTGCATGTAACAAATGGGGTGCGAAATGGCAGGTGTTATCGAACGGGTGCAAAAGCACAGGACAAATTTGCGGAAGAGCGGCTTGCGGCCGGTTCAAATCTGGGTTCCCGATACGCGCAGCGCCGGTTTCGCCGAGGAGTGCGCGCGGCAATCCGCGCTCCTCAAACACGACCCGCAGGAAAAAGACATTCTGGAGTTCCTCGACGAAGCCGCCAGCCGTGATGGCTGGTCGGCATGAAGCGCGGCAACCTCGTGACAATCGTCTTGCAGGGAGCCTACGGCAAGTCGCGACCGGCTCTCGTCGTGCAATCCGACCTGTTTGCAACGCATCCGTCCGTCACCATCCTGCCGGTAACGAGCGAGTTGCGGGAGACCCCGCTATTTCGGGTCGAAATCAAGCCGACCGCCGAAAACGGCCTTAAACACCTGTCGCAAGTAATGATTGACAAGATTCAGACCGTGCCCTGCGAGAAAGTCGGTGACAGCTTCGGAGACGTTGATGACAAAACCATGCTGGCGGTCAATCGCGCGTTAGCCGTTTGGCTTGGGTTCGCCTAAACGGTCATTGTCGATCCGCGCACCTGGCGTATTTCATCGGCTCGTTTTGCAACAGACATTTGCGACGCGCAAGCGGTTGATTTCCTTGGCGCGCGAAAGCATCGCAAAACGTACCCTTTCTGCAGTGGTGGTCTGAAGTCGTTCGCCACCGTCGAGGACCTGATGACGGACCTGAATGCGGAAGATTGAGTACACCGGGCAGTTCAAGCGTGACTACAAGCGCGAAACCAAGGGATCGCACCGGCAAACGCTGCAAAATGATTTCGGCACCGTCGTCACGGCCTTGGCCCGTGATCAGCCACTGGGCGGCTTGCCGCGTAGCCGCCTTTCGCTGTAGCTGGCTCAGACGCGCTCGATGATCATCGCCACGCCCTGGCCGACGCCGACGCATAGAGCGCACAGCGCGTAGCGGCCGGAGCGGCGACGCAGCTCCCAGGTAGCGGTGGTGATCAGCCGGGCGCCGGTCATGCCGAGTGGATGGCCGACGGCAATTGCGCCGCCGTTCGGATTGACGTGCGCGGCGTTGATCGGGATCGACAGCTCGCGCAGCACCGCGACACATTGCGCGGCAAAGGCTTCGTTGATCTCGATGACGTCCATCTGGTCCAGACGCAGCCCGGTTTTGGCGAGCAGTTTGCGAATCGCGGGTACCGGACCGACGCCCATGATGCGCGGCGCGACGCCGGCGGTGGCCATGGCCACGACGCGGGCCCGCGGCGTCAAGCCGTGCTTCACGGCCGCTTCCTCGCTGGCCATGAGTAGCGCGCAGGCGCCGTCATTGATGCCCGCCGAGTTGCCGGCGGTGACGGTGAGGCCCGCAGCGTTGATGCCTTCGCGTTTGGCCAATCGGGACAGACTCATGTCCGGGCGCGGGTGTTCGTCGGTGCTGATGACGTTCGCGCTGCCTTTCTTTTGTGACAGGCGGACGGGAATGATTTCGTCGGCAAAGCGCTCGGCTTCGTGTGCAGCACCCCAGCGTTGTTGCGAGCGCAGGGCGAAAGCGTCCTGATCGCTGCGCGCAACGCCGAATTTGGCAGCAACGTTGTCGGCGGTTTGCGCCATCGAGTGCGTGTCGTGGAGTTTCTTCAGCAGCGGATTGACGAAGCGCCAGCCAAGCGTCGTGTCGTGGATGGCGGTGCTGCGCGAGAAAGCAGTGTCGGCCTTGGGCATTACGAACGGTGCGCGCGACATGCTCTCGACGCCGCCGGCAATCATCAGTTCGGCTTCGCCGGCCTTGATCGAGCGCGCGGCCAGACCGACGGCATCCATGCCCGAGGCGCAGAGGCGGTTGACCGTGATCCCCGCCACCTCGACCGGCAGGCCGGCGAGCAGGCCGGCCATGCGCGCGACGTTGCGGTTGTCTTCGCCGGCCTGGTTGGCGCAGCCATAAATCACATCATCGACCAGCGACCAGTTCACACCGGCATTGCGGTCGATCAGGGCGCGAATCGGTAGTGCGGCGAGGTCATCGGCGCGCACGCTGGAGAGCGCACCGCCATAGCGGCCGATCGGAGTCCTGACGGCGTCGCAGATAAAAGCTTCGTTCATTTACGGGTATTCCTTGATGTGGTCGAGCGCCTGCGCGCTGCTGTGGACCGGGCTACGGGGATTGCGCAGGCGCGACCGCACACCGGCGCCATGGCGCGCTGTGCGGTCGATCTGCTGTGCTGCGGGGGAAAGTGGCGGGAGCGAGCTTCGAGGTCGAGGCCTCATTGCGGGTTTCCTTCAACCGGTTCCGCCATCAGGTCGGCGGTACTGGTTGATGAGCCTTGTTCGCTGTCCTTGGCTTCGAGGCCGGCAATGACTTCGCCGGCGATGCGGTACGACTTGCCGCGAAAAAGTGCGATCACCTTGCCGTGCTGGTTGCGGATGGTCGTGTCGTAGAGGCCGGTGCGTCCGGAAAGCGATCGCTCCACGCTCTCGGCTTCGAGCAGTTCGCCCTCGCGTGCCGGGCTGAGGAAGTCGATATGGCACGCCGAGGCGACCGTATTCCGGTTGTAGCTGTTGCAGGCGTAGGCAAAGGCCGAGTCGGCAAGAGTGAACAGATAACCGCCGTGACAAATATGGTGACCGTTGACCATATCCGGTCGAACGCGCATCGTCAATCGCGAGTAACCGGGGCGAACGCTGAGCAGTTGCAGGTCGATCAGTTGGCTCGCTGCGTCACGGCTGTACATTGCCCTCGCTGTCTGTTCGGCGAGCAGGAGCGCGGCGTCCGCATTGTTCGCAGTGTTCGCAGCGTCCGCGTTGTTCGCAGCGTTCGCAGCGTCCGCATGGGTGGCCGCATGGGCGCGCGCACTGGCGTGCGCGCGGGCGTCCCTATCGATCTCCATCTCGGTGTTGGTGTCGGAGCTTGCGCTGGCCTGCGCGGGTTCACGTTCAGGCATGAAAGCTCTTTCGCGAAAAAACCTTGCGCGCTAGGAGGGGAGAAACGCGATAGCGGTCTTCGCCGTAACTCGCGGCCAGGTTCGATAACACGCGGCGCACCTGCTTGAGGCCGATCGCTTCAGCCCAGGCCAGCGGCCCGAGTGGGTAGCTGGTTCCCAGGCGCATCGCCAGATCGACGGTACGGGCGTCGCAGACCTGTTGGTAAACAGCATCGGCCGCTTCGTTGGCCAGCATGCAGACGCTGCGCATGACCGCCAGACCGGGGACGTCGGCCAGCGGCGAGACGGCAAAACCGGCTGCCTGCAGCAGTCCGGCGGCGGCCTCGGCAGCGGCGGGGCTGCATTGCTCGGCAGTGGCGATAGCCAGACGCGTGGCGCTGCCGTAGTCGAGCGCGAGGTCTACGAGAACGGTGTTTGAGACGCCCTTGCGCGCCGCTCGTTCGCTGGCGCTGCGCCCGTCGGTGATGTAGAGCACGGCGCTGCCGGCTTCGGCAACCCGGCCGTCAGGCGAACTGCCGGCTGCCTGGAAGGGCAGATGACGCTCATGCAGGCGCTCGCCAAGCGCCTTGGCCAGGGCCCCATCGGCAAAGATCAGCGGCTTGGGCGGCATGGCACGTGCCGGCACGCTGATCGGCGTGCGCAGTTCTGCATCCTGGCCATAGCGGTAGAAGCCGCGGCCGCTCTTGCGGCCGAGGAAGCCGGCGGCGACCATTTCCTGCTGGATCGGCGAAGGCGCGTAACGCGGATCGTTGAAGAAGGCGCTCCAGACTGATTTGCTGACCGCCAGGTTGATGTCCAGGCCGATCAAGTCCATCAGCTCGAAAGGCCCCATGCGAAAGCCGCCCGCCTCGCGGAAAATGGCATCCAGCGTGGCGCTGTCGGTGGCGCCTTCGTTGAGCAGTCGCAGCGCTTCGCCGTAGTAAGGGCGGGCGACGCGGTTGACGATGAAGCCCGGCGTCGAAGGTGCCCGCACCGGGGTCTTGCCCCAGGCGAGCGCCGTCTCCTGGAGTCTGTCGATGATCTGCGGGTCGCTGGCCAGGCCGCTGATTACTTCGACCAGTGCCATCGACGGTACCGGGTTGAAGAAGTGCAGTCCGGCCAGCCGCGACGGTGTTTTCAGCACTGCCGCAATGGCCGTGATGGATAGTGAAGAAGTATTGCTGGCGAGCAGGCAATCCGCTGGGAGCAGGGCTTCGAGCGTACGCAACAAGTCCTGTTTGGCGGCCAGGTCCTCGACGATGGCTTCGATCACCAGGCCGCTGTCGGCGAGTTCGGCGAGGCTGCTTGCCGGCAGCAGGCGGGCCTGCGCTGCGTGGGAGTGGGCCGCGGTGAGTTTTCCCTTGCCGACCAGGCGCGCGAAACTCAGTCCGATGCCGCTGATGGCCTGTTCGGCGGCGCCTTCTCGGGCGTCGAGCAGGCGTACCGGATGGCCGGCCATCGCAGCGACCTGCGCGATGCCGGCGCCCATGCTGCCGGCGCCGATGACGCCGACGATGCGGTCTTTGTCGAGGGCGAGCGTCACTTTGGCTAGCGGTCCTTGAAGGTGGGTGTTCGCCTGCCGACGAAGGCGGCGACGCCTTCGCGATAGTCGTCACTGCGGCCGAGTTCGAGCATCATGTCGCGCTCCAGGTCGAGTTGCGTTTCGAGTCGGTTGTTGACCCCGGCGCGCATCGCCTGGCGGGTCCGTACCAGGGCTCGCGTCGGCGCGCTGGCCAGTTGCGCGGCGATGCGCTCTATCGTCGGCGCCAGTTCGGCGTCGTCGACGCAGTCCCAGATCAGTCCCCAGGCGGCGGCTTTCTCTGCCGGCAGCTTGTCGGCCAGCATGGCCAGGCCGATGGCGCGCGCCATGCCGACGCGTTGCGGCAGGAACCAGCTGCCGCCGGTATCGGGGATCAGTCCGATCTTGCTGAAAGCTTGCAGGAAGCTCGCCGAGCGTGCGGCGACGACGATGTCGCAGGCCAGCACCAGGCTGGCGCCGGCACCGGCGGCGATGCCGTTGACCGCGCACAGCGTTGGCACAGGCATATTCTGCAGGCGCAGGACCAGCGGTTTGTAGTTCTTCTCGATGGTTGCCGCCAGGTCGGGGGGCTCGTCGCTGCCCGTCACTGCGCGATCGTTGAGGTCCTGTCCGGCGCAGAAGGCGCGTCCGGCCCCGCTGAGGACGAGGACGCGAACCGCAAGATCGGCATCGAGGGCGTCGAGGGCTTGCCGGATCTCGGCATGCATCACTTCGGTGAAGCTATTCAGGCGATCGGGACGGTTCAGCGTCAGGCGCGCAATTCCCGTGTTCGCGTCGACGCGATAGGTGATGGCGGTGAAGTGGCTGGTGGCGCTCATTGGGCGGGCCTCGGCGATCAGAGAGGGTAGCGGCGTTGGACGACGCGAAAGCGATTCGCAACAAAGGCGGCATCGGCGTACGACGCGTTGGCCGCCGGGTTGCCTCCGCTGCCATGATAATCGGAGAAAGCGGTCGATTGGTTGACGAAGACGCCACCCGTGAGGTTGATCGACAACGCGACTTTCGCGTGCCAGGTGGCTTCAGTCATCGCTTCAATGACCTCTGCCGAGGTCGAGTAGACGCCAGCCGTCAGCGCGCCTTGCTCGCGGACCACGCGTTCGGAAAGGGCAATGGCGGCCGCAGTGTCGGTGACGCGGACCAGGAAACTGATCGGTCCGAAGCATTCCTGCCGCCATGCCGGGTCGTCCGCCGTACAGGCGAGCAGCAGCGGCGTGCGTATCTGCGCGGCCGGGAATTCGGGGTGGTCGATTTTTCTCGTTGCCAGGACGACTTTGCCGAGCGCGCCGCTGCTCGCCGTTGCGATGCGCTGCAGCGTTTCCGGCGACTGTATCGCGCCGAGTACCGCCAGCGCCACTTCGGGTTTGCCGAGCAGTGCAGCGATGGCAGCGGCGAGGTCGCTGGCGAGCGCGTCGAAACTCTTGTGGCCGAGGTCGGTTTCGATACCGTCAGTCGGCACGAACAGCGCTTGCGAGGTGGTGCACATCTGCCCCGAGTAGAGGGAAAGCGTGAAGGCCAGGTTGCGCAGCATCGCCTTGTAGGCGTCGGTCGAGTCGATGACGATGTTGTTGACCCCGGCGAGTTCGGCATAGACCTGCGCCTGACGACAGTTGCCGAGCAGCCAGTTGCCGAAGGTATTGCCGCCGGTGAAATCGATCGACTTGATCGCCGCGTGCTGCGCCAGTTCGCGCGTCGCCACCTCGTCCTCGAAAGCGGCCAGGCTGACCAGATTGGCGTCAATGCCGTTCTCGACGAGCACTTCACGGATGATGCGCACGCTTATCGCCACTGGCAGGATGGCATTCGGGTGCGGCTTGACGATCACCGGGTTGCCGGTGGCCAGTGCGGCGAACAGGCCAGGGTAGGTGTTCCAGGTCGGGAAAGTACCGCACCCGATGACCAGCGCGACGCCCCGGCCGACGATCTCGAAGTGCTTCTTCATCAGTAGCGGCGGATTCTTGCCCTGCGGCTTCTCCCAGATCGCTTCCGGCGGTACGAAACTCTGCTCGCGCCAGGCATAGGCGACTGCTTCCAGCGCACGCTCCTGGGCGTGCGGTGCACCGGCCTGGAAAGCCATCATCCAGCCCTGGCCGCTGGTCATCATCACCGCGTGCGCCAGCTCGAAACTGCGCTTGTTCAGTCTTTCGAGAATCTCCAGGCAGATTCCCGTGCGTCCTTCGGCACCAATCTTCTGCCAGCCGGGCATCGCCTGGAGGCCGGCGTCGATCAGCGCTTGCCCCTTGCACACCGGATAGCTGACCTCGAGAGCGAAGCCATACGGTGACTGCTCGCTGCTCATCCACGCGGTCTGCCCCGGCTGATCAAGCGCGAACTGCTGCCCCAGGCAGCGATCGAAGGCGCGCTTGCCATCGTCCATCGCCGTTTCGCCATAGACTTTGGGGCTTGGCATTTCGGCGTACGCTGCCCAGTAAGTGCGCTCATGAATAGCCTTGACCGCCGCGTCGAGGGTGGCGCGGTGCTTGTCGAACAGGGGGTGCGGCATGGCATTCTCCGGGGAGTTGGTGGCGCCCCTGACTCGGGGTCGGGTGGCGGCCCTGATTCGGGGTGGGGTGACGGCCCTGACTCGGGGTGCGGCGAGCGATTAGGGCAAAACGGTACAAAGGATGCGTCTGGCTGTCAAACGGCGTATCGGCAGCGCGGATGCTTCTTGTCGGTGATCCCGAATCCGCGACTCTCCACGCTGACACCGTAGGCCGGCCTGGCCCCTTGCACAGCGCTGCGCGTGCCGCCACAAGCGGCACCCATCCCGCCGCCACCGTCATTGCGAGGAGGCGCCGCCGACGCGGCAAGCCAGTGCCATCCTCCCTCTACTCGCACCCGTCGCCGTCCCGCGCCTGTTTGCGGAGCTCGATCAGCGGCTGAACGCCGGGCATGTCGAAACGTTTGCGGTCCGGCTCAACGGCGGTCAGCGCCTCGGTCTCGACCAGCGTCGCCAGCGAGCGTCGGGTGAGTTCCTGGTAGGTCAGCGTTCCCTCGACTTTCCAGGCCATCTCCTGCTCGCTGAGCCGGCGCATGACCTTGGCCGGAACGCCAGCGCCCAGGGAGTGCGGCGGAATGTCCATTCCCGCCCTGACAAAAGCGCAGGCGGCGACGATCGACGACTCGCCGACGACGGCGTTGTCCATGATCACCGCATTCATGCCGACCAGCGCGTTCCTGCCGATGCGACAGCCGTGCAGTACGGCGCCGTGGCCGATATGGCCATTCTCCTCGATGATCGTATCGGTGCCGGGAAAGCCGTGCATGACGCAGGTATCCTGCACATTGACCCCAGCTTCGAGAATCAGGCGCCCGAAGTCGCCGCGCAGGCTGGCGCACGG
>QPGA01000067.1 GCA_003332265.1 Candidatus Accumulibacter meliphilus
CGGCGATCGAGGGCCACCAAGCAGGGCCAGTAATGGCGTAGCATCGGCGCCGGCGCCATCCGGGTTGGGCTGTAATCCGCCGGCATCGCTCAGATGGGACAACCTCAAAAAGTGTGCCCATATTTGTGCCCATGACTTGGTTTCGAGTTTTTCACGTCCAACAATGGCAAGGCGTGCAGCCAGTTCACTAGCTTCTGTATCGGCAAATAAGGGCGTTGCTGACTTTCATGCCGTCGACTGCGCTGCTCATGTCACCACAAAGGATTTCAAGGAATGAGTTGGGACCCCGAGCAATACCTAAAATTCGCCGAAGCACGGCGGCGACCGGCGCTCGATCTGATCGCCCGGCTTGGCGGCGTTTGCCCGAAGAATGTCCTTGACCTGGGCTGCGGCGCTGGCAACATCACCCGCTTGCTCGCCGAACATTGGCCACAGGCCATGATCGTCGGCGTGGACAAGGATGCGGCTATGCTCAGGGCGGCCGCATCGACGGCCTCGCCGATCGACTGGCAGCAGTGCGATATTGTCGCCTGGCAGCCAAGGCTTGCGCCTGATCTCATTTTCTCGAACGCCGCACTGCACTGGCTTGGCGATCACCCGCAACTGCTGCCCGGGCTGATCGCACAGCTCGCCGAGGGTGGCGTGCTGGCGGTGCAGATGCCCTCGAACTTTGCTGCACCGTCACATCAGATTTTGCGCAAGCTGGCTGACGATGATCGCTGGCAACAGTCGCTGGGCGGCATAGCGCTGGGGAAGGTCCTTTCTCCGGCCGAATACCACCGCCTGCTGTCGCCGCTTTGTCGCCATCTGGATATCTGGGAGACCATCTACTGGCAGGCACTCAGCGGTGACGACGCAATCATTGAATGGATGAAGGGGACGACCTTGCTTCCCTATCTCGCGCGTCTCGACGCAGTCGTCAGAGAACAGTTCTTGGCCGCCTATCGTGCGCCGCTGGCGGTGGTCTATCCGCGCGGCAGTGATGGTCATACTCTGTTCCCCTTCAAGCGGCTTTTCATCGTGGCGCAGTGCTGAATGGAATTCACGGCCGCCGAAGTATCGATTTTTCTTGCCTTGGGAACGGCCGCGCTGTTTGCCGGCTTCATCGACGCGGTCGTCGGAGGGGGCGGTCTGATCCAGATCCCGGCCCTGTTCACGACCTTGCCCAATGAGGTTCCAGCGACCTTGTTCGGCACCAACAAGTTTGCCAGCGTCTTTGGCACCAGCAATGCCGCCTGGCGCTACGCGCGCCGGGTCAACATGCCCTGGCGCACGACCCTGCCGGCGGCGCTGGCGGCGTTTGCGTTCTCTTATCTCGGAGCGGCGGCGGTCGCCTGGATGCCACCGGAACTGCTGCGTCCGCTGATCCTCTTGTTGCTCATCGGTGCGGCCGTATACACCTTTGTGCGTAGCGACTTTGGTGCCATTCACCGGCCGCAACACACCGGTCGCCGCGAATTGCTCTACGCGCTGATCGTTGGCGGCGCGATCGGCTTTTACGATGGCTTCTTCGGGCCGGGTACCGGCAGTTTCCTGATCTTTCTCTTCATCCGCTTCTTCGGTTTCGATTTTCTGCACGCTTCGGCAGCGTCAAAAGTGGTGAACGTCGCCACCAACCTTGCGGCGATGGGCTATTTCCTCCCCAACGGCCATATTCTGCTGGGTCTGGCGATGCTGATGGCCAGTTGCAACGTCCTCGGTTCGTTTATCGGCACCCACCTTGCCCTGCGGCACGGCAGTGGCTTCGTGCGGAAGGTGTTTTTGTGCGTTGTCAGCCTGTTCATCATCAAATTCGCTTACGATACCTTCGCTTGAGCTTGTCTTGCCCCGCCAGCAGCCGCACAATGTGATCGTGCCGTAAGGCAGTGGGCGGCGCAATGACATCGATAGACACATCGATCAATGGTGCTGGGGGGGACAATGAAAATCAATAATTCGCTGGTCGGGCTGTTGGCCCTTGCCGTAACGGGGTTTGCGAGCACGGCTACTGCCGACATCAACGTCGGCGTCACACTTTCCGCGACCGGGCCGGCCGCTTCGCTGGGTATTCCCGAGAAGAACACCTTCGCCCTGATGCCGACGACCATCGCCGGGCAGAAGATCAACTACATCCTTCTCGACGATGCTTCGGATACCACCACGGCAGTCAAGAACACCCGCAAGCTGATCGCCGAAGACAAAGTCGATGTGATCATCGGCTCGACGATCACGCCGAACTCGCTGGCGATGATCGACGTGGTCGCCGAGGCCGGGACGCCAATGATCGCCATGGCCGCTTCGGCGCGGATCATCGATCCGATGGACGGCAAGCGCGCCTGGGTTTACAAGACGCCGCAGAATGACGCCCAGATGGCCACGGCGATTGTCGAGCACATGAACAACACCAACATCAAGACGGTCGCCTATATCGGTTTTGCGGACGCCTACGGTGAAGGCTGGTGGAACGAGTTCGCGAAAATTGCCGAGGCACGCAACATCAAGATTGTCGGCAACGAACGCTTCAATCGCTCGGATACCTCGGTGACCGGGCAGGCCTTGAAGATTCTCGCCGCCAAGCCGGATGCCGTCCTGATCGGTGCCGCCGGCACTCCTGCTGCCTTGCCGCAGAAGTCGCTCAAGGAAAAAGGCTACAAGGGAGTCATGTACCAGACCCATGGAGTGGCCAATGCCGACTTCCTGCGCATCTGCGGCAAGGACTGTGAAGGCACCTTCCTCCCGGCCGGCCCGGTGCTGGTCGCCGTACAGCTACCTGACAGCAACCCGGTCAAGGACGTAGCGCTTGATTATGTGAACAAGTACGAAGGCGCGTACGGCAAAGGCAGCGTGTCGACCTTCGGCGCGCACGCCTGGGACGCCGGCAAGTTGCTGGCCAACGCCATCCCGGCAGCGCTGAAAGAAGCTCAGCCTGGCACGCCAGAGTTTCGCAAAGCACTGCGCGATTCGTTGGAAGCGACGACCAACCTGACCGGAGCTCATGGCGTTTTCAACATGAGCGCGCAGGATCACCTCGGCTTCGACCAGCGCTCGCGGGTGATGGTCGAGATCGTCGATGGTAACTGGCTGCTGGTGAAGTAGCAGCGGTGGCGTGCCTTGGCCAGCACTCGTTGCGCTGGCAGCAGGCGGGATTGGAAAAAGCCCCTGAATGGATTTGCAGATTGCACTGCTGCTGGGCCAGGATGGAATCACAAACGGCGCCATCTACGCGCTGCTGGCGCTGGCTCTGGTCCTGGTTTTCGCGGTCACGCGGGTGATCTTCATTCCACAAGGCGAGTTTGTCGCTTTCGGCGCCTTGACCCTCGCCGGTCTGCAGGCCGGTAGGCTACCGGGGACGATCTGGTTGCTGCTCGCCCTGGGCGTGGTGATATCGGTGATCGAGGCTTCGCGGGCCGTGCGTGAGCGGCAGTTCCGGCGGATACCGATGATCCTGCTGGTCAACTGTGGCGTCCCCTTGTTGCTCGCCGGCGCACTCTTCGCGCTGTCGCCGGCGGCGCTGCCACTGCCCCTGCAGGTGTTGTTGGCCCTGCTGGTGGTGGTGCCACTCGGGCCGATGATCTACCGTCTCGCCTACCAGCCGATTGCCGAAGCCTCGGTGCTGGCACTCTTGATCGTTTCGGTGGCGGTGCATGTCACCTTGATCGGGCTTGGTCTGCTTTTCTTCGGCGCCGAAGGTTCGCGCACCAAGTCTTTCACCGACGTCAGCTTCGCAGTGGGTGACACGCTTCTGCAAGGCCAGACGGTGTTGGTAGTGGTCGCCAGCCTGGTGCTGATCGTCGCCCTGTACTTTTTCTTTGAACGCACCATCTACGGGAAGGCTCTGCGTGCGACGGCAATGAACCGTACCGGCGCACGCCTGATGGGAATCTCCGGCTCGCTGGCGGGCATGCTTTCCTTCACTCTGGCGGCAGCGATTGGCGCATTTTCAGGGATCCTTATTTCGCCCATCACCACCATTTATTACGATTCGGGCTTTCTGATCGGCCTCAAGGGCTTTGTCGGCGCAATCATCGGCGGCTTGGCCAGCTATCCGGTAGCCGCCGCTGGCGCGATTCTGGTCGGCTTGCTCGAGGCCTTCTCGTCCTTCTGGGCGAGCGCCTTCAAGGAGGTGATTGTGTTCACCTCGATCATCCCGGTCCTTGTCTGGCGCTCGCTGAAGACTCGCCACGTGGAGGAGGAATGAGCCGTAGCGCTATTCCGCAGGCGACACTGCTGCTGTCCCTGTTCATAGCGGCGTTGCTGGTGGCGCCGCTGCTGCTGCCCGAGTTCTACCTTACCCTGCTCAATTACATTGGTCTTTACGCGATCGTCGCCCTCGGACTGGTCCTGCTCACCGGTGTCGGCGGCCTGACTTCGTTCGGGCAGGCCGCTTTCGTCGGGCTTGGCGCCTACACGACCGCGTATCTGACCACCGTCCATGATGTTTCGCCGTGGTTGACCCTGCCCGCAGGTCTCCTGGTCACCGCGCTCGTGGCTCTGTCGCTGGGTCTGGTTACGCTGCGTCTTTCCGGCCACTTTCTGCCGCTTGGCACGATCGCCTGGGGGATTGCCCTCTACTATCTCTTCGGTAATCTGGCCGCGCTCGGTGGGCACACCGGCATCAGCGGCATTCCTCCGTTGCAGTTTTTCGACCTCGAGCTGCGCTCGGGGCGCGAGTTCTTCTATCTGATCTGGGCGGTTCTGCTGACCATCATCCTCGCCACGCGCAACCTGCTCGACTCGCGTGAAGGGCGTGCCATCCGCGCTTTGAAGGGCGGTGCCGTGATGGCCGAAGCGATGGGCGTCAACACGCCACGCTCGAAGCTCGTCATTTTTACCGTTGCCGCGCTTTACGCCGGTATGTCGGGCTGGCTCTACGCGCATCTGCAGCGCTTCGTCAATCCGACGCCATTCTCGCTGTCGCAGGGTATCGAGTACCTGTTCATGGCCGTGGTCGGTGGCGTTTCGCATGTCTGGGGCGCGATTCTCGGCGCCGGCCTGATCACCGTTCTCAAGCAGTGGTTGCAGGACTGGCTGCCAAGCTTGCTCGGCAAGAGCGGCAACTTCGAAATGATTGTTTTCGGTCTGTTGATGATCCTCGTGCTACAGCGTGCTCGCGACGGCGTCTGGCCGATGCTGCAGCGCTTCTTTCCGCAAGCCCCAGTGCACGGCCCGATGATCAAGGCGCAGGCTTTGCCACGCCGCCCGCTTCCCGAAGCCGGTTCGGTCTTGTTGGAGGTCACGGACGCCTGCAAACGTTTTGGCGGCCTGGTGGCCAACGACCGCATGAGTTTTTGCGTCCGGGCTGGCGAGGTGATGGCCCTGATCGGTCCGAACGGCGCCGGCAAGAGCACCATGTTCGATGGCATTTCGGGCGTAGACCCGCTGACTTCGGGCGCCGTCAGCTTCCGTGGTCAGCGCATCGAGGCCTTGCCGGCGCGCGCCATCGCACAGCGCGGCATGAGTCGCACCTTTCAGCACGTGCGCCTGTTGCCGGCGATGAGTGTGATCGAAAATGTCGCCATCGGGACCCATTTGCGTGGTCGCAAGAGCTTCGTCGCTGCCGCTTTCCGCAGCGACCGCGGCGAGGAAGCACGCCTGCTCCAGGAAGCCGCAGCGCAGATCGAGCGCTGCGGGCTTGCCGAGCACATGCACGAACTCGCTGGCAGCCTGCCGCTCGGCAAGCAGCGCGCCGTCGAGATTGCCCGCGCGCTGGCCTCCGACCCCTGTCTGCTGCTACTCGACGAGCCGGCTGCCGGCCTACGCTATCTGGAGAAGCAGGCGCTGGCCGAACTCTTGCGTCGCTTGCGCGCTGAAGGGATCGGCATTCTGCTCGTCGAGCACGACATGGACTTCGTGATGGGCCTGGCCGACCGAGTGGTGGTCATGGAGTTCGGCCAGAAGCTGGCCGCCGGCCTGCCGGACGAAATCCAGCGCAATCCGGCCGTCATCGAAGCCTACCTCGGAGGTCTCGAGTGAGCGCACTGCTCAGCCAAGGCGAACGGGTGGTCATCCTCGAAGTCAATGAGCTGTCGGTCAGCTACGGCAAGATCCCTGCCCTGCACGGCCTGGCGCTCAAGGTGCACCGCGGCGAAATCGTCACCGTCATCGGCCCGAACGGTGCCGGCAAGACCACTCTGCTGTGCGCATTGATGGGTCTGTTGCCGGCGCGCGGCGAGATCGTCTATCTCGGCGAGCAGCAGGGCGTCGGACGCAGCGTCGAAAAACTGGTGCGGCAGGGAATGACCCTGGTTCCCGAGAAGCGTGAGCTGTTTGCCGAAATGAGCGTCGCCGACAATCTCCTGCTCGGTGCTTTCGATCGCTATCGAGTGGGTCATCGCGACGAGCTCGAAACCATGGATCAGGTATTCGACGTCTTTCCGCGCCTGATGGAGCGTCGCCAGCAGATGGCTGGCACCCTTTCCGGCGGTGAGCGCCAGATGTTGGCCATGGGCCGGGCGCTGATGGCCAAGCCGCGACTTCTGCTGCTCGACGAACCGAGTCTCGGCTTGGCGCCCCTGATCATCAAGGAGATTTTTCGCACCATCGCCCAGCTCAAGAAAACCGGCGTGGCTATCCTCTTGGTCGAACAGAACGCGCGTGCTGCCTTGCAGGTGTCCGACTACGGTTACGTGCTGGAGACCGGCGAGTTGTCGCTGCAAGGGCCTAGTCGCGAGCTGGCCAGCGACGAACGCGTCATCGAGAGCTATCTTGGCCTGGGGGGGCGGCATTAGCGGTCGTGAGCTGTCGAGGCCGCCGCCTCTGATCATCGAAAGTCATCAGTGTTTCCCTCTCACATCAAGCAGCTGTCTAAGCGCGCGGCTTGTCGGCCTGCTTGCGCGTTGCCGTCAAGGGTACGATGGCAATTCCGTACTTGCGTGAAACGCGCTCGTACATCTCTCGCGCCGAAATTACCTTGGCGTTGCGCAAGTCCTTTTCCTGGGCCATGCGCAGGTAACCGAGGCCGCGCTTGGCGAGGGCTGGATTCCATCCCTTGAGTTCGAGCAGGGTAAAAATGGCTTTGCTGGCGTTGACCAGGAACTGCAGGTTGGGTACTCGTTCGGCAGCCTCCATGAGCAGCTTCACCGAGCCATCGAGATCGCCGCCGCGGGCGGCAAGGACGCCGCGGTTGTTGAGTTCGACGATTTCCTTGCCGACCTGCGCGAGTAGCGACTTACCCGTCTCTTCCTTGCCGGCCTTGGCGTAGATGCTTTCGATCTGGGCAATCATCGCGCGGTCCTGGTGGTTCTCGGCGGCAACCCTGCGTACCATCTCCTGGGCGATGGCTTCCTTGCCGGTGGCCAGGCAGGCATGCGCCAGATCGAGAGCCAGTTTGCTCGATAGCAGGGTGTCTTTACCGTCCGCCTTCAAGCCATCATGCAAGACGAGCGCTTTCTCGATGGCCAGCTGAGCTTTGGTCGGGTCACCCTCCTTGTTCGCACCGAGCCCGTCCATGACCAGTGCCGCCAGCTCGCCCTGCTTGCTGCCGCGCCAGTCACGGCGGAGTTCGTCGGCAATTCGTTTGGCGCCTTCGACGTGCCCGAGATCGATCATCGCGCGCGCGAGATTGGAGTAGTCGTCAATGTGGTTCAGTGAGGACCCACGCCGGCGTTCGAGCACTTTGCCGTAGGCGCGTTCGGCAGCCTGGAAATCCTGGTTTCGCGCCGCCACGTCACCAACCATCCGCTGCCGGGCCGTGTTGTTGGGCGAGATCATCGCCGCCGACTGCAGGGCTTCCTGTGCCTCGCGCAACTTGCCCATTTCTTCGCGTACTTCCGCGACGAAGTCGTAGGCCGCCATGAACTCGGGGAAGTCTTCGATCAGCGCCTGGGCGACGGTTTCGGCTTCGCGCGAATGCTGCTGGCTGCGCAGGGCGATGGCCAGACCCATGCGCGCCCAGGGGAGCATGCGTTGTTGCAGGACCTCTTGGTAGACCGCTTGCGCCTCCGCCGGGCGCCCGAGCACATTGAGGATCTCGCCCTTGAAGCGCAGCAGCTCGAAAAGGAAGCCGCTATCCTGGGCGAGCAGGCGTTCACAGGCGTCCAATGCGTCGCTGAAAGCGCCGTTCTCGAGAGGTTCGTAGAGCGCTGCGAAGAACTGCTTTCTGTACAGTGCGCGCACCAGCCTGCCGTGCAGATCGTCGGCGGTGAACGGTTTGATCAGGTAGTCATCCGGGCTTAGCTCGGCGATCGACACGACGTTGTGATAAGCGCGTTCGCTGGTAATCAGCATGAAGACCGTCGCTAGCGACACCAGGCGTTGCTGGCGCAGCTCTTCGAGCAGTTGCTGGCCATCGCGTCCATCCTCGAGCTGGTAGTCCGAGAGGATGATGTCGAAATGGTGGCCGCGGACCTGACGGAGCACTTCAGCGGTGGTGCCGGCATTGTGCACTGACGTAACCCCCAGCGCTGAAAGCATGATGCGCAGCGAACTGCGTGCCTTGGGATAGCGATCGATCAACAAGGCCCGCTTGTGCACCAGCTCCTTGCTCATCTTGTGGAGCAGCTCGGCGGTGGTTTCGGCTCTCATCATGGCTGGCACATTACCCGACCGCGCCGCGGCGGGCAAGCAAGGAAATCAGGCCGCAGCGCGCGCGAGCAATGCTCAGCAGAATTAACTGCGGATCAGGTAATCGAAGGCGGTGAGCGCAGCTTTCGTGCCTTCGCCCATGGCGATAACGATTTGTTTGTAGGGCACGGTGGTCACATCGCCGGCGGCAAAAACACCGGGCAGCGAAGTGGCGCAGCGGGCGTCGATCTCGATTTCACCGTGCCGAGACAGTTCGAGCGTGCCCTTGAGCCACTCGCTGTTCGGCAGCAGGCCGATCTGCACGAATATGCCGGCCAGGTCGACCCGTCGCTTTTCGCCGCTGGCGCGATCGGTGTACAGCAGGCCGTCGACTTTCTGGCCGTCGCCGGCTACTTCGCTGGTCAGCGCCTCGGTGATCACCTCGACGTTGCCGAGACTGAAAAGCTTCTTCTGCAGCACGGCGTCGGCCCGCAGGCTGGCCTCGAATTCGAGCAGCGTGACGTGGCCAACGATACCGGCGAGGTCGATTGCCGCTTCCACGCCGGAGTTGCCGCCACCGATCACCGCCACTCGCTTACCCTTGAAGAGTGGCCCGTCGCAGTGCGGACAGTAGGCGACGCCATGACCCCGATACTCCTTCTCGCCAGGAACGTTGATCTCGCGCCAGCGGGCACCGGTGGCGAGGATCACCGTCTTGCTGCGCAGGGTGGCACCACTGGCCAGGCGTAGTTCGGTCAGGCCGTCGACCGCCTGTGGCAGCAGCGCCTCGGCGCGCTGCAGATCCATGATATCGACGTCGTACTCCTTGACGTGCTCTTCGAGCGCGACGGCGAGCTTCGGACCATCGGTTGCCTTCACCGAGACGAAGTTCTCGATAGCCAGGGTATCGAGGACCTGGCCACCGAAGCGCTCGCTGACCACCCCGGTGCGAATCCCTTTGCGTGCGGCGTAAATCGCAGCCGCGGCGCCAGCCGGGCCGCCACCGACGATGAGTACGTCGAAGGGTTCGCGAGCGCTGATTTTCTCGGCGGCGCGCTGCGCCGCGCCGGAATCGATCTTGGCGATGATCTCCTCCAGGGCCATGCGGCCCTGGCCGAACTGCTCGCCGTTGAGAAAGACCGTCGGCACACCCATGATCTGGCGCGCGCTGACCTCGTCCTGGAACAGTGCTCCGTCGATCATCTGGTGGCTGATGCCGGGGTTGCTGACGGCCATCAGGTTCAGGGCCTGCACGACGTCCGGGCAGTTGTGGCAGGAAAGCGAAATGAATGTTTCGAAATGGAATTTGCCGGGAATGGCGCGAATTCCCTCGATTACACTGGCGTCGGCCTTCGGCGGATGACCCCCGACATGCAGCAGGGCCAGAACCAGCGACGTGAACTCGTGCCCCATCGGGATACCAGCAAAGCTGATGCGTGCTTCTTCGCCAGCCAGGCCGACGGCGAACGAAGGTTTGCGGGCCGCGTTGCCGTCTTCACGGAGGCTCACCTGCTCGGATAGCGCGGCAATTTCCTGCAGCAGGGCCAGCATCTCGCGGGCGGATTCGTCGCTGTTCAGAGAGGCTACCAATTCGATGGGTCGCTGCAGTTTTTGCAGGTAGGCAGCGAGTTGAGTCTTGATGTTGGCGTCGAGCATGTCAGTGCTTCCTTGTCGAGTGGTCTGAAAAAGGGTCCCCAATGCAAAGGGGCCGCCAAGCACTGCTTCGCGGCCCCTTTGCATTGGGACCCGGGTTCGCGCTGCCCGACGGTGCAGGCAGCGCGAATGAGCAAAGGCTTCTAGATTTTGCCGACCAGGTCGAGGGACGGAGAGAGCGTCGCGTCGCCGGGCGTCCACTTGGCCGGGCAGACTTCACCCGGATGGCTGGCCACGTACTGGGCAGCCTGCACCTTGCGCAGCAGTTCCTTGGCGTCACGACCGATTCCCAGGTCGTGGATTTCGCAAACCTTGATGACGCCCTCGGGGTTGATGACGAAAGTGCCGCGCAGCGCGAGGCCTTCCTCTTCGATCATCACTTCAAAGTTGCGGGTGATCGCCCCGGTGGGATCCCCGACCATCGGGTACGTGATCTTCTTGATGGTCTCGGAAGTGTCGTGCCACGCCTTGTGGGTGAAATGCGTATCGGTGGACACCGCGTACACTTCGACGCCGAGCTTCTGAAAGGATGCGTACTCATCGGCCAGGTCGCCGAGTTCGGTCGGGCAGACGAAGGTAAAGTCAGCCGGGTAGAAGAAGACCACCGACCACTTGCCCTTCAGATCGGCGTCAGTGACGGGGCCAAACTTGCCGTTGTGAAAAGCGGTTGCTTTGAACGCTTTGATTTCGGTATTGATCAAGGACATCTTGAGCTCTCCTTCGGGTGGGGTGAAAAAACTGAATCGACGGGCTGATGGTAGAGGATTCGCCAGCATTGTTCCAATTGATTCTGGCAATGTGAGCCATAGCCAGACGCTATATGTGTACCGTGGCGAGCTCTCGCGCAGCGCCGCCGAGCTTCCAGCCCTGAAGCATGACCCAGCCGAATCGGGCCCGTTTGCCGGTAACGCCCGCTTTTGCGGTCGAGGCGGTCAAATTGCGGTTGGCTAGCGGCAAAGGACGGGTGGTGGAGTCAGCCAGGAGGATGCCGAAAGAATTTTTTGGACGGCGGTACGATCGCCAGGCGAGCCTTTCCGAACGCGGCGTAGGCCGCGCTCGAGAGGATGTTTCACATGAGCAGCCGACTGCACGTAATGCAGTCGATGGGCAAGAAGTCTTTCAGATCACCCATCCCTTCCATCCCCTCTTCGGACGCGAGTTCGTCCTGATCGAGCGGCGCAATGCCTGGGGTGAGGAGCGCGTCTACTTTCACGATGACAGTGGCCGGGTGCGCCGCCTGACGGCCGCCTGGACCAACGCGGTTGCGCCGGATCCGTTCGAGAGGGTGTCGGCCGGACGCTCGCACTTCCGCGTCGACCATCTCTTGCACCTCGTGGCGCTGATTGCCCGCCAGAACGAGGCCAAGGGTGCGCTCAAGGCGAGTCCTCGGCCACGCAAAGTGTCAAGCAAATAACGCCGTTAACGTAAAGAGAATTACGCCTTACTTGACGATGCCCGGCTCGTAGATTTACCTCTATGAGCTGAGCGTACGAGAATTAAACCGCTAACAATCCTGAGGTTATCGTCAGATGCTCACAAATATTCCTTAACGCCGTCCGGTTTGTGATATAATTTTAATTACACATGGCGAACTCCTCCAAACCCGACCTCAAGCTCCTTGCGCTGGCAGAGAGTGGCACCGTGAATCCGCATGCGCAGGACGTGCAGGATGTCGCTTTCATCGGCAACGATTTCTTCGATGCGCGGGATTTGGTACAGGTGCGTTACGAGATGCTGCGTCGGGTACGCAGCGAGGGTCAGAGCATTGCCGACATCGCGACGCGCTTCGGGGTCTCCCGACCGACTTTCTACAAGGTCCAGGCGGATTTCGAACGCGCCGGTCTGGCGGGGCTGCTGCCGGCAAAACGGGGACCGCACGGACCGCACAAGATCACCGCCGAGGTGATGGCCTTCATCGAAACGGCACGCACCCAGGAAGAAGGCCTGGATGCCCAGGTCCTGGTCGAGAGGATCGCGCAGCACTTCGGGCTGGCCGTCCATCGGCGGACCGTGGAACGGGCTCTGGCCCGGAGCAAAAAAAAACGCCCATGAAAGCCGCTGCGATGATCGCGGACCACACCCTGGCCGAGCGTTACGAGTCCTTGCGGCAGGACGTGGTCGAGTTGTCCGGGCGCACTGTGCACGGGCGCGCGCTGCTGATGTTCAAAGGGATGGCGGCCTGGATGCGCTGCGCGGACGAGACCGCCCCGCGTCCGATCCCCGCCGCCTCGCCAAGTGAGTCGCGCTTACCGGCGGGGATCGAGCAGAACCTGATTCATCTCGTCGCCAACATGACGCTGGCGATGGCAAGGGAGAGCCAGCCATGATGGGTGAGACACACGCGAAAGTGCAGGCACGACACCTGAAGAGAAATGCCTATCTCTACGTGCGCCAGTCGACGCTGCGCCAGGTCCTCGAGAATACCGAGAGTACCAGGCGCCAGTATGCTTTGCGCGAGCGGGCCGTGGCGCTGGGGTGGCGTCTCGATCAAGTCATCGTCATTGATTCTGATCTCGGGCAATCGGGCGCGAGTGCAGTGGATCGCGCAGGTTTCCAGCAACTGGTCAGCGAGGTCGGTCTGGGGCGGGCCGGAATCGTCATGGGCCTGGAAGTGTCGCGTCTGGCGCGCAACTCGACCGACTGGCACCGCCTCCTGGAAATCTGTGCGCTGGCCGACACGCTGATCCTGGACGAGGACGGGGTGTACGACCCGGCGCACTTCAATGATCGCCTGCTGCTTGGTCTGAAGGGAACGATGAGCGAAGCTGAGCTGCACGTCTTGCGGGCCCGGTTACGTGGCGGCATCCTCAACAAGGCACGCCGTGGCGAACTGGAGATGCGCTTGCCGATTGGCTTTGACTACGACCCCGCCGGGCGCGTGCGTCTGGATCCCGATGTCCGTGTTCAGGAAAGCCTGCGCCAGTTCTTCCGGACGTTTCGACGTACCGGCTCGGCGACGGCCACGGTCAAGGCCTTTCGTGCCGAAGGGCTGAGTTTCCCGCACCGGATTTACCGCGGACCACAAACCGGCGAACTGTCGTGGTCCGAACTCGATCACTCGCGCGCGTTATGGCTCCTGCATCATCCGCGCTATACCGGCGCCTTTTGCTTTGGACGAACGCGCGTACGCAAACTGCCCAACGGTTCCTGCAAGCATCAACGGCTGCCGACGGAAGAATGGATCGCGCTGATTCGTGACGCCCACCCCGGGTACATCACCTGGGACGAGTACGAGCAGAACCTCCAGATCCTGCGTGACAATGCCCAAGGGCCGGCCGCAGGGCGCGATCGGGGCCCGCCGCGTGAAGGGCCGGCGCTGTTGCAGGGATTGGTGATCTGCGCCAAGTGTGGTGATCGCATGACGGTGCGCTATCACTTGCAGGGCGAACGGCGCGTGCCGGACTATGTCTGTCAGCGCCACGGTGTCGAGCATGCAGAACCCCTATGCCAGCAGATCGTCGGGGGCGAACTCGACGCGGCCATTGGCCGCTTGCTGGTGGAGGCGGTGACCCCGGTCACCCTGGAGGTGGCGCTGGCCGTGCAGAAGGAACTGGAGAATCGCTCCGAGGAAAGCGACCGTTTGCGCCGTCAAGCGGTTGAACAGGCGCGCTACGAGTCCGACCTGGCACGCTGCCGGTATATGCGCTGCGATCCCGACAATCGCCTGGTCGCCGACTCGCTGGAAGCGGAATGGAACCAGGCGCTGCGCAACCAGACGGCGGCCCAGGAGCACTACGACAAACAGCGCGAGAGCGAGACAGGGCTCGACGATCAGCAACGTGCCGCCATCCTGGCGTTGGCGAAAGACTTCCCGCGCCTGTGGAACGATCCCCATACGGCTGACCGGGAGCGCAAACGCATGGTTCGGCTGCTGATTGCGGATGTCACCTTGCTCAAGGAGACCGAGGTCCGGGCGCAAGTGCGCTTTCACGGCGGCGCGACGCACACGCTACACCTTCCCCTGCCCAAGCCGGCCTGGCTGCTGCGCCAGACTCCGGCCAAGGTGGTGGCCGAGATTGACCGACTCCTGGAAGATCATACCGACGGTGAAATCGCCGCCTTGCTCAACCGCCAGGGCTTGCTCTCGGGCGAGGGCAAACCCTTCCACCGCCTGATGGTTCGTTACATCCGAATCGACTATGCGCTCCCCAGTCGCCATGATCGGCTGTTAACGCGTGACCTGCTAACCCTGCACGAAATGGCGCAGCGTCTCAACGTCTGTTCGGAAACCCTCAAATATTGGCGCCGCGCCGGCCTGCTCAAAGCGCACAAGTATGACGACAGGGGGCGGCTACCTCTTCGAACCGCCTGGTCCTGACACGCCGATCAAGCATCAACATCAAGGCAAAACCACAGGAAAATCAACCACCCGCGAGGGAAGTTTCCCCGCACATACCGCATGAGGTGCAATATGCAGCACAGTCCTTCTCATTTCCTTTTCTCGGCGCACAGGCGACGATTTCGAAGCCGTAATGGCGGGCGAAATCGAGATAGCGGGGATTGAACTGCACCGGCTCGCCACGCACATGACGCAAGACCGCACTGCGCAGATTATCGACCATGACCTT
>QPGA01000068.1 GCA_003332265.1 Candidatus Accumulibacter meliphilus
CGGGCGTCGGCGTTTTGGCCGATTTTTCATAAGGATTGGTGGGGTGACGAATCCTTATCTTTAAGAGGGGGCACGGACTACCGATGGAAGACCGGATCAGGGAGGTAAGAGCACTGCTGCAAGCTCAGCTGAAGGACGTGTTCGAGCAGGCCAGAGACCTGGGTAATCGCTACCTGCAGGAAGTCATGGAGGCGAACACCGGCAAGGACTGGAGCCAGAAGAACACGTTGCAGTTCCGGGTTCGGCAGCGGGGCAATGCGCTCTCCATCGAGTGGTACCTGGTCAATTGGTATGGCAGGAAGGCGCAAGGTCGCGAGGCACGCCGAACGTACATTCCGAAGCGCAACAGCAGTCGGCGCCGGGATGCACAGGTATTCGGCTACCGCCTGGAGGACCTGCTTCGACACACCTCGGGGTGGGACGATGACCTGGTCACTGCCGTAGAGAGCGAGGCCAGCGAGTATCGTCGCCAAGCGCATTACCTTGCCGACCTGCTCGTGACGCTGGGGCGCCTGGAGCGGTTTGCGAAGGTGCCGACACAGTCGCAGGACGAGTGGAAGGAGTACGCGTCATGAACAAGCCCCCTCGCTATCTGGTGACCGACCAGTTCGATCTCGGGATGCTGGCCTCGCTGCCCGCGGACATCACGTTGACGGAGATTTCCCTCGAAGACGTTTGCCAACGCATCGAGGATGCCGAGCGCGAGCACGAAATGGGGCTTCATGGCGGATGGGCTGCTGCCGTGAAAAACAGGGCGGCGGTCACTCTGGTGCCCAACGGGCCGATCTTGCTGGTCGCCCGGCGGGTGAAAACCGATTACGGGGTGATTTTCAAATGGGTACAGGTCGAAGTTATCAACTGACTGTTTGCGGTGGGTAGGGCGATGGTGAGCGACCGGTCCATCGTCCAATGGTGTAATCGGCGCGACAGGGGAACTGCGAAGCCGGGCCAAGATTGTCGATGAAAAACCCCCAGGGTGTGATCCATCGAATTTCGTCTGGATCATTTTGTTGAACTGACCAGGGCCAATCGGCTCAGATAGGCCTTGATGGTATCGAATCAGCCCGCACTCGATTAAAATCCTATAAGTGGCGCCTTCTCGGCGTTTCACTTCAACCAAAAACACCTCTCAGGAGATTTCATGCCGAACTACCAAGAACTGATTGCCCAACGCGACGAACTCAATCAACGGATCGACGAAGCCCGTAGAACCGAAGTGGCAGAAGCGATTCGTCGGGTGAAAGGCATTATCCAGGAATACGATTTGACTGCGGCCCAGTGTGGTTTTGGCGCAGGCGCTGCAGGGACCCAGAAAACTCGCACCCCCGTCAAAGCCAAATACATCACGCCCGACAAAACAGTGACCTGGAGCGGTCGCGGGAAGCTTCCGAATGTGTTCAAGGCGCTGGTTGAAGCAGGTCACCGGATGGAGCACTTCTTGCTGAATAAGTAATTCAATGGATTGATGTGATCGCTTCGCGGGTAGCGTTCCGTCGTTTTCTGCGAAGAAGCCTCCATGGTGAGAATCCCCACTTTCGCGCAGCAGCCACGAACGGCTCGGTAGAACGTCGATCGCATTGCGTGCGACATGGGGGGCAGCATTTCAAGCGAAATGCGGGTGGTCGTACGATCAGTACAAAACCAAATCTCGATTTCTCAAGCGAACCAGGATCATCTGAGCAAGGATCGGGAAGCATTTCTGACAGCACAGTAGCGAGACGCACTCGGCGAGAACGCTGACGATTTCGAAGACGCCATGGCACGGAAACGGACGAAGAACACGTCGCCGGAACGTAGGAAGCGTCCCGTTTGCCACCAACGGCTCGGAATGCATCAACCTACTCGGTAGGTGCGCGGTAGGAACAGAGGAGAACTCGCCGGGAAGCCGAACGGCGGAGAGCCTTCGCTACCGGTGCTGTATCAGCATCGCCTACCAGACCCCCCGAAAATGCCGTGCTGAAGCGCGCCGGACTTGTCGTCGCGGCCCTGTTGGCGGCCTGAGCTTGTTCCCACTTGTCGCCGTTGTACCCTCCCAAACTGCCTGAGCGACGGCTACACAGCAGTTCCGGCAGTTGGCGGCGCAGGGTTTGTGCGAGGATGCTGAATGGAACGAAGCTTCGACCTCATTGTTTTCGGCGCCACCGGCTTTACAGGGCACCTGGTGGCCGAGTATCTGCAAGCGACCTACGGTGCTGCAGGGGGGCTGCGTTGGGCCCTCGCCGGGCGAGATGCCGCCAAGCTCGCGAGGGTGCGCGATGCCATCGGCGCGCGCGCCACTCTGCCTCTGCTCACCGCGGATGCGTCGGATGCCGACGCGCTGGCCGCCCTGGCGGCGCGCACGCGTGTGATCCTGACCACCGTCGGCCCGTACCAACTCCATGGCGAAACGCTGGTGCTCGCTTGCGCGCGGGCTGGCACCGACTATGTCGACCTGTGCGGCGAGCCGGCCTGGATGGCGAAGATGATTCCGCGCCTGCAGCCGATGGCCGCGCAGAGCGGCGCCCGTATCGTGTTCTCCTGCGGCTTCGATTCGATCCCCTTTGACCTCGGCGTGGTGTTTCTGCAAGACGAGGCACTGCGCCGCTTCGGTCGTCCCCTGTCGCGCGTGCGAGGACGCGTGCGGGTGCTCAAGGGCGGGCCGTCAGGTGGCACCATCGCTAGCCTGCTTGCCACCATCGAGCAGATGCGACGTGACCCTTCGGCGGCGCGCACGATGGCCGACCCCTTTGCGCTGACGCCCGGCTTCAGCGGCCCGGCGCAGCCAGAAGGCGAATCGGCGAGCTACGACGAGGGCGCGCAATCCTGGACTGGACCCTTCGTGATGGCGCCGATCAACACCAAGAACGTACACCGCACGAACGCATTGCTCGGCCATTCCTGGGGGCGCGACTTCGTGTACGACGAACGCATGCTGACCGGCGATGGCGCCAAGGGCGAGGCGCGCGCACGCCGCCTGGTGCGCCAGGCGCGGGTGCAGAACCTGCTGCTCGCGATGGCGCCGACCCGGGCCCTGCTGCGCCGCTTCGCGCTGCCCAAGCCTGGCGAAGGGCCCGACGCGCAGGCACGCGAGAACGGCCGCTACGAGCTCGTTTTCATCGGCGAGACGACCGAGGGCGCCCTGCTGCGCGCAAAAGTGATCGGCGACCGCGACCCCGGCTATGGTTCGACCTCGAAGATGATCAGCGAGAGTGCGCTCTGCCTCGTGCAGGATGTCGACGGGGCGATGACCGGCGGTGGCGTCTGGACGCCTGGCGCGGCCATGGGCATGGCCCTCGTACGCCGCCTGCAGGCGAGCGCCGGGCTCCAGTTTACGATCGAGGACTGAGGGCGCATTGCGCGCGATAGTTGCACTGGTCGCGCTTCAGCATGTGCATGCCGTGCCTGGCAGACGAGGCCGCCAGGTAACATGAACGCAATGCAGAAATCCTCGCGCAACGCGCGAGGGCATCGAGGCCTGATCAGCGATCGAGCCTGGCGCAGATCGGCTTACCTGGGGTAAGTCGCCGAATGTGATCGGCAACCGTCTCCCGTGGCCGACAAGCGGACGATCAGGGCAAGGTGGCGAGTTGCCACCTGACCTCGAAATGCCGACCTTCACGACGCCGAGGACCGATCGAGTCGTGCGGTCGGTGCCGGCAGCGCTCGTCTCTCTGAACCCCCTCCGGCAATGACAGGCAACGCAACTCCAGACGGTAGAATGCCGACAATGACACGCGCTGATCTTATCGCCGCCATCGCCTCCCGTTTTCCGACGCTGACGGTGAAGGATACCGACATCGCCGTAAAGGAAATCCTCGACGCCATCGGGTGCTCCCTTGCGCGAGGTGATCGTGTCGAAATCCGTGGTTTCGGAAGTTTTCGGCTGAACTACCACCCAGCCCGGACCGGGCGCAATCCAAAAAGCGGCATCGCGGTTCCGGTCCCCGAAAAGTATGTGCCGCATTTCACCGCTGGCAAGGAACTGCGGGAGCGCATCGAGGCATCAGTCAAAGACGCGCCCCTCCAGCAGGCCGCCTGATGCGCACCCTTGGCAGGCTCGACGCAGCCGGCGCTAAGCCCGTTCGCAGTCAATTCGCGCGTCGTGTTGGATAGCCTGCCCACGCCCCTCCATGCCTGACGCCCCCGCCGAATTCGACCGCCTCGCCGGCCTCGTCGAACGCGTCACCTTCCACAACGAGCAGAACGGTTTCTGTGTTCTGCGCCTGAAAGTGAAGGGCGAGCGAGAGCTGATCACACTGATCGGCCACGCACCCGTCGTCTCTCCCGGCGAATACGCCTCCGCGTCCGGCAACTGG
Source organism: Candidatus Accumulibacter meliphilus (assembly GCA_003332265.1). Taxonomy (GTDB): domain Bacteria; phylum Pseudomonadota; class Gammaproteobacteria; order Burkholderiales; family Rhodocyclaceae; genus Accumulibacter; species Accumulibacter meliphilus. The sequence goes on from QPGA01000068.1 coordinate 4,296, forward strand.
GTCACCGATCGCGAGCACGGCCGGCAGTTTCGCGCGGTGTTCGTCAAAATCTCGCCGCCGACCACCTTGACCGGCATCGAGCGCTATCTCGGTTCAGGCATGGTCAAGGGCATCGGCCCCGTCTATGCCGGCAAGCTGGTGAAGGCCTTCGGTGCGGCGGTGTTTGACGTCATCGAGCAGTCACCGGAACGCCTTCGCGAAATTCCCGGCATCGGCGAAGTCCGCGCCAGAAAGATCACTTCCGGCTGGGCTGACCAGAAGGTCATTCGCAGCATCATGGTCTTCCTGCACGCGCATGGCGTATCGACTTCCCGAGCGGTGCGCATCTTCAAGACTTACGGCCAAGGGGCCATCGAGATCGTTCAGGAAAACCCTTACCGATTGGCCCAGGACATTCGCGGCATCGGCTTCCTGTCGGCCGACACGATTGCCCAGAAGATCGGCATCGCCAAGGATTCTCCCTTGCGAGCCCAGGCCGGTATTTCCTACGCGCTCACCGAAGCCTCGGGCCAGGGCCACTGCGGCTTGCCCTACGCCGACCTGGTGCCTCTGGCGGTGAAGCTGCTCGACATCGCGGAATCCATCATCGAAACGGCGATCGCTCAGGAAGTCGCCGACGAGGTATTGCTGCCCGACACCGTCGAAGGCCAAGCCTGCGTTTTCCTGGCGCCCCTGTACTACGCCGAGCAATCGATCGCCGCCCAGATCCAGCGCCTTGACGCGGGCGGGACGACCCTGCCTGCCTTCGAGGCCGACAAAGCGATTCCCTGGGTCGAGCAGAAGCTCTCTATCCAGTTGGCCGACAGCCAGAAAGAGGCCATCCGCCTCGCCCTGTCTTCCAAGCTGCTGGTGATCACCGGCGGACCCGGCGTCGGGAAGACCACCCTGGTGAAGTCGATTCTGACCATCATGACCGTCAAGGGCGTCAAACCCCTGCTGTGTGCGCCAACGGGAAGGGCGGCCAAGCGTTTGTCCGAATCGACCGGTCTGGAAGCCAAGACGATCCATCGCTTGCTGGAGATCAATCCGATCAATGGCCAGTTCAAGCGCAACGCGGACAATCCTCTCGAATGCGATCTCCTGGTGGCCGACGAATGTTCGATGATCGACGTGCCGCTGGCCAACCAGTTACTCAAGGCAGTGGCGACCCGCACGGCGGTGATTCTTGTCGGTGACGTGGATCAACTGCCCTCGGTGGGCCCCGGCCAGTTCCTCACCGATCTCATTGACTCGGGTGTCGTCCCCGTCATCCGGCTGACCGAAGTGTTTCGCCAGGCGGCCACCTCGCGAATCGTGCGCAGTGCCCACCAGATCAACCGAGGCGTCTTTCCCAGCCTGCCCGAGAAAGGAGAAGCATCGGACTTCTACCTCGTTGCTGCTGAGGAACCGGAAGTCATTGCGCAAACCGTGGTGGATTTGGTGCAGACCCGCCTGCCGAGAAAGTTCGAGGTCGATTCGATCCGCGACATTCAGGTGCTGTGCCCGATGAACCGGGGTATCACCGGCGCCCGCGGTATCAACCAGGCTTTACAGGCGGTGCTCAATCCGCCCGGCGAGCATAGTGTCGACAAGTTCGGCAACCGCTTCAGTGTCGGCGACAAGGTGATGCAGATCGAGAACAACTACGACCGGGATGTTTTCAACGGTGACATCGGCTTCGTGACCGGCGTCGACCAGGACGACGAGGAGCTCGCTGTGGTCTTCGATGGCCGGGTCGTCAGTTATCCGTTTGGCGAACTCGATGAGCTGGTGCTCTGTTACGCGACGACGATCCACAAGTCGCAGGGTTCCGAGTACCCGGTAGTGGTCATTCCGATCTCGACCCAGCACTACATGATGCTCAAGCGCAACCTGATTTACACGGGGATCACACGCGGCAAGAGGCTAGTGGTGCTGGTCGGGCAGAAGAGGGCACTGGCCATGGCGGTCAAAGGTAAACAGGTGGAACGGCGCTGGTCGAAACTGAAAGAACGGCTGGTGGCCACGAAACGGTAGTCGCGTGGCCTCTTTAGCGTTACCAGGAAACACGCCTGCGGGCGTCGCTGCGGCGGTCAATGACTGCTCCCGGCCAGGGGAGCAGACGGTCGCGGCTTTTCTTGAAAGCCGCCGTTGGCTTGGAGCGATCAGCCGTAAGCGGTCATTCGGCTGCGCATCTCACTTTTTTGTCTGACCGCCCGCTACGTGGCGCAAAGCAGCCGGTGGGCGCAGGATGACGTCGGTCGGCAGCCGGCCATGAGCGGCCAGATAACGCTCCGCGCGACAGGCCGTTCGAGTGACCGTTGCGATCCAATACCAGCCGACCAGGCAACATGAACCAATCGTCCAATTCGGCAAGACTACCGGCGCCGCATACGGTAGGCAGGAGTCGTGGAAATGCCCGCCCTCGGTTCCAGAAGGGCATCGCCAACATACTTGGCTCAGCGGCCCTGGCGCAGACGGTTACGTACGTGGCAGGACCTTTGCCCAAGGTAACTCCGGCAAGCCCGGAGGGGTGGTTTGGTCATCCGGTTCCATTCCGCGCCGGAACCTTCATGGAAACCTTCTTTAGGTCCACTGGCACCACCGCCCTCGCCGAGAGTCCCCGCGGTCCTCGTCTGAGGCCATCCTCTGGAGCGGGTTTCTGTCCGCACTGTCAACGGCGTCACCGCCGACGGCTCTCACTGCTTCCTCGCTTCGTCCCGAGGTTCCTCATAGGGCTCGATCTTGTCCACGCGCAGCTGATAGCCAGCGATGCCCCATGTGGTATCCGCGCGTTGCAGCGTGAATTCTCCGTAGACCCAGACCGGTACCATCATCTTCACGCCCGCCAGTGGCTTGGCGGATTTGGCGTGGATGATCTGGTTTGCTGGCGGCGGCGGGGTGTGAATGCAGGCGCCAAAATAGGGGACAAGCAGGAATTCGGTGACTTTGTCTCCTTGCCGCTCCAGTGGCAGAGCGTAGCCCGCGATACGCCCCTTGCGGCCATTCATAGCGGGTTCGCCGGGCGCATTTTCCCAGGCATGCTTGAGCTTTTCGAGGGCCTCCATCGCTCGTGGGTCGGAGTCCTGCATCGTCGTCAGGTCGAGCGTCTTGAATTCGGCCGAGGGATCCCAGTCCTTCGGTACCAGGTGGTCCCACGTGATTTCCGGCCAGGGGTTGGCGGCAAGGAGCGGTGTCGCGAAGATCAGCGTAACGAGCAGAAGTAGTCGTTTCATGTTCAATTCCGTGGTGTGAGGCCGTCGGCAAGCGAAATGCGCCAGGCACGCCATCCGGGAACCAGGCTGGCAAGAAGCCCGGTGGTGAGTATGGACACGACGAGTCCCCACTCGCTCGCGGTGGGCGGTCGCAGTGCAAGATGGACGCCGTACTCCCGCAGCAATGGCCCCAACGCGACGATGCCCGCCGCCAGGAGCGCCGCGCCGAGAAGAACGCCGAGTGCGGTGACCAGCAGGCCTTCGACGGTGAGCATCATGAATATTTCGCGTGGGCCGGCGCCGAGTGCGCGCAGGATGGCGAGTTCGCGTCGGCGTTCGTTGAGGCCAGCGAGCAGCGTGGCCGTGAGTCCGGCGAGGGCAACCGCGACAACCAGCGCGGAGAGCGCGAGCAGGGTCTGCTCGACCGTGGCGAGCGTCTGCCAAAGTTCGTCGAGCGCCACGCCAGGCATCACCGCGAGCAGCGGCTCGCCGCGATAGCCGTTGATGTGGCGCTGCAGGCGGAAGACGTCTCTACGGCTCTTGAGGCCGATCAGCATCGCAGTGATCTCCTGCGGCTGAAGATCGAATTTGCGCACCTGTTCGGCGGGAATGGCGAGGCCCGGTAGTGGGGCGCCGCCGGCCCAGTCGAGGTGGATCGCGGAGATCGCCGCGAGGTCAACGTGCACCGTGCGGTCGACCGGCGTACCGGTCGGTGCGAGGATGCCGACGACCGTGAACGGCTTGTCCGCATGTTCCGGACCGAGCTCAGCCATGCCGTGCGAGAGCGTGATGTGGTCGCCTGGGCGGTAGCCGAGCTGCGCGGCCACCTCGCTGCCGAGCACCGCTTCGAAGACCTCGGCGAAAGGCTTGCCGGCGGAAAAGGTCAGTGCCTGCCGGTCGCCGTAGCGTAGCCGATCGAAGTAGGCGGCCGAGGTGCCGAGCACCGGGAAGCCGCGGTGACCATCGCCGAGCGACAGCGGCACAGCCCACTCCACCGCCGGATGGGTCGCCAGTGCTTCGAAGCTCTCCCAGCGCATGTTGTTGGTCGCACTACCGGAGTGGAAGACCGCGTAAAGCATCAGCTGCACGGCGCCGCTGCGCGCGCCGACGACGAGGTCGACGGCGGATACCGACTGCGTGAAGCTCGCGCGCGCGTCGCTGCGTACGCGCTCGACAGCGAGCAGTAGCGCGCTGGCCAGGGCGATGGCGACCAGGGCAATGCCCAGTGTCAGGCGACGCGCCCAGGCGCTCTTGAGTGCAAGGAGCAGCACGGCCCTCATGTGGCGGCCTCCGTGGCCGCGCAATTGACATCCGCGAGCGCCACCGTGCGGTCAAAGTGCGCAGCGAGCCGTATATCGTGGCTGACGAACAGCAGGGCGGCATTCGCGGCGGCGGTCTCGGCGAGCAACAGGTCGATGAAACCTTGCTGTCGCGGCGCGTCGAGCGCCGAGGTCGGCTCGTCGGCGATGAGGATTCCGGGTTGGCCAATGAGGGCGCGAGCCGCCGCGACGCGCTGCTGCTGGCCGACCGAGAGTTCGGCCGCGGGTTTCTGCCAGAGCGCAGGCGCGAGGTCGAGATGGGTCAGCAAACGGGCGGCAGCCTGTTGCGGATCGCCGGCCCGCTCACGCCGCCGGGTCGAGAAGATGCAGGGCAGCAGCACATTGTCACGGGCGGACAACCAGGGCAACAGGTTGAACTGCTGGAAGACGAAGCCGACGTGGTCGGCGCGGAAGCGGTCGCGCGCATGGGCGGACAGTGCGGTCAGCGGCTGGCCAAGCAACTCGATACGTCCTGTCTGCGGCAGCGCCACACCGCCGAGCAGCGCGAGCAGGGTACTCTTGCCGCTGCCGCTCGGGCCATGCAGGAACACACGCTCGCCGTGCGCAACGGCGAAGTGCGAGATGGCGAGACAGTCTGCGCACTGGCGCGGCCAGCGGTAGGTGAGTTCCTTGATGCGGATCGCCTGATCGACGCTGTGGGTCATGCTGGCGAGCTTACCAGACGAGCACCGGCTTCTTCGGCGTCAGCCGTTGCGCGCCCTGACCGACGGGGCCGCTGCGCTGGCTTTCGAGACGGTAGAGGCGCTTGAAAAGCTTGAACAGCGTCGTCTCGATGCCCTTTAATGCGGCGAAATCGGTGCAGCGAAAAACATAGTTCGCGTCGATGTCGGCATGTTCGCCATCAAACTTGGGCATGCCGACCTGCACCGACTGCACGCTGCAGCCGGCAGCCGGGGTCGGCTGCCACAGCGTGGCAGCGTCGTTGAGGATTTTCTCCGCGCCGGCGAGCGCGGCCTTTTGCTTATCGTTCTTTGGCGCGCGCTCGAAGCCAACCACCGCATCGAGCGGCAGCTCCACGTCGAGCGAGATGCTGCCCTCGTCGATGACGGCATCGAGCCGGCCTTCGCCATGCACGTGCTTGTGCTGGGCATGGGCGAAGGGCATGCCGCAGATGAGGGTGGCGGCGAGCAGAACCTGTGCGTTCATGGAGCGTCTCCTTGGGTCAGTGCGAATGGCCGCTGCCGAAGACCACGATGGCAATGCCGGCGGCGAGCAGCAGGCCGTGCCAGCCGATTGCCTGTTGCTCGCGCTTGAGGCGCGGCATCAGGTCGGCAACAGCGATATAGAGGAAACTGGCGGCGGCGAGGGTGAGAATATGCGGCACCCAGTCGAGCATCCGTTCCAGTGCGAAGTAGCCGATGATGCCGCCGGCTAGGGCGGTCAGACTCGAAACGCCGTTCCAGAACAGCGCACGGCCACGTGCCCAGCCGGCGGCGAGCAGAATGGCGAAGTCGCCGGCCTCCTGCGGCACTTCGTGGGCGATGATCGCCAGCGTGGTCGCCCAGCCGAGGGCCGGGTCGGCGAGGAACGCGGCGGCAATCAGCAGGCCGTCGGTGAAGTTGTGGAAGCCGTCGCCGACGAGGATCGACACGGTTTCCCCATGCTCGTCATGCCGATGGTGATGGCTGTGCGGGTGATCGTCGCAGAGAGTGACGCCGTTATCGGCAGCGGTCTCGCCGCCGCCGTGGGCATGACGCCAGAGTGCGAATTTCTCGAGCGCGAAGAACCCGAGAATGCCGGTGAGCAGCAGCGGGAATACTTCGTGTGGCGTCAGTCCCGATTCAAGCGCCTCGGGCAGCAGGTGCAGCGTCGCCGTCGCCAGCAGCAGGCCGGTCGAGAAACTGACGGTAAAACCGAGCCACTTCTTCGGCAAGCGGAACAACACCAGCGCAGCCGCGGCGACGGAAAGCAGTCCGCCAAGCAGGCAGGCGAGCGTGATCTGGACAAGTAATGGCAGCGAAGAGATGGGGGCGGATTCAAACACAACTGTGTTGCAAATACAACCAGGTTGCAAAATAAAGCTGGCTGTGTTCCCATCGCGCTATGTCCAATCCTGTCGATCTGCTGCGCGCTGCCGGTGTCAGAGTTACGCCGGGCCGTGTGCGTTCCCTTGAGGCGCTGCAGGCGGCAACCCAGCCGATGAGCCACGCCGACATCGAGTCCTTGCTGCCCGACGTTGATCGCGTCACGCTCTACCGCGTCCTCGATTCGCTGGTGGCTTGCGGCCTGGCACTCAAGGCAGTCGATACGCGCGGCGTGTTCCGCTTTTCGGCCAGTGGTCCGCACCGCCAGCACGATGGCCACATCCATTTTCGCTGCACCAGCTGCGGCGGCGTCTCGTGCCTCAAGGCAGCGCCACCGCCACCACCGAAGCTGCCGCGCGGATTCAGACTCGACGCGGTCGAGTTCGACGTGCGCGGCACTTGCGCGCAGTGCGCGGGGCAGTCCGCCTGAAACGGCTCCTGCTGCTTCGCGCTGCGCCATACGTGGCTAAGGATTGGCCGATTGACGCTGACGCGTTTGACGATCCACCTTGAGCCTGAATGACAACAACAGCGGGCAGGATTACTTCGCGTTGTGGAGAAGCTGCCGTTCAGACAAGATTCCAGGCCAGAGGTCACCAGCCACGCTTCGTTCGGTTGTCGCCGAGCATCGGCTGCTCCAACGGCGGCGCTGGACTTGGAGCCGAGGTTCACAGGGAGCCGCTGAGTGGCCGGTCCAGGTCAGACTGTGGCCATTGATGCCAACGATAGGCGAACGTCTCGTCTGGGTCGATTGCTGCCAGTGGCCTGAAGAATCTGAACGACTGCTCTCAGTCAGATCCGACCTTTGGCGCTCGGCCTCAGCAGTAACTGGTCTGGCTGGCCGCTTGTGGTTTGGGAGCGGCCACTGAGCTTTCGTGGTTTGGTGACGGCAATCGACCCTCAGCGGCCGATCAGGTTTCTCCAAACCGGCCAGTCAGCCAAATCCAGATTCTGCGAACTGGAATGCTCCGAAGCGGCCATTGGCGACCTCAACCAACCGGCCATAACCGGTAATAGCATATTCAAGATTGATGGCCGCATAGCTGACATTCATTAGGCGCTTCGCTTGGCGCCGATCGGGAGGTCTAATTGCCATACTGGGCAGATCAGCCCCAGGTGCATGACCTGTAGGACGGCGCTGTCGACGAAGGAGAATTTGCGCGGTTCCTCCTTCCAATGTAATCGACGGCACCCGACAACGGCGGGTCTCCTGCAAACCGAAAGTCAGCGCGCGCGCCGGTAGTGCATGGCGACCGCGCCGTTGCGGAGCGGCTTCGCCGAGACCAGCTCGAGCCGTCGCGCGCTGGGCAGCCCGCTCTGGTACAGGGTTGGCCCGTGGCCGGCGATCCTGGGATGGACGAGGAACTTGTACTCGTCGATCAGATCCAGCCGGTCCAACTCGGTCGCGAGCTTGCCGCTACCGAGGAGCACGCCGGCCGTGTTCGCGTCCTTGAGCTTCTGCACACCGGTACGCAGGTCACCGACGACGTGGTGGCTGTTGATCCACGGGAAGTCCTTTCGCGTCGACGACAGCACGTACTTCGGCTTTGCCTCCAGCTTGACCGCCCATTCGCGTATCGCCGGCGGCGCCTCCTCGTCGCCGCGCGCGACCGCCGGCCAGTAGCTCTCCATCATCTCGTAGGTGACGCGGCCCCACAGCATGGCTCCGACCTCGTCCATGAGGCCGGTGAAGAAGGCGTGTGTCTCGTCATCGGCGATTCCCTCCTGGTGGCCGACGCAGCCGTCCAGGGTGACGTTGATGCTGAAGGTCAAGAGTCCCATGCGGAAATTCTATGGTGTGACATATAAGCAATCGATTTCATGATTCTTGATGCTGCAAAACTGGCTGCCAAGGTTGCCGCGCGGGTTGTTCACCGCGCGGCGCACAAGTCACGTCGCGGCTTTGACTGCTGCCTCAATCGCCGCGATGTCGATCTTCATCTGCTTCATCATGGCCGCCATCGCCTTGTCAGACACCTTCTTGTCGGCAGTCGTTGTCAACTCAGTCAGCCGCTTCGGGTAAACCTGCCACGACACCCCGTAGCGATCCTTCAGCCAGCCGCAATGGCTTTCCTCGCCGCCATCCGCAGTCAGTGCCACCCACAACCGATCGGTCTCGGCCTGATCATCTGTCGCGACCGAAATGGACACCGCCTCGGTCAGTGTGAACATCGGCCCGGCGTCGAGTATTTGGTAGGGCACGCCGCCAAGCGTGAAGTCGATCACCGAGAAAGCACCGTATCCGGCATCGCCAGAAAAGGTCTTCTCGACCCGGCTTCCCGGGATCAGAGAGCAGTAGAATTCTGCCGCCTCATGGCCACGCCCATCGCGGAACCAGAGGCAAGTGCGGATGGAACTGGTCATCGTGTTGCTCCTTGTGTGAAAAGTTATGCCATTCTGGCCGTTTCGCCAACGTCAACTACGTCGTCTGCATTGTTCAGTCCGCCGCAGCGAAATGTGCCATTTGATCTTCGTGTGCCTTCATGAAGGATGGGCCCAAGTACGCAATTTTATCCTTCACCCACTAGTCGTTCGAGTTAAGTCTAAATCGACATCCACGAAACATTTTTTTGCTACGGCACCAAATTGGGCCACCCGAAAGCAGCCGGTCGCGAAAGACGGCAAGGGGTCGTGATGCGACCGACCTCTCGTCGACTTCGTCGCCGGAAAGCGGTCAGTGAAGTTTCGCTTCCCGGAAGCGGCCATTCATCACCGAGTACTGACGACCCTGAACGGACCTTCATATCTTTAGAAAGCGGACTTTCGAGCGTTGCGGCTGAGCCGGCGCGCCAGGGAGGTGAAGCCGACCTAAGCCCGATCTGTTGAGCCTCGTGGTAGGCCGCACCGTGTTAGAGGTCGAGCTTGAACTTACCCTTGTCTGACTATATCGACCGAGATCTCCACCGCCGGAATCGTTCCTCTGTTCTCAAGCCAGTGTGTGGTGTTCCTATCCTCGGGCCAGCCCACTCCCGGACCATAGTCCGTAGCGACTCCATTTCGATGGTCAGTGATCGTTCCTTGCAGTATGTAGACGGTGCCTGGTCTGTCTTTATGGTCGTGAATCGGCCCGAACACGCCTCCAGGCTCGATGCTCACCTTACGCATTCGAAGTTGGCGCCCCGCCATGCCCTCAATCTCAGGACCAAGATCAACCGTTGCAAGTAACTTCACCGTGACACCCTTCGTCTCAGGTGCCACCTGTACGTTGCTCATCGCGCTCTCCTTTCTGTAATTCCAGAGCCTGACGGCGGTTGGACCCATCGGCTCCGAATATTGTTGCGATAGTCCAGACGGATTTGCACGTAGTTGTTTTCGCGAACGGCATCGCCTTTTCTTTTGATGGGTCTTGAAGAAATAGGTTGGCTTGAAGAGATCGGCATGAACGGCAGCTTTGGGAACACTGTCTTTACGGCTGCTCATGGCCGGCTGCCGACCGACGTCATCCTGCGCCCACCGGCTGCTTTGCGCCACGTAGCGGGCGGTCCGACAAAAAAGTGAGATGCGCAGCCGAGTGACCGCTTACAGCTGATCGTTCCAAGTCAATGTCGGCTTTTAGGAAAAGTCGCGACCGTGTGCTCCTGACTGTAACCCGACCCTTTTCGATCAGCTTTGAGGGTGCTACTGCTATTCTCTCCGCCCGAAATCCACACGGTGGCGCAACCGATGGCCGAGAGCTCTCACGCGGTTGACGACAACGCCATCTTGATGCGTTTCAAGCCAACATCGACGGTTTCCGCTAACTTGGCCACGCT
>QPGA01000069.1 GCA_003332265.1 Candidatus Accumulibacter meliphilus
GACATGAGTGCCTTTGGTTCCCCGGACCGGCTCGCTTCCTGGGTCGGCGTTTGTCCGGGCAACAACGAGTCGGCGGGAAAACGAAAGTCGGGGCGCGTGCGTAAGGGCAATCTCTACGTTCGCCGACTTCTCTGTGAGTTCGCTCACGCCGCCAGTCGGACCAAATCAGCGTTCCAGTCCAAGTTCCAGTCGCTGATCGTTCGCCGTGGTTACAAACGGGCCATCGTCGCTCTGGCTCACAAAATGTTGCGCACCATCTTCTTCATGCTCAAGCGTGGCGAACACTACCGGGATTCCGCCACCAACTATGAGCAACTTTCCGTGCAGCGCAACGCTTCTCGCTGGATCAAGGCTCTGACTCGCTTCGGCTTCATCCCCGCAGCCGCCTGATTCACGACAACCCATTTGCATGACCCCCGGCGGTCAGGGGTTCCTGTGTCTTCCAACGAGCTTCTTTCACATTAAAGATAAGGATTCGCCACCCCACCAATCCTTTTGAGAAATCCGCCAAAGCGCCGTACCCCGGACACCCCAAGGCGCTGGCTATCGCAGGGGCCAACAGCACTTCCCGGTCATCAGGGACGGCAAATTCGCCGACCGGGCGAGCTTCAAGGCCTTGCAGGGCTTCGATCCGGGGGTAAATCGAGACCGATGAGCAGGCTTTTTCTTCCATAAGGCTGCGGTCCACCCAATCCTTATCTAATAAGGATTGGGTGCAATCGTAGGCACTGCCCGCCTCCCCCTGCGGCCGAGATACGGCTTTTCCGGTCACATTTCGAAGCCGACGCTTAAAACTCGTCCTTCGCACGTGGCCAGGTGCTCTGGCGGTGCTCCGCTTGCGGTCAAGAGCGCTCGATCGTCGCGGCGTGTCGCTGCAGGTCTCCTGCGGTACCACTGCCCGGTCTCGTGGCCTCAGAAGGGGCGCGCGGATCGACGGCACGGGCGATCTGCCGACAAGAGAAACGTCAAGGGTGAGCGTTTCCCGGATTTGAAGCAGGCTTGTGACGAGGCTTTTTCAGACGATCCGACATGGTGGCTCCCTCCACTGCGGTATGCTTCCGGGGCGTAGCCTCCCTGCCCCGTTCCGAAAAGCGGCACGTCGATACGCCGGCCGATCTCTCATGGCAGTCATGGTGCCGCAGAGGCCTTGGAGCAATCTGCCGCCGCCGGGCAACTTCGGTCCACGTTGTGCGGTTCATGTTCCGGAGCGCGTCCATTGCTACCGACCTGTGAACAAACATTCACGCCACGACAGTGCCTCCTCCGTCAAAAACAGGGATACTTTCGCAACACAGGAACGGAGCGCCGCATGTTCAGAGTGGCCATCATCGAAGACGACATTCCCACCAGCAATCAACTCAAGGAATGGATTCTCTCCGCGCACCCGGACATCACCGTGGAACAGTGGTTCACCCGCGACGATGCCGAAGCCGCCATTGCCCGCGAGAACTACGATCTGGTGGTGCTGGATATCGAACTGGGGCGGGAACGCCATGCCGGCGTGGCCATCATCAACGCCATCAACAAGGGCTGCAACGGCACGCCGGTGCTGGTGGTCTCGGCGATGCCCGCCACCCTCTACCGCAGCATCATGAAGGCGCTCGATGCCTGGGATTACCTGCAGAAGACCACCTTTGAAGAACGCGACTTCATCGACACCTTCCTGGAAATCCTGCGCGCCTCTCGACAGCGCGACAACGGCAAACCCCCTTTGCCTGCCGGTAACGAACTCTCCATTGACCCCCTGCGGCAGAGCACGCCCCTGTGGCGAGGCAAGCGCGTCAACCTGCCACTGACCGCCCAGCGCATCCTCGCCACGCTCTACGAGAAGCGCGGCCAGGTGGTCTCCTACGACGAACTCTTCCAGGTCGTCAAAAGCGGCCGTAATCGGGACAACATCCGTAAACACATCAGCAGCATTCGTGAAGCTTTCCGAGAACTGGACTCGGAGTTCGACCGTATCGAGAACATCCCCATGCGCGGCTTCCGCTGGTCCGACCCGATTCCTACAGGCGCAAGCGATCGGTAGGCGGGTGATGGACGGCAGCAGGTTCCTCCGTGGCGCTCCGGCGCGTCTCCTTGCCCCTTCGCCGAGGTCGCCGGGATGAAACCGCTGGCCTGGCTGGCATCGTTCCGGCTGCGCATCCTCTTTCGCAGCGCCTTCCTGCTACTTGCGCTGGCCGTGGTCGCCATGGCGGTCGCAGTCTTGCAGGAGGAGAAGCAGCGTAGCTACGACAATTATCAGGCGAGCTTCGCCAAGACCAAGGAACAGATCGTCGCCCGCCTGCGCCACCCGGCTGGCCAGCTGGCGCTGCTCAACCCGCCGCGCGACGACGGTCCGGTGACACCGCTACGCCCAGTCATGCTGCCCTTCTCGGCCATCGATTTCGACGACCAGGGCAAGGTCCGTCACGCCGTGGAAATGGCCGGTTGCCTGGTCCAGTACAAGAACTACGGCAGTCTGTGCGTTGCCATCGCCAACAACGCCTGGGCCGGCGGCTTCATCTATGCGGCCGGTACGTTCGTCAGCAGCACGCTCGTGCCTCACCGCATCGGTAACGAGTTTCTCGATGGCGCCCACCGCTTGCGGGTAATGGTCAGCCTGCGTGGAGAGACTTACCGCTGGCTCGCGCCCTTTGAAGTCCCGGGCCGCAACGACCGGCGGCAAACATCGGGGATGCGGGGTCGCTTCACCGGTTACGTGGAACTCGACGACCGGGACTACACCGGCGAGATGCCGGTGAAGGAATTCCGTGGCTGGGTATGGCAGAGTGGCAGGTGCCTTGACGCCGCCAGTGCAAGCGATGAAGCCTGCGAGAAGAAATCCTTCTTCTCGTTGCGCCTGCCGATCGACGTCCTGCGCGACGCGCTCTTCCAGCCGGAAAAGCCCCAGTGGCCGCCACCGGACCTCGACCAGTTTCAGGTCCGCGTCGAAGTGCTGCCGCCCGGTGACGGCCCGGCAATTTTTGATAGCAACGCCGACGGTGCTGTCGCGCCGTTCTCCCTCAACGACCTGACGGACCTTCTCCTGCCAGGCGAAACCCTGACGATTCGGAAAGCCGGCCGCGCTGAAGAAGCCGATCAGCTACAACTGCGCGGCAAGCACGAGGTCATCGAGGAATCGTCGCTCCTGCTCACGCGCCTGATTCGCAAGCTGCCGGTAGAACGTTACGACGCCCCGGTCGAACTCGCCGACGAGGTGGCGACGCCGATGGGCAACTATCAGATTGTGCTCCACGGTGACGCGCGCAGCGTGAACCAGATCCTGAGCGCCGTCGCCACCCGCGTCTCCTGGTTCGTCGGCGCCATGCTCCTGGCCATCGCGCTGGCGTGGCTGGTCATCGAAATCGGCATCATCCGCCGTATTAGCCACCTCACCCGCTGTTCCAGCGCGCTCTCCAGACGCGTGAAGACGACCGACGGCCTCGATCGCTTCGACCTGGCGGACCTGCGGGGCGGTGACGAGTTGGGCATCCTCGCCAACTGTCTCAACGATCTCCTGCGTCGGGTGAAGGAAGACGCCGAGCGGGAAAGGATCCGCGCCGAGCAGGAAAGAGACCTCTGGCACGCGGTCGGTCACGAAATCATGTCCCCGCTGCAGTCCCTCCTGGCACTGCATCGCCATGCAGGAGACCCAAGCCACCGCTACATCAGCCGCATGCAGCAGGCTGTACGTGTACTGTACGGTGGCGCCAGTCCGAGCGAGGCGTTCCAGTCGTCCACCCTGCAGGTGCAGGCGGTCGACATCGCCGAATTCCTGCGCAACGTCGCCGACAACGCGGGCTTTGCCGACGTGCGTTGCGCGCCCGCGCAGGGACCGGTGCCCGTGCGCGCCGACGAGTACCCCCTGGAAGACGTCTTCTCCCACATCCTCAAGAACGCCGACCGCTATCGCCAGCCCGGCACGCCGATCACACTCACCCTGGAGACGACGGAGACCACTGCGATGGTGATCGTTCACAACGTCGGTCAGCCCGTCGCCGAGGATTTCATGGACAAGATCTTCGAGTACGGCGTCTCCGAGTTGGCGGAAGCCGGCGCCAACGGTAACCGGGGCCAGGGCCTGTTCGTTGCCAAGACCTATATGGCCAAGATGGGCGGCACGATCGCCGTTCGCAACCTGGATGATGGCGTAAGCTTTGTGCTGACGCTGCAGCGAATGCGGGTTGTCGGGGCGCAGTAAGCTCCTCCGACCGTTTCCCGCCAGGAGATCGAGTGCATTCGCGTGAATGCGGCACTGGTGTCGAACCGCGAATCCACCGCCGATACTGAAAGGACGACGATGAGCAAGTTCGAATCCACGGGCGAATCGCCACCTGATGCCATGGCGTCCGACCAAGCGCACGCGAGCCCTTCCCTTCCTGAAATCGAATTGGGCGCGCTTGCGGCCCGGTTGAAGCTGCTGATCGGCGACCACTCCGTGGCGTTCTTTGCCCGGAAGTGCGGGATGGCGGAGTCCGTGCTTCGGACCTACCTGAACGACCGACGAATGCCCTCGCTGAACAAGGCTTGGGCCATTGCCGCCGCCGGAGGCGTCACCCTTGACTGGCTCGCGACCGGCCGTGGCCGGCGCGTCACAGCCCCAGTCGGCGCGGCTTACGCCACGAACGAACACCGTTCGCCGATGCCCGCGAGGTTCAGGCCGGACGAAGTGCAGCGAGCCATGGATCGTGACCCGTTCGGTCGCGATCCATGGCATGAAGGAGGATGCCGGGAAATAGCACCCGCGGGTCTGGGCCGCGTCCCCTCCAGAACACCTCAGCGCATGCTCACTGTCCGCGCCTTCCACGCCGGCGCCTGAGACCGGTAGAAGACCGACAGCGAACTCGGTTTGTCAGCCCAGCGCTCGACCTCCAGGCTGGACAGGTTCAGCAGCTCGAAACGGATCTTGTAGCGGCCGTCGACCTTCGCCTCGCGCGCAGCGAGCAGTTTCGTGTGCCCTGGCACCCAACCCGCGAACTCGACGTAGCCGAGGTCGGGAGTGTCGGTCGCCGGCGGGACGACATCGACGATCCAGCCCGTCGGTTCCTGGCGAAAGACCCACATCTCGCGCCAGGTATCGAGCGGTTGCACGGCCAAAGTCAGGGCGACACCCTGGGGATGAGCCACGGCCGACGCCGACCAGACGATGCCGTAGGTACAGCGGGTGAGCAACGGATTCTTCACGTCGTGCCGGGCATCGACCAGATGGACGCAGGTCTCGCCTGGCTCACCGGGAGTGGTGGCGATGCCGAGACCGATCGGTGCCTTGATCGGGGTGAGCGGTAGCCCGGGTTCGACCGCCCAGCGCGAAGCGCCAACGCGAATCGCGGCGTCGCTATAGGTCGCGGCATCGGTCTCGGCCAACTCGCGCTTGTTGATCACCGCCAGTTCGTCCAACGCGCGGTTGGCTGCCTCGACGGTGGCTGCGGCACCGAGTTCGGAGCGTCTCGCCCGCTGCCAGGCGAGACTTGCCCACACCCCGGCCTTGCGCAAGTGCAGGCGGTTCTTCAGGACCTCCGGGAGCCGGGACATGTCGATCCGCTCCAGCACTTCGGCCCGCCAGTTGTCGAGGGCGAATCGCTCGACCGGCGTCAGCTTCGGTGAGACGCAATCGTGGCGCGTGAGCGCCAGCGCTGCCAGCGCTTTCTGGAGATCGCTCGCCGGCAGCGCGAGGACACGACGGAAGGCATCACCCTCGTAGCAGAGCTGAATCTTGTCGTCTCGCTCGAAGCTGACCATGTTCACCCCATAAGCGGCGGCGACTTCGAGATGCTCGCCGACGGCAGCGTCGGGTCCTTTCGCCTGGCGGCCGGTCGCGCGGCGGGCAAGACGTTCGGCGAAGGTGCCGAGGGCATCGAACACTTCGCCATCGATCGCTTCCGCGGGTGCCGCCTTGAGAAACGCGGCGGCATAGCTGATGCCCAGGGCTTCCGCCCCGGGGGTGTCACGCAGAAAACGGACGACGGCGAGTAGTTCGGGAGCGCTTTCCGGTTTCAGCGACTGCGGCCGAACCTGCGTCGCGAGGATGTACCCGGCGCGCTCGCGCCGGTGGTCGTAGACCTGCAGGTAGTCGCCGTTGGTGCCGCGAATTTCCAGGCTGTCCCCCTGCCACAGGACGGTGTGCGGGGCGGCGGTTTCCCGCGGCGCGCCACGCAGGCCCGCCTGATCCTGCGTAACAATCGCGATGACGGTGAGTGCGGTAGCGAGCATGGTCATTGTCCTCCCTCAATGCTTTCCTCGGTCGCCCGATCGTCGGGCGCCTCATACCGTCCTGATGGCGCACGCGTCGCGTTGCCGCTACCGAGCAGTGCGGCACCGATGAAGCCGCCATCGCGGGGCGGTGCGGCGATGATCACCGAGATCTTGTCGGAGAGTTTGTCAGCCATCGTTTTCTGGATCAGCAGCGGATGCTTGTCAATCAGCGCGCCGTCACGCGCCAACTGTTCGCTGGCCACCTTACCAAGGCGTTCCTGCCGATACGCTTCGGCGTCTGCAAGTTGCCGGCGCGAGTCGGCTTCGCCGGCCGCCTCGATGCGACGCGACTGGGCGTTGGCCTCGGCGCCCTTAATGCGAGTCACCTTCTCGGCCTCGGCTTCGAGCCCGCGTTGCTCGATCTGTTTCTGTTTGAAAGGCAGGACGTGTTTCATCGCTTCAGCCTGTGCTCTGGCGGCGATGATCTGCTCCTGGCCGGCGGCCTCGGCGGCGGTTTCCCGGCGAATCTTCTGGGCCAGGGCTTCGAGTTCGCTCTGCTTGACCTGCTTGTCCTTGAGCTCCAGCGTGTAACGCATTTTTTCGCTGGCGAGCTCTTCGGCGAGCAGAGTTTCCATGCCCGACCGGTAGTCGCGCGGCAGGTCCACCTTGCCCAGGGTCACCGACTCCAGAACAATCCCGTCAGCCGCCAGGCGGGGTTTCAGTTCGCGCTCGATGGACTCCTGGATGTCCTGGCGTTTGCTCGAGAAAATCTCGCGTACTGTGTAGCGGGACAGAGTCTTGTAGAGCACGCCCTGCACCACCGGTTCGACGATCTCGCCACTGATGTCCTCGGGCAGGTTCCTGGCCACGGCCGCGACCTGCTTCGGGTCGAGCGCATAGCGCACCGAGATATCGATGCCCAGCGAGAGCCCCTCTACCGACTGGAAGGGCGCCGGGCCGTTGGCTTCGAGTCCACCGATCGGGCGATAGACCTGGTCGCGCAACGAGAAGCGGCGCAGCTCGTGCAGATGGGGAATGACGACCACGGCACCGTCATGTACTTGGACCGCCTGACCGGTCAGCTGATTGACGCGAATGCCGACTTCACCACGGCCGATGCTCTGCACCGGTGGATTCGCGTAGAGGGCGTAACCGCCGGCGGTGAGCACGCCGAGCGTAGTGAGACCAACGGCGTGACGACGAATGGCGCTGCCGCAACTGGTCGCCAGCGAACCGACTCCGGTAGCCGCGCAACCCAGCGCATTGCGAACGTTTTGAGCGATCGTTGTGAGCTGTTCAGACATGATGTTTCTCCCCAGAGGATGATCTTCGACGGATGGGGACACTGCCCCGCCGTGGGGTCGGGAAGATCGGTCCGCACCCCGGTTCGGCATGGAAGCCATGGTCGTCCATGTGCCGTGGAGGGTTCAAAGGCGCCGCGGGGGCACTTCGGTGATAGGCCGGTGGCCTCTCTTCCCGGCCGTTCTGCTCCGCTCCGGGGCGTGAACCAATCTTCACGGGCTGGCCATGAACGCACCCGTCAAGCGAGGGGACCGGCGGCGTGGGCAGGCGGCTGGCCGGTGCGGAACACTTCTGTGCCTCACCAAAATGCGCCTTTCCTGGTCGCTTTTCCAAGGCCACCGGGCGGAGCGTTCCCGTAGCATCCGGTTCACTGGCGGCGCACTGAAGGTGCACGGGAACGCAGGAGACTTGCCTTGTTGCCCCTGCAGGTTTCCTGCACGGCGCCTGCCAGGCTTGGCGCCCACTCGCGGGCGCGGTGCTCAATGACGTGACCCCGGAGAAAATCTGACATGAGTGTTCTTGGACTCGATATCGGCTATTCCAACCTGAAACTGGCGTACGGCGATGCGGGCGCGGAACCCCGCGTTCTGCTACGACCGGCAGGCGCTGCGCCGGCCGACCGACTGGGAGAGCGCATCAGCGGCGATGAGCATGACGATTTCCTGCGCGTTCTGGTGAACGGGGAACCGTTTGTCGCCGGGCTATCACCCGATCGCGCCGAGCTATGGAGTCGCGAGCTGCACGAGGATTACCCGTCGACGGCCTCTTATCGCGCCCTCTTCCATGCCGGGCTTCTGCTCGCCGAGCGTGACGAGATCGATCGCGTCGTCACCGGGCTTCCGGTCACTCAATATCTCGATCCCGAGCTGCGTGAGGGGCTAGCCATGCAGATGCGGGGAGAGCATCAGGTCACGCCGCGGCGAACGATCACCGTGAAACAGGTAAAGGTCGTTCCGCAACCTGTGGGCGGGTTCGTCGATTACGTCTGGGGTTTGCCCGACACCTCGGAAATCGAGGATAGCCGGGTGCTCGTCGTTGACCCCGGATTTTTCTCGGTCGACTGGGTCCTGATCAGCAACGGCGAGTTGCGGCGCCAGTCGTGTGGTACCAGCCTGGAGGCATCTTCGGTGATCCTTGATGAAGCGGTTCGCCTGATCGCGCAGGATTTCGGCGGCAACGTGGGCAGGGAACGTCTGGAGCAGGCGCTACGGAAGGGACGCGCACAGGTCCGTCTTCTCGGCGAGCGGGTCGAAGTCGCGCCCTACCTGAAGAAGGCTGCCGACAAGGTCGGGCCGATCGTCACCACCCGCTTGCGAGAATCGCTGCGCAAGGAAAACGCGAGTGCTGACCTGGTGCTGCTGGTCGGTGGAGGAGCGGGGTTCGTCGAACTGGCGCTCAGGGACGCATTTCCGCAGTTCAAGGTCTCGACACCCGAGGCGCCGGTTTTTGCGAACGTGCGCGGGTTCTGGCGGATGGGCGCTTGAGATGTCGTCGCTGCGCATTGTGGTGAAGATTCCAACGGGCACCTACGCGGAGTTGCTTGCCGATCTGGGTACCGTCGCGATACGAGAGCGGGCGGAACGGCTCAGAGTGCTGGCGATGATTGGCTTGAGGGACTTGCGTCAGGGTTCGTCGCGGGGTCAGGCTTCGGCGAATTTGCAGCACCCGACGGAGGTGTTAGCGGCTGCGTAAAACCGCACAAATTTGGTGGCAACAACTGGCGGCGGAATCTGGCGGCGACAAACGCCGGCGTAAGCGACAACAATCAGCGGCCGGTGTTTGCTTCAAAGCGGGCTTTCGCGACGAGGCGCGCTTCGTCTGGTCGTCGGCCAGAGCGGCCGTTGGGGGCATATGGCGTGGACGGCCGGTATGGATCCATTACCGGCCGTAGCGAAGGAAATCACGCCGAGCAACCCTGCCACATGTGCGGCCGGCCGGCGCCGCTGACAGAGACGGAAAAGACCAACCGCTGAACACAGAAGCGGCATCCGCGACAGGAGTCGGGAGCAGTGGAAAAAACGACAACGTTGCCGCTTCTTGCGATGGGCGACCATGTAAGGCTGCTAGTGTAGTGCTGCAATCTTGATGGCACTTTCAGCAGGCACGAAAGTGGCCGCAATCCCTTGTGGGGGTTCAAATTCATATGTTCCACACTGCGTGCAACACTACACTAGGCGGTTTGATGACGAAACCGACACCACTCCCGTTCCACTCTTGTGCCGTAAGTAGCCGTAGCGGTTTCACGGAATCGGCAGGTACACGGAGACATCATCGAATACGAAGCAACCCTTACTCAGGGCAAAGATACCAGGGTCTCCTGTCCGGATGTCTGCATCGTTAATCGTGTGCACGAGTTTATCGTTGACAAGGAAATCAATTCGGCGTCCCTGTCCCTCAATCGCGAGCTTGACGAAATTCGCACTCCCTCCAACGATCTCTCCAGACCAGAGAAAACGCAGAGCCTGATTGAGCCGTCCCACCGACACTGTTTGGCCACCCGACAACAAAAAAACATAGAAAGCGGAGTCATCGGCTCCCTTTCGGTAGAGCAATCCTGCCCCGCTATGCTGGGCAAGCGGTGGTTCCAATCGAACCTTCACGCTCGCTTTGGCGTCACTTTGATCAGTGGGCGATCCGGATTTTTCGAAATACGCGAGCCGATTGGAGAACGATGCATTGGGGTTGCCTGAGACATTGCAGAGTCGGTAGCTTCCGTTCCATACGCTTCCCTCCCAATCGGATCTTTGCCCCTGTAACCAGATGCTATCAGTAGATGGAAAGGCCTCATCAAAATTCGCGAAGTAAATGCGGCGAAAATCCCTTGTCTGATCGCGCTCCTCCAGCAGCCATTTGCCAAGAAGGATCGCGATGACCAGGCCGAGAGTAATCAAAGCGAACACCTTCCGGCGAGGCCGGCTTCCCACTAGCCGAGTTACCGCAGCCGCAGTCTCAGCCTCTACGTTGCCTTGCGGCTCGAGGACGGTGACGGCCCGCAGATAGGCAGGTATTTGCGCGTAGTCCGTATCCGCGATCATCACCGGTAACACTTTTCCACTGGGATCCTCCCAGCGCCGTCGCGCGAACTCCAGTTCAGTCAACGCGTAAGCACCGGATGTCACGGACTCCGGGCTGACCAAAAAGACGAGCGCATCGGACGCATCGATCGCTCGACGGATACGCTCGTCGTAACTCTCCGCAGGTGGCAAAGCGTCACGATCAAAAAATACGCTGTGACCGGCTTGACGGAGCCGAAGAACGATCGCATCCGCTTTGCTTCGGTGCTCACCCGCGTAAGAGATAAAAATCCGCATGACCCCGAGAAACTTCCGGCACTAAAGTTGAGTCTATTCTCCCATGAAATGCCAGGTTGGCGCCCGTTCGGATTGGACACCATCCGGCGGGTGCGCACCACCGGCGAAATCAATCGGACGCAGACCTACGGCGCACGCGGTGACCTGACCACAATCACACCATCGACGTGTGAGTGCGGTCAGCCAATTTGATGTTCCGATGTTCACGTACGGTGATGGTTGCGGCGATATGCTAAACGCACTAAGTGTCGCCCGATCATGGACGACAGTCGGGCAAGAGCGGCCCAGGCGAGTAGATCCTGGGGCTCTGCCCCAGACCCCGCACTCGCCGTGAGGCAGCCGTCGGGGATGTAAAACCCCCATCCCCGACAACTGCCTTGAGCGTCGGCGCCCTCCAGGGCGTCAAGGGGCTTTCGCGGCATAAACGCGGCGATGAAACATGCCGCATTTATTCCACGGTCCCCGTGACCCCCTTCCGAGCGCGGTTCGAGGGATTTGCCAACATCTCAAGAAGCCATCGATTGGCGCACCAGCGCGGGATTCGAAGCAGCGAAGGACATCGTCAGCCTCGAAATCAGCGACCCGCCACCGCACGCCGTGGCGCCGGCCTCTCGGGTTGGGCAAAGACCTCCAGATAAAGCTTCTCGTCGAGTTGGGGAAGGTCACGCTGCGCCGCGGCGGCGAGCAGTTCGGCGGCGAGCGTCGTCAGGATGCGGTAATTTCCTGCGGCGTGATCGCACAGCGTGTGTTGCAGCGCCGGTGTCATCAGACTGGCGTTACCGGCGCCGGCGAGCAGATGGCTCAGGCAGGCGAGCAACTCCTCGCGGCTGGCGTGTTCGGTGGCGAGCCGGGTGCGAATACGCGAGCCCAGCGGGATCAGTTCCTCGCGCCGCAGCTTCTCGATCAGGCGCGCATCGCCCGCCAGTACCACACACAAAAGCGGCTGTGAATCGAACCGCGCACTGGCCAGAAGACGTAGTTCGCAGAGCACCGGCGGACTCATCTCCTGCGCCTCGTCGACCAACAGCACCGCGCGTCTTCGCGTCGTCTCCAGATGCGCGAACCAGACCTCGCGCAAGGCCTTGAAGCCACCCCAGCGGTTATGCGGGCGCAAGGGCACGGCAAAGATATCGCCCATCTCGCGATAGAAGTCGGCGAGGTTGCTCTGCGGGTGATTGATCGCGCCCACCGTGATATCGGGCAAGCGCGCGAGACGCTCCGCCAGGAGGCGCAAAGCAACGCTCTTGCCGGTACCCGGGTCGCCATGGATCATCGCAAAGCCCCCCTCGCGGATCTGGGCCTGCTCGATCCGCCAACAGAAATTCTCGATCCGGGGCGGCACGTAGATTGCCTCGGTCGGCAAATCCGGGGAGAAGGGATTCCACTTCAGCCCATACAGGGCAAGGAGTTTCTGGTTCATGCGGGGTCCTGGTCGAGGGGTGGCAAGTACGCAGGCGGCAGGCCGGTGGCGGCGTAATCGGCGAGCAACTGGCGGAGCAAGGGCGCCAGGCCCGACGACGGTAGCGGCGACAGATCGGGGGTCACCGGCGTCAGGCGCCGGCGCTGGCCATCGGCGTTGGCCGACTTGTCGAGTGGCTTGACCGGGCAAAGAAGCCCACCGCTACGCGGATCGACCAGATCGACCCGTGTCAGATCCCAGCGGGCGTAACGCAGGTGAAGCACGGTGAGATGGCGATAACGGGCGGGAATCTCGAAGCGTGCTCCGGCCAGACTCACCGTGCCATCGGAGCGTCGTTGCCGGCGCGCCACTTCGATACGGAATGCGGCAGATAGCACTTCCGTCGTCGGGCAATCGCGACGGACATTCGGGCCGGCAAGATAACGCGTCAGCGGCGTTGTCTCGATCTCGGCATGGCGCGTGCGGTGATATTCCTGTTCGACCCAGGCTTGGGTCGCCTGATTGAGGAGATCGAGCGTCAGCGAGTCCTCGCCTTCCAGCATGGCCATCAGGCGCCCTTCGACACGGCCCCAGAACGACTCTTGCTTGGCGTTTTGGTAAGGGGAATATGGCAGCGTCGTCTGATGGACAATGCCCAGACAAGCCAGGCCGGAGACGGTTTCATCGGCCAGCATGGCGGCGCCATTGTCGGTCATCAGGGCACGGGGTAATCAGCAGGAAGAAATAATGTCAAGGAAACCCGGGAAACCCAGGCGGGACAAGCCCCGTAGCCGGGTTTCCTCGTGATTATTTCCGGTGATGTCATCCTTGAGATCCCTACACCAAGGAGGTTCACCATGACATCTGACCGAACAAACATTCAGCCGCTGCTTGCACGACTCGACGCTCATATGAGAGCGGAAAGTTACGCAGCGCGCACCATTGGCAATTACGTCCGCGATGCGAGGCGTTTCCTCAATTATCTCGCTACACGTCATATCGCCGTCGAATCGGTGACAGTAGATGACGTCAATCGGCATTTCAGTAGTGAGCTAGAGCGCTTTTCTTGCCGTCACGGTGATGCGCCAACGTCGCCTGAAAGCTGGTGCAGGGTGCAGGCGAGCGGAGTTCACCTGCTATTGCGGGTTGTCCGCGGTGAGTGGCCACCGATTGCGATTCCGACAACGCCACTCGAAGTGTTCCAACAAGAGATCTGCCACGAGTATGCGCAATGGCTCGCCACCTACCGAGGCCTGACCACGAACACCATTTTCAGACTTTGTGACGAAGCGGGCCGATTTCTGGCTTGGCTCGGCGAGCGGAGCGATCCGGACCGGATGCGGGAACTTGCTGGCGATGGCATCGACGCCTATCTTTTCTTTCGCGCGCCGTCGTTAGGTCGACAGAGCCGGAAATTGATGGCTTCCGACTTGCGTTGCTTCATGCGCTATCTTCATTGCGCGGGGCGCATTAGTAGTGATCTTACGCCGTTCGTTATCGCGCCCAAACTGTATGCATTTGAGACCATCCCGTCGGCGTTGCGCGATGAAGAAGGGCGCGCCGTTGTCGACACCGTCCGCCAGGATCATTCGGCAAAGGGCTTGCGCGATTACGCGGTCCTAATGTTACTCGATGCCTACGGACTACGGGATGAAGAAGTCATTCATCTGCGACTGGAGGATTTCGATTGGCATAACGACAAGCTTTACATTCGACGCTCGAAGACGCGCACCGAATCCTGCCTGCCCTTGCTAAGCGCAGTGGGCGAGGCGATCTTGGCGTACCTGCAAAACGGCCGTCCAAACACGTCGGCGCGAGAGATATTCATTCGCACGCGCCCGCCTTATCGGCCGCTTTGTTCGCTCTATCAGCTGATCCAGAGTCGTCTCAAGGAAGCCGATGTTCATCCGGCAGGCAAGCATGGGGCCCACGCGTTTCGTCACGCCAGGGCTGTCAGTCTGCTACGCGCAGGCGTCTCCACCAAACTGATAGGGGATATTCTCGGCCATCGATCCGCCGCCTCAACGATGATCTATCTGAAACTGGCCACCGACTGTCGCGGCCAACCTGAAACTGGTCGCCACCGGCGGACGTGAAACTGGATTTTCTTGGGTTTCTTGATGTTCTTCGAGGGCTTGATCTAGAGCTGGTTTTTCTTCGCTGCTTGGGTCTTCTTTGGTTTTCTTTCCAGATCGTGTAGTAGCCCGTCCTGTGATGAGGC